>CBDUYN010000047.1:0-55994 GCA_965371445.1 uncultured bacterium | reverse complement strand
GGGGAAGGTGGTCGGCTGCGGCTCTTCGTCGGTGCGGGATTTCAGGGCGGAAATCCGGGGGTGACGGGACCCAACCACCCCCGAGCCGACGCCTCAGCCGTCCTCGCCGAGACGGTCCAACCCCGCCAGGATCGGACCCAGAAGCTCGCCGTCCACCGGACGTCCGGCGTCGATGTCATGGTGTGGAGAAATTGGCCAAGACGTCCTGCGGATGCATAGCCTGAATCGACGCCTTGCGGTAATCCCGCAGGTTTCGAGTCACGATGACGTCGGCTTGGCAAGCCGACGCCGCGGCAACCTGCAGGGTCGGAGCAAGAGGATCAAAGGTGTCTCCGAGCCAGCGCCTTGTAGCGTTCGTCGTCGCGGTCGGCCGGCTCGAACTTTCCCCGCCACTTCTCGGAAAAGGTGACTTTCTCCTCGGCCGCGGTCTCGGCAGCCGGAGAGCTGACGCTTCGAAGAAGCGCACGGCCCATCTCGACCCGCTCGTCTTGAGGGAGTTGGAGTGCCTCGCCGAGGATTCGTTGCGTCAGGACGGTCATAGGAGTAGGATAGCAGACCACGGGACGATGGCCATGCCACCCCCGAGCCGACGCCTCAGCTGTCCTCGCCGAGGCGCTCCAACCCCGCCAGGATCGGACCCAGAAGCTCGGCGTCCACCGGACGCCCGGCGTCGTCGGCTCGCTTCTGGTAGCTCCCGGCCATGATCCTCATCCACCCCGCGAACGCCTCCGGCAGGCGTTCGAATGAGCCGATTGCCCAGGTTGTTGAGGCTCTGAGCGAGGTCGGGCAGGAAAGCGTCGGGTCGCGACGCCGCGAGCCGGCGTCGAATCTCGACGGCCTCGCGGGTGGCTTCGAGGGCTTCCTCGCGCCGCCCAAGAGCATTGAGCCGAACGCCCAAGTTATTGGCCGCGGTCGACAGATCCTTGAGCTGCTCCTCGTGGGGCTCCGGCCAGCTCTCCCGGCAGACCTCCAGACGCCGACGCGTCGCCTCGCAGGCGACCTCGCGCAGCGGAACGGAAAGCTGGTAGTCCTTCCCGTCGCAGCGAGCCATCAACCGCTGGGCAAGCTCCCCCGACACCCCGCCGACGTAATCCGCCAGCACCCGTCCCACCGGGTCCCCGATCTCGACGGCTACCGCCAGCGCCGTCTCCGCCAGCTCCTCGACGTGTCCCTCGAAGGCCCGCCGCAGCCACTGCTCCTCCTTCGGACGCCGGCCCGCAAGCCGAGTCAGGACGGTCAACGTCGAAGCCCGCCCGTCCTCGTCGGCCACTCCGAGGACTCGGTCGAGCAGCGTCGGCTCATCGTCCAGGCACGATGCCACCAACTCCTCGCCGAGCAGGTCGGGCTCCAGCCCCCCAAGGTGGACGCCGTCCCCATAAAGCGGACGCAACACGAGCTCGTCGAGCGTCGCCCGAACGTCGTCTTGCAGCACCAGGCCCTCGGTCGCCGCGTCGAGCAACCGCGTCACGCCGTCGCCGTCGGCCCCGCCCGTCAGGGTCAAAGCCGCGACCGACCGGGGGACGGCCTTGCGCAGCAGATGCCTCTGCGTCTTCTCCTCGACGATGTCTTCAACTCGACGCGTCCAGAAGTGCCGCTCGTGATCGAGGGTCTTCGCAAGCGCGTCGCTGGCGTCCTCGATCCGTTCGCCTCCGACCGACGCCAGCGCCGCCATATGTATATAGAGGACACGATCGAGCCCGCTCCGTTCAAGATCGGGGACGTCCACCTCGTCGCCGTCCCCCTCGGAGAAGGCTCTGGCCGCTTCCCCGAACGCCTCAACACGACCCGCCTCAAGCGCGGCGAGCTGACGGACGCCGGGCGGGGCATCGACAAGCTGCTCGACGTCCGCGTCGTCCTCGCGCAGGATGCGCCACCAATCCGCCTCGCGACGCGTCAGCAGCACGACGCGGCAGCGCGGCCCGCCCTCCGCGGTCGCGACCTTATATAACAGGGGACGCACCAGCCGCGATCGGATCTTTCTCGGCCATAGCACGGGTCTTTCTCATCGTCTTGCCTTCTTGCCCTCTTGCCTTCTTGCCCTGCCTTTTGACCTGCCTCGCCAGCCCCCGAGGTCGGGGTAGAATCCCCCGCCATGGCCCGTTTCACCAACCCGGACCCCCGTCACCGTCCCCACAACCTGCGCGAGGCCTGGCGCTGGGGAGTCTGGGACCGCCTCACCGGACGCCGAAGGGTAGAGCCGCCGGGTCCGCCCGCCCCCGCCGTCGCGCACGACGCCAAGCTCGTCCACGCGAACGGCGACTTCCCGCGCCTCACCTGGATCGGACACGCCTCGTTCCTCGTCACGCTCGACGGCAAGCACATCTTGGTCGACCCGGTCTTCGCACGCCGCATCGGTACTTTCTACCCTCGCCACGGGCTGCCGGGCCTCGAAGCGGACGACCTGCCGCCGATCGACCTCCTGCTCGTCACCCACTCGCACTACGACCACCTCGACTCGGCGTCGGTGAAGTCCCTGCCGCGGACCACACCGGTCGTGGCACCGCTGCGGCTCGGAAGCTGGTTTCGCCGCCGTGGATTCCGGCACGTCGAGGAGCTCGACCACTGGCAGAGCGTCGACGTCGCCGGGGTCCAAGTGACCCTGACGCCGGCGCGCCACTGGTCGCGGCGCGGCATCGCCGACGAGAACCGGACGCTCTGGGGCGGCTACGTCGTGGCCGGCCGCTCGGCCACCGTCTACCACGCGGGCGACAGCGCCTACTTCGACGGCTTCGCCGAGATCGGACGCCGCTTCCCAGGGCTCGACGCCGCCCTCCTGCCGATCGGCGGCTACAAACCGGCCTGGTTCATGGAGAAAGTCCACATGAACCCCGATCAGGCTGGGCGCGCTTTTCTAGAGCTTGGAGCACGGTCCCTCGTACCGATGCACTGGGGCGCGTTCCAGCTCACCGACGAGCCGCTCCTGGAGCCCGCCGAGCGGCTCCGGGCCTGGTGGCAGACCCACGTGGACGGCGACGAATCGCGGCAGTTGCGCGTGCTGGCGGTCGGCGAAACGCTCGTCCTGTCCTGAGAGGCGGCGTCATGGCCGGCGGGATGGCATAGACTCGCCCCACGAAAGGGCCCCCAACTGTGATCGAGACCCCAAGCGTTTCCGTTCAAGAGCCGGCTCGGACCTCGGCGAACGGCGCGTCGCCGCCCTCGCCCTTTCTCCATTTCACCCGCGAGGAATGGGCCGAGATGCGGGCCGCCACCCCGCTGACCTTGAGCGAGGAGGAGCTGATTGAGCTGCGTGGCGTCAACGACGAGGTATCGCTGGCGGAGGTGGCCGAGATCTTCCTGCCCATGTCGCGGCTCTTGAACCTCTACGTGGCGGCCACCCAGAACCTCCACCGGGCGAGCGACACCTTCCTCGGCGCCCGGTCGACGAAGGTGCCCTACGTCATCGGCATGGCCGGCAGCGTCGCGGTGGGCAAGAGCACGACCGCCCGCATCCTTCAGGCCCTGCTGGCCCAATGGAGCGATCATCCCAGAGTCGAGATCGTCACCACCGACGGCTTCCTCTACCCGAACCGGATCCTGGAGGAGAAGGGCCTGATGGAGCGTAAGGGCTTTCCGGAAAGCTACAACCGGAGGCGCCTCTTGAAGTTCCTGGTCGACTTGAAATCAGGCAAAGACGAGGTCGAGGCTCCCGTCTACTCGCACCGCAGCTACGACATCGTCGACGGTGGGCGCCAGATCGTCCGCTGCCCGGACATCGTCATCCTCGAGGGGCTCAACGTCTTGCAGACCGGCGTACGACGCGGCAAGGCGCAGCGGCTCTTCGTCTCGGACTTCTTCGATTTCTCGATCTACGTCGACGCCAAGGCCCGGCACGCCGAGCAGTGGTACGTCGACCGCTTCCTGAAGCTGCGCGACCTCGTGTTCCGCGACGAGGCGTCCTACTTCCACCGCTACGCGGACTTGTCGAACGACGAAGCCGTCGAAACGGCGCGCGGCATCTGGAGCCGGATCAACGAGGTCAACCTGCGCGAGAACATCTCCCCCACCCGCGAGCGGGCGCATCTGATCCTGCGCAAAGGCAAGGACCACGCCGTGCGGCGGGTGTCGCTGCGGCGGCTGTGACGTCCGGCGACCCACCCGGGACCCCGCCGTCCCGTGGTACGATCGACGATTATGAGTGCGGAAGCCCTGACCGTAGCGAACGCGCCCGTCGGGACGAAGAGGCAGGCGGGACGCCTGCGGTCCCAGCAGAAGACGTCCCGAGGGGACGAAGAGGCAGCCTGCCCGTAACGCAGCCTGCCCCTTCGCCCGAAAAGATCCTCTTACAAAGTGTCGCAGGTCTCGACGTTGGCTCCCGAGTCGTACGTCAGGCTGCCGCCGGTGACGCTGTCGACGCAAAAGGTGAACGATATCGACCCCTTCTTCGTCCCCGACGTGTCGATCGTCGCGACGCCGCTCGCGTTGGTCGTCTCGGCCGGAGGCGTCTCTGAGAAGTCGCCCGTGAACGTCCCCGTCACGTCGACGCCGGAGACCGGCGAGCCCAGGTCGTCGACGATCGTCACCACGGCGCGGCCACGCTTCTTGCCCTGACCGGCATTGACGGTCGAGAGCACGATGGAGTCGACGTGCATCGAGGTCGGGGTTCCGCCGCCACCGGTGAGCGGCGAGGTGTTGGGCGTCGGGCTCGACTGGATCTGCCAGCTGCCGGCGAGATCAGTACGTTCGATCGACTGGCTCTCGGGCGCGTCGCCCACCTCGGGCGGGTTCGCCGAGCCGGTCTCGTCGATCAGGCCGCTGTTGTTGTTCGGGCCGTAGATCACCGCGTCGATCGGTACGGTCGAACCGGTGACCGACGCCTCCGGGAGGTTGTAGAGCGCGATGCCGTCGCCCGGTGAGCCGCTGTTCTGGAGGTCGCTCGAGAAGTTCAGCACCAGGTCGTAGGTCGGATTGGCGTTCGACGCGTCCGAGCTCGGACCCCCGACGACGAAGACCTCACCCGGTACGATCGTGCCCGAGAGCTGCGCCGAATTCGAGTAAGTCGTGCCGCCCCAGCCGAGGCTGAACTGCGCCAGGTCGATCGTCTCCGTCCCCGAGTGGTAGAGCTCGATCCACTCGAAGCCGTCGTCACCGCTCGGCACGTCGTAGAGGACCTCGGAGAGGAGGAGACCCTCGGGGGGTCCCGGCGGGCCGCCGTCCGTGTAGGCGTTGGGGGTCGGCACCGGCTGGATATGCCAGACGCCGGCGTTGTCGACGCGCTCGATCGTCTGACCCGAGGATGCGTCCCCGACCTCCGGCGCGTTGGCCGAGCCGGTCTCGTCGATCAAGCCGTTGGTGTTGGCGGCGCCGTAGACCACCGCGTCGACCGGGACCGTCGACGCCGTGACCAGCGCGCACTGGAGGTTGAAAAGCGCCACACCGTCGGCGTCGGCGCCGGAGTTCTGGAAGTCGGGGCTAAAGTCGTAGACCAGGTCAAGAGTCGGGTTGGCGTTGTCCGCCGACGAGGTGGGTCCCCCGACGACGTAGGTCGCGCCGGCCGCGATCGTCCCGGAGAGCTGTACCGTGCTGTTGGTGTAGTCGCCGCCGCCCGAGCCGACGCAGAGGTCGCCGACGTCGATCGAGCCCGACGTCGTGTTGTAGAGCTCGAGCCACTCCAGCTGGCCGTCGGCACCCGTCGGGTCGTACATCACCTCGGTGAGGAGGATCGCCCCCGGGGGCACGGTGAAGGCCTGGCCGTTGATCCGCGTCCCCGGCGAGTAGCGGGCGTTGTTCGAGCCGGTGGCGTCCTGGTGTTTCACGAATGGTGCGTTCGAAAAGTCAGGGTCGCGCACCAGCGACTGGTTGCTGTTGCCCTCCGAGCCGTAGGTCACCGCCTGGACCGTACCGACGCCGTCTCCCAACGTCACCGTGTCGCCGGTGTTGTTGAGCCCCAGACCCCCCGTCGAAGCGGTGAAGACGAGGCCGCCCATGGCCGCGTTGCCGAAGTCGCCCGTGGGGGTGCCGCCGCCGAAGACCACCGCGGCCTCACGCCCCGGGATTACCGTGCTGGCCGGGAAAGTGTGCTTCAAGCCGACGCCGTCGGAGATCGTCCAGCCGCTGATGTCCACCGGGTCGTAGCTGGTGTTGAGAAGCTCGACGAACTCGTCTTGGGTGGCGCTTCGGGTGCCGTCGCCGTTGGCGTCGCCGTTGCCACCGTTCGCCGGGTCGGCGTGGATCTCGCTGATGACGACGTCCGGGTGGTTGACCTCGTCGGAGAGGATGTCGGCTTGTTCGCGCGGTGAGATCTGGAAACCCGACGTGAGGGGCACCCAGGAGTCGAACTGGCTCGCGACGCCGATGACGTCAAACGGCTGCGTCGGCGTGTTGGAGCCCGGGATGTCGGTGTCGCCGTCGATGCGAAGCGTCATCGTCGAGGTGCCGCCGTCGTCGGTGATCGTGAGGCTCGAATTGCCCGTCGCGGCGATCGTGCCGTCGGTGACGGTGACGCCGTTGATCCGGATCAGCGTCCCCTCGACCGCCTCGTTCGCTCCGGCGACGGTGACGACCTGCGGCGCCGGCGCCGACCCGGCGCTGATGAAGGTGTGGCCGACGTTGCCGAAGCCCGACGCCGTCGAGATCTCCGTCGCGCCGCCGAACTGCTCCATCACACCGCGGAGCTCCACCAGGTCGCCGCGGTTGAGCGACAGGAACGCCGGATCGAAGACCTGGATGCCGCCGGTGGCGTCCTGGACCCAGATCTGGCTGACGAAGGTGTGGAAGATTCCGGGCTCGACCGTCAGGTTGCCTTCGACGCGTACGCCGTAGGCCTTGGGCACGAGGACGCCGTCGGCGTCGTTGACGCGGACCGTCGAGATGTCGGTCGTCCCGGAGTAGTAGCCCTGGGCCGCCGAGACCTCGGTCTGCGCCGCGCTGTCGGTCGCGGCGACGCGGAGCTTGACCTTCGTACCGTCGGTCTGGGCGGGGATGGTGCCGCTATAGGTGTTGCCGCTGACGAGCGTCATCGCGATCGGCGTCTGGGCGACGTCGTCGAGGTCGTACTGGATCTCGGCCGAGGAGAGGTCGTCGATGTCGGCCTCGACGGTGACGGTCTCGCTCGCCAGGGGCACCTGGGGCGTGCGCAGGACGCGGCGGATGGCCGGCGGGTAGTCGCCGATCGTCCCCAGGCCCTCGTCGGCCGCAAACTCCGTCGCCGGGATGCCGCAGGCGTGGATGCGGTAGGAGGTGCCGTCGGAGAGAAGCGTCATGGTGCCGGGCAGGCCAAAGGCGCCGGTGGTGTCGTCGCAGTCGGCGATGGCGTCGGCGAGCGAGTCGTCGGAGTCGGGATCGCCCGAGTTGCCGGGGTTCTGCTGGTAGAAGATCGGCGTCGCCGAGTTGGTGTCGGGGGTCGCCAGGAAGCGGCTGACGATCACCGCCCGGGGATGGCCGAAGCTGTTCGAGGCGGAGTTCTGGTTGAGGCCAACCTCGGCCTTGAGAGCGGAGAGGAAGGTCTGGTTGGTGCTCGTCTCACTGCCGTGGTGGTTGAACGTGTAAACGTCGGCGTCGCCGACCTGGGGCGCTGCCTCCGACTCGACGTCGGTGACGCCCTTGGCCGGATTGCCCGTCAGGTCGCCGCCGATCCAGACGTCGACGTCGCCGTACTCGACGACCACGGTCACCGAGGCCGAGTTCTCGAACTGGCCCGAGCCCGTGACGTCGATCGTCGAGCCGCCGCAGACCTCGCCGTTGACCGTGTAGACCTTCGCCGTCACCCCGCCGCCCAGGCTGAGGGTGGTGCATTTCGGCACGCTGGTGCGGTTGTGCTGGCCGGCGCCGAAGGCGTAGTCGGAGTAGGCGAAGGTGGAAGGGGTGCTGTGGAACTCGCCGCGGTCGTAGGCGATCGCCGCCGGGTCCATCGGCACCATCTGGAAGACGTTCTCCATACGGCCGATGTGGTCCTCGTCGTAGTGGGAGGCGATCGTGTAGTCGAGGCTCGTGACGACACCAGCGTCGATCAGGTCGTTGATGAATTCCTCAATGGCGTCCTCGGTCGACTTGATGCCGGTTCCGGCGTCGATCAGGAGGGCCTGACCCGTGGGCGAGACGACGAGGGTGGAGCTTCCCTGCTCGATGTCCGGGTAGTAGATTCGCAGCAGCTGTGCCGACGCCGGGAGCGTCGCAAGCAACAGGACGAGGCTTGGGAGAACGGCTTTTCGAGTCATGGGGATCCCCTCTTGTGGCGGATCCCTCCTGTTGGCAGGACATCGCCCGCAACGCCGGGCACGAACGCCGCGTCGGGATCCTGGTGAGCTTTGTGTACGGCTGGAAGCCGGTAGATACCGGCCTCCAAGCCGGATTGTCACAGATTTGGCGGAGAAGTTCCAGTGGGGTGGCCAAGAACCCGGGCCATGCCGCGGCGAGTCCTCCGGACGCTCCGAGCGCTCCGGCCGGTAGAGCGGCGACCTACCGCCAAGCCGACGGGGAGCGCGGCGAAGCCGGCTCCGTCAAAACCGGTGTTGACAGTACGCTCCATCAGCATGTAGGGTGAGGCCAGTCGCGTCTAACTTAACCTCCAGGCTCTCGTTGAGGCGGGCCTGAAGCTGACTTCGAGACGAGAGGAGAGCCAAGATGTTTCAACGTGCTTCCCTGTGGATCCTCGCTTCGGTCCTGTGGAGCCTCCCGGCAGGGTCCCAGGAGCTCCCGCTGGAGCGGGAATACGAGCCCCGGTTCATGGCCACCTACGACGAGCAGTACGCCGACGGGCAGTACTTCCGCAAGTTGCGGCCCGAGGAGATCCCCGACCACACACTGGTCTACAACCTCTTGCACCACGGATCGCTGTGGATGGAGCGCGAGCCGGTTCCCAAGAGCTACCACCAGTTCCTGAAGGAGATCGGGCTCGAGCCCGGCTCCGCCGCCGCCGACGCCTTCACCTACGCCGTGCTCGACGCCCGGGAGGTGATCCGTGCCGAGGCGAAGAAGAGGCAAGACGCCCTCGAGCACCAGGAGTGGCAGGTCACGCGTCTGGCGGCGATCTACGCCCGGCTCCTGTTGAAGCTCGAAGCCTGGGGCCAGGGCGAGGTGATCGGCGACTTCATCGACAGCGACATCCGTCCGGGCACGTCCGTCATGGTCATGGACCGTGAGCCCATGGGGGATTCCCTGCCCGACATGGAGCGGATGCGTTCGGCGTTCGACCGCGAGCTGACACGCGTCAGGGCGCGCGGCGCCCGCCGCGGCGACGAGGAAGGAGGTCAACGATGAAGACTCGGAGCTTGACCGCGACGATCGGCCTAGTCGTCGTCCTGGGGGTTGGACTGGCGAGTCCGTCTCTCGCGGCCGTGACCGTCAACGCCTGCGTGACGTTGACAGCCACGAACAACCAGAACGATTCGGCAAGTTTCACAGGGGCTCATTCGGCCACGACCAATGCCACACCTGCTGATGGACATGGCGAGAAGGCCTTCACGATGACAGGTCTGACTTGGGATCAATCTTCATTTTTGCCCGCGCTCAAGGGGCAATGTGATCGGAACAAACTTGTCAAGAATGCTACATCTTTATCTTGTGCAACGGATTGGGATGCGATTTGCGGTGTCGGAGAAACCGTCAAGGGATCCGCAAGAACTTTGGCCGGAATTAACGGAGTGGACAATGATACCGAGGACAGCGGTACCAAGTCGGTCACTTGTGAGGGTCCTCCTCCCGAGGAGGAGGAAGAACCAGATACTCAGGATACAGGAGACGACACCCCCATCCTTATCAGCCTCGAGCCCGGTCCTTTCGAGCTGACCAGCCTCGACGATCCCGTGCACTTCGACATCAATGGCGACGGTAATCCCGAGACGATCTCCTGGACCGAGGGCTCGTTCGCCGGCGGCTTCCTGGTCCTCGACCGCAACGACAACGGCACGATCGACGACGGCACGGAGCTGTTCGGCGCCAAGACCTACCAACTCCCGGCGCAGGACGAGCCCAACGGCTTCCTCGCCCTCGCGGTCTACGACGCGCCCGAGACCGGCGGCAACCGCGACGGCTGGCTCTCGGCGTCCGACGAGGTCTTCTCCGAGCTGCTCCTGTGGGTCGACGCCAACCACGACGGCGTTTCCCAGAGCTCGGAGCTCCAGGGTCTGCGGCTTCACGGCGTCGAGGCCATCGAGCTGGACTACACGACCTCCGGCCGGCGGGACCGTCACGGCAACTTCCTCCGGTGGACGAGTAGGGTCCACTTCGAGGACCATCAGCGCTTCGCCGCTGCCGACGTCATCTTTCTGAGGGAGTAGAGTCGGCTCCGCCGAAGTGGACCTATCCGCTCGGCCCGGTCATCTTCGCCGGCACGACCCACTCGTCGAACTGCTCCTCGGTCAGAAGCTCCAGGGCGAGCGCCGCCTCCTTCAGCGTCGTGGCGTCCTTGTGGGCCTTCTTGGCGATCTTGGCCGCGTTGTCGTAGCCGATGTGCGGGTTGAGCGCCGTCACCAGCATCAGGCTGTCGCGAAGGTTCCTGTCGATCCGCTCGCTCGCCGCCTCGATCCCGGCGGCGCAGAACTCGCGGAAGCTCTGGCAGGCGTCGCCCAGGAGACGCGTCGAGTGCAGGACGTTGTGGATCATCAGCGGCTTGAAGACGTTGAGCTCGAAGTTGCCGCTCATCCCGCCGACGTTGACCGCGACGTCGTTACCCATCACCTGGCCGCAGACCATGGTCATCGCCTCCGACTGGGTCGGGTTGACCTTGCCCGGCATGATCGAGGAGCCGGGCTCGTTCTCGGGGATCACCAGCTCGCCGATCCCGCAACGCGGACCCGAGGCCAGCCAGCGGACGTCGTTGGCGATCTTCATGAGCGCACAGGCCAGTCCCTTCAAGGCCCCGTGGAGGACGACCAGCGCGTCGTGGGCCGCCAGCGCCGCGAACTTGTTGGGCGCCGTCACGAAGGGGAGCCCCGTCAGCTCGGCGATCTTCTCGGCGCCTTTCACCGCGTAGTCCTTGTGGGTGTTCAAACCCGTGCCCACGGCCGTGCCGCCGAGCGCCAGCTCGTAGACGTGCGGCAGGGTGTTGTCGATCGCTTCCAGGGCATGGTCGAGCTGCGAGACGTAGCCCGAGAATTCCTGGCCCAGGGTGAGCGGGGTCGCGTCCTGGAGGTGGGTGCGGCCGATCTTGACGACGGCGGCGAAGGCCTCGGCTTTCTCAGCCAGGGTGCCGCGCAGCGCCTCGACGCGGGGCTTCAGGTGGTGCACGACCTGCTCGGCCGCGGCGATGTGCATGGCGGTCGGGAAGGTGTCGTTCGAGGACTGGCCGCGGTTGACGTGGTCGTTGGGGTGGATCGGGTCTTTCGAGCCCATCTCGCCGCCGGCGATCTCGATGGCGCGGTTCGAGATGACCTCGTTCGAGTTCATGTTCGACTGGGTGCCCGAGCCGGTCTGCCAGACGCGCAGCGGGAAGTGGTCGTCGAGCTTGCCGTCGATGACCTCGTCAGCGGCCTGGACGATGAGCCGGACTTTGTCCGCGGGGAGCATCTGAAGCTCCTCGTTGACGAGCGCGGCGGCTTTTTTCAGGATGCCCAGCGCGCGGATCATGGGCCGCGGGAAGCGGTCGTCTCCGATCGAGAAGTGGTGTAGGGAGCGCTCGGTCTGGGCGCCCCAGTAGCGGTCGGCGGGGACCTCGACGGGTCCCATGCTGTCGGTTTCGACCCGCATGGCGGGAGTGCTTTCGGTTTTCTCGCTCATGATGACTGAAATGGCGTTTTGGGAGGTTGTTTCAAGGCGTCGAGCTTATCACGGCGCCTGGAACGTGGTCCCGTCCCATCGGGCGGGAAGAGTCCTAGAAGATCCGGACGTTCGGGATCTCGCTGCCGCGGCTCCGCAGCTCCTCGACGAGCTTGTGGACCGCCTCCTTTTGCGCCGGGTCGTAGGCAAAAGTCACGGTCTCGACGGCGAGCTTGGTGATCGGCTCCGGCTCGGAGAGGAAGCTCGCCATCTCCTCGCAGCTCTGGAACCGCTCGTCGGGCGACTTCGCGGCGGCCCTGCGGACGAGCTCCTCCAGGTCGTCGGGGACGTCGCGCGCCACCTCCCGCGGCGACGGCATCGGTGTCGACTGGTGGTGCTCCATGACCTGGTAGAACTTGCCCTTGAAGGGCGGTTCCCCGGTCAGCATCTCGTAGGCCAGGACCCCGAGGGCGTAGATGTCGGTCCGGGCGTCGATCGTCTCGCCGCGGATCTGCTCGGGCGCCATGTAGAGCGGCGTCCCCGACATCGCGGAGGTCTGGAGGTCTCCGCGGGCGATGCCGACGTCGAGAGCGAGGCCGAAGTCCATGAGCTTCAGGTTGCCGTCGCTTGCGACCATGATGTTCGAGGGCTTCAGGTCGCGGTGCACGATCCCTTGCCGGTGCGCCTCCTGAAGCGCCGAGCAGAGCTGGCGCAGGACCTCCCGCGACCGTTCCGGCGAAAGGTGGCCCCGGGTCTGGATCGTCGCCTCGAGGGAGAGGCCCTGGAGTCGTTCCATGACGATGAAGAACGTCGCGTAGGCGCTCTCGGTGTCGTAGACGTCGACGATGTGGGGATGGCGCAGCCGGCTGATGATCCGCGCCTCGTTCTCGAAGCGCTCGCGGAAGCTCGGCCGGTAGACCAGCCGGTGGGAGAGCATCTTGATCGCCACTACCCGGTCGAGCCCGGGATGGACCCCGCCGTAGACGATCGACATGCCGCCGCGGCCGATCTCGCCGGTGAGCCGGTACTTGCCGATCTGCCGGATCGTGCCCGAGCGCACCAGCCGTTCGCCGAGGATGGCGGTCAGGAGCTGGGCGGCCTCGTTGTCCTTGCGGATCAGCTCGTCGACGGCGTCGCGGCGCAGCACGAGGCAGCGGCAGTCGGCGGCGGCGATGACGTCGGCGGAGCGCGCCTCGCCGGTCAGGAGCGCCATCTCCCCGAAGATCTGCTTCGGACCGAGCTGTGCCACGAATTGCTCGCGGCCCTCCTGGTCGAAAATCGGTACCAGGGCCTGTCCCTCGACGATGACGTACATGCAGTCGCCGGCCTCGCCACGGCGCACGATCCTCGTGCCGGCCGGGAAGCTCTCCTCGGCGGTGCGACGCGCCAGGCGCTCGGCGGCGTTGCTGTCGACGTGGTGAAAGACCTCCACCTCTCTCAGGAAGCTCGCGATGTCCATCGATACCCTCCAGTTCCTACGGCGCCAGCGCGACGCGCCCGATCCAGTGGCGGTTCAAGTTACCCAGGTAGAGGTAGCCGTCGTGCTCCGTCGCCGACGTCACCTGCGGGATCCGCTCCCCCGTCGGATCCTGGAGAGTCCTCGTGATCCGACCCGACTCGTCGACGCCGAGCACCAGGCCGTAGGGTTGCGGCTTGGGCCAAATCGCCTTCGGCAGCTTCGCCATCTGACGCTTGACGAAGGGTAGACGGTGGAGCCGGTCCATCCGGGCGTTGCGCACTGTGAAGCAGGCCACCCAGAAGGTACCGCGGCGGTTCGCGCTCACGTTGTCGGGAAAGCCCGGGAGGTTGTCGAGGAAGACGTCGGAGCTCCCGGCCCGCGGACCCTTCAGCCAGAAACGGGTGATGCGGTACCGGTAGGTCTCGTTGACGAGGACGAAGTCCTCGTCCTGCGAGAGGGCGACGCCATTGGCGAAGTAGAGGCCGTCGAGGAGCACCTCGGTCGCCCGCGTCGCCGGGTCGTAGCGCAGGAGGCGCCCGTGGGGACGTGCCTCCAGGCAGTCTTCCAAGTACTCGTGCGAGCCGAAGCGCGAGCTGGCGTCGGAGAAGTAGATGCGGCCGTCGGAGGCGATGTCGAGGTCGTCGGTAAAAGCGAAGCGCAGGCCGTCCACGGCGTCGGTCAAGGTCTCAAGGTCCCCAGCCGGTGTCAGGCGCAGCAGCCCGAGGTCGGCGTCGGCGATCACCAGGGCTCCCGCGGCGTCGAGCTCGACGCCGAGCGGGCGTCCGCCGGTCGTCGCAAGCGTCTCGAGGGTCTCGCCGTCGAGGCGCAGGATCCTGCCGTCGAGGGTGCCGGTGTAGAGCCGGCCCATGGCGTCGATCGCCAGGTCCTCCGCGCCCTCCAGGCGTCCCTCGACGAGACGTAGCGCCTCGGAGAGGATCTCGTTAGGGGCCAGAGGACCGGTCATCGCCGGGGCCTCCGGCGGCTCCCAGGCGAGTGGGTCGATCGGACCACCGGGGATCAGGAAGGCGAGCAGCGCCGCGACGAGGACGAGCACGGCCAGGAAGAGAAGAAGGACAGGGCGGCTTGACGGCATGATTCCTCCGGTCATTAGCCGCCTATCGTAGCGCACCCGGCGTCGGGCGGCTTCCCGCCCTTGCGCCGAGACGCCGCCTGGCTTACTTTAGAAGGGATGCAAGGGGGAACCTCCCGTGGATCCTTTCGATTTCGACGACGAGCACGACGCAGACCTGAGCTTCGAGCGGCAGAAGAAGTCGAAGCGCCCGCCGCGCTTCAAGGTCCTCCTGCACAACGACGACTACACGACGATGGAGTTCGTCATCCACATCCTGACGCGGCATTTCCACAAGCCCCCCGCCGAGGCCACCCACATCATGCTCCAGGTCCACCAACGCGGCGTCGGAGTCGCCGGGGTGTACCCCAAAGACGAGGCGGAGACCAAGGTGGCCGAGGTCACCGGCGAAGCCCGTACCAACGGCATGCCGCTTCTGGTCACCACCGAGCGAGAGTGATCGACTCACGATGAAGATCTCCCCGGACCTCCAGATCAGCCTGAGCGTCGCCATGACCGAAGCGAGCCGCCTCGGCCACGAGTACACGAGCTTGGAGCACCTCCTCTACGCCTTGACGATGGACGAGGAAACGTCGCAGGCGCTGCGCCACGCGGGCGCCGAGGTCGACGAGCTCAAGAAACGCCTTGAACGCTATCTGAGCGAAGAGGTGTCGAGCGTCGACGTCGACGGTTTTCTCGAGCCCCGGATGAGCCTCGGCTTCCAGCGAGTCCTGGCCCTCGCCCAGGCCCACGTCGACAGCTCCGGCAAGGAGGAGCTGCAAGGCAAGGACCTCCTGGTCGCCATGTTCTACGAGGAAGACTCGATGGCGATCCATTTCCTCGAGGAGGCTGGCGTGACTCGCCTCGACGTCGTCAGCTACCTCGCCCACGGCGTCTCCAAGCTCCATCCGACGCTCCCCGGCGCGGTGCCGGCGGGCGGCGAAGACGAGGAGGGCGCCGTCACCGGGGAAGCCGCCGAGGTCCTGGAGGCCTACACCGAGGAGCTCACCGAGCACGCCCGGCGGGGGCTGCTCGACCCCCTGATCGGACGCCACCGCGAGATCCAAAGGACGCTCCACATCCTCCAGCGCCGGCGCAAGAACAATCCTATCTACGTCGGCGACCCGGGGGTCGGCAAGACCGCGCTGGCCGAGGGGCTGGCCTTGAAAGTTGTCCAGGGGGAGGTCCCGGAGCAGTTCCGAGGGGCCCGCGTCTACCGCCTCGACATGGGGGCCCTTCTCGCCGGCACGCGCTACCGGGGCGACTTCGAGCAACGGCTAAAAGCGGTGCTTGCGGCGCTCGAGAGCCAGGAGAGCCCGATCCTCTTCATCGACGAGATCCACACCGTGGTCGGCGCCGGGGCCGCGGGGCGCGGCACCATGGACGCCTCGAACCTTTTGAAACCGGCGCTCCAGGGCGGCAAGCTGCGCTGTATCGGCGCCACGACCTGGGAAGAGTTCCGTCAGACCTTTCAGCGCGACCAGGCCCTGGCGCGCCGCTTCCAGAAAGTCGAGGTGGGCGAGCCGACTCTGGAGGAGACGGTGAAGATCTTCGAGGGCCTTCGCGAACGCTACGAGGAGCACCACAAGGTCCGCTACACAAAACCCGCGATCCGCACGGCGGCGGAGCTTGCGTCCCGCTACCTGCGCGACCGCCGGTTGCCCGACAAGGCGATCGATCTGCTCGACGAAGCCGGCGCCGCCGTCACCCTGAGCGGCCGGCGGCAGGTCTCGACCCGCGAGCTCGAACGCGTGCTCGCAACCATGGCCCAGATCCCGGAGCGGCGCGTCAAGGGCAACGACCGCGAGCGTCTGGAGCGCCTGGAGGCCGAGCTCAAGGCCGTCGTCTTCGGACAGGAGGCGCCCATCGAGCGGCTGGTGAGCGCCATCAAGGTGTCGCGGGCCGGCCTTCGCGACCCGCAAAAGCCCATGGGGGCATTCCTTCTGACCGGACCCACCGGGGTCGGCAAGACCGAGGTGGCCCGGCAGCTCTCCGAGGTCCTGGGGATCGCTTTTCTGCGCTTCGACATGAGCGAGTACATGGAGCGCCATACGGTCTCGCGCCTGGTCGGTGCGCCGCCGGGCTACGTCGGGTATGACCGCGGTGGGCTCCTGACCGAAGCGGTCTCGAAAACGCCGCACGCCGTCCTGCTGCTCGACGAGATCGAAAAGGCCCACGCCGACGTTTTCAACATCCTCCTCCAGGTCATGGACCACGGCACCCTGACCGACACGAACGGCAAGTCGGCGGACTTCCGCCAGGTGATTCTCCTCATGACCTCGAACATCGGCGCCCGGGAGATGGCCCAGCGCGCGCCGGGTTTCGGCGACATCGAGGGAAAGGAGAACCTGGAGGGAGGGCGAGCCTTCGAGAAGTTCTTCAGCCCCGAGTTCCGTAACCGCCTCGACGCCCGGCTCCAGTTCAACGCGCTGACGCCGGAGGTGATGGAACGGATCGTCGACAAGATGATCGCCGAGCTGCGCACCCAGCTCCTGCCGAAGAAAGTGGCGATCCAGATCACCGACGGCGCGCGGCCTCTGCTGGCCAAGAAGGGCTACGAGCCGGCCTTCGGCGCCCGGCCGCTCGGCCGGGTGATCGAGGAGGTGATCAAGCGTCCCCTGACCGACGAGCTCCTCTTCGGCCGCCTCGTGGACGGCGGGCTCGTCACCGTCGACACCGAAGGCGAGGAGATCGTGCTGCTCTACGGCGAAGAGGCTGCAAAAGGCTGATCTGGGTGCACCTCGGGCGTCCAGCAGGAGCTGACCGGCACCGATCGTCAGGAGTCATATCAGGATCGATATCAAAGGGAGGTCGCCATGCGATTTGAACGACGCCGCACGGGTCACCATCTTCAGCTTCCCGATCCGATGGCCCTCGACCAGCTTGCCGGCCTGCTCTGCCGGGTCGCCCAACAGGCTCCGCACCTCGTGGGTGTGCTGATCTGGGCCGTGACCGTCAGCTCCAAGGCGGTCACGAAGTACCGGCGCGAGGCGCCGTCGGTCGAGGACGTCGACGCTTTGCTCGACCACTTTCCCGAGGCCCGAGGTTTGATCGGCGGGAGCCGTCCCGGCCGCGGGTTCCTGGAGCGACGCGACCCGAAGAGGGACCTCCGAAGGCACAGAGAGAGGGGCTTGAGCACCCACCGAAGATGACGAGAGCTGCCCGCCAAACCTTCGAACGCTACCGCCCCCTCGTCGACGACTGGGAAGCGTTCGTTGCCGTCCAGGAGTGGCCGCTCGCTCCGACGGTGTGGACCAACACGCTACGCACGACCCCTGAAGCGCTCCGGGCCTTCCTGCTGGAAGAGGGCGTAGAGGCCTGCGACGTTCCCTGGTACCCCGGCGCCCTTCGCCTGCCTCCGGACGCCGCACCGGGAAAATTGCTCGCCAAGCTCCTGGGCCTCGCCCACATCCAGGAAGAGGTCTCGCTCTTGCCGATCCTGCTCCTCGACCCGCAGCCGGACGAGCGGCTCCTCGACCTTTGCGCGGCGCCGGGCAACAAGACGGTGCAGGCGGCCGTCCGCATGGGCGACCGCGGGACGGTCGTCGCCAACGACCGGAGCCACAAGCGGTTGGGACTGGTGGTCGCCAACCTGGAGCGACTCGGAGTCACGATCGGCGCCGTCACCGCCTACGACGCCGGCAACCTGCCCCGCGACTTCGGCTCTTTTGACCGCGTGCTGGCCGACGTCCCATGCAGCTGCGAAGGTACGGCGCGCAAGAACCCCGAAGTTCTCAGACGCGAGGGCCGGGAGCGACGGCCGACCCACCTCCAGCGGGCGATCTTGAAGAAAGCCGTCCAGCTTTGCCGGCCGGGCGGAAGGATCGTCTACTCCACCTGTACCTACGCTCCCGAGGAGAACGAAGCGATCGTCGACGAAGCGGTCGCTTCCAACGGCGCGGGGCTGCGTCTCCTGCCGGCGCGTGTCGACGGCTTCCTCGGCTCGCCGGGGCTCGTCGAGTGGGAGGGCCGGAGGTTCGCCGAGGGCATGGAGCAGACTCTTCGGGTCTGGCCGCACCACAACGACACCGGCGGCTTTTTCGTCGCCGTCCTGGAGAAGCTGGCGCCATGACGACACTGTCCCCCTCGGGGGATCAAGGGGGGAAAACACTGTCCGAGCGGCTCGACGTCGTCGAGCCCTCCCCGTACCTAGAGTCGCTTGAAGAGCGGTTTGCGATACCACGTGCTTTCTTTGACGACTACCTGCTCTTTCGCTCAAGCACGAAACGGCTGTCGATCGTCCGGCGGGATGTCGTGTTACCGGAGCGTCCCGCGCCGCAGACGGTGGGCATGCCGTTTTACAAGACGAAATCGAAATACCCGCGCCTTACGACCTCGGCGGCCCTCAAGTTCGGACACCTGGCGCGGCGCAACACCGTCGAGCTTTCACGTGACGAAACGATCGAGCTCGTCCTGGAAGGCGAGATCCGGCTACCGCCGGAGAAGGCGTCCGCCCTGGAAGGCACCGGCTACGTCCTGCCTCGTTACTCGGGGCACGCCCTGACGATCGCTTTTTTTCGTCTGGAAGCCGCCGGCGACGGTTTGTTGGTGGGAGCCGTCCCCAAGGCCTGGCGGCACGCGCTGGCTACGGCAGAGCGCTGAAGAACCGCTGCCAGCGGGGCATGTAATGGTGCTCAGGGTCGACCGAGAGCGCCACCGCCGTCGCCTTGCCGAGGATCAGCGAACGGTCGACGGGGCCGAACCAGCGCGAATCGCGGCTGTTGTTGCGGTTGTCGCCCATCACGAAGTACTGCCCCTCCTCCAGCCGCCGGGGGCCGTAGGGCGTCGACGGATGGCCGATCGTGATCATGATCGGGTGGGTGCGATCCTCCATCGTCTCGGCGGCAAAGAAGTAGGCCGCCTGCATGTCGCGGTCGATCTGGTCGATCGTCTCCTGCTCGAGCTGGAGGTAGCTGGCCGGCGAGTCGTTCAAGAAAAGCCGGCTGCCACGGACCTCAATGACGTCGCCCGGGAGCCCCACCACCCGTTTGACGAGCCGCTTGCCGTCCTCGGGAGAACGCAGGACGACGATGTCGCCCCAGTTCGGGTCGCTCCATTCGGCGAGTCGCCAGGTGGTGAAGGGGAACTTCAAATCGTAGGCGACCTTGTTGATGAAGATACGGTCGCCTTCGAGGATGGTCGGCTTCATCGAGCCGGTGGGGACGTCGTTCCAGTCGGCTACGGCGGAGCGGAAGGAGAACATCACGAGGGCGATGATCATGAGCGGCCGGATCCACTCGGTCCAGAGCCCGTTCAGGCGCCGCTTCGCCCGCGAAGTGTAGCGCTGCGCGACGTCCTGGGCCACGCCTGGCGCCGGCATCTCCGCCGCCTCGGTCTCCTCGGGGATCCTCGCCTGTTGCTCTTCCATGGTCTTTTCCTCTCTCTTCTCGGGGTCTGGGGCGCCGGTCAGCCGGCGGCTTCCTCTCCGCCGCTCACCGTCCAGACGTCGCCGGAGTGTAGCAAGTCGTGGAGGCTGCCGTCGCCGCGTTCGTCGACCGCCGAGCGGATCTGGTCGACGACCCCCTGCTCGAAGCTCGGAGTCTCGACGCGGCGCAGGATCCCGATGGGCGTCGGGAAATCCGGGGGTGTCACGTGGGCCATCATGAAAGCGAGCGCCGGATTGGGGACCGCCTCGTCCCACACGACGCAGTGCTCGACGCTCGCCGAGCCGTCGCCGAGATCGACCACCTCGAAGCCCAGACCGTGCTGGACGATGCCCTTCCTGCCGGTCTCGGCGCCAAAGACGAGGGGCTTGCCGTGCTCGAGATAGAGGACGTTCAAGGCCCGGTTCTCCTTGGCCGTCATATAGGAGAACGCAAGATCGTTAAAGATGTTGCAGTTCTGGTAGATCTCGACGAAGGCCGTCCCCTCGTGGGCCGCCGCCTGGCGCAGGGTCTCTTTCAAGTGGGCCTGGAAGATGTCGACGCTGCGCGCCGCGAACGTGGCGCCGGCACCGATGGCGAGCGCCATGGGGTTGAAGGGGTTGTCGACCGAGCCGAAAGGCGTCGAGGAGGTGCGCTTGCCGACCTCGGAGGTCGGCGAGTACTGCCCCTTGGTCAGGCCGTAGATCCGGTTGTTGAAGAGCAGGATCTTCAAGCCTACGTTGCGCCGCAGGGCGTGGATCAGGTGGTTGCCGCCGATCGAGAGGGCGTCGCCGTCGCCGGTCACACACCAGACCTGAAGCTCCGGGCGGGTGAGCTTCAACCCGGTGGCGATCGCCGCCCCGCGGCCGTGGATCGTGTGAAAGCCGTAGGTCGACATGTAGTACGGGAAGCGGCTCGAGCAGCCGATGCCCGAGACCACGACGAAGCGCTCGCGCGGGATGCCGAGCTCCGGCAGGATCGACTGCACGGCCTTCAAGATCGCGTAGTCGCCGCAGCCGGGGCACCAGCGCACGTCCTGGTCGGACTCGAAGTCCTTGGGTTTGAGGGCTACGGGTTTGCGGGCTACGTCGGCTGTGGTCATCGTCTCTTCTCCAGCAACTCGATGATCTTCTCGTAAATCTCGCCGCGGGTAAACGGCCGGCCCTGGATTTTGGAGAAGGTCACGACGTCCTTCAGGTACCGGGCGCGCAGGATCATGGCCAGCTGTCCGCTGTTGAGCTCCGGCAGGAGCACGCGGTCGAACCGGTCGAGGATCCCGCCCAGGTCCTTGGGAAGGGGGTTCAGGTGGCGCAGGTGGATGCGGCTAACCCGGTGTCCCTCGCTTTGTGCCTGCTTCACGGGGCCGGTGAGCGCTCCCAGGGTGGACCCCCAGCCTACCACCAGGAGGTCGCCTTCTCGCTCGCCGTCGACGGCGAGCGGCGGGAGATCGTTGGCGATGCGTTCGACCTTCTCGGCGCGCAGCCGGATCATCGCCTCGTGGTTTTCGGGATCGTAGGAGATGTTGCCCGTCAGGTGCTCCTTCGAGAGCCCTCCGACCCGGTGCTCGAGGCCCGGAGTGCCCGGAATGGCCCAGGGCCGGGCCAGGGTCTTCTCGTCGCGGGCGTAGGGCTGAAACGTCTCCGGGTCGCTCGCCATCTCGACGCGCAGGTCGGGAAGCGACTCGACGTCGGGCAGACGCCAGGGTTCGGCGCCGTTGGCGAGGTAGCCGTCGGAGAGCAACATCACGGGGACCATGTGGCGCACCGCGATACGGCAGGCTTCGAGGACGGCGTCGAAGCAGTCGGCGGGCGAGGCGGCGGCGACCACCGGCACCGGCGACTCCCCGTTGCGGCCGAAAAGCACCTGGAGCAGGTCCGCCTGCTCGGTCTTGGTCGGCATTCCCGTCGACGGGCCGGCCCGCTGGACGTTGCAGATCACCATCGGCAGCTCGACGATCACCGCCAGGTTGACGGCCTCGGACTTCAAGGCGATCCCCGGACCGGAGGTCGTCGTCACGGCGAGCGAGCCGCCAAAGGCGGCGCCGACGACGGCGCAGATCGCCGCGATCTCGTCCTCGGCCTGGAACGTCGTGACCCCGAACTGCTTGTAGCGCGCCAGCTCGTGGAGCACCGTCGACGCCGGGGTGATCGGATAGGAGCCGAGGAAAAGCGGCAGGCCGCTACGCCGGCTCGCCGCCACCAGCCCCAAAGAGAGGGCCGAGTTGCCGTTGATGTTTCGGTAGGTGCCCGGGGGAAGCTCCGCCGGCTCCACCTGGTAGCGAACCTGAAAGACGCCCGTGATATCGCAGAAATTCCAGCCCGCCTGGAGCGCCTTGACGTTCGCCTCGGCAATCTTTGGCCGGCGTTTGAACTTCGTCTTGAGCCAGGCGACGGTGTTCTCCAACGGGCGGGAAAAAAGCCAGTAGACCATGCCCAGGGCGTAGAAGTTCTTGCAGCGGTCGCGGCTCCGGTTGTCGAGCTCCATCTCGGCCAGCGCCTCGCGGTTCTGGCGGGTGAGCTCGACGCCGATCACCTGGTAGCCGTCGAGCGAGCCGTCCTCCAGCGGATTCGACTCGTACTTGGCCTTCTTCAAGTTGCGGTCGTTGAACTCATTGGTGTTCAAGATCAGCACCCCGCCGGGCTTGAGCTCGCCCAGGTTGACCTTCAAAGCCGCGGGGTTCATCGCCACCAGGACGTCCGAGACGTCGCCCGGGGTGTGGATGTCGAAGTCGGCGATGCGCACCTGAAAAGCGGAGACGCCGGGCAGGGTACCGGCGGGGGCACGGATCTCGGCCGGGAAGTCCGGCAGCGTCGAGAGGTCGTTGCCCACTATCGCCGAAGTGTTGGTGAACTGGGTCCCGGTGAGCTGCATGCCGTCGCCGCTGTCGCCGGCGAAACGGACGACGACGTCGGAGAGCTGCTCAACGGCGGGAACGTCTACGGTCTGGGTCATGGAGACTGGATACCTCTTTCCTGGAACGGGGCCGCGGCCTTGTTTCGGCCTTGGCCAGATATACGGCGGGTCGGAAAAACCGGACTTTCGGACCGGCATCCTTCCCCTCGATTCCCAAAAATGGAAAAGGCGCCGGCCGCAAGGCTGGACGCCGAACGCGGTGCTATCTTAGCAGACACGCCGGGGACTTGTCATGGCCGGATCCCAGGCCGGAAGCGTCCGTCAAGCCGGCGCCCGCTCAGCTCAGGACAAACCTTCCTCCGCCGGCCACGTAGGAAGGATCGGAGCGCGGTACTCGCGCCCTTAGGCCTCACCGTGAAGCGCAAGCTCCTCATCGCGACCGCGGCCCTGCCCGCCCTCCTGGGCGTGGCACTGCTTGGCCTACCCTACGAGGTCGGCTTTCTCGAGCCCCTGCTTCAGACCTATGCCGTCCTCTACGTGGCGGCCTTGCTCGCCTGGGTCGTGCTGCGCTTCTCGAGCACCTACCTGTGGCGGGTAGGACGGCGCCTTGCCCTCTCCTACTTTCTGATCGGGGTCCTGCCGATTCCGATGACGGCCTTGATGCTGCTCGTCCTCGCCTACATCGCCAATGGGTTCGTCCTCGGCCACCTCTACCGCGACGCGGTGCATTCGGTCTCCTCGGAGCTACGGGCCGCGGCACGCTCGAAGCTGGTGCAGCTGAAGCAGGGCCGGGTCTATGGCGGACGGGTTCCGGTGCCGGTGGCTTTCGCCTACTACCGCGACGGCGTCCGATTTGCTGGCGACGAGCGGGCGCCCCTGGTTTGGGAGCCCTGGTGGAGCAAGATGACGGTGGAAACGGCGGCTCCCTCGCCGGTGGCGAGCCCGTACCTCGTCGTCGAGGGCGGCGAGCCGACGCTCGTGGCGGCACGCCAAGACGGCCGTTACGCGGTGCTCGCTTTTTACGACGGCAACCTGGAGCTGGAGCTTTCGGAACGCTCCGGCGTCTGGGTCGACTTGCTGAGAAGCGACGAGGAGGGCGGCCGGGAGGTCACCAACATCCACTTCCGGCACCGGAACTTCGCATTGAAGCTGCCGCGGCTCGACTGGGAGCGCGAGGAGCTTCGGGAGTTCTTTCACCCGGGCATCGAGAATCCGAGCCTGCTCGACCGTCCGTCACTCGTCTGGGCGGAGAACTCCCGTCCCTTCCTCAACCTTGCGACCGGCGAGCCGGCCGGCGACTACGTCGCCGCCGCGTTGACGGCAAGCCCCCGTACCAGCTACTTCCACCTGATCTCGCGCTCCGCGGAGGTCGACGCCTTTGCCTACTTCGTCCTCTTCCTGCTGGCCTTTGCGCTCTTTGACCTGTGGGTGGTCGCGGTGATCGTCGCGCTGCTCATGATCTTCGGCCTTTCGCGAGCCGTCGACCGGCTCTCCCGCGCCACCCGGGACATCCAGCAGGGGGATTTCACGGCCCGCATAGAGGTCCGGCGCAACGACCAGATCGGCGAGCTCCACCGATCGTTCAACCAGATGGCGGCGAACCTCGAGGAGCTGGTCGCCAAGGCCACCCAGAAGGAGATCCTCGAAAAGGAGCTGGAGATCGCCCGCGAGCTTCAGCAAAGCCTCCTGCCCGGCGAGGTCTTCTCAGACGAGAGCCTCGACTTCGCGACCCATTTCGCCCCCAGCGCGGCGATCGGCGGCGACTACTACGACTTCCTGCCGCTCGACGAGGACCGCCTGGCAGTCGTCGTGGCCGACGTCTCGGGACACGGGCTCTCCGCCGGCCTCAGGATGGCGATGGTGAAGTCAGCCCTCCAGCTCCTTTGCGAGCAGGAAGGGAACCCGGAAGAGATCCTGAAACGCCTGGACGCCCTCCAACGATCCTTCGGAGGACGGAAACGGACCGGTTTCGTCACCGCGACCCTGACGATCGTCGACCGGCGCCGGGGAGAGCTGCTGATCACCAACGCCGGGCATCCACCGACCTACCTGCTGCGCGGCGGCCAGGTCGAGGAGATCGTCCTGCCTTCCATGCCCCTCGGAGCCCTCGCGGGCGAGCTCGGTCAGCGACGTGTCCCTCTCCAGGCCGACGACGTCGTGGTGTGGCTCTCCGACGGCCTCATCGAAGCGACCAACGAGCGCGACGAGCCCTTCGGCTACGAAGGCGTGCTCCGCTCGCTCGACGGCCAGGACACGAATCCGGCCGCGGTCCGTGACCGGCTTCTGGCGGCTCTCGACGAGCATACCGGCGGCGAAGCGCCGGACGACGACCGTAGCCTCGTGGTCATGGCCTATCGGCCGCCCGGGCCGGCGGCCTCCGAGGCCACCGGCGCCGTCGTCGAAGCCGCGGAGTCCGTCGACAGGGCGCCGGTGTCGAGCCCGAGCTCCGCATAGACCCGGCGCAGGTAGTCGTGGGTCTCGCGGTAGGGCGGGACGCCGCCGTATCTCCGGACCGTCCCGTAACCGGCGTTGTAGGCCGCCAAGGTGAGCGCCAGATCGCCGTCGAAGCGGCGTGACAGGTACTCGAGGTAGCGCGTGCCCACGTCGACGTTCTTCCTGGGATCGAAGACGTCCTCACCCGCGAGGCCGTGCTGCCGCGCTGTGGCCGGCATGAGCTGCATCAGTCCCCGGGCTCCTTTCGCCGACACAGCCCGCGGATCGAAGGCCGACTCGGCCCGGATGACCGCGGCGACGAGCCGCGGATTGAGCTGGTAGCGTCTGGCGGCGGCGAAGATCAGCTCGCCGTAGGGCGTCGGCGGCACGCTCTGGCCTGCCGCGAAGCGCAGGTCAAACGGCGGCGGCTCCGGCTCCTCCGCGGCGCCGCGAAGCTCTTCGGTCAAGATCGACTCGACCTGGTAGAGCGACATCTCGAGGTGGCCTCCGCCAGAAAGCTGCAGGTGGATCCGATCGCCTTCGATCCGGTAGCGCTCGACTTCCAGGAAGCCGCCGTGGGTGAACACCACGAGATCGGCCCGCAGGGGCAGGGAGAGGAGAACGAGCCCGAAAAAAAGGACGGGAAACCTACGCCCGTGGGTGGAACTTCTCATAAAGCTGCCGCAAGCGTCGTTGGTGAATGTGGGTGTAGATCTGTGTCGTCGAGATGTCGGCGTGGCCCAGCATCATCTGCACCGCCCGGAGGTCCGCCCCATGCTCGAGCAGGTGGCTCGCGAAGCTGTGCCGCAAGACGTGGGGCGAAAGGTCGCGGAGCCCTACCGCGAGGCCGAGGTCGCGGAGCCTCTGCCAGAAGCGTTGCCGCGTCATGCCCGTACCGCGGCGGCTGACGAAGACGACGTCGTGACGGCCACGAACGAGGACAGGCCGCGCCTCTGCAAGGTATTTACGGATCCAGAGCTCAGCCCGTTCGCCCACCGGTACGATCCGCTCCTTGCTGCCCTTGCCAAAAGCGACGAGGAAGCCCGAGTCGAGACGCAACTGGGCGAGGCGCAGGCCGACGAGCTCGCTGACCCGCAGCCCCGTCGCATAGAGCAGCTCCAGCATCGCCTTGTCGCAGAGCCCCTGGGGGGTCGTCGGATCCGGGGCCGCGAGAAGCGCGTCGACCTCGCTTTCGGCAAGCACCTTGGGAAGCTTCTTCAGAGTCTTCGGCGAAACCAGGTGAACCGCCGGATTGTCCTCGCGTAGGCCCTCCTCGGCGAGGAAGCCGTAGAAGCCGCGGATCGCCGCCAAGGCACGGCTTATGGAGCGCGGCGAGATGCCCCGCCGGCGCAGGTCCCGCATGTGCTGCTGGAGCTCCGGAGCGCCGGCGCCTTTCAGGTCCACACCGGCCCTTTCCAGGTCTTCGCCCAGGCGCTCCAGGTCGCGGCGGTAGGCGTCGACGGTGTTCGTGGCGAGCCCACGCTCCGCCGCCAGGGCGTCGAGGTAGGTCTCCAGAAGGCGCTTCCAGCGGTCGGGCGCGCTCAAGGGTTCCGCCGTCAGGCCGCCGAGCCGGCCTTCTCGGCCACGGCGCCGTACTCGTGGCAAA
This sequence comes from uncultured bacterium, assembly GCA_965371445.1. Lineage (GTDB taxonomy): Bacteria > Acidobacteriota > Thermoanaerobaculia > Multivoradales > J023 > DASWIG01. The sequence goes on along the minus strand of CBDUYN010000047.1, from coordinate 29,580 downwards.
GCTCGTGGAGCTCGATCTGGCTGAGCACCGACGGCGACGCCTTGGCCTTCTCGAAGATCCGCTCGACGAGCTCCTTGTCGTCGGGATAGCCGTGCTCCAGGAGCCAGTGGACGACGTTCGAGACACCGCTCATCGGACCGACTTCGATGATCTGCCGGCAGCCGACGATCGACGCCGGTACCGAAGAGTAGACGCGGTCGGCGAGCCAGTCGTCACCTTTCTTGCGCGCCTTGATGATCGCCGCCGCGTGGACGCCGGTCATGGTGCGAAAGGCGTCGGCGCCGACCACCGGGTAGTTGTCGGGAAAGGGGACGCCGGTGGTCTCGGCCACGAAGCGGCAGAGCTCCGAAAGGCCGCCCAGGTCGCGGTCGCTCCAACCGAGCAGCTCGAGGTTGACCAACAGTTGGTCTATCGGGGCGTTGCCGACGCGCTCGCCGACTCCGAGGACCGTGCCGTGCAGCCGCGCCGCGCCGGCGCCGGCGGCGGCCAGGGCGTTGGCCACCGAGAGGCCACGGTCGCGGTGCCCGTGCCAGTCGACCTTGACGTCCTCGCCGCTTGCCCCGACCACCCGCCGGATGAAGCGGATCACCGCCCGGGCCCCGTTGGGGGTGGCATGGCCCACGGTGTCGGACACACAAACCCGCCGTGCCCCGGCTTCGACGGCCGTCGTATAGAGGCGGCGCAGGTCGTCGGGGTCGGCACGCGTGGTGTCCTCGGTGACGTACATGGCCGGCAGGCCGTTGTCGGTACAGAACTTGACGGCTTCCTCCGTCAGCTTGAGGAGCCGGTCGATGCCCCAGCCTTCGGCGTACTGGCGGATGGGGCTGGAGCCGATGAAGGCCGCCACCTCGAGCGCGACGCCTGCCTCTTGGGAGATCTCGACGATCGGCTCGATGTCGGAGATCACGGTACGTGCCGCGGCGTTGGGGACGATCGGCAGCGACTCGTCGGCGATCTCGCGGGCAAGGCACAGGACGTCGTCGAAGACCCGCTTGCCGGCCGCAGGCAGGCCGATGTCGGCACCGTCGATGCCGACGCTGGTGAGCAGATGCAGGATCTTGAGCTTCTCCTCGATCGTCGGGTTGCGCACCGAGGGTGACTGTAGGCCGTCGCGCAGCGTCTCGTCGTCGAGCTCCACCTTGCCGCGGGGAGGCTGAAGCTCGATACCCGACGCACGGTTCCAGTCGTAGATGAGCTCGGATTCTCTGAAGTACATGGAAGGCCTCCCGTCGTTCTCGCCTCTCGATGCGCAGACGCGCCGATCTCAGGCGGCGTCTGCGAGTGCCGCGGCCACGAAGTCGCCGACTTCGGAAGTCGTGAGCTTGCCTCCCAGGTCGGGGGTCGAACGGCCGTCGCCGAGCGCTTTCGACACGGCCGTCTCGATCGCCGCCGAGGCGGCGCCCTGGCCGAGGGTCTCCAGCATCAGCGCCGCCGAAAGGATCGCCGCGATGGGATTCGCCCGGCCGGTCCCGGCGTACTTGGGCGCCGAGCCGTGCACCGGCTCGAACATGGACGTGCGTCCGGGGTGGAGGTTCGCCGAGGCGGCGATCCCGAGCCCTCCCTGCAGCGCCGCCCCCAGGTCGGTGACGATGTCGCCGAACATGTTGTTGGTCACGACGACTTCGAAGTTCTCCGGCTTACGGATCATCTGCATCGAGAGGGCGTCGACGTACAGATGCTCCGCCGCGATGTCGGAATAGTCGGCCGCCACCTCGTAGAAGGCCCGCTGCCAGAGGTCGTGCCCGTAGCGCATGACGTTCGACTTGTCGCTCATGCAGACCCGCTCGCGTCCGTGAGCGTCGGCGTAGTCGAACGCGGCACGCAAGATCCGCTCGACCCCCTTGCGGGTGTGGATCTCCTCCTGGATCGCCACCTCGTCGGCGGTCCCCTTCTTGAAGATGCCGCCCATGCCGACGTAGGCCCCCTCGGTGTTCTCGCGAAAGATGACCATGTCGAGCTCGGCCGGACCCTTGTCCTTCAACGGGCACAGCCGCGGGTCGTAGAGCTTGACGGGCCGGAAGTTGATGTAGAGGTCGAGGCCGAAACGGATCCCCAGGAGGATGTCGGCGGCATGCTTCATGTCGGGCACCCGCGGATCGCCATAGGCCCCGATGAAGATCGCGGAGAAGTTCTGCCGCAGGTCTTCCAGCGCCCCCTCGGGCAGGGTCTCGCCCGTCGCCAGGTAGTGGTCGGCGCTCCACGGAAACTCGACCAGCTCGAGGGGAATCGTCCAGATCTCGGCGGCCGCCTCGATCACCTTGACCGCTTCGGCGGTGACGTCGCGGCCGATGCCGTCCCCGGGGAGGACGGCGATTCGTTGGGTTCCACCAGGTTGGGCACCGATCTCCGGTGCGGAATTCTCATGAGTTGACATCGTCTCATCCTAGAGCACGGGAACGCCCTCCGCAAGGTGTGCCGGCGATCCCGGCCGGCTGGTCAGGAGGCGGCTCAGCCGATAGGATGGTTCCACCTGAACAGCTGACCCGGGAAGGAGAGGATGCGCCGGCTGGGACACTTCGCCCCGCAAGAGCTGGCGCCCCTGGCGCCGGTCGAGGCGCGTTTCCCGGGCGCCCTCGTCCCCGTCGATCTTGAGACCGAGATCGTGGGTCTGACTACGGTGAGCCCAACCGATCCGACGACCGCCCCGGGTCGTACAATCCCTGGCTTCGAGGATTGACGTGGAGCCTCAGATCATGTAAGGTTGAGTCTTACGAGCTGGCGCTCGTCCAGCGGATTCCTTTCCTTACAAGGCCTTGTCCGATCGACGGGAAGTCCGGTGAGCAGCAAGAAACCCATCATCCTTGCCCTGGTGGCGCTTCAGCTGACGGCGTGGATCGTTCCGGCCTGGGCCGCCGAACCCGAGGAGCCGCTGGCCGCGGAGCGAACCTCTCCCGACGGGAGCCCGGACTCCGCGGCGGACGCCGAGGTCTCGTTTTTCGAGGTCGTCGTGGTGACGGCGACGACCCACGAAGAGAGCTCGTTCGACTTGCCCTACGTCGCCGAATCGCTCGACGGGACCGAGCTCGACACCCGGCGGATGGTACGCACGCTGCCGGAAGCCCTGCGCGAGGTGGGCGGCGTGATGGTGCAGAAGACCTCCCACGGCCAGGGCTCGCCCTACATCCGCGGCTTCACGGGCTTTCGCAACCTTTTCCTGATCGACGGCATCCGCCTGAACAACTCGGTGCTGCGCGAGGGGCCCAACCAGTACTGGGCGACGGTCGACCCCTTCTCCCTCGACGAGCTCGAGGTGGTCAAGGGGCCGGTTTCGGTCCTCTACGGCAGCGACGCGATCGGCGGCACGGTCCAGGCCCTGACGCGCCGGCTGCCGGCGGTCGCGTCCGGCACGAAGATCGCAGGACGCCTCTACTCCCGGTGGAGCTCGGCGGAGAATTCGAGCGTCACTCGCCTGGAGCTCGGCGGCGAGCTCGGCTCCCGGTTGAGCTACGCCCTGGGTGCTTCGTGGAAGGACTTCGGCGACGTCGAGGCCGGTGGAGACCTGGGAACCCAACCCCACACGGGCTACGACGAGCAGGACCTCGACTTCAAGCTCCGCTACGCCATAAGCGACGCCACCGAGCTCGTGGCGGTCTACCAGGCCGTGGAGATCGACGACGCCTGGCGCACCCACCGGACGGTCTTCGGCCGCAGCTGGCGCGGCACGACAGTGGGCAACGAAAAGCGCCGGTCCCTCGACCAGCGCCGCACCCTGGGATATCTCCAGTTGCACCATCAGCGCTCGGAGGGCTTCTTCGACGCCCTGACCGCGAGCCTCTCGTGGCACCGCCAGGAGGAGGAGCGCGACCGGGTCCGCAGCGACGACCGGCGAGACCTCCAGGGCTTCGACGTCGCGACCTGGGGCGCCTGGCTGCGATTCGAAAAGGACACCCGTTTCGGGCTCTTCACCTACGGCGTCGAATCGTACCGCGACGCCGTCGACTCCCTTGGCCTGCACTTCAACGCGGAGGGTGACCTGACGCGCCGCGCCATCCAGGGCCCGGTCGCGGACGACGCCACCTACGAGCACTGGGGCGTCTACGTCCAGGACCAGCTCCCGGTGGGGGAGCGCCTGCGCTTGAACCTGGGCCTGCGCTACACCCGGGCCGAGGCCGACGCAAAAGCGGTGGCGGATCCCTTGACGGGAGAGCGCATCGCGGTCGACGGCGAGTGGGACCAGGTGGTCGGGAGCGTCCGCTTCCTTCTGCCGGTCGGGAAGAAGGACCGCTGGCACCTCTTCGGCGGCGTCTCGCAGGCTTTTCGGGCGCCGAACCTCTCCGACCTGACCCGCTTCGACAGCGCCCGCTCGAACGAGATCGAGACCCCGTCGCCCGATCTCGACCCCGAGGACTTCGTCTCCTACGAGCTGGGTGTGAAGCTGCGGACGGAGCGCGGACACCTGGAGCTCGCGGCGTTTCACACGGCGATCGACGACATGATCGTCCGCACGCCCACCGGAAGGCTCGTCGACGGCGACTTCGAGGTCACGAAGATTAACGGTGGCGACGGCTTCAGCCGCGGCTTCGAGCTGCGCGGCGAGGTCCGCCTGAGCGAGAACCTCTCGGCCTTCACCACCCTCTCCTGGATCGACGGCGAGGTCGACACCTTCCTGACGGCGACCTCGCCCAAGGTGCGCGAGCCGCTCGACCGTCTCATGCCGGCGACCGGGCACTTCGGGCTGCGTTGGCGTGGCCGGAAGACCTGGATCGAGGCCCTGGCGACGGTCGCCGACGAGCAGGACCGGCTCTCGAGCCGCGACCGGGCCGACACCGACCGCATCCCTCCCGGCGGTACGCCGGGCTACGAGGTCTTCACGCTCCGCGGCGGCTGGGAGCTCAGCGAGCGATGGACGGTCTCTGCCGGCATCGAGAACCTCCTCGACGAGGAGTACCGCACCCACGGCTCCGGTCTGAACGAGCCTGGCCGCAACTTCCTGGCCGGCATCCGGATCCGATTCTGAGAAGCTGCCAATCCGGCGGCCAACCTCTGGCGTAATACCCCATAGCTTTGCAGATTCGTGAGGAAGCACCTCACGTCTACGAGGTTCTTGAGTGAGAGGGTCGCGTCTCCAGGGGATTGAGGCTTGACATCGCGAGAGTATTTTGTCAGGATCCATCTGACGGATCCGATTCGTTGCCGCAGAGGCACCTGACGAAGCATGAGCCAAGCGTGCGCGAGGGCCTGCGCGGCCCGGGGTTTTCAGCATTGACCGCAATTGCGTGGCGAGCTTGGAGCTCGCGCCAGAGGCGCGACCTGCCAACACACGTTCTGACCGGAGGATGATCCGATGATCGACAAGAGCAAGAGCTCGCAGCGTCTCTGGCTGGGTTGGATGGCGGTGGCCTCGTCTCTCCTGACCGCTCCCCTCGGGGCTCAGCTGCTCTGCGACGGCGTGCCGGAAGGTTTCTCCCAGGGGATTCCCGCCGGTTGGACTGCCCTCGACGGCACCGGCAGCGGGCTCGTGTGGGGCGACCTTGCCGCCTGCGGCGAGGGGGCGAACTTCACCGGCGGCGACGGCGCCGTTGTCTGCGCGTCGAGCGACCAGCACGGCTTCGGCGCCTTTGACACCGAGCTTCGAAGCCCGCTTTTTGACCTCTCGGCCGCCGCCGATCCGGTGCTGCGCTTCGCGGTTGATTTCCAGAGCTTCGCGGGCTCCGACCGCCTCGACGTCGATCTCTCCACCGACCAGGGTGTGTCGTGGACGACTCTGCAAAGCCTCCGGGAGGACTACGGCGTCTTTCGCTCAACGCCGGGCGAGACCCTGGAGGTCGACCTTTCGGCCTACAGCGGCCAGAGCGGCCTGCAGCTGCGCTTCCGCTACCACGACCCGGAAGAGGACGCCTTCGACTGGTATGCCCAGATCGACGACGTGTCCCTGTCCTGCAACGTGTCGGCCTGCGAGGCGCCGCCGGTCACGGGCCTTGTTTCCGACGGCGGTTTTGAGGGCGGAACGCCGAGCGTCGCCTGGACCGAGAGCTCTCCGGCTTTCGGCACGCCGCTTTGCACCGCGGCAAGCTGCGGTTTTGCCGGCGCGAGCAGTGGCGACGGCTGGGCCTTCTTCGGCGGCTCGCCGAGCGGCGGCCTGGATGCCCTCGACCAAACCGTCACCTTGCCCTTCGGCGTCGCCTCCCTGAGCTTCCACCTGTGGATCCCCGCCGCGAGCGGCAACGGTACCGACGTCCTGCGCGTCCTCTTCGACGGCCAGGAGGTCTTTGCCGCTGGCGAGGGCGAGCGGCGTTTCCGGCCGGGATACCGCCGGGTCGAGCTCGACGTTTCGCCCTTCGCCGACGGCGGCTCCCACAACCTGCGCATCGAATCCTCGACCAGCGGCTCGCCGAGCCACACGAGCTTTTTCGTCGACGACGTGGCGATCACGATCTGTACCGCCGTCGTCGAGAAACCCGGCATCTCGATCGACAACGTCGTCCTCGACGAGGGCAACTCGGGTCGTCGTGACGCGGTCTTGACGGTCAGCCTCTCCGGCGCCTCACGCGACGTCGTCACGGTCGCCTTCGCCACCGCCGACGGCTCGGCACGTGCGACGAGCGACTACGACGCGACCTCCGGCACCCTGAGCTTCCCGCGCGGCACCCGGACGCGGACGATTGCCGTCCCGGTGCGCGGCGACACGGTCGACGAGCCCACCGAGACGTTCCTGGTCAACCTGTCGAACGCCACGAACGGTGTGTTGACCGACACCCAGGGTCTCGTGACGGTCGCCAACGACGACTTCGCTTTTCTCTCGATCCGCTCGATCGGCGCCCTGGAGCGCGACGAGGGCGAGACCTCGGAAGTCGTCTTCACCGTGGCGCTCTCGACGCCGTCGAGCCAGACGGTGCTCGTCGGCTATGAGTCGAGCGACGGCACCGCCACGGCCGGGCTCGACTACACGGCCGTCTCGGGGACGCTGACGTTCGCCCCGGGGACGACGCGCAAGACGGTCGCGGTCACGATCCTCGGCGACATACGCGTCGAGCGCGACGAGACGTTTTTCGTCGACATCTCAGGTCCGATCAACGCGGCGATCGACGAGCCGCGGGCCCAGGGCAAGATCCTCGACAACGACCGCGGCCGCTTCCCGGTCGAAGGCACCGACGTCTTCTACACCGAGACCGTCGACTTTGAGCTCGGACGCTTCCTGAACACGACGACCGACGTGCCCGACCAGGTCCAGCTGACGCGGGTCAAGCGCACCTTCCCCAATATCTGGGTGGCGGCCTCCTCGCGCGGCACGGTGGTGCGCGTCGACACCCGTACCGGCGCCATCCTCGGCGAGTACTCGACCAATCCCGACGCCGGCTCGGCGAGCTCACCGAATCCGTCGCGGACCACGGTGGGCCTCGACGGTTCGGTCTGGGCCGGCAACCGCGGCGACGGCTCGGTGATCCACGTCGGGTTGCCCGAGGAGAACCAGTGCATCGACCGCAACGGCAACGGCACGATCGAGACCTCCAGCGGCTACGGCGACGTCCTGGCGTGGCCGAACGCCGGCGGCAGCGACTCGGACGGCGGCGTCGAGACCGCCCTCGACGAGTGCATCCTGCACTACGTCAAGGTCTCCTCCAGCGTCACCCGTCACCTCTCGGTGGACCGCGACAACAACATCTGGGTCAGTGGCCTCGGTGGCCGCAACGCCCGCGTCTTCGACCTCGTCGACGGCGATTCGGGCGCCGTCCTGCGCACCGAGGGCCCGTTTGCCTGCGGCGGCTACGGCGGTCTGGTCGACGCGAACGGTGTGCTCTGGTCGGCGCAGTACAACAGCGCCGTCCTGCGCTGGGATCCGGCGGTCGTACCGCCGACGAGCCAGTCGTTGCGTTGCATCACCGGCGTGGCCAGCTACGGCCTGGCGATCGACCCCGACGGCGACGTCTGGGTGGCCGGTCCCTCCGGCGACCGGATTTGGGAGATTTCGGGCGACGGCACGACAGTGCGCGGTCCCTTCCAACACGGCAGCGCCGCGGCCCAGGGCCTGGCGGTCGACGCCCTTGGCGAGGTCTGGGTGAGCTCGGCGAAGTGGGGCGGCAGCGCCACGATCGGCCACGTGCGCGGTGACGGCACTTTTGTCGGTAACGTCACCGGCGTGCCGCGCGGCTCGAGCGGCGTGGCGGTCGACATCGACGGCAACGTCTGGACCGCGAACGCCGCGTCCAGCAGCCTGTCGCGGATCAATCCGCTCCTCGGTCCGATCGGCGCCGACGGCGTCACCCGCATCGGCCTGGTCGACATGGAGGTGGCCCTGCCGGGCTCGAACCCCTACAACTACAGCGACATGACGGGCTCGCTGGCGCTCGCCAGCACGTCGCCGCGCGGCACCTGGCAGGTGATCCAGGACGCCGGTTTTGCCGGGGCGCTCTGGGGCACCGTGACCTGGAACATGGAGGCCGAAGGCCACGTGCCGGCCGGCGGAGCGTTTCTCGTCGAGGCGCGCACCGCCGACACCCAGGCGGGGCTCGGCGCCGCGACCTTCGCCCAAGTGGCCAACGGCGTCTCGTTCGACCTCGAAGGGCGTTTCCTTCAGGTCCGCGCGACGCTTCGTCCCGATGCGGCCGATGTCTCGCCGGTGCTCTCGGACCTGCGGATCACGCTCGGCGACCCGGTCCAGGGTCAGCCCTTTAGCGTCACGATCGACAACCAGACGGTCTTCGAGAGCGACTCGGGCACCCTCGACGCGGTCTTCAACGTCAACCTCGACGCGCCGAGCGACGGCACGGTCGAGGTCTACTACGACGTCTTCGAGGGCTCGGCGACCGAGCACGTCGACTACACGCCGCGTTCCGGCCGGCTCATGTACCCGCCGGGCATCGACACCCAGGAGCTGGCGATCACCGTCTTCGGCGACACCGATCCCGAGGACGACGAGACCTTTTTCATCAAGCTCCGCGACCCGACGAACGTGGCGATCCTCGACGCGGTGGGCGTCGGGACGATCATCGACGACGACCTGCGGCTCGAGCCGGTGGTGGGCGACTGCGTCCATTACACGCTCGACGGCGAGTTCGACCAGGGGAAGCTTTTCAACACGCACCACGACGCGCCGAGCTCCGACCAGCTGCAGGTCACGGAAGAGGTGCGCCCCTTCCCCTTCCTCTGGGTGGCGGGCTCCGGCCGCGGCACGGTGATCAAGATCGACACCCGCACCGGCGCGGTGCTCGGCGAGTACTCCTCGACGCCCGACAACCGCAACTCCCACAACCCGTCGCGTACCACCGTGACGCTCGACGGCTCGGTCTGGGCCGGCAACCGCGGCGACGGCTCGGTGATCCACGTCGGCCTGGTCGAGGAGGGGCAGTGCGTCGACCGCAACGGCAACGGGGTGATCGAGACCTCGACCGGCTACACCGACCTCCTGCCGTGGCCGAACCCGGGCGGCGTAGACACCCAGGGCGGCGTGACGACGGCGATCGACGAGTGCATCCTGCACTACGTCAAGACCACGCCGTCGGTGCCGCGCCACGTCTCCGTCGACGGCGACGGCAACGTCTGGGTCGGCGGCTACGGCGGCTCGTTCGCGCAGTGGTTCAACCTGATCGACGGCCAGACGGGCGAGATCCTGCGCACGGAAGGCCGCTGGCCCTGCGGCGGCTACGGGGGCTTCGTGGACCGCGACGGCATCCTGTGGTCCCAGCACTTGAACGGCAGGATCCTGCGTTGGGATCCGAGCGTCGTGCCGCCGACGAGCGAATCGCTGCGTTGCGTCAGTGGGGTGGCCGGCTACGGCACCGCGCTTGGCAACGAGGGCGACGTCTACGTGACGCGCTCCTCGGGGAACCGGATGTGGAAGATTGACAAGGACGACCTCTCGGTCCAGACCTTCTTCAACCACGGCAGCAACTGCGCCCAGGGTCTCGCGGTCGACGCCAACGAGCACCTCTGGGTCAGCTCGTCGCGTTGGTGCAACGGCCCCACGGTCGGCCATCTCCTGGGCGACGGCACCTTCATCGGCAACATCACGGCGCCGCGCGGCTCGACCGGCGTCGCCGTCGACGCCGACGGCAAGATCTGGGTGGCCTCCGACCAGGCGAGCCAGGCCTTCCGCATCGACCCGAACGCCGGCCCGATCGGCAACGACGGGGTGACGCCGATCGGGGCCATCGACCTCGTCGTCAACATCCCGGGAGCGCGGCCCTACAACTACAGCGACATGACCGGTGCCCAGGTGCTGCGCAACTCGGCGCCGCGCGGCACCTGGCGGGCGATCCAGGACGGCGGCGAGGAAGAGACGCTGTGGGGCGAGGTGACATGGAACATCGAGGCCCAGGCGAGCGTGCCCGAGGGCGCTTCGATCACCGTCCAGGCGCGCGCCGCCGACACCGTGGCGGGCCTCGGCGGCCTGCCCTTCGTCGGGGTGGAAAACGGCGTCGAGTTCGCCCTCTTGGGACGCTTCATCGAGGTCCGGGCGACACTGCGGCCGAACCTCGCCGGCGAAAGCCCGGTGCTCTCGGACATCCAAATCTGCACCGCCGAGCTCAACCAGCCGTCGATCTCGATCAACGACGTGGTGGTCCATGAGGGCGACTCCGGCTCGGTCGTCGCCTACTTCGAGGTCACCCTCTCGGAGGCCGGCGAGGACGAGGTCTTGGTCGACTTCGCGACGATCGACGGCAGCGCCGGCGCCGGCACCGACTACGTGGCGCGCACCGGCCGTCTCGCCTTCGCGCCGGGGGAGACCTCCCAGCTGCTCGGCATCGAGGTCCTCTCCGACCACTTCGACGAGCCCGACGAGACGTTTGCCATCGACCTCTCCTTGCCGCGCAACGCCACCCTGGCCGACGGTCAGGGTCTCGGCACCATCCTCGACGACGACGTCTCGGTGTCGATGACGGTCACCGGCGTCACGGTAACGGAAGGCGATCCGCTCCCGGCCGGTTCGGGCACGGTCGACGCGGTTTTTGAGATCGCGCTTTCCGGGGTGTCAAACCGCACCGTAAGGGTTGACTACGTGACCCAGGACGACACCGCCGAGGTGGGCTCCGACTACCAGGAGGCCTTCGGGTACCTGGAGCTCCTGCCGGGGACGACGTCGATCGAGGTCGTCGTCAAGGTCTTCAGCGACCTGGAGCCCGAGGACGACGAGACCTTCCTCTTGGTGCTCTCGAACGGCGACGGCGCGGATCTCCTCGTCTCCCAGGCGGTGGGCCTGATCCTCGACGACGACCTGCGCGAGATGTCGATCGACGACGTCACGGTCGAGGAGGGCGATACGGGAACCGTGGAGGCGACGTTTACCGTCAGCCTGTCGCGCCCGAGCGGTGACGACGTCACCGTGGAGTACGTGACCGTCGCCGGCACTGCGACCGAGGGCTTCGACTACGAGGCGGCCTCGGGGGTGGTGACCTTCGCTCCGGGCGAGACGACGGCGACGATCACCGTGCTGGTCAACGGCGACATCCTCTTGGAGGACGACGAGACCTTCTTCGTCGAGCTTTCGAACCCGGTCAACGCGATCCTGATCGACGGGACGGGCGACGGCACGATCATCGACGACGAGGTCTGTCCGGGTCCGAACCTGCTCGCCAATGCGTCGAACGAGCTGCGGCCGGTCGACGGCGAGCTTTCGGGCTGGACGCCGCTCGTCGGTACGGCGGCCTGGCAGCGCCGCTTCGCGCCGCCGGCGCCGGTCGACGGCGAGGCGACCTTCTTCCCGGGCGTCCAGGAATTCGCCGAGCTCTGGCAGGACGTCGACGTCGGCGCCTACGCAACACTGATCGCCGGTGGAGACCAGACCTTCGCCTTCGAAGGGTACGTCCGCACCTTCGAGGAGTCACCGAGCGACGTGGCGCAGATCGTGGTCGAGTACCGCGACGCTGCCAACCAAGTCGTGCTCGCGAGCTTCGACTCGGGCCAGATCACGAGCGTCGACGAGTGGCAGCGCGTCGAGGACGTGCGCGCGGCGCCGGCCGGCACCGGCTGGATCCGCGTGCGGCTGCTCGCGACCCGCTTCACCGAGGGCGACAACGACGCCTACTTCGACGCCCTGTCGTTCTCCTCGCTGCGGGCCGCGGTCCTGACGGTCGACGACATTGAGCTCTACGAGGGTGACAGCGGCACGACCGACGCGGTCTTCACCGTCTCCCTGTCGTGTCCGATCGAAGGCGAGGCGACGATCGCCTACACGACGACGGATGGCACGGCCATCGTGGAAGAGGACTTCCTGGCCACCTCCGGGCAGCTCGTCTTCCCGTCGGGGACGACGTCGCTCCAGGTGGCGGTGCCGGTCGTCGGCGACGAGATCCACGAGCCGCACGAGACGTTCTTCCTCGACACGAGCGTGGTCTCCTCCGACCGCCAGGTGGTGCCGGTCGACCCGCGGGGCGAGGGGCTCATCTTGAACGACGACTTCTGTCCTCGTTCGCCGGGTTTCTGGAAGAACCACACGGAGCTCTGGCCGCAGGACTACCTGGAGATCGGCGGAGTGGAGTACAGCTTCGAGGAGCTCCTGGTCTTCCTCGACGCCAACGCCCGCGACGCGACGATGGCGCTGGCGCGTCAGCTGGTGGCGACGAAACTGAACCTTCTGGTGGGCTCGGATCCGTTCATCCTGCCCGCCGTCGAGGCGGCCGACCTCTTCCTGGCCGAGCACCCGCCGGGCTCGAACCCGAAGGGCGAGGCGCGTCAGACGGCGAATGCTTTGAAAGACGAGCTCGACGACTACAACAACCCGGACTTCTGCGAGGAGGTGCCGGTCGTGGTGGCGGCTCTGAGGAAAGGAGGCGGGGAGCGCTTGGCCGCCCCACCCCCATCGGCAGCCCTCCCCTCGGAAAGGGGAGGCACGCCGGAAGCGGCGGAGACGGCCCGGACGGTACCCGAAGACCTGGAAGACATGAATTAAGAGGAGGGTGAGACCATGGAATTCGGCAAGCCGCAAGCGACTCCTTCCTCTTTGACAAGGCTGGCCCGTAGGGCTTCGGCCCTTGTGCTCTGTCTTGTCGTCGGCGTTCTCCTCGTCTCCTCGGCCGGGGCGCAGAGTTGTACCGACAGTACCGTGCCGGGCACCTTCATCGGCTTTTCGCCTTGGCCCGGCGAGATCGAAAAGCCCAACAGCTGTAACCTCCTGCCGTGCTACGAACCCGAGGAGGACGGCGGAGCCTACCTTGCCGTCGATGACAATTGCGACGCGCTTTCCGGCTCCTGCCCCATCCAACTGCGAGTGCCGCTCAAGTTCCCGGGCAACAGCCAGATGCCGACCAACGGCCACGTGCGGGTGTATTGGTTCAACCAGGGGACGCCGGATCCGGAGCCCTGCCTGCCGCCGCCGTTTGGCAGTTGCGCGCCGATCTCGTTATGTGGTCCTTTAGGGGCCGAGATCCTGGTCGACCGGGGCGAGACCTTCATCCAGATCGGCGCCTCTTGCGCCAGCATCGCTGCGGGGCAGTCCGGGGGCGGCTCGTTCTCGGTGAGCGCCTACGCGTGCCAGACCTTCTCCGGCGAGTGCACCGAGCGGCTTGACGTGCCGGGCCTTGAGCTGCCCTCGCCCGAGGAGATGTGGGATCTCCTGGGATGCGACCCACCGCCGCCGCCTTGTGATTCCTGTCCCTGCAACGCTGGTGGAGGCGGGCCCGGTGGTTTCGGGGGTGGCGGGAATTTCGGTGGAGGACCTCCTGGGTTCTCTCCGGGCTTCAGCGGCCCTGGCGCGGTGCTGAGCTACAGGGGTCGAGGCGCCGGCCACCCTGGCTTCCCCGGTACGACGGAATGGAATGAGACCCTCGGGCGTTACTGGTCGCACGATTACGCCGAGAGGATCGTGGAGGATCCCGACGACAGCCACGTCTGGCTGATCACGAGCGATGCCGGCTTCCTCGAATTCAGCGGCCTCCAGGGCGGGATCTATCAGACGGTGTCGCCGAGCGACGAGTACCGTCAGCTGTCACGGACCGCCGGCGGCTGGGAGCTCCGCGATCTCGACGGCACTCTCCAGAGCTTCGACGCTTCCGGGCTTTGGATCCGCACCGAGGACCTGAACGGCAACGCCTCGGTGGCGACCTACGCCGCCGGGAAGCTTGCCTCGGTGAGCTTTCCGGACGCCCTGAGCGAGACGTTCTCCTACCACGCCGACGGCAAGCTGGCCGCCATCACCGAGGTCGGAGTCGACGGCGTGACGACGCGCACTTGGAGCTACACCTGGTCGGGGCCGGACCTGGTCCGGATCGACCGTCCCGACGCTACGGCCTGGACCTTTCGCTACGACGACGTGCGTCACCCGGGCTTCATGACCCGAATGACGCTCGTGGGCACCGACGGCAGCGAGCGCGTCGAAAGTGCCTGGGAGTACGACGGGCGCGGCAATACCGTGCGCCTTTGGAAGGGAGCGACGAGCTTCTCAAGCGCCGCCGTCGTCGAGAAGCACACGTTTTCTTTCGACAATCCGTTTCGGCCGACCTTCACCGAGGTGACCGGTCCCCTGGGCAGCGTCACGAGCTACGAGATCGAGCGCGATCCGGGGGGCACCAAGCCGCGCATCGCCCGGACCACAGGCGTTTGCACGACTTGCGGCGCTCCGAACTCGCGGCAGCTCTACGACGATCCCGGTCATCCCCTGCGCCCCACGCGGGAGATCGACGCCCGCGGCGCGACAACGCTTTTCGAGTACGACGCGTTTGGGCAGCTAACGTCGCAGACCGAGGCCATGTCGACGAACCTGGAGCGGACGACCACTTGGAAGTACCATCCTTCCTATCCGGCCCTGGTGACGGAGATCGAGCAGCCTTCGACGACCCCTTCGGCGCGACGCCGGGTCTCGTGGACCTATGACGCCTCGGGCAATCCGACGCTGCGTACGGAGGAGGGCTTCGAAAACGGCTCGGCCTTCAGGTACGAGACCGTGATGACCTACAATTCGGCGGGTCAGCTGGAGTCGGTCGATCCACCAGGCTATGCAGCGCAGGACAAGACCACCTTCACCTACGATCCCGGACGCGGTAACCTGGTCTTGAGCTCCACGGTCCAGCCCCTCGTGGGGACGACAAGCTTCGGCTACGACCCCTTCAACCGGCAGACCTCGATGACCGATCCCAATGGTGTCGTCACGAGAATCGCCTTCGACGAGCTCGACCGGGTGACCTCGGTGACCGTCGAGGGAGCGACGCCGGCCGACCACCTGGTGACCACCTACACCTATACCCCGATGGGGGACCTTCATCGAGTGATCCTCCCGAAAGGGAACGTGCTGGAGTATTCCTACGACCACGCCGGCCGTCAGACCTCGATCGAGCGCAAGCCGGGAGACCTGAGCCGCGGCGAGCGTACTCTTTTCACCCTGGACGGCTTCGGCAACAAGGTCCGTACGCAGCAGCAGTCCTGGGACGGGCAGGCCTGGGTCACGGAGTCTTTCACCGAGGCCGTCTTTTCTTCGGCCTGCCACCTCGACAAGACCGTCCAGGCGGATGGCTCGGTGACCGAGAACGCCTTCGACTGTAACGGGAACCTGGAACGGACCTGGGACGTCAACCACCCGAGCGGGAACCAGGCGGCGACTCCTACGCAGACCTACGCCTACGACGTCCTCGACCGGATCACCTCGATCACCGAGCCGTGGGGTGGCGCCGGGGGAGGAGTGGCCGTCACCAGCTTCGAATACGACGCGCGGGATCATGTCGTCAAGGTCGTCGACGCCAAAGGCGTCGTCACGGAGTACGAGTACAGCGACCGCGGTGTGATCACCCGGGAAGTCTCCGAGGACCGTGGCGTGACGATCTTCGAGCTCAACGAGCATGCCCAGCTGGACCGCAAGACGGACGCCCGCGGCGTGACCCTCTTGCGGACCCTCGACAGCATGGACCGGGTCGTCTTCGTCGACTACCCAGGTACCGAGCTCGATACGACCTACACCTATGACGACCCCGCCGTTCCCTTCTCCAAGGGACGGCTGACGTCGATCGTCCGCAACGGCGAGAGGATCGACTACAGGTATGACAGGTTGGGCCGTATCCTCCAGGACGGAGCCTTGGTCTACGAGTACGACAGGAACGGGAGCCGTACCTCGATCACCTATCCGGGTGGGGTGCGTGCCCTTTATACCTATGACCATACGGATCGGCAGACGGCGCTCGCCCTGGAACGCGGCGCCGGCGCCGCGTCCGAATCCGTCGTGAGCTCGGCCCACTACAAGCCCAAGGGTCCGCTGGCGGGGTTTGCCTTCGGGAACGGTCTCAGCGAGGTGCGCACCTACGACCAGCGGTACGCCCCAGCCGGCATCCAGGTCCCCGGCCGCCTTCATTGGACCTTGGCGACCGACAGCTTCGGAAACGTCCTCGGCATCACCGACGTCCTCGATACAAGCCGTAGCCGGACCTACACGTACCAGGACTATCAGTACCTCCTGACCAGCGGCAACGGACCTTGGGGAAACCTGTCCTGGTCTTACGACAAGACGGGCGATCGCATTTCCGAGAACCGCGACGGATCCCAGGCCCAGTACCTCTATGAGCAAGGCGCTGCCGGCAACACTTCGAAGTTGGCGGCATGGAACCCTCAAAGCGGCGACGGGATCGAGTATCTGAACGACGCTGCCGGCAACCTGATCTCGCAAAGCGATGCGGTGTCGAAGACGCGTTTCGGCTACGACGCGGAAGGCCGGCTTGGAGAGGTCAGAAACGACGTTGCCGAGGGCGTCGAAGGGCTTGTGACCTTCGGTTACGACGGCCGTGGCTTCCTGAGCAAGGCTTCCTTCGCTTCGCCGGTGGTGGGCTCCGTGGAGCGGGAGACTTCGGCGACCTATGGCTCTCTCGGGACCCTCTATCACCGAACGTCGCTTCTACGGCGAGGCCCGTCGGAGCTCCGGGGTGCCCCGGAAGTCTTGAGCGACGCGTACGTCCTCTACTTCGCAGGGCGCCCGGTGGTTATCTTCGAGATCGTCTCGGAGACCGACATCGACGGCGTCGTGACCCGTTCGGAGTCGTTGCTTTTCCTGACGACGGATCATCTGGACACGCCCGTCGCGGCCTACGACGAAGCCGGAGTGCTGATCTGGCAGGGAGGATTCGATCCCTATGGTGAAGACTACGCGAGCGCCATGGAGGCGGGAGTCTTCCTCCGGTTCCCCGGGCAGTGGGTCGACGAGACGTGGTCGGACTCGACAGATCTCTACTACAACGTGAACAGATGGTACGACCCTGACACCGGGAGATACTCCCAGGCCGATCCTCTGGGCATGTTTCCCCCGGAGCGTGCGACGTCCAACCTCTTCGTCTACGCGCTCGGGAATCCGTTGTCGAACTACGATCCTCTGGGGCTCCGGTCGAAAAAGAAGAAGAAGCCCAAGCCTCCGATCGTCAACGATCCGGTGACGAAGGATCCAGACATGATCACGTGCATTTACTGCCTCTTCAAAAGTGCGGGGTCTGGTTTTCGCAACTCCGAGGAGGCGCTCTGGATCACTTGTGATCCGTCGGGGAAATTCGGCTGCTCCGTGTGGCCGTCGACGGCCAATCAGGGGACGTCGACCAAGTCGAGTACGTCGTTCAAGGGGACGATTCCTGCCAACATGTGCGGTCTCATGCATACGCATCCCCTGAAGAAACCGGCGGAGCCGAGTACCTGTAAGGGGTGCGACGTCGACGTCTCGAAGCGGCTGGGTGTGCCGATCTATACGGTTCATCCCACCGGAATCTGGAGATTCGACCCCACTTCCGGTAAGGTGGAGCAGGTCGAAGACGCTGATTGGGACAAGAGGTTCAAGAAAATCTGCGGGAAGAAGCCATGCTGAGGTTTCGCCTGAAACGTCTCCTGTTCCCGGCGGCGGCTCTGGCCTGCCTGGTGCTTGCCGGCTCGACCTTGGGCGAAGTCGAGGAAAGCGTGTCGGACCGTGACCTTTACGACCGGTTCATGGAGGATCTCTTCGCGAGGCCGGAAGAGGATCCGTCCTTTCTTCGCTCGCATGGGCTTGTCGTCACGGTTCGTGTCGGTGGGGAATTCGATCCCGACACCCAGGTTAGCGTCTTCCGAGAAGGCGAGGAGGTGTTGGCCGCCGTCGTTCGCGCACCAGATCGTCCGGTCGACGAGCAGATTTTAAGGCTCCGATCGAAGAGGGGAGAGATCGGATACGACGAGGTTCGCCAGGAGATCACGGTGAAGCGTCGGGAAGTATCTTCCCGAAAATGCCCGCGCCTGGAGAACCTCTTTGCGGATTTCCAGAAACTCGAGATCTCGTCGCGCGTCGACCCGACGATATACTTCCCTGCTGTGATCTACGAGATCTGGGTATCCGACTCGTCGGAGGCAGCCTATTTCGAGTTGACCCGACCGTCTCCAAAAAGTGATAGTGCGGCATATTGGGGTCCCAGGGAACGTGTCAATGAACAGCTTGTCGAATGGATCCAAGAGTTGCTCTCGCTGGTGGGTGGAAGACGATTGGGGAAGGACTGTGACCGATGAGGCCCGAGGCTGCTGGCTTCTAGCTCGACGGCCACGAGAGGAAAATGTCGATGAATCACCACGAAGCACAAACGACCTCCCGCGGAAAAGGATGGGCGCTCCCTGTCGCCCTGTGCCTCGGTCTCCTCGCCGTCCTCCCGGCGGCGGCCCAGCACTGTACCGACAGTGCCGTGCCGGGAACCTTGATCGGCTTTACGCCCCTTCCCGGCGAGATCGAAAAACCCAACAGCTGCAACCTCCTGCCGTGCTACGAGCCCGAGGAGGACGGCGGAGCCTACCTTGCCACCGACGAGAATTGCGACGCGCTCTCCGGCTCCTGCCCCGTACAGATGCGGGTGCCGCTCAAGTTCCCGGGCAACAGCCAGATGCCGAACAACGCCCACGTGCGCGTCTACTGGTTCGACCAGGCGACGCCGGGAGAGGACGCCTGCTTGCCGCCTCCTCTGGGTAATTGCTCGCCGATCTCGATCTGCGGTCCTCTGGGGGCCGAGATCCTGGTCGACCGGGGCGAGACCTTCATCCAGGTCGGTGCCTCCTGCGCCAGCATCGCGGCGGGACAGGCCGCGGGAGGCTCGTTCTCGCTGAGCGCCTACGCTTGCCAGACGTTCTCGGGCGAGTGCACAGAGCGGCTCGACGTTTCGGGTCTTGAGCTGCCCTCACAGGAGGAGATGTGGGATCTCCTGGGGTGCGACCCGCCGCCGCCGCCCTGCGACAGCTGTCCATGCGGTATCGGTGGAGGTGGAGGGGGCGGCGGCTTCGGGGGAGGGGGCGGCGGCTTCGGGGGAGGCTCGGCGGGTGGCGGACCGCCAGGGCTTGGTCCACCTTCGAGCGGTCCCGGCGCCAAGTTGCGTTACAAGGGGCGGGGCGCTGGCCACCCCGGTCACCCTGGCGCCGCCGAGTGGAACCAGACCCTGGGTCGCTACTGGTCCCACGACTACGCCTGGCGTATTGTGCTCGATCCCGACGATGGGACCGACGACCACGTCTGGCTGATCACCGAGACGGCGGGCTTCCACGAATTCCAGGGGCTGGCGGGTGGGGTCTACCAGACCGTGTCGCCAAGTGACGAATACCGAAGACTGAGCCGCACCTCCAGCGGTTGGACGCTGCGCGAGCTCGACGGCACGGTGCACACTTTCGGGGTCGACGGCCGCTGGCTGAGGACCGAAGATCGTCACGGCAACGCCAAGGTGGCGACCTACGCCGGAGATGTGCTCACCACGGTGGGCTTCCCCGATGGCCGAAGCGAGACCTTTGGCTACCACCCGGATGGCAAGTTGGCGTCGATCACCGAAGTGGGGGTCGGCGGCGGCGCGACACAAACCTGGAGCTACACCTGGACCGGGCTCGACTTGGTGCGGATCGACCGTCCCGACGGCACCAGCTGGATTTTTCGTTACGGCGATCCCGCCTTACCGGGCTACATCACGCGCATGATCCTGGTCGGGACCGACGACAGTGAAAGGGTGGAGGGCGCCTGGGAGTACGATTTCCGAGGAAACGTCCTTCGCACCTGGCGAGGTGATGAGAGCTTCACGGGTCCGGCCGCCGTCGACACCTACAGCTTTGCCTTCGACAACCCTTTTCGGCCGGAAACGGCGACCGTGACCGATGCCTTCGGCGAAGCCACGACCTACGAGGTCGGCCGTGACCCGGGGGGTACCAAACCGCGCCTCACCCGGCAGTCGGGCAAGTGTGCGAGCTGTGCAACGACCCCCGAGGTGGAGCTGTTCTACGACGACCCGTCCCACCCGCTGCGGCCTACCCGGGAAATCGACGGTCGAGGCACCCTGACCCGCTTCGAGTACGACACGGAGGGTCAGCTCACCGCGCGCATCGACGCTGTCGGCACCCCCCGCGAGCGGACCACACGCTGGCACTACGACGCCAACTATCCCGCCTTGGTCACAGCCGTCGAACGGCCATCGGTGTCTGGCTCCGGACTCCGCCGTTCCTCCTGGACTTACGATGCCAACGGCAATGCCCTCGTCCAGACCCAAGAAGGCTTCGAATCGGGAGCGCCCTTCACTCTTGCGACCACTTCCGTCTTCAACGACGCCGGCCGAGCCCTCGAAGTCGATCCTCCTGGATTCGGGACGAACGACCGCTCCACCTTTACCTACGACGCGAGCCGCGGTGATTTGTTGATGACCTCCCAGACCGACCCTTTGGTGGGCACCACGATTTTCGAATATGACGCCTTCAATCGGCGTCGGCGCACCATCGATTTCAACGGCGTGGCGACTGAATCGGTTTTTGATTCGTTGGATCGGGTGCTGACGGTGACCAGGAAGGGAGCCAGCGTCACGGACGATCTGGTCACTCGCTACGAGTACACCGTCTTCGGCGATCTGGCCCGGATCATCCTGCCCGAGGGCAACGTGGTATCGTACGGATACGACAGGGCGGGCAGGGTCGTTACCGTCGAACGCCGACCGGACACGACCACACCGGGCGAACGGGTGCTCTACACGCTCGATCGAGTCGGTCACCGGATTCGCCAGGAACACCAAGTCTGGGAAGGGGGTGCTTGGCAGACCCGCGCGGCGAGCAACCAAGTCTACAACTCGCGCTGCCAGCTGGATCATATCGAGCTCGACGATGGCTCGACCCGAGAGTTTGCCTACGATTGCAATGGCAATCTGGAACGCGAATGGGACGCGAACCATCCAAGCAACGCTCCGACGACGACACCGAGCCGTATTCTCGCCTACGACGAGCTCGACCGGCTGACGACGGTCACCGAGCCTTGGGGCGGTGCCGAGGGAGGGAGTGTGGTGACACCATTCCGATACGATGCCCAAGATCATCCGATCGAGATCGTCGACCCCAACGGTTCAGTCACCCGTTACACGTGGAGTGACCGGGATCTCCTCACCGAAGAGGTCTCCGAGGTTTCCGGGCGCCACATTCAGGTATATGACGAGCACGGACGCCTTGTCGAAGAAACCGACGGCCGGGGGATTTCAATAACTTACATCGTCGACGCGCTCGGCCGAGCTCTTCGGGTCGACCATCCGGGTACGGAGCAAGATGTCGACTACGTCTTCGACGATCCCTTGAAGCCTTTCTCGCGCGGGCGGCTGACCGCGATCCACCGCGGCGGGGAGACGCTGGTGTTCGGCTATGACCGCTTCGGCCGCCTCGTGGAGGACGGCGAGCTGATCTACGAATACGACCGCAACGGTAATCGGACGAGCATTACCTACCCTGGTGGCGTCACCGTCCGCTACGGTTACGATGATGCAGACCGGCCGGTCACGACCACCCTCGAGCGAGCCGGCGAGGCGCCCACGGCCTTGGTGATATCGGCCACTTACCTCCCGGTTGGCCCACTGTCCAAGCTGGTGATGGGTAACGGCTTGATCGAGGAACACCTGTTCGACAACCGTTACCTGCCATCGGCGATCCGGGTGGCCGGTCATCTCGACTGGACCTATTCGACAGACCCTGAGGGCAACGTCACCGCAATCACTGACAATCTTGAGCCGACGGCGAGCCGTGCATTCACCTATCAGGGATACCAGTATTACTTGACCGGAGGCGACGGACCGTGGGGCAACTTCCAGTGGTCCTATGATCGGATCGGCAACCGGCTGGTCGAAACGCGCGACGGGATCACCACGAGCTACACCTACGCGCCCAACGACTCGGGGGGCAATTCGGCCCTGATGGTAAGTCAAGAGACCGGGAGCGCCTCGCGGTCGGTGCTCTATGACGACGCGGGTCAGCTGAGCCATCGAAGTTCCTCCAGCGAGCGTGATCGCCACCGCTTCGGGGCAGACGGCCGTCTGCTGGAGCTGCGGCGAGACGGTGTGGGAACATCGGTCGCGACCGAGATGCGCTATGACGGCCGTGCCTACCTGCGGGAAGCGGTCGCGGTCCATTCGGAGGGACCGTTGGAGAGCCGATGGACCACCCGGGCCACCTATGGCTCCGATGGAAGGCTCTATCATCGATCGATCGACCGGCCGTCGACACCTCGATCGCCGCGTAACGCACCCACCCGCGAGCAGGGAGACACCTATATCGTCTATTTCGCCGGCCGACCGATCGCCCAGCTATCGCTGACGACGATCACTTCACCAGACGGTCAGACCGAGGCCACGAGCGATCTGCTCTATCTTTCCACCGACCACCTCGGTACTCCCATTCTTGCAACCGATGCCTCCGGTGCGGAGCGCTGGAGCGGCGGGTTCGAGCCCTTCGGTGGCGATTTCGGTGGTGCCCGCGAGGCCGGTATCTTCTTGAGACTTCCTGGGCAGTGGGAAGATGACACTTGGAGCACCGACGGCGAGAGCCTCCACTACAACGTCCATCGTTGGTACGACCCATCCACCGGGCGTTTCACGCAGCCCGATCCACTCGGTCTCAGGGCGGGCGTGAACCTGGTCGTCTACGTCTTCAGCAATCCGGTGGTCTTCATCGATCCCGATGGTCGTCGAGAGATCGTCTTCACCGGCTGCGATGTCTGGTTCCTGGACGATGACAACAAGGTCGTCAAACGGTGTGACGCCGGATCGGGTACACCGGGTAGCAGCTTCACCGACCAGGACAAGAAGAACGTCGGACCGATCCCTGAGGGCGAATGGTTCATCAATCCTCGGGAGTTCAGTGGGGGATGGCTGAGGGACATCATCCGCCCCGACGGCTGGGGCCGGTGGAGGGTGCCGATCCATCCCGCAGACGACACCAAGACCCACGGCCGAAGTGGCTTCTTCCTTCATGGCGACAACAGATCCGACAGCCCTGGTTCCCTCGGCTGTGTCGACATCGGAGACTGCGACACCTGGGCTCGGGATTGGGCGATGGAACGCCCGGACGAACCCATCAAGGTCACCGTCAGCTACGCCAGTGGTAAGGTATGCAACTAGGCTGGGATTTGTCGCGACGTGCGGCCGTTGGGTCGACTCTGGCAGCTCCGATCTTGCTCGCGGCGGGAACGGAGATCTTCCTTCGCGGATCCGACGGCGTGGTTCTGCGTTCGACCGGGCTCACCTTGGTGGCTCTGGGCATCGTGGCGCTGGGCGCCCCGCGATGGACTACGGGTCGGCTCGCCGGGAAGCTAGCTGCCGTGCTGCCGTTCCTCGTCTACCTGATCCAGGCGTGCTGGCGCTTCCCAGGGTTGCTTAAAGAACCGATGCCGCCACCGGCGGAGGCGTTGCTCGCCTTGGTGCTCCGTGCGCTCGTCGTGATCGGTATCGCCACCGGCGGCGTCGCTTTCTTTGCCGGGCTGTTGGCGCGGTGGCTCGATCGGTCGTGTGGAGCGCGTCGTCGAGAAGAGTAACCTATCATGGGTTTCTTTCTATTCTCCGGACTTCCGCGGCTACAGCTACGTCCTGATTCGATTCGGAGCGAAGTCTCGCCCGGAGATCGGTGGACGGTCCATGTGCGACTGGCCGGTCTTGAGCCTGTCGCTGGGTCCCGAGGTGGTCTGTCGTCAGGTAGAGCAGGCGCGAGGAGACCGCGGTGGGGCAGCTGCGGCGCGCCCTCGACGCTCCGGACCCGGGCCGTCGTTACCCTGCGGTTTCTGCGCCGTGCCTCCCCGGAGGTCCTCGCCCGGTTGGTGGAAGCCCTCGACGAGCGATCCGGAGCTGGCTGTCCGGATCAAGAAACGAAGGCTGCAATCGCAGCTGTAGGCGAGAGGTTCGCCTAAACATTTCCCGGCTCAGGAAGTAGATTAGAGTGTGGCGCTGGCTCGGACCTGCGCCGGAAGGGATCTACTTTTGAATCTGCGCTGCATGGAAACGACAACGCCGCAGCCCTGGGCCAAACGCGCCGTCGCGGCCCTGGCCTTGGCGCTGGCCACCGCAGGGACGGCCACCGCCCAGGGCGAGCGCCTCCGCTTCGACCGCCTCGGCCTCGACGAAGGCCTCTCGCAGACCTCGGCCAACGCCGTCGTCCAGGACCTGGCGGGCTTCATGTGGATCGCCACCGCCGACGGCTTGAACCGCTTCGACGGCTACGACGTGCGCATCTACCGCCACGACTCTGAGGACCCCGAGAGCCTCTCCGAGAGCCATCTGACGAACCTCGATCTCGACCGCAAAGGCCGGATCTGGCTACGCACCAACACCGGCGGGCTGAACCGCTTCGACCCGGCGACCGGCCGCGTGCGGCGCTTCCTGCCCGCGGCCGGCGCCCCGGATCCTACCGATCCCGGGGCGCTCGCGGGCGCGATCCGCGCGGGTGTCTTCTATGCCGACCAGGACGGTGCGGTCTGGGTGTCGGTGGGCGGCAGCGGGATCGACAAGGTCCATGGTGACGGGCGCGTCGAGCACGTCGTCCCTGATGCCGGCGATCCGCAGGGCCTGCCTCACACCCAGGTGTTCACGATCCTGGAGGACCGGACCGGCAACGTCTGGATAGGTACAGGAGGCGGCCTCGCCCGCCGAGTGACCGGCCCCGGCGACGAGACCGAGCGCTTCGCCGTCTACCGTCACGACGACGGCGATCCGCAGAGCCTCGGCGTCGATGTCGTGACGTCGCTCCACGAGGACGAAGCGGGCAACTTCTGGGTCGGCACCTGGGGCGCCGGGCTCTACCGTTTCGACCGCGAGCGCGAGCTTTTCGAACGGCTTGCGCATCCTTCCGCGCCGGGGGTCGCGACCGCGGCCTCGAACTTCATCTTGCCGCCGGTCCACGCCCACCTGCCGACGATCCTCGTCGACGGACGGGGCAACCTCTGGGCGATGCCTCGTTCGGGCCTGGCACGGTGGGCTCCTCCTGAGGAGGCCGCCGAGCGCAGCTTCAGCTACTACAGGAGCCGGCCCGGCGATCCGACGAGCCTGATGCAGAACGTCCTGACCGCCGCTTTCGTCGACCGCTACGGCGAGCTCTGGTGCGGCTCGGCAGCCGGCGGTGGGCTCAACCGCTACGACCCGCAAAGCGACAGCTTCCTCCTCTACGCGCGCGATCCCACGGATCCCCAGAGCCTGGGCGTGAACAACGTCCTGGCCCTGTACGAGGACCGCTCAGGCATCCTCTGGATCGGCGGCCTGAACGGTGGGACATCGCGGTTGAGCCGCCACAAGCAGCGCTTTCGCCACTACCGCCGTAGCGCCCAGGAGCTGCCGGAGCTGGCCGACAACATGGTCTTCTCGATCCTGGAGAGTCGCGACGGCAGCTTCTGGGTCGGCAACATGGAGGGTGGGATCTACCGCTACGATTCCGGCCGCCGGCAGATCGTCGAACGCTACTTCCAGAATCCCGGCGGTGCGCGCGACATCGGCTCGGGCTTCGTCCGGGCCCTCTACGAGGACAGCGCAGGGCGCATCTGGGCGGGGACGGCGGGCGGCGGGCTGTCGCAGATCGATCCGGCGAGCGGGACCGTGACGGACCGCTGGACGGCAAGCGTGAGCGATCCGCGGGGCCTGACGCACAACCTGCTCTACAACATCGTCGAGGATCGTCGGGGCCAGATCTGGATCGGAACCCAGAACGGGGTGAGCCGGCTGGACCCCGAAACCGGCCGGGTCCGGCGGTTCCTGCCCTCGGCCGATCCGGCGAGCGTTCGCCCGGGTCCGATCCACGCCGTCTACGAGGACAGGAGCGGCACGGTCTGGGTGGGCGGTTTCACCGGCCTCTCGCGCTTCGACCGCGAGACGGAAGGCTTCGAGCACTTCCTTCACGATCCCGACGATCCCGAAACCCTCACCCGCAACCACGCGATGGCGCTCTACGACGACGGCGAGGGGCACCTCTACGTGGCGATCTACGGCGGCGGGCTGAACCGTCTGGACCTTGCGACCGGCAAGGTGACGCGCTTCCAGGAGGGCCTCGCGAGCGACGTCCTCTACACCCTGGAGGCCGACGCCGACGGCTACCTCTGGATGAGCAGCAATCAGGGCCTGGCGCGCTTCGACCCGCGCAGCGAGACGTTTGTGACCTACGACCGCAGCCACGGCCTCCAGGGCAACGAGTTCAACGGGCGCTCGGCCTTTCAGACGGCGGACGGCGAGCTCCTCTTCGGCGGTACGAACGGCATCACGGCGTTTTACCCGCGAGACATCCGGCCGAGCGATTTTCGTCCACCGGTCGTCTTGACGGCGTTTCGCAAGTTCGACCAGGACGTCGCGGTCCCCGGCGGGCTCGGTGCCGTCGAGCAGATGGAGATCGACTGGCGCGACCGTTTTTTCTCTTTCGAATTCGCCGCGCTCGACTACACGAGCCCCGAGAACGTCCGCTACGCGTACATGTTGGAAGGATTCGACGAGGAATGGATCGAAAGCGACGATCGGCGCTACGCGAGCTACACGAACCTCGACGGCGGCACCTACACCTTCCGGGTGCGGGGGACCAACGGCGACGGCGTGTGGAGCGACCAGGAGATCTCGATCGAGGTGGTGGTCGCGGCGAAGCCGTGGAAGACGTGGTGGGCCTACACCCTCTACGCGGTGGCGGCCATTGCCGCCGCCGTCGGCTACCAACGCTACAAGAACCGCCGCTACCAACGTGAGGTCCGTGCCCACCGCGAGGAAACGCGGCGCCAGCGCCTGGTGGCGGAGCGCCTGCGCCAGATCGACACCATGAAGGACGAGTTCCTGGCCAACACGTCGCACGAGCTCAGAACGCCTTTAAACGGCATCATCGGCATCGCCGAGTCGCTGCTCGACGGCGTCGCCGGCACGCTCGCCGCGTCGATGCGGACGAACCTCTTCTTGATCGCCTCCTCGGGCCGGCGCCTTTCGCACCTCGTCGACGACATCCTCGACTTCTCGAAGCTCAAGAACCGCGAGATCGACTTGCAGCGTCGCGCCGTCTCGATGCGCGAGGTCGTCGAGATCGTCCTCACCCTTTCGGAGCCGCTGGTCGCCGAGCGCGAGCTCAAGCTTCGAAACGAAGTCCCCCAAGACTTGCCGGAGGTCTCGGGCGACGAGAACCGTCTGCAGCAGGTCCTCCACAACCTGGTGGGCAACGCCGTCAAGTTCACCGACACGGGCACGGTGAGCGTCGCGGCCCGAGAGGTGGGCGAATTCGTCGAGGTGTCGGTCACCGACACCGGGATCGGCATCCCGCCGCGGAAAGTCGACCGGATCTTCGAGTCTTTCGAGCAGGCCGACGCGTCGACCGCCCGAGAGTACGGCGGGACGGGCCTGGGGCTGACGATCACCCGGCAACTGGTGGAGCTTCACGGCGGCCGGGTCGGCGTCGAGTCGGAGGTGGGGAAGGGGTCGCGGTTTTTCTTCACGCTGCCGCTCGCCCGGGAGGCGGAAAAAGAGGCACCGTCGAGCGACGCGGCACAGCAGATCGTACGGCTGCGCGAGCGTCGGGGTGAGGAAGCCGTTTCCGAGGCTACACCGGGTGAGGAACCCGTGAGCGCGCAGGCGGCGGGCGTGCCGGCGGCGGACGGCAACGGGTCCGGAGAGGCGCCGGACGACGGCCTCGTCAAGGTGCTCGTCGTCGACGACGAGCCGATCAACCTCCAGGTGATGCAGAACATCCTCACTCTGGAACGTTTCGCCGTGACCCAGGCCCAGAACGGTCCCCGAGCCCTCGAGATCCTCGACGGCGGCTATCAGCCCGACGTCATGTTGCTCGACGTCATGATGCCGCGGATGACCGGTTTCGAGGTGGCACGGCGGGTGCGCGAGCGCTTCTCGGGCAACGACGTGCCGATCATCCTCGTGTCGGCCAAGAACCAGGTCTCGGACCTGATGGAAGGCCTCGCCTCGGGGGCCAACGACTACGTGACGAAGCCGTTTTCCAAGAACGAGCTCCTGGCGCGGATCCAGACCCACGTCAGCCTCTCCAAAGCGCACACGGCGGAGGCGGAGAACCGCCGCCGTACGCTGGAGCTGGAGCAGGCGAGGGCGATTCAGCTGTCGATGCTGCCGGAAAGCCCCCCCGAGCATCCGGACTACGAGATCGTCGCCTACATGCAGACCGCCACCGAGGTTGGCGGCGACTACTACGACTTCTTTCCCCAGGACGACGGCAGCCTCTACGTGGTGACGGGCGACGCCACGGGTCACGGCATCCCGGCCGGCATGATGGTGTCGATGACGAAGTCGGCGTTGAAGGCCCTGGAGGTGAGATCGCCGCACGTCCTCTTGAACCAGCTCAACCAGGTCTTCCGGGCGGTCCATCTGCGGCGCATGAAGATGGCCTTGAACGTCCTTCACCTGAAGGGCGACGAGGTGGCGCTGGCTTCGGCGGCGATGCCGCCGGTCTTCCACTATCAAGCTGCCGACGGGAAGGTCCGGGAGATTCTAGTCTCGGGTCTGCCTCTCGGCAGCCTGGAGGGGCTTTCCTTCCGTCTCGAGGTCTTCGAGCTCGTCCGCGGCGACGTCGTCGTGATGCTCTCCGACGGCTTGCCGGAGACTCTCGGCGAGGACGGCGCGGTGCTGGGCTACGAAGCGGTCGGACGGTGCCTCAGGGACCATGGCGCCAAGAGCGCCGCGGGCGTCTTGCAGGCGCTCCTCGAGCTGGGCGACGAGCACGCGCTGGGCGATGGCGTTCCCGACGACGACGTCACCGTCGTCGTCGTCAAACGGCGGTGAAGGCCGGGTGGCGGAGCGAATCAGAGGAGCTTGCCACCCCTCGTCGGAGCGCCGGGCCTCAGCGCCGCGGCAGACGCAGCAGGAAGTGCTCGATCTGTCCCGTCAGTCCGTCGGGCGTTTTCGTTGTGGCGCGAAAGCGGGCACGAACCGGCGAGCCCTCCGTGCTCCGCTCCTCGACCTCCAGATCGCGCAGGCAGGTGTCCCGGTACCTTTCCGGCCAGTCGGGAAGCTCCGCGTCGCTCAATTGGACGACGGCTCCCGCGGCGACGTTCCGGCTCCAATAGCTCTCGACTTGCCGTTGCGCGTCCTTTGCCGGGCTGGACTTGGGCGCCGACCATATGCTACAGTCTTCATGCCAGAGGACCTTGGGGAGATCAAAGAACAGGAGACTTGCTTATGACACACACATCAATGTACCGAATGAAGGGCCTCTTGACGCTCGCCGAGCTCCTCGCTCAGATAGGACCGGAGATCGCCGAGAGGACGAGGACCTGGCTTCGCGAGGCCCTGGAGCCGGGCGAGACCATGCCGGACGTGGCGCTCCTGCTGAAGCTCGTCGAGCGCCGGCTGCGCCGGCTACGCGAGTGCTTGCGGGCAAGAGACGGTCGGCTGAGCCGGGCGCTCACCGCCTTGACCGTGGCCCGTCGCCTGCGCGGCTTGCGCAAGGAGGCGAGCAAGAAGGGTCGTGGCCATGACCCCCCGAACGCCGCGG
>CBDUYN010000046.1:0-56062 GCA_965371445.1 uncultured bacterium | reverse complement strand
AGGAGCCAGTCCGAAATGGGCGCGATGGGCCGCGGCAGAAGATGGGGCAGCGGCTTCCAGGGATTTCTGAGATACGCCGGGGCGAAGACCATGAGCTTCCGAATCCACGACCACCTGATCCCCCACGAGCCGGGCCAGGCCACGGACCGGTGGGTCCCCAGGAAGGGCGGAAGGGTCATCCCCTTGCCCGCCATGACCTCTTTCACCCCAGGGCGCGGCTGCTATACTCCGGGCATGGCTCTCCCAGCACCGAAGCTCGACCCCCAATCCGACTCCTCTCCCCGATTCCCTCGGGAAGTCGCCGAGGGGCCGCACGGAGCCGTCTTTCGGCCGGTCGAGAAGCCGAACGGCGAGCTCATCATCGAGCAGCTCCCGCTGACTCTCGACGTGCTCCTCGATCCGCGGATAGGAGACGAGATGACGCAGAATCGGCCACATGAACGGTTCTTGGGTCCCCTGGCCGACATGCTGGAACGTTTCCTGGAGCGGCAAGACGGCGTCGCGGTCTTTTCCGACCTGCTGATCCGCTGGAAGCAGCTGGGGGAGCGTGACGTGTCGCCCGACCTCTACGTGGTCAAGGGGGTGCGCGACCGCGAAGCGATCGAAGACAGCTTCGACCCGGTGGCGGAGGGAGTGAGCCCCTGCCTGGTCTTCGAAGTGGTGTCTCAGAGCACCCGGTCCGTGAAAGCGAAGGACGAGGAGGAGAACCCGCCGCTCTTCGCGAAGATGGGGGTGGAAGACCTTGTGCTGCTCTATCCGCCGCGTCCGGCGAGGAAGAAGAAGGAGCGGAAGCTTCGCCTCGACGCGAAGCGGCTCGACGCCACGGGACGCTACCGGACGAACCGTCCGGGACCGAGCGGCTGGATCCTCTTGGACTCGGTGGGTTTGCGCCTCAAGGTGGCCGAGGACGGCCTTCGGCTGCTCGTCGAGGACGTCAAGACCGGTGAGCGTCTGCTGACTTCGGTGGAAGAGGAGGCCGCTCGGCGCCAAGCCGAGGAGGCGCGGCAGAAGGAGGCCGAGGCGAGGCAAGCGGCCGAGGCGCGCGTCGAGCAGGAGACCGAGGCACGCCAGGCGGCTGAGAAGAGCGTCGAGCGGGGCCTCCGGCAGAGCGTCGAGGATCTGTGCACCGTCCTGGGACTCGCCTGGGATGCCGAAAAGAGCGCACAGGTCAAGCGCCTGAGCGCCTCGCAACTCGAGACACTTCGCCAGCACCTCGTCCAAGAGAAGAGTTGGCCAGAGTCGTTTCCGGACGTGCCGTAGTGAAATTCGGCGAACGCCGCAGAACCAAGCTGCTACACCGGACGCGAGCGCGCTATGAATCGTCCACGACGGTTCAGTGGACGTTGCTCCCGAGAATGTCAAGAGCTGATTGAGGGGCGCCGGTGAGCGACAAAGAAAATACGGAGACCGGATGGTGCCGACTTGCGCCAGGACGTCGAAGCCACCGACCTTCCCCATCCGGACGTCGAGCACGACGAGCTTGGGCTCCAGCGCGCTGACCAACGCGACGGCCTCGGCACCGCTCGCGGCTTCGCCCACGACCTCGACATCGCCGTGGGCGTCAAGGAGCTTGCGCAGCCGCCGTCGGCCGAGGGGCTCGTCGTCGGCGAGGAGCGTTTTCACCCTCTCGCTCATGGACCTAGATTATCGCACGAGCCACGCCTGCTATCATGCTGGGCGATCCGAAAGCCCGATCGATGAGCCAAAACCCGAACCACGGCGACGCCGAAGCCCGCCACCGCATCGAGACCTCGCTTGAGGAAAGCCTCCTCGTCGAAGCGGCGGCGGGGACCGGCAAGACGACCGAGCTCGTCCGCCGCCTGGTGGCGATCCTCCAGGCGGGCAAGACCACGGTCGATTCGATCGTCGCCGTCACCTTTACCCGCAAGGCTGCCGGTGAGCTCAAGCTCCGGCTCCGCCAGGAGCTCGACGCCGCCCGCTCGAAAGCCGCGGGCGAGGACGAGCGCACGAACCTCGAGCAGGCCCTGGCGCGGCTCGAAGAGGCGCGCATCGGCACCATCCACTCCTTCTGCGCCGACATCCTGCGCGAGCGTCCGGTCGAGGCCCGGGTCGACCCGGCCTTCGTCGAGCTCGACGAAGAGGACACCGCCCGGCTCTATGACCGCGCCTTCCGCTCCTGGATCGAGGACAAGCTCGCCGAGATGCCCGCGGGCCTGCGCCGCGCCCTCTCCCGGCTCGCCGCGCAGCGCAGCGCCGACGGCTCCTCCCCCGTCGCCCGGCTGCGCGAGGCGGGACGAAGCCTCGTCGACTGGCGCGACTTCCCCGCTCCGTGGCGCCGCGAGGAGCTCGACCGCGTCCAGTCGACGAACGCGATTCTCGCCCAGGTCGAGGCCGTCGCCGACCTCTGCCGGCGATGCAAGAACCGCCACGACTACCTGCGCCGTGCGATCGAGCCCGCCGAGGGCGTCGCCACCTGGGTCCGCCGCTCGGAGAGCGTCCGCGCCGGCAAGGACGGACGCGACTACGACGAGCTCGAAGGACAGCTTCTCGCCCTGCTGCGCGACCTGAAGCGCAACGCCGGCTGGCGTGGACGCGGCAAGTGGTTCGCCCCCGGCGTGGAGCGCGAGGAGGCGCTTGCGGCCCGCGATTCGCTCATCGCAAGCCTCGAGGACTTCAGACGCCGCGCCGACGCCGACCTCGCGGCGCTCCTCCACGAGGAGCTCGCCGAGGTCACCGAGGCCTACGAGGAGACGAAGCGCCGGAGCGGCGGGCTCGACTTCCTCGATCTCTTGATCTCGGCCCGCGACCTCGTGCGCACGAACGCCGAGGTGCGCCGCTTCCTCCAGGAGCGCTTCACCCATCTTTTCGTCGACGAGTTCCAGGACACCGATCCCCTCCAGGCCGAGCTCCTGATGCTGCTGGCCGCCGACGACCCCGCCGAAACCGACTGGCGCGAGGCGCGTCCGCAGCCGGGGAAGCTCTTCCTGGTCGGCGATCCGAAGCAGTCGATCTACCGTTTCCGGCGCGCCGACGTCGTCCTCTACCAGGACGTCAAGCAACGGCTCGTCGAGCGCGGCGTGGGGCTCGTGCACCTGACGCGGAGCTTCCGGGCGCTTCGTCCGCTCCAGCTGGCGGTCAACGCGGCGTTTCGCAGCGAGATGACCGGCGACCGGCGCGCCGGGGAGAGCGACTACGTCCCCCTCGACCCCTACCGCGACGCCGAGGTGGAGCAGCCGCGCCTCGTCGCTCTGCCGGTACCGAAGCCCTACCGCTTCACCCGGGTCACGGGCCGGTCGATCGAAAGCTCGTTGCCCGAGGCGGTCGGCGGTTTCCTCGCCTGGCTGACCGAGCAGAGCGGCTGGAAAGTCGAAGATCCTGAGAAGGGGTTGACCCCGGTCGAGCCGCGGCACGTGGCGCTTCTCTTCCGGCGCTTTCTCTCCTGGGGCGAGGACGTGACCCGCCCCTACACGCGGGAGCTCGAGAAGCGAGGCATCCCGCACCTGATGGTGGGCGGACGCTCCTTTCACCAGCGCGAGGAGGTGGAGACGATCCGCGCCGCGCTCGCCGCGGTCGAATGGCCCGACGACGAGCTGGCGGTCTTCGCGACGCTACGCGGTGCGCTCTTTGCGATCCGCGACGACCTGCTTCTGCGCTACCGCTTCGGCGTCGGCCCGCTTCATCCCTTCCGTGTCCCCGACGACCTGGCCGAGGACTACATGGCGATCTACGAGGCGCTGCGGCTCCTGGCGCGGCTTCATCGCCAGAGGAATCGCGTGCCGATCGTCGAGACGCTGAACGAGCTCCTGGAGACGGTGCGGGCGCACGCCGGGTTTGCGCTGCGTCCGGCGGGCAACCAGGTGCTCGCCAACGTGCAGCGCATCTGCGACATGGCGCGGACCTTCGAGGTGCGCGGCGGGCTTTCGTTCCGCGGCTTCGTCGAACGGCTGAGCCAGGAGGCGCAACGCGTCGGGGCGACCCAGAGCCCGGTGCTCGAGGAAGGGGCCGAGGGGGTGCGCATCATGACCGCCCACGCCGCCAAGGGGCTGGAGTTCCCCGTCGTGTTGCTGGCCGACATCACGGCGCGGATCTCCCGCGACGAGCCGTCGCTCTACGTCGACGCCGCCAAGGGGCTTTGTGCCCAGAAGCTGCTCGGCTGCTCGCCGTGGGAGCTCGTCGAGCAAACGGAGGTGGAGCAGCTGCGCGACCGCGCCGAGGGGGTGCGTCTCGCCTACGTCGCGGCGACCCGGGCGCGCGACCTCCTGGTGGTGCCGGCGGTGGGCGACGCTCCCTGGGAAGGCGGCTGGGTCTCGCCGCTCAACAAGGCGATCTACCCGCCGAAGGACCGCTACCGCACCTCGGAGAAGGCGCCGGGCTGCCCGGCGTTCGGCGAGTCGAGCGTCCTGATGCGAAGCGAAGAGCTGGCGCACGAGCCCGAGATGTCGGTGATGCCGGGCCTTCACCGTCCCGAGGTGGGCGAGCACGAGGTGGTCTGGTGGGACCCGAAGGCGCTCGAGCTCGGGGTCGAGGGGAAGTTCGGCTTACGCCAGGACAAAGTGCTCTCCGAGGACGACGCGGACGCCGTCGCCGAGGGCCAGGAACGCTACGAGCGCTGGCGCTCGGCGCAGCGCGACGCGCGCGAGGACGGCGAGGAGCCGGAGCACGACGTGGTGATCGTCACCCAGGCCGAGGAGTCGGCGAGCGCCGACGAACCGCTGATCGACGTCGAGGTGGTGGCAAAAGCCGTGGACCGCCCCGGCGGGATTCGCTTCGGCACGCTCGTCCACACGGTGCTGCGCGACGTCGCTTTTGACGCCGGCGAGGACGACGTCCGCTCGCTCGCCCGCCTCCACGCCCGGATGCTCGACTCGACCGACGAGGAAGTGGCAGCGGCAGTCGACGCGGTACGCGGCGCCCTCGGCCATCCGCTCTTGCAGCGCGCCGCGGCGTCGGAGCGCTGTCACCGTGAGGCGCCCTTCCTCGTCGAGGCCGAGGACGGACGCATCGTCGAGGGGACGATCGACCTCCTCTTTCGTGAAGGCGAGAGCTGGACCGTCGTCGACTTCAAGACCGACGCCGAGACCGAGGACCTCGCCGAGCGTTACCGTCGCCAGCTCGGGTGGTATCTCTTTGCCGTCGAGCGGATGATGGACGCGCCGGCGCGGGGGGTGCTTTTGAGCCTTTGAGGTCGACGCGTCCGCTCGTTGCGGGCCGCCGGCCGATTTCGGCCGGGATCTTCGTAATGTTGGCGCAGAGATTACAGATAGATGACAGGAGTGGCAGATGACAAATAGATGACAAGCCCGAAGATGACAGAAAGATGACAGTATTTTTTCGATTCTGTCATAGATCTGTAATCGAGCTCTCCCTATGGTCCTCCGTCAGTCAAGGAATTCGGCCCGTCGCCCGGCCCAGCACACCGGGCCACCGAGCCACGGACCCGTCCCCGAAAGGACGGACCAAGACCGGAGGAACAGAGATCATGGAAGTCCAGAAGCAAAAACCCCGGCGGTGCCACCCGCCCAGCAACAGAAGGATCTTCGCCCTGGCGTCGGCCGCGCTTCTCGCCGCGGTCCTCGTCGCCTTGCCCGCGCTTGCCCAGGTCGGCGGCGGAGCTCCCGTTCCCGTGCCCGCCGGCTGCGCCAACGTCGTCACCGCCGACGTCGTCGCCATCGAGCAGCCGATTTTCTACAACCGCCTCGGCACCTTCCAGCCCGACGGCAAGATCTACGCCCTGTCGCGCGACGTCGTCCAGCAGGGATCGAGCTACAGGCTGCGAAGCGACAAGCGCCCGCGGCCGCTCGTCCTGCGGGTAAACGAAGGCGACTGCCTGGAGATCACCCTCACCAACCGCCTCTCCGACCCGCGTCCCGCCGGCATTCACGTCGTCGGCATGCAGTGGGTCAACGGTCCCCAGGACGACGGCTCGAACGTCGGCCAGAACGGCTCGAGTCTCCTCACCCCGGGGAATTCGACCACCTACAAGCTCTACGCCGAGCGCGAGGGCGGCTACCTTCTCTACAACACCGGCACGATGCTCGGCGGCGAGGCCGACAACGGCACGATCAGCTACGGTCTTTTCGGCGCCGTCAACGTCGAGCCCAAGGGCTCCGAGTGGTACCGCAGCCAGGTCAGCCGCGCCGACATGGACCTCGCCGTCAAGGAGTACAAGACCGGTCCCGACGGCAAGCCCTACCCGGTGATCGACTACAAGGCGACCTACCCCTTGGGGCATCCCCTCTATCCGCGCCCGATCTTGAGCATCCTGCAGGGCAACGAGATCGTCCACTCCGACCTGATAGCGATCATCACCGGCCCCGGCGGCGGCAACTTCGGCGCGAGCTATCCCTACGAGACCACGAACGTCTACCCTGAGCGCAAGGAGCCGTTTCGCGAGTTCACCGTCATCTTCCACGACGAGCCCGACCTGATCCAGGCCTTCTCGCACTTCGAGGACCGGATTTTTCAGCACACGCTCCACAGCGTCCGCAACTCCTTCGCCATCAACTACGGCACCGCTTCGCCCAGGGTATGTGGGCCCTGTGGCGGGTCCACGACGTCCTGGAGCTCGGCACCGAGCTCGACGCCAACGGACGGCCCGTTCACGTGACGGACATGAGCGGCACGGTGAGGACCACGGCCCGCGCCCTGCCCGACGGCGAGATCCCCGCCGGGACGCCGATCCCGGGCGTGGTGCCGATCCCGAACCTGGCCATGGCGCCGGTGCCCGAGCAGGTCCAGCTGGTGGACGGCGCCGTCACGTTTCCCGCCGGCCTCACCTCGAATCCGGGCTATCCGTTCTTTATCCCCGGCGTGATCGGCCACCGTCCGCCCCATCCGCCGATGGACTTCGCCCAGGATCCCTCGACCGGCCAGGACCTCGACGGCGGACTGGCGCGTCACGTCGTGACCGGCGGCAGCGCCCACTCGACCGAGACGCGGCTCGACTTCTCGAAAGACCTGACCGAGATCGACATCGTCTACCTCGCCGAGGACGGCACCCCCGAAGAGCTCGCGGCGATGAGCTTCCACGCCGCGGCGGGCGGTCATCCCACCCTGACGCCGCAGGGCAACGCCGGCACCTTTGAGGTCAACGGCGCCGCACCGCAGCCGGGCGCCCCCTACGCCGACCCCTGCATCCGCGACGACGGCTCCGTCGTCACCGACATGCGTTACTACAAGGCGGCCGACATCCAGGTCGACACCGTCTTGAACAAGGCCGGCTGGCACTTCCCGCAGCAGCGCATGATCACGCTCTGGAACGACGTCAACCCGACGATGAACGGCAGCCGGACGCCCGAGCCCTTCTTCTTCCGCGCCGAGTCGAGCGAATGCATCGAGTTCTGGCTCACCAACCTCGTGCCCCACGAGTACCAGCTCGACGACTTCCAGGTGCGCACGCCGACCGACATCCTCGGCCAGCACATCCACCTCGTGAAGTTCGACGTCACCTCCTCCGACGGCTCCGGCAACGGCTGGAACTACGAGGACGGCACCTTCAGCCCCGAGGAGGTCCAGGAACGCATCTGCGCCATCCGCCAGCGCAACGGCTGCGAGCCCGACCCGACCCGCTGTGCCTTCCAGGGGGCAGCGACGAAGGAATGCCCGGTCCCCGAGCTCCATCCGCAGTTCACCGACTTCGTCGACCAGAACTGTGACGGCATCAACGACTGGCTCGGCGCCCAGGCGA
The DNA here is from genome assembly GCA_965371445.1 of uncultured bacterium. Classification (GTDB taxonomy): domain Bacteria; phylum Acidobacteriota; class Thermoanaerobaculia; order Multivoradales; family J023; genus DASWIG01. Next base: position 48,414 of record CBDUYN010000046.1, on the reverse strand, counting down.
CCGTCCAGCGCTGGTGGGTCGATCCCGTCCTGACCAAGACCAACCAGGACCGTACCTTGCAGACGGTTTTCACCCACGACCACTTCGGTCCGTCGACGCACCAGCAGGCAGGCCTCTACGCGGGGCTTGTCGTCGAGCCGAAAGGGTCGAGGTGGTTTCACAACGAGACCGGCCTCCAGTTGGGTACGGCCAACGGCACGGCCCTTTCCCAGGACGGCGGCCCGACCAGTTGGCAGGCGGTCATCGAGGGCAGGGACGCCTCGGAGAACTACCGCGAGTTCATGCTCGAGTTCGGCGACTTCCAGCTCGCCTACGAGCCCAACTCGCCCGTCTGCCCCGATCCCGACCTGGGCCTTGCCGATCCGAAGCTCGTGATCAACCCGCCGGGCCGCGAGTCCGTGGGTCCGCCCCTCATGTACAAGAAGCCCGTCAAGTGTCCGACCAACGACAAGGACCCCGACGGCTCGTTGCTCGGCAACTTTACGCCGATGGCGCCCTGTCCGGAGGCGGTCTCGGCCGACGACCCGGGCATGGTGGCGGTCAACTACCGCAACGAGCCCGTGCCGCTGCGCATCCGCCTGCCGAATTCGACCGTGCAGGCGACGGGCGACGCCGGCGACCTCTCGCACGTCTACTCGTCGCTCGTCAACCGGGCCGATCCGGCGATGAACGTCCAGCCGGGCTACTACCCGCCGCTGACCAACGACATCCAGCCGGGCGATCCCTATACGCCCATCCTGCGGGCCTACGAGGGCGACCGGGTGAAGATCCGCACCCTGGTCGGTGCCCACGAGGAGGAGCACAGCTTCACGGCCCATGACCTGAAGTGGCTTTTTGAGCCCGACTACGACAAGTCCGGCTGGCGCAACTCGCAGCACATGGGCATCTCGCAGTGGTTCCACATCGACATCCCGCGCATGATCAGCCTGACCGACAACGTCAAGCAGGCCGATTTCCTTTACAAGCCGAGCGCGGCGATCGAGAAAGGGCGGATCGGAGCGTTGGCGGGACAGGCGATCTTGAACGACGTCGCGGTGCCGCGGGTCGGGTCGACGATGTTCAAGCCCTGCGACTCCGCCTCGGCGCTCTGCAAGGTTTCGAACTTCTCGTCCTCGACGTTTCCGTCGAGAGCCTCGTTCCGGGTACTGAAGCCTTTCGCGAGGGCGACGACGTCCGCTTTCGCTTCACCGTGACCGACGCCGTGACCGGCGCCCGGTTGGGGGGGCTCTACCCGGCGGCCTGGATGGACCGCCTGCCCCAGGGCATGGACCGGGCCCTCGACGGCCCCAACGCCTGCGGCGACAAGCTGGCGGGTTTCATCGGCGGATCGCTCCTGGCGGTGCCGGAGCTCGACCTGAACGTCTACTACGTCCTCGCCCTGAACGACGACGCCACGATCTCCGTCGTCGACCCGCTCTTCGGCTTCGGCGGCAGCAAGCTGCTCGACATGATCTTCCTGGAGAGCCCGGGCGAGGACTGGGCCGTCTCGGCCGACGGCAACCGCCTCTACGTCTCGATGCCGGCCGCGGGCAAGGTCGCCGTGGTCGACCTGACGACCTGGAAGGTGCTCCAAAACGTCGAGACGCGCCGCGATCCCCGCCGCGTCGCCCTCCAGGGCGACGGGCACTTCCTCTGGGTCACTCATCAGACGTCCGAAGAAGGCGAGGAGCTCTCGGGGGTGACGATCGTCGACACGACGACGCTCGAAACCGTCGCCCATGTCGCGACGGGCCGCGGCCGCCACGCCCTGGCCTTCTCGCACGACGACCTCTTCGCCTTCGTCACCAACTCGACGGACGGCACGGTCTCGATCATCGACGCGCGGGCGCTCAAGAAAAGCGCCGACGTCGAGACGGGCATCGAGCCGGTCTCGATCGCCTACTCGTCGGTGGCGCGGGCGGCCTACGTGAGCCACCGCGGCGGCAACGTCGCCGTCGTCGATGCGAAGCGCCGCAAGCTCGTCGCGAGCGTCGAGGCGGAGCCAGGCCTGGGGGAGATCCGCTTCACCCCCGACGAGCGCCTGGCGCTGGTCGTCAATCCGGACGAGGATCTCCTCCACGTCATCGACTCGGCGACCCACCGCATCGTCCAGACGGGCGACATGATGAACGAGCCCGACCAGGTGGCCTTCACCGACGAGCTCGCCTACGTCCGCCACCGCGGCAGCGACCAGGTGCTCATGATCCCGCTTCTCGAGCTCGGACGCGAAGGCTCGCCGGTACCGGTGGTCGAGTTCCCCGGCGGCCAGCATCCGCCGGGCCGGATGACGCGGCCGACGCCGGCGGCGGGCATCGTCCAGGCGCCGGGCGCGACGGCGGTCCTGGTCTCGAACCCCGGCGACCAGGCCATCTATTACTACAAGGAAGGCATGGCGGCGCCCATGGGGCATTTCCGCAACTACGGCCGCGAGCCGCGGGCCGTCCAGGTCGTCGACCGCAGCCTCCGCGAGACCAGGGCGGGGGTCTATGAGACCACCGCCCAGCTGCGCCGTCCCGGTGAGTGGCGCCTTTGACGGCGACGCCGGCCGTCGCCGAAGACTGCCACGGCTCTCACCCGGCGGAGCTCAGCCAGACGGCGGACGACGAGCCGGCGGGCGACGCCCTCGGCGCTCTGAGGATCCCCGACGTCGAGCTCTACGACCAGAACGGCGAGCGGGTCCGTTTCGCGACCGACCTCGTCGAGGGCAAGGTCGTCGTGATGAACTTCATCTTTACCACCTGCACGACGATCTGTCCGCCCATGGGGGCGAGCTTCGGCAAGCTCCAGCGCGAGCTCGGCGAGCGCGCCGGACGCGATGTCCACCTGATCTCGGTGTCGATCGATCCCGTCATCGACACGCCCAAGCGGCTCAAGTCCTGGGCCGGACGCTTCGGCACCGAGCAAGGCTGGACGCTGGTGACGGGCAAGAAGCCCGAGATCGACAAGCTTCTGAAAGCCCTTCAGGTCTTCACCCCGCTTTTCAAGGAACATTCGCCGATCCTGCTGGTCGGCAACGGCGCGGCGAACAAATGGACCCGGGCCTACGGCCTGGCAGCGCCGGCCGATGTCCTGCGGCTCCTCGACCGGGTCGCGGCGGCCGGTGAAACCGAAATCGCAGAGCACGCTCACTCGGCTCAGGAGACAGGGAAATGAACGGAAAGAAACTCACAGCCAGCCTTTTGCTGGCGCTCGCCTTCGCGGTCCTACCGGCCCTGGCCGACGAGGGGACCGGGCCGATCAACCCGGCCCGGGAATACTTCACCGACGTCGTCCTCGTGAACCAAAACGGCGAGGAGATGCGCCTTTACTCGGACCTCCTGCAGGGCAAGGTCGTCGTCATCGACACGATGTTCACGACCTGCCACGGCGTCTGTCCGATGACGGCCAAGACCTACCAGCGCATCCAGGAATGGCTGGGCGATCGTCTGGGCACGGACTCCCACATGATCTCGATCACGGTCGATCCGTTAAACGACACGCCGGAGAAGCTCCATGCCTACGCCAAGGGGCTCGACGCGCGTCCGGGCTGGTACTTCCTGACGGGGAAGAAGGAGAACGTCGAGCTCGCGTTGAAAAAGCTCGGCCAGTACGCGGAAAGCAAGGAGGCGCATTCGACGGTCTTCATCGTCGGCAACGAGCGTACGGGCTTGTGGAAAAAGGCGATGGGCCTCGCGGACGTGGAGAAGATCTTGCCGATCGTCGACAGTGTGTTGAACGACACGGGGGAACCGTTGGAGGGCCTCGCGGGGCGGTGAGAAGGAGGTACACCAAATGCGAACGTTTCAAACCACAAGCCTGACCTTAACCATCCTATTGATCGCCCCCCCGCTCCTCGCCCAGCCCCTGACCCCAGAAGAGACCCGGGGCCGCCAGATCTTCCTCCAGGGCACGAGCCCCTCGGGCGACGAGATCCTCGCCCGCATGCAGGGCGGCGTCGAGGTGCCCGCCGCGGCCTTGCCCTGCGGGAGCTGTCACGGACGCGACGGACGCGGCAACCCGGAAGGCGGCGTCTCGCCCTCGGACCTCACCTGGGAGTCCCTGACGCGTCCCTACGTTGTCCGGACCCCCGGCGGACGGGAGCATCCGCCCTACGACGAGCGCCTCCTGACGCGTGCCGTCGCGATGGGAATCGACCCCGGCGGCAACGAGCTCCACGTCGCGATGCCGCGCTACGGACTGAGCCGCGAGGACATGGCGGCGCTTTCGGCCTACGTCTCGCGGACGTCGAGGATCCTGGGGTGAGCGGCGAGGCGATCCGGCTCGCCACGATGCTTCCCCTCTCCGGACGCCTCGGCGAGATGGGCCGGGCCATGCGTTCGGTCCTCGAGGCGTATTTTGCCGCGGTCAACGAGCGCGGCGGGATCTACGGCCGGCGTCTGGAGCTGCGGGTGCTCGACGCCCCGGCCGAGGCGGCCGAGCGCGAGGCGCGCCTCGCCCGCTTCCTCGACGAAGAGGAGGTCTTCGCCCTGGTCGCAGCCTTTATCGCCGGCGCCGACGGCGAGATCGCCTCGCTGCTCGACGGACGCGGCATCCCGCTCGTCGGACCGTTCACCCTGCATCCCGAAACGGGATGGCCGCTCAACCGCTACGTCTTCTACCTCTTCTCGGGCATGGAGGAGCAGGGCCGGGCGCTCGTCTCCTTCGCGTCGCAGGGTCGTGAGGTCTCCGAGGTCAAGACGGCGGTCGTCTTTCCCGACGAGGAACGGCTCGCCGCGACGGCCGACGCGGTCTTGCGCGAAGCCCGCGACCTGGGCTGGACGGACATCGAACGGCTCCCCTACGAGCGGACCTCCTACGCTTCCGCCGAGATCGTCCGCGGCCTCCGCGACAGCGGTGCCGGCGCGGTGGTCTTCCTGGGCTCGGGGGCGGAGCTGGAGGCGCTTTTCGCCAACGCTGCCGAGATGGGCTGGCGCTTCGACCTGTTGGCGCCGGGAGCGCTCGCCGGCTCGGCGGTCCTGGCCGCCGCCGAGAGCCTTCCGGGCGAGATCTTCCTCTCCTACCCGACGCTGCCCGCCGACCAGACGCCGCAAGGCGTCACGGAGTACCGGGAGCTGGCCGAGCAGCACGGCCTGCCTCCGGCGTACCGGGTGTCGCAGCTGGCGACTCTGAGCGCCGCCAAGGTCCTCGTGGAAGGCCTGAAGATCACCGGCCGCAGTCTGACCCGGGAGAAGCTCACCTCGGCTCTCGAAGGGCTCGTCGCCTTTCGCACCGGGGTGACGCCGCCGGTCACCTACAACGCCAATCGGCGGCTGGGCGCTCAGGGCGCCTGGGTGGTCGCCGTCAACGGTTCGCGCGAGTGGGCGCGAGGGGCCGTGGGGTGGGTCGAGGTGGACTGACGAGCCGATTCGAACCTAGCCGGGAAGCGCCTCGAAAAACGCGGCGAGCTTCGCCTCGTCGAGGTGGACGCCGCCGATCCGAAGACCGCTACAGACGTCGACCGCGAAAGGCTCGACGGCCTCGACCGCCGCGGCCACGTTCTCCGGCTTGAGCCCCCCGGCGAGGAAGACCGGTACCGGCGACGCCTCGCGGATGCGGCGTGAAAGCCCCCAGTCGTGGACGCGCCCGGTGCCGCCGAGCTCTTTCGTGGCAAGGTTCGGGTTGCCCGAGTCGAGGAGCAGCGCGTCGGCCTCCTCGGCCGCCGCGAGGGCCTCGTCGACCGACGCCTCGTCGAGGACGTGGACGACCTGCACCACCCGCACCCCGGGCAAGGCGGTCCGGATGTCGCGCGGGCTGCCGCGTTCCAGCCGGTCGACGAGCTGGACCGTGTTGGCGCCGCAACGGCGGACCTGCTCGACGACCTCTTCGGCGTCGGTTCGGCACGTCAGCAGAAACGAGGCGATCGGCGGCGGCACCCGGGGGACGATCTCGGCGATCCGTTCGTCGGCGATGATGCCGGCGCCGCTCGGCATCGCCGAGACGAAGCCCAGGGCCGACGCGCCGTAGCGGACGGCCATCTCGGCCTCCTCGACGCTCCGGATGCAACAGATCTTGACGCGGACCTGGCTCATCCGTCGGACTGTAGCACCGCCGCGGACCGGTCGGGGCTCGGCCAGGGGTCGCCCACTCCCCCGGCGAGGACGACCTCGACGCCCTCGAACGACGCTACCGCCGACGCCTCGACGCCTGGCTCGGACACCTCGAGTTCCGCGGCATGATGCGGGCTCCGCGTCCGATCCGGTTGCCCCTCGCCGACGTCCCGTCGAGCTGACGCCGCGCAGGCGGGGCGCTCGGACGCTACGAGGGCTCGGACCCGCGCTTCTAGACATTGATCCGGGTCACCCTCGACAATCCGCCAGCGATCGGCGAGAGGATGAAGACGCAGCTGCCGCTGACAGCGGCCGAGATCGAGGTCGCCAACGGATACCAGGTGTGCATGCGTGCCGGGCTCGAAGGCCGGCGGACGGCGAAGGGGCTGCCGAAGTGCGGGCTCGCGCCGTCCACCCTGAGCCAGGCTCTGCTCGGCAACGCCCACCGCCTGCTCTCCACCTCAACCCGACAGGAGCGAAGCCAGAAATGCGCACAGCAATCAACCCTCCGCGATGCGGCGTACGAGGCGTTGGTGCGGTTGGCTCGGGTTCGGGAGATGGGGCGTATCGCTCTTAGGTGGCTTTAGGACGAGGCGGGAATTCGAGAGTCATCTCGTGCAAATCCAGAATGGCTCCCGTGCGTCGCAAGAAGTCCATTCCGAGGATGCCTTGGATTTCAAATCCGTAATCCATTCCACCGATCTCTACCTCAAGGTCTGAAAGAGCGGCTTCATCCACGGAGACCTGATCCACCACGCGAGCGTAGACGACTTCCGTGCCGCCAATTCCGCGCAGCTTGTTGAGAATGTCGTCCGGCCGAGGGGAGATTCCGACAGCCTCGACAGCATCCGCCGAGAAAACGGTGCTCGCGGAACCTGTGTCGATGAGAACCGGCTTGAGCTCGATGGTCTGGCTACGATAACGGAGGGTCACGGACGTAAAGGGGAGGTTATACTTCAGCTGAAGCTTCATGGTCTCCCCGAATTCCCAACCAGCGGCGTTCCCGGATTTCAAGCTCGCCGCGACTCGTATGGACGAAGTAGAACTCCCGGGACGGATAAGTCTTGTAGAGCTTGCGGCAGCCTTTCATCGCGCTACTGCCGTCGGGGTACTTCTCGACGACGGCCATGCGGTCGAGCTGCCTGTGGTGGTCTGGGGTCGAGTGGGCCTCCAGCGCCTCGACGACGAGCCACTGATCGGGGTAGGCTTGACGAATGTCCGTCCAGAGCATGGGCTTTCTCCGTGAAGGTTATGTTCTCACTGTCTCGGTCCACTTTACACGCCGATCCACTTCGCCATCTTCTGCTCGACTTCGGCCTGGGTGAGGTCGCGGCCAGCACGGACGTCCTCGAGGCCCTGTTCGACCTTCTGGCGGACGTAGAGAGGGTACTGGATGTCCTCCAGGGTGGAATCCGACGGGAGCTGGTCGAGGATTCTACGAACTTCTTCGATGGCGCTCGGCATGTCAATCTCCCTTGCCTCCGGTCCAGTATAGCAGCAACGCTGGCGTCCGTGGCCCAATCGACGGCACACATCGCGCAAGACCTCTCGAAGCTGGAGCCGCTCGTGGACGGGCGTACGACAAGCTCCTGGGACGGCCCCGGGACCTTCCCCGAGTCGGCGCCTCTACCGGAGTGGCAGAAGCAGCTCCTGGACGATCGCCTGGAAGACGACTTCGAGCAGCCTGCCACAGCTCTTCGTCCGTGCACGACTCGATTCCGGCCATGGCTTCCTCGAGTGGCCGGGCGGCGTTCCTTGGGCCTTGTACCTCCGCCGGCGGAGTGCAGTGGCTTGCCACGCAGATCTCGGGGCCACCGCTCGTGGACCCAGACGCCCCGGCCGACCGCGCCGCGGCGGCGCCCGACTTCTCCCCGTCGGGCAAGAGACACTCCTGTGACGGACGCATGACGTCCTTTTTACGATCCCCCCCGGTCAAACTCGGTAGAGTCAATGGCCGTGCTTCGTTGACCGCTCAAGAATCCACGGATGGCGCATCTTCGAGCGGCAAGCCACACGACCCCCGACCTCCCCGAGCCCCACATGCAGACCGTTGAGCTTTTGCCCGTAGGAACCTGGATCCCAGGAGCAGATCCCCCGGCCTTCTCGCCGCCGAGCCTGCTCGCGGCCATCCCTCGCGTCCGCGAGCCCGCCCACGTCCTGCGCGAGAGCGTCGACGGCAGGGTCGGCGTCGGACTGGGTGGCGAGGTGCGGCCGGGAGGCGGCGGCAACGGACGTCCGGGCCATCCCTGGATGGCGACCCTGCCCGCCCTCTTTCCCGAGTGGCTGGGCGAGCGCTCGTTCCTCGAGGTCCACCGGGTCCGGTTCCCCTACGTCGCCGGGGCCATGGCCAACGGCATCGCCACCGCGAAGATGGTCGTCGCCATGGGACGAGCCGGCATGCTCGGTTTTTTCGGCTCGGCCGGCCTGTCGATCGAGCGGGTCGAGGCGGCCCTCGACGAAATCACCGCCGGCCTCGGCGAATCGGGGGCCTCGTGGGGCTCGAACCTCATCCACTCCCCGAACGAGCCGCGGCTCGAGGAGGCGGTCGTCGACCTCTACCTGCGGCGCGGGGTACGCCGGGTCTCGGCATCGGCCTTCATGGGACTGACGCCGTCGGTCGTCCGCTACGCGGCGTCGGGCCTGACGTCGGATCCGGCGGGACGAATCCGCCGCGGGAACTACCTCTTCGCCAAGATCTCGCGGCCCGAGGTGGCGCGCCGCTTCCTCTCGCCGGCGCCGCCCGAGATCCTCGACGCGCTCGTCGCACAGGGACGGCTCACCGCCGAGGAGGCCCGCCTCGCCGCCCAGCTGCCGATCGCCGAAGACTTCAGCGTCGAGGCCGATTCGGGCGGCCACACCGACAACCAGAGCCTCTCGGCGCTCTTTCCCACCATCCTCGCCCTGCGCGACGAGGTGGCCGAACGCTTCGGCTACCGGCGTCCGATCCGCATCGGCGCCGCGGGCGGGCTGGGCACCCCCTCGGCGGTGGCGGGGGCTTTTGCCCTCGGCGCCGCCTACGTGCTGACCGGCAGCGTCAACCAGGCGGCTGTCGAGTCGGGCCTCTCCGAGGACGGCAAGGCGCTACTTGCCAAGGCCGAGCTCGCCGACGTCGTCATGGCGCCCGCCGCCGACATGTTCGAGCTTGGCGTCAAGGTCCAGGTCTTGAAGCGCGGCACCATGTTCGGGGTGCGCGCCGCGCAGCTCTACGAGCTCTACCGCAAGCACGACGGCCTGGAGTCGATCCCGTCCGACGTCCGCGTCCGGCTCGAGAAAGAGGTCTTCCAGGCCACCCTCGAGGAGGTCTGGAGCCAGACGCAGAGCTACTTCGAACGCGTCGATCCGCGCGAAAACGAACGCGCCCTCCGCGATCCCAAGCACCGGATGGCGCTCGTCTTCCGCTGGTACCTGGGTCAGTCGAGCAACTGGGCGATCCAGGGCGAGGCGCGCCGCAAGATGGACTACCAGATCTGGTGCGGCCCGGCGATGGGAGCCTTCAACGCCTGGACCGCGGGCTCGCCGCTCGCCGTCCCCGAGAACCGCAGCGTCGTACAAATTGCCAGGAACCTCCTGGAGGGGGCCGCCGTCGTCACCCGTAGCCAGCAGCTCCGCAGCTACGGGGTACCGGTCCCGGCCACGGCCTTTCACTTCAAGCCTCGCCTACTAGCGTAAATCACCTTCGAGGTGTCGAGATGACAGAAAAATCCAACGCCCAACACCATCCGGCCCGACACAGTCCGATCGCCATCGTCGGCGTGAGCGCCCTTTTCCCGGGCTCGGTCGAAGCCGGCGGATTCTGGCGCGACATCCTGGCCGGACGTGACCTCATCACCGACGTGCCGGAAACCCACTGGCTGGCGGAGGACTACTACGACGCCGACCCCACCGCGCCTGACAAGACCTACGCCAGGCGCGGCGCCTTCCTGGGCGAAGTCGACTTCGACCCGGTGGCCTTCGGCATCCCGCCGACCATCGTCCCGGCGACCGACACGGCGCAGCTCCTGGCCCTGATCGTCGCCCGTCAGGTCCTCGACGACGCCGCCCAGGGACAGTTCGAACAGCTTGAGAAGAGCCGCATCAGCGTGATCCTGGGCATCACCTCGGCGCAGGAGCTCCTCGCCACCATGGTGAGCCGCCTGCAACGGCCCGTCTGGGTCAAGGCGCTGCGCGAGAGCGGGCTGCCCGAAAGCCAGGTGCGGACGATCTGCGACCGGATCGCCGATCAATACGTTCCCTGGCAAGAAAGCTCCTTCCCGGGACTCCTGGGCAACGTCGTCGCCGGACGCATCGCCAACCGCTTCAACCTCGGCGGCACCAACTGCGTGACCGACGCCGCCTGCGCCAGCACCTTCGCCTCGGTGTCGATGGCGGTCAACGAGCTGCGCCTGGGCGATTCCGACATGGTCGTCGCCGGCGGCGTCGACACCCTGAACGACATTTTTATGTACATGTGCTTCAGCAAGACGCCGGCACTCTCGCCGACCGGCGACTGCCGTCCGTTCTCGGACCAGGCCGACGGGACGCTGCTCGGCGAGGGCCTGGCGATGGTGGCATTGAAGCGCCTGGAGGACGCCGAACGCGACGGCGACCGGATCTATGCGGTCCTGAAGGGCCTCGGCGCCTCGTCCGACGGACGCGCCAAGAGCGTCTACGCGCCGCGTCCCGAGGGCCAGGCCCTGGCTTTGACGCGGGCCTACGAGCAGGCCGGCTACGAGGCGTCGACGGTCGAGCTTTTGGAGGCCCACGGCACCGCCACCAAGGCCGGCGACGCGGCGGAATTCGCGGGTCTCTCCCAGGCTTTTGCCAACGGCGACGGACAGTGTTCCCCCCCCTCGGTCCCCCCAAGGGGACGCCGTTCCCCCCCCTCGGTCCCCCCACGGGGACGCCGTTCCCCCCCCTCGGTTCCCCCAAGGGGACGACGCCAGTGGTGCGCTCTGGGCTCGGTGAAGTCGCAGATCGGCCACACCAAGGCCGCGGCGGGCGCCGCGGGCCTCTTCAAGGCGGTGATGGCGCTCCATCACAAGACACTGCCGCCGACGATCAAGGTGGAACGTCCGAACCCAGCGCTCCTGATCGAGGAAAGCCCCTTCTACCTCAACACCGAGGCTCGTCCCTGGATCCGCGCTTCCTCGTCGCACCCGCGGCGGGCTTCGGTCAGCTCCTTCGGCTTCGGCGGCTCGAACTTCCACCTCGCCCTCGAGGAGTACCGCGGTCCCGGCCAGGAGGCGCCGCGGTTTCGCACCAGCCCCGTCGAGCTCGTGCTGCTCACCGCCGATTCGCCCGAGGAGCTCGCACGTCTCGCCGCGACGACGGCCGAGGAGTCGAGAGAGCCCGGCTTCCTGGCGTGGCTCGCCTTCACGAGCCAGCGCGACTTCCGCCCTGACGCCGGGTGCCGGCTGGCGGTCGTCGCCGACGACGAGGCCGACCTGCGCGCCAAGCTCCTCCAGGCCACCTCGGAGGTCGGAAAAACCTTTTTTCCGCCCGTCGGCATCTACTACGAGCAGGGCGCGGCCGACGGCAAGGTCGCGTTCCTCTTCCCCGGCCAGGGCAGCCAGTACGTCGGCATGGGCGCGGATCTCGCGATGTTCCACGACGCCGCGCGGGCGGCCTGGGACCGCGCCGCCGAGCTCTCCTTCAACGGCGGCCGGAAGCTCCACGAGGTGGTCTTTCCGCGTCCGGTCTTCAGCGACGCCGAGCGTGAGGCGCAGGCCGCCGAGCTCACCGTCACCGACTGGGCGCAGCCGGCGATCGGTGCCGTCTGCCTGTCGCAGCTGGCGCTGCTCGAAGCCCTCGGGGTGCGTGCCGAGTGCGTGGCCGGGCACAGCTTCGGCGAGACCCCGGCCCTCCACGCCGCCGGCGCCCTCGACGCGGAGACGATGCTCAAGATCGCCCGCCGGCGCGGCGAGCTGATGCACCACGCCTCGGAGATCGCCGCGACGCCGGGCGCGATGACCGCCGTTGCCGCGCCGCTCGAAGACCTCCGGCCGCTGCTCGACGAGTGGGGCGTCGACGTCGTCATGGCGAGCCACAACTCACCGCGGCAGGTGGTGCTCTCGGGCGCGGCCGAAGCGATCGAGGACGTGGAGAGACGCCTCGCGGAAAAGGGTTTCGAAGCGCGGCGCCTGGGTGTGTCGGCGGCGTTTCACTCGCCGCTCGTGGCCGGCTCCAGCGTCCCCTTCCTCGATTTCTTGAAGAGCGTCGACGTCGCCGCGCCGACGATCGACGTCTACTCCAACGCCACCGCGGCGCCCTACCCGGCCGACGCCGACACCGTCCGGCTGCGGCTGGCGGAGCAGATCACCCAGCCGGTGCTCTTCGTCGAGCAGGTCGAGGCGATCTACGAACGAGGCGCACGGACTTTTCTCGAGGTCGGCCCCGGCGCGGTGCTGACGGGGCTCGTCGGCAAATGCCTCGGCGAACGTCCCCACCGTGCCCTGAGCCTCGACCGCAAAGGACGCCACGGGCTCACCAGCCTGTGGCACGCCCTGGGACAGCTCGCCGCCGCCGGCGTCGCCCTCGACTTCTCGGCTCTCTGGGAGGTCTTCGCGGCCCCGGCCGACCCCCGCGCCGCCGACCGGCCCAAGATGACGCTCAAGATCAAGGGCAGCAACTACGGCAAGCTCTATCCGCCTCCCGGCGGCGCGGCCGCGTTGCCCAAGCCCAATCCGGAAGTGTCTCCCCCCACCGTCCGGGAGCCGGAGCCGACCCCGCAGCCGGTGGCCGCGCCGGTCCCGCAACCCGCCGCGCCCCAGGTGGCACCCGCGCCCGCGGGAGAGGCGCAGCTCGCCTGGATCCAGGCGTTCCAGGCGACCCAGCGGCAGACCGTCGAGGCCTTTGCGTCGTACCAGCGCGCCATGGCCGACTCCCAGAGCTCGTTTTTCCGGGCGATCGAGGCGTCGTACGCGACCCTCGGCCAAATGACGGCCGGCCAGCCGGGGGCCGGCCAACCGACGCTGGCCGCCGCCGTACCGGTCACCGTCCAGCCGATGGTGGAGATGCCGGTCCCGGTCCCGGCTCCTCCACCGCAGGTGACGGCGCCCGTCGTCGTCGAAGCGCCGCGGCCCGCTGTCGAGCCGCCGCCTGCTGTCGAGCCGCCGCCCGCGGCAAGGCCGTCGACCGACTACCAGGCCCTGATGCTCGACGTCGTCGCCGACAAGACGGGCTATCCCGCCGAGATGCTCAACCTCTCGATGGACATGGAAGCCGACCTCGGCATCGACTCCATCAAGCGCGTCGAGATCCTCTCCGCCATGCGCGAGAGGGCCCCCGACCTGCCCGAGGTCGACACCGCCAGGATGGCGACGATGAAGACCCTCGCCCAGATCGTCGAGATGATGCAGCCGGAGGCCCCAGCCACCGCCGCGGCACCCGTCGCCACACCGGCCGCCGCCACGGCGGGTCCGTCGGCGGACGAGCTCCAGGCGCTGATGCTCGACGTGGTCGCCGACAAGACGGGTTATCCGTCGGAGATGCTCAACCTCTCGATGGACATGGAAGCCGACCTCGGCATCGACTCCATCAAGCGCGTCGAGATCCTCTCCGCCATGCGCGAGAGAGCCCCCGACCTGCCCGAGGTCGACACCGCCAGGATGGCGACGATGAAGACCCTTGCCCAGATCGTCGAGATGATGTCCGACGCCGGCTCGGGCTCTCCGGCCACCGCGGCCGCGGAGCCGACGGCGGCGACGGCGTCCTCCGGGCTGGGCCGTTTCGCGCTGCGGGAGGTGGCGGCGCCGGCGGCGAACCTCGCCCTGCCAGGCCTCGCGGTCGCTGGCCGGATCGTCGTCACCGACGAGGGCTCGGGCGTCGCTCAGGCCCTGGTCGAGGAGCTCGGCGAGCACGCCATGACGGCGGCGGTGGTGACGGAAGTCCCGGCCGACGCCGACGTCGTCGTCTTTCTCGGCGGCCTTCGAGACGTCGCCTCCTGGGACGACGCCCTGGCCGTCAACCGCGAGGCCTTCCGGGCCGCCAAGGCCGTGGCGCCGCGCTGGACCGGTCCCGACGCCGCGCCGGGTGGAGTCTTCGTCACCGTCCAGGACACGGGCGGCGACTTCGGTCTTTCCGGGGGCGCCGCGGAGCGCGCCGCGCTCGGCGGCCTGGCGGGCCTGACCAAGACCGCGGGCCAGGAATGGCCGCGCACCGCCGTCCGGGCGATCGATCTCGAACGCAGCGGACGGACGCCCCGCGAGCTGGCCCAGGCGCTCGTCCGCGAGCTCTTGCACGGCGGCCCCGAGCTTGAGGTCGGCCTGCACGCCGACACACGCCGCATCACGCTGCGCAGCGAGCCCGCGCCGGTCTGCGCCGACGCTTCTTTCCGGCCGGTGGTGCGCAGCGACTCGGTGATCGTCGCCTCGGGCGGCGCCCGCGGCGTCACCGCGGCGACGCTCGTCGCCCTGGCCGAGGAGGCCGCGCCGCGTTTCGTCCTCCTCGGACGCACGCCCCTCGCCGAGGAGCCGGAGAGCTACCGCGGCCTGGCGGAGGCGGAGCTTCAACGCGCGCTCCTCGCCGACGCCACCGCCGCCGGCGAAACGCTGACCCCAAAAGAGCTCGGTGCCCGGGTGGGACGCCTGCTGGCGACGCGGGAGGTCCGCTCGACGCTTTCGGCCCTACGCCGCGCCGGCTCCGAGGCCCGCTACGTGGCCGCCGACGTCCAGGACCGCGTCGCCCTCGACGCGGCTCTCGCCGAGGTACGCCGCGACTGGGGCGCTGTCACCGGGGTCGTCCACGCCGCCGGGGTTCTGGCCGACAAGCTCATCGCTGAGAAGACGCAGGAGCAGTTCGACCGCGTCTTCGACACCAAGGTCGCCGGCCTGCGCGGCCTGCTCGATGCCACTGCCGAAGACCCCCTGGAGCTGATCTGTCTCTTCTCCTCGGTCACGGCGCGTTGCGGGAACCTCGGCCAGAGCGACTACGCGATGGCCAACGAGGTCCTCAACAAAGTGGCCGGCGCCGAACGGGCGCGCCGCGGCGAGGGCTGTCTCGTCAAGTCGCTCGGCTGGGGACCCTGGGAGGGCGGCATGGTGACGCCCCCGCTCAAGGCTCGCTTCGAGGCCCTGGGCGTGCCGCTCATCCCCCTGGCCGACGGGGCACGGATGCTCGTCGAGGAGGTCATCGCCGCTCCCGCCGACGAGGTCGAGGTGGTGCTCGGCGGCACGCCGGTCTCGACTCCCCTGGCGGGACGCGCCGACACCTCGACTTTGAACATGGACGCTTTCGTCAGCGCCCGCAGCCACCCCTATCTCGACGGCCACCGGATCCAGGACAAGCCGGTCTTTCCGGTGGTGTTGGCGCTCGAGTGGTTCAGCCGTCTGGCCGAGGCCCACCGTCCCGACCTGGCGCTGACGGCGGTGCGCGACCTGAAGGTGCTGCGCGGTATCCAACTGGAGAGCTTCTACGGTCCCGGCGACGCCTTCCGGCTGGCGAGCCGCGAGGTGTCGAACGGCTCCGGCAGCGAGCTCGCCCTGGAGCTGTGCGGTCCCGACGGGAGCCTGCGTTACAAGGCGACTGTCGAGATGTCGCCGTCGGCCGCCGAGGCACCGCCGGCGCCGGGCCTCGAGGGGACGATCCAGCCCTGGCCGGACCCGGTGATCTACGGCGGCGTGCTCTTTCACGGTCCTGAGTTCCAGGTCATCGAACGCCTCGACGGCGTCTCCGAGCAAGGCCTGGCGGCCGACCTCGTCGGGGTGCGGGCCAAGGGCTGGGACGAGCACTGGCGCACCGACGCGGCGCTCCTCGACGGCGGCTTGCAGCTCGCCCTCCTGTGGTTCCAGCTCCGAATCGGCGGGGCCTCCCTGCCGATGGCGATCGGCGCTTTTCACCGCTATAGCGACCAGCCGGCCGACGGTCCGGTCCACGCGGTGCTACGCGGCCAGGCCAAGGACCGTGACCGCGTGGTCGTCGACGTCGGCTTCTCGAACGGCGACGGCGTCCTCTTGGCCGAGCTGCGAGGCGTCGAGGTCTTCCGGCGCCCCGACGAGGCCGCCGCCGCATGACCCGGCGTACCTTCGAGCCCATCGCCGTCGTCGGTCAGTCCTGCGTCCTTCCCGGAGCCTTGAGCCCGGAAGAGCTGTGGACGGCCGTCGTAGAAGGCCGCGACCTGGTGAGCACCGTCCCCGAGGGACGATGGGGCCTGGCGAGGGACCTCGCGACGACGACGTCGCCGGAGGACTCGGGCGACCGAACCTGGTCGGAGCGCGGCGGCTACGTCCGCGGTTTCGAGGAGATCTTCGATCCCGAGGGCTTCCGTCTGCCGGCCGAGGAGGTCCTGGCCCTCGACCCGCTCTTCCAGTGGGTCCTGCACACCGGACGCGGGGCTCTCAAAAGCGCCGGCCTGGAAGCGGATCGCCAGCGCACCGGCGTCGTTCTGGGCAACCTGTCGTTTCCCGCCGTCTTGAAGAACCGGTTCGCGGAGGCATGCTGGCTCGATAGGCAGACAGAAAAAAACCCCTTCGAGGTGAACGCTCCGGACGCCCGCAACCACTTCATGTCGGGCCTTCCCGCCCATCTGCTGGCCCAGGCCCTGGGCCTTGGCGGCCGCGCCTTCGCCCTCGACGACGCGTGCGCCTCGTCGCTCTACGCCGTCAAGCTGGCCTGCGACCAGCTGCACGACCGCCGGGCCGACACCATGCTCGCCGGTGCCGTCGCCTGCGCCGACGACCTCTTCATTCACATCGGTTTCTGTGCCCTCGAGGCCCTGAGCCGCAGCGGACAGAGCCGTCCCTTTCACCGCGGCGCCGACGGCCTGCTGCCCGCCGAGGGAGCGGCCTTCGTCGTCCTCAAACGGCTGGACGACGCGGTGAAGGACGGCGACCGTATCCTCGGGGTGATCCGCGGCGTCGGGCTCTCGAACGACGGCCGCGGACGGGGCCTTCTGGCACCGTCGGAGGAGGGCCAGGAGCGCTCCCTGCGTCAGGCCTACGAGCAGTCGGGTTTGAAGCCCGCCGACGTCTCCCTGGTGGAATGTCACGCCACGGGGACCCCGGTGGGCGACGCGACCGAGCTGCTTAGCCTCGGGAGGCTCTACGAAGGGCTGCGGGACGTCCCGATCGGATCGCTCAAGTCCAACCTCGGGCACCTCATCACCACGGCGGGCCTGGCGGGCCTGCTCAAGGTGCTGGCGGCCCTGAAGGCGAAGACGCGTCCGCCGACGCTTCACGTCGACGATCCCCACCCGGTGCTCGAGGGCTCGCCGTTTCGTTTGCTGCAAACGGCGGAGCCGTGGCCGTCCGAGGGGCCTCGCCGCGCGGCGATCAGCGCTTTTGGCTTCGGCGGCAACAACGCGCATCTGCTGGTCGAGGAGTGGAGCCCGGAGACCTCTTCTTCCGTAGGGCAGGCTTTGTCCCGGGGCGCGCAGCCTGCCGATCGACCGGAGATCGCCGTCGTTGCCCTGTCTGTCATCGCGGCCGACGGCAAAGACGTCGAAGACTTCGCCGACGCCCTCTTCTCCGGCGCTGACGGCCTGAAAACCCGCCCCGACGGCAGCCGGGCCGGACAGACCCGTCCGATCGAGGTGCCCCTCCAGGGCCTGCGCTTCCCGCCCCGCGACCTCGAGCGGACGCTGCCGCAGCAACTGCTCTTGCTCCAGGCGGCGCGTCAGGCGGTCGAAACCCTCGACGGCCTGCCCCGCGAGCGGACGGGCGTTTTCGTCGGCATGGGATGCGACGCCGAGATCTCCCGCTACGGCCTGCGCCTGCGACTCGCCGATTGGGCCCGCGGCGAGGACGAGGGCTGGATCCATGAGGCCCGCGCCGCGGTCGCTCCCGTCCTGGAGTCGGCTGGCGTCCTCGGCACGATGCCCAACATCCTGGCGAACCGGCTGAACAGTCAGCTCGATCTCGGTGGGGCGAGCGGCACCGTCTCCTCGGAGGAGCTTTCCGGGGTCGTCGCCCTGGAGATCGCGACCCGCGCGCTCGGTGCCGGCGAGCTCGACGCGGTCCTCGTGGGTGCCGTCGACCTGTCGTGCGAGCCGGTGCACGAAGCCGCGGCGCGGGAGCTTCTCCCCGAGGGCCGGCAGGTGCCCGGCGACGCCGCCGTCGTCCTGGTTTTGAAGCGCCTCGACGACGCCCGGCGCGACGGTGACCGCGTCCTCGCCGTGCTCGGCGAGGACGCGGACGGTGTGAGCCTGCGCCTCGACGCCGACGGCGACGGCGACGTCTGCAACCTGACGCCGCGCTTCGGGCACGCGCATGCCGCGTCGGGCCTGCTGCACGTGGCGGCGGCTGTGCTGGCCTGTCATCAGCGGGCGCGTCCGCGAAGCGACGGTGCGGCGGTTCCGTGGCTCGACGCCGCGCCTCGGGCCGAGGTCAAGGTCGCGGCCCTGGGTGGGCAAAGCGCCCGCGTCCAGGTGGCGGCGGCCGACGACGCCGGATCCCTCGGACGAGCTCACCCGCGCCTCCACCTTTACTCCGGCCAGGACCGCCGGGAGGTCGCCGCGCGTCTGCGCGACGGCGTTTCGGTAGACGGCGCGGCCTCGGGACCGGCGAGGCTCGTGATCGTGGCCCGCGACGACGAGGAGCTGGCGGCGAGGCGAGGCGAGGCCCTGCGGCTGCTCGAAGCGGGACGCCTCCAGCCGGGAGAGCCGCCGGTGCGCGGTATCCATTTCCGGGAGCGTGGTGTCGAGGGCGATCAGGCGTTCGTCTTCACGGGCGCCGCGGCGGCCTATGCCGGCATGGGACGGGAGCTGCTGCTCGCCTTTCCCGAGCTCACCGACCGCCTCGGCCGGCGGGTGGGCCGTCTCGACGCCGCGGCCTGGGTCTACGGCGACGGCGACGCGGAGCCCTCCGTCCTCGACCAGCTCTGGGGCTCGTCGCTTCTCTGCCAGGCCCACGCCGAGCTGAGTCGCCGGCTCGGCCTGCGGGCAGACGCCACCCTCGGCTATTCCTCGGGCGAGTCCAACGCCCTGATGGCCCTCGGGGCGTGGAACGACATGGAAGCCCTCTGCCGCGACACCGTCGAGTGCGGTCTTTTCACCGAGCAGCTGGCGGGCCGCTTCGCCGCGCTGCGGCGGACGTGGGGCACACACGGCGAGTGGGCGGGCTGGGTCCTGGGCGCGCCGGCCGAGGACGTCCGGGCGGCCGTCGCCACCGAGGAGCGCGTCTACCTGACCATCGTCAGTAGCCCCGAGGACGTGGTGATCGGCGGCGAGGCCGCGGCCTGCCGGCGCCTGATCGAGCGCCTGGACGCCCCGGCCCATCCCCTGGGTTACCCGATGGTGGCCCATTGTCCGGTCGTCGAGACGGTGGCCAAGGAGTGGCTGGAGCTGCACCGCCGTCCGACGGCGCCGGTGCCGGGCGTACGCTTCTACACGCACGCCGACGGCGGCCGCTGGTACGAGCCGACCTCCGAGCGCGCCGCGCAGGCCATCCTCGGGCAGGCCGTCGCCACCATCGATTTCCCGGCGCTCGTCAGGAAAGCCTGGGACGACGGGGTACGAGTCTTCGTCGAGCACGGTCCTCGCGGGCTGTGCAGCCGCTGGATCACGAAGACCTTGAGACACCACGGCGTGGCGGACGACGAATACCTGGCGGTCGCCTACGACCGCGGCGGCTCGTCGCTCGAATCGACGGCGGAGGCCGTCGCGGCGCTTTTGGCGGCAGGTGTCGAGATCCGGCGTGAGGCGTGGAACGAGCGGCCTCGGCTGACGCGGGGCGCCGGAGAGGGTCCGTCGGTGACCTTCGCGGCGCACTGGCCGGAGATCGAGCTGCCGCCGCTTCGCAAGGCCTCGGAGAGCCTCGAGGGCGACGTCCAGTGGATGGCGCCGGCACCGGAGCTGCCGTCGGTGTTGGACGACGAGATCCTCGCGCCGGGCTTGAGGCTGCCCCTCACCCCAACCCCGGTGTCTCCACCGGATCCCGCCTGGGCTCCGGTCCTCGCCGAATTCACCGACTTGCACACCCGTCTGGTCGCGACCCGCCAGGAGTACCTCGACAGCCAGACGGCATCGCTCCAGCAATTCCTCGCCATGCAGCAGAAGGCCCTCGACCGCCTGGCGAGCTTTCCGGCTTTAGCCGGCAAGCCCGAAGGGCGCCTTTTAAAATGTAGCCCGGGGATTTATCCCCGGGAAACGGCGGCAAAAGCGGTAACGGAACCGGCACAGCTCGAGCCACCAGCGCCCTCACCCCCGGCCGAGCTTCCGGGACCCAAGTACTCCCGCCAACAGCTCGAGGTCCTGGCCTCCGGACGCATCTCCAGCGTCTTCGGTCCCTTCTTCGAGCCTCAGGACGGCTACGAGCTCCAGGTCCGGATGCCGGAGCCGCCGTTCCTGCTCGCCGACCGGGTCACCGGCATCGACGCCGAGCCGGGCTCGATGCAGCTCGGCACGATCTGGACCGAGACCGACGTCCGTGAGGGCTCCTGGTACCTGCACCAGGGCCGCATGCCAGGCGGTTTGATGATCGAAGCCGGCCAGGCCGACCTGCTGCTGATCTCGTGGCTCGGGATCGACTTTCTAAACCGCGGCGAACGCGTCTATCGTCTGCTGGGTTGCGAGCTGACCTATCGGGGCTCTCTGCCGAAGCCGGGCGACACCCTGTGCTACGACATCCACGTCGACGGCCATGCTCGCCAAGGTGACATCCGCCTCTTCTTTTTCCACTACGACTGCCGCGTCGCCGGCGAGGCGCGCCTCGAGGTCCGCCACGGCCAGGCAGGTTTCTTTACCGACGAGGAGCTCGCCGACTCCGAAGGCGTGCTGTGGGAGGCCGACGAGGCGTCACCGCGGGGCGATCGCCTCGATGCGCCGCGCGCCTCTTGTGTCCACCGGAGCTTCACCCACGAGCAGCTCGTCGACTTCTCGGAAGGAAGGGTTTTCGAGTGCATGGGTCCGGGCTTCGAGCTCGCGGCGACCCACACCCTGACCCCGCGCATCCAGGACGGACGGATGCTGCTCTTGGGTCACGTCACCGACTTCGACCTCGGGGGCGGCCCCTGGAAGCGGGGCTATCTGCGCGCCACTACGCCGATCCGTCCGGACGACTGGGTCTTCGACGGACATTTCAAGAACGATCCCTGCATGCCCGGCACCCTGATGCTCGAGGGCTGTTTCCAGACCATGGCGATTTATTTGACGGCCATGGGTTTTACGCTGGAACGCGACGGCTGGCGCTTCGAGCCGGTGACCGACGAGCCCTATCCGCTGCGTTGCCGCGGCCAGATCGTCC
Organism: uncultured bacterium; assembly: GCA_965371445.1. Taxonomy (GTDB): domain Bacteria; phylum Acidobacteriota; class Thermoanaerobaculia; order Multivoradales; family J023; genus DASWIG01. The sequence continues at coordinate 27,254 of CBDUYN010000046.1, read as the reverse complement.
CGGGCTCGCGGGAGCTGGTCTCCGAGCTTTTCGTCCACGAGGTGATCGACGGACCCTACCCGACGCTTTACGCCGACCTCCTGGGTACGGTCGACGGCTTGAAGGCGTTTCACGCCGAGCGCGTCGGCCTGCGCCTGGTGCCGGACTGGCCGCTTTTGGTCCGGCCGCTGCCGGTCGAGGTGACGCCGGTCCGAAACGACGAGGAAGTCGCCGTCGTCGACGGATTCGCCTTCGACTACGCGTCGCTTCTCGCCTGTGCCTGGGGCCGTCCGTCGGAGGCTTTCGGCGAGATGTACCGGCCGTTCGACGGCCCGCGCCGTGCGGCGCGGCTGCCGGGCCCGCCCTATCACTTCATGTCGCGCATTGCCGAGGTCCACGGCGAGATCGGCAAAATCGTGCCCGGCACGTGGGTCGAGGCGGAATACGACGTCCCGCCGGACGCCTGGTATTTCCGCGAGAACGGGGCGCGGACCATGCCGTACGCGGTGCTGCTCGAGGTAGGGCTCCAGCCCTGCGGTTGGCTGGCGTCTTTTCTCGGCAGCGCCTTGACGACCGAGGAGGACCTCCAGTTCCGCAACCTCGACGGTACGGGTACGTTGCACGCCGAGGTCCTGGAGTCGAGCGGTACTCTTCGGACCCGCGTCGAGCTGCTGTCGAGCTCCCAGTCGGGGGGAATGATCATCTTGCGTTTCCGGGTCGAGATGCGAGCCGGCGTAGAGCTCGTCTACGACATGGAGACGGCGTTCGGTTTTTTCCCGCACGAGGCGATGGCGAACCAGGTGGGCCTGCCGGTGAGCGACGAGGCCCGCGCCGCGCTCGCTGAGCCGAGCGACTTCCACGTCGACTTGACGAAGCGTCCGCAGCGTTATTGCGGCGGCGCGCCGCGCCTCGCGGGTCCCCGCCTCCTCATGCTCGACCGGATCACGGGTTTTTGGAACGACGGCGGCAAAGCCGGGCTCGGGCGTCTGCGGGCGGAAAAAGACGTCGACCCGGCCGAATGGTTTTTCAAGGCCCATTTCTTCCAGGACCCGGTGCAGCCGGGCTCGCTGGGGATCGAGGCCATGGTGGAGCTGCTCCAGTTTTACATGCTCGACACCGGCATGGGCGAAGGCGTGTTTCGTCCGCGCTTCGAGCCCATCCTGAGCGACCGTGCCATGACCTGGAAGTATCGTGGCCAGGTGGTCCCCACGAACCGGAAAGTGACGATCGAGTTGGAGATCGGCGAGGTGGGACGCGACGAGCGAGGTCCGTTCGCGGTGGCCGAGTCTTCTTACTGGATCGACGGCAAGCGGATCTATTCGGCCACCGATCTCGGCATGCGGATGGTGCCGGCCGGCGAGGAGCGGGTGGGGGCCCAAAGCGACCTGCCCAGGCTCGAGCTGGGGTCCGTCCGCGACTACTGGCGCCGTCATTTCAACGTCGGCCGTTGGCCGGCCGAGGACGTCTTCTACGGTCTCGCGGAGCGCTTCGTGCGGCGCGTGGTCGTTGACGACCCGGAAGCGTTTCAGGCGATCCACGGCCGTCCGGCGCTCTTTCTTGCCAACCACCAGGTGGGTGTCGAATCGCTTCTTTTCCTGATCCTCGCGGGAGGGTTCGCCGGCCTCCCGGTGGTCGGTCTGGCCAAGGACGCGCACCGCACGACCTGGCTGGGGCGGCTGGTCGATCTCTCTTTTTCCTATCCCGGTGTCGCCGACCCTGGGCTCATCGCCTTCTTCAATCGTGACGACGCCGCCTCTCTGCCGCGGATCCTGAAGCGGTTGGGCGAGCGTATGGCGAGGGGCGAGCGCTCGGTCCTGGTGCATGTCGAGGGCACCCGTTCGCTGTCGTGCCGCGAGGGTGTGAAGGAGCTTTCCGGCACCTTGCTCGACCTGGCGCTCCAGGTCGGCGTGCCCGTCGTCCCGGTGCGTTTCGCTGGCGGCCTGCCGGTCGAACCGCTCGCGGAACGGCTCGAGTTCCCGGTCGGCTTCGCCCGCCAGGACTACTGGCTTGGCCGTCCGCTCCTGCCCGAGGAGCTCGCCAGCCTGAGCTACGGCGAGCGGCGAGCGGCGGTGATCGACGCGATCAACTCCCTGGGTCCGCCAAACGCCGAAGAGGAGCCCCGGCCGCCGGACGTCGAATTCGCCGCCGAGGTAGAGGCGTGGATCGAGCGCACCGGCGCGTCGCCCGAGCATGCGGTGATCTACAAGACGCTCGAGAAGCTTGCTGAGCCGAGCCCAGAAGTGCGACAGCTCGTCGCCGGTGTCCCCCTTGGGGGATCAAGGGGGGAAGACACTGCCGAGACCGGCCACCTCGACGTCGCGGAGGACGACGCCGGCCGCTGGTTGGCGGAGCTTGCTCGGCGTCTTTACGGCGAGCGGGGTCCGCGGGTGGTGGAGGATCAGACCGCCTCGCGGACACGATCCGGCGTCTCTACGGCGAGCGGGGTCGGCAGATTCGCCGCAGAGTAGTGGCATCGGCCAACCTTGTGTAGAATCATAAGCCGCCGCTCGACTGGAGGAGCCTCGTGGCGTGAACATCGAGTACATCCTCTGCCCGGAGACTATCCAGGCGAAGCTGGAGACCAAGCACCGTGTGGCGGTCCCGGAGACACGCGAGGCCCTTTTGAGCCACCCGCGGATCCGGTTCGCCGAGAAGGGGCACGTCGAGGGTGAGGACGTCTATGCAGCGTTTGGACAGACCTTCAGCGGCAGGAATCTGGCGGTCTTTTTCGTCTACAAGCCCAGCAGCAGGACGGCGATCATCATCAGCGCACGAGACATGACGCGGAAGGAGCGCAGAACCTATGGGCGACGCTAGAAAAAGCTCAGTTTCAGGTGCCGACTCCCTGGAGAAGATGGGCGAGTTCTGGGATCGGCACGATTTTACCGAATTCGACACCGATTCGCCCGACGTCGAGTTCGCGGTCCGATGTGCCGTGCCCGTCGACTCGAGCCTCCTCACGCAGGTCGAGCTCCAGGCCTCGCGTCATGGCGTCACCGTGGAGACCCTCGTCAACCTCTGGCTCCAAGAGAAACTGAGTGAGGCCTAGGCGTAGACAAGGCGGGCCGAGTCACTTTCGGGAGGCGGTCAGAGAGAGACCGCGCCACGCTCAGGCCGCCTTACGCGCCCGATCCAGCTGCTCGTGCAGCTCCAGGAGCAAGCGATCGATCGTCGTGTCGGAGGGATGGGCGACGGTCATCTGGGCAAGGCTCAAGGTGAGGCGGAGATGGCCGAAGGCGTGCTCGACGTCTTGGCCGTTGACCGAGCGCAGAATGCGCGCCGCCACCTGGTTCGTCGCCGCCGTGTCGCAGGCCGGCAGGACGAGGAGAAAGGAGTCGCCGCCAAACCGGCCCATGTTGTCGTAGGGCCGTACCATCGACTGCAGCCGCTGGGCCACCTGCTGCAGGACGTAGTCGCCCTGGTCCTGGCCCCAGGCCTCGTTGACGCGGCGGAAGTCGTCGACGTCGGCGAGGATCACGCCAAGCTCGGCCTCGGTGCGCTGGGCGCGGACCAGCTCGTGGCCCAAGAGCCGCAGGATCCCCTCGCGGTTCCACAGCCCGGTGAGCGGATCGTGGCTCGCGCACTCAAGAGCCTCGGCATGGGCCTGCTCGACGGCACGGCGGCGGGTGTGGGCGAGGACCAGCAGGGCCAGGTTCCAGGCCGCCAGGACGAGGGAGAGGACGACCAGGAGGTAGAGCGAGCGCCAGTGCCCTCCCAGGCCCTGGTGCAGCTCCGAGACGTGATTGCGCAGCATCTCCTCGAGCGCCTCGACGGCGGCGAGGGCGGCGACGGTGGCCTGCCAGAGGGCATCGTCAGCCGCGTCGGCCGAGGCCGCTTCCCGGCCGGCCCGCGGAAGCTCCTCGAGGGTCTCGCGCAACCTCCGGATCGCCACGTCGAGCCGCGGGTCCTGGTCGTGGCGGGCGAGCTCCTCGGTGCTGCGGAGGAACGATTCCAGCCGGGCTGCGGTCAGCTGTGCCGCGGTCTCGCCGACCTCGCCGCCGCCGCGCAGCCGTTCGAGCTCGCGGTGGACCGCGCGCACCTCGTCGATCCAGCCGAGGTGGGCGTCGATCGAGTCCTGGAGACGTTCGGCACGCAGCAGCAGCGCCACGCACCAGACCGCGAAGACGGCCAGGAGGACGAGCAGCGCGGCGAAGAGGATGCGGTGCGCGAGATCCCGCTGGCGGCGCTGGGTGTTGGGTACGTCCATGAACGTCTATAGGATACTACGTTTACCGGCCGGTACCTGCGCTGCGGTGTGCCTCCGCAGCCTCCCGGCGCCTAAGCCCTGGTCAGAACCGGCAGAAGGATTCATAATGAGCGCCATGTTGAGGGGAGAAGATCTACAAGCAATCCGCGCCGAGATCGAGGAGATCGACCGCGAGCTCATGCAGCTCATGAAGCGCCGCATGGACCGGGTCGAGGAGATCGCCACCGCCAAGGTCAAGTCGGCCTACCCGTTCCGGGACCAGCAACGGGAGGAGTTCGTCCTCCGGAAGATCCGCCGCGCGGCGGTCGACTACGGGCTCGACGCCCACAAGCTCGAGAGCGTCTACCGGCTGATCATGGAAATGTCGATCTCCCACCAGCAGGCCTACGTGCAGTCCCTCCCCACGGTGCCCTTGCGCGTCGCCTATCAGGGCGTGGAGGGCTCCTACAGCCATCTGAGCGCGCAACGCCGCTACGCGCAGCGCGAGGGCGGAAGCCTCTTGAGCGGTTTTGAATCGGTGGCGGCGGCCGCGGCGGCGGTCCGGTGCGGCGACGCCGACGTGGCGCTCCTGCCCATCGAGAACTCGACCGCCGGCTCGATCAACGAAACCTACGACATCCTCGCCGACGGGGGCCTGACCATCACCGCCGAGGTCGTGAGCCGGGTCCGCCACTGCCTCATCGCGTTGCCCGGCACTCAGCTCAAGGACCTGCGGCAGGTGATCTCTCACCCCCAGGCCCTCTCGCAGTGCGAGGAGTTCCTCATAACCCTCCCCCTGGTGAAGGCGGTGGCCGAGTTCGACACCGCGGGAGCGGCGCGCAAGGTCAAGGAGTCGAACGACCCGACCATCGCCGCCATCGCCAGCGAGTCGGCGGCCGCGATCCTCGGCCTTGAGGTCTTGAAGAAAGGCATTCAGACCCAGCCCGAGAACGCCACCCGTTTCGTCGAGGTGGCGATCGAGGCGGCCCCCTGTCCCGCCGACAGGCCGTGCAAGACCTCGCTCCTCGTCGTGCTGCACAAAAAACCCGGCGCCCTGGGGGAGCTCTTGACCCACCTCGGACGCCGCAACATAGAGCTTTCGAAGCTCGAATCGCGTCCCATCCCCGCAAGCCCCTGGGACTACCGCTTCTACCTCGACGTGGAGGCGCACGCCAACGGACAGCCGATGGTCGAGGCCTTGGACGACATCCGGCCCCTGACCTCGGAGCTCGTGATCCTCGGCACCTATCCGCAGGCCGACCGGTCGCAGGCCGACGACATCTCCGGGAATCCATGAGCGGTCCCGCGGAGAAGACGCACGCCCCCGCACGCCCCGCCGTCCTCTTGACCGAGGCGGACGACGACCTCCGCCGGTTCCTGAGCGAGCGGCTTGCCGAGCAGGGATACGAAGTGATTCCGGTGCAGAGCGAGGAGGAAGCGCTGCGCTTCGCGGAAGGCCTCGGGCCGAGCGTCATCGTCGGTCCGCCGTCCTTTCTCGGCGGCGGGGAGTCCTCGATCCTCGACCTTGCGTCGAGCGAGGGCGCGATGGAGAGGACCCTCCTGATCCTCGCCGAGGACGAGGCGATCGCCGAGGACACCGAGCTCGGCGACGACGTTCGTGTGCTGCCGGTCTCCGGCCTCAGGGACGAGGAGATCGCGCGCCGCCTCCGCCTCGTGCTGGTGGGCCGTGAGCTCGGCGTCGAGGCGGACCTGGAGCTCCATTCGCTGGTCGGCGACTTCTCCCTCCTGCCGATCCTGAAGCTCGTCCGCCGGCTTCACGACCTGCGGCTGACGGGCCGCGTCGAGCTCGTCGACGGTGCCGTCCACTTCTTCGACGGCGAGGTCATGGCGGCGCGCTCGGCGGCCTCAGGCCGCGCCGCGGTCGCCGGGACCAAGGCCTTCTGCCGCCTGGCGCGCCATGAAGACGGACCGTTTCACGTCTACCTGGGACGCTCGCTCCTGGAGCGCGAGATCCGCGAGGACGTGCCGTCGCTCGTGCTCCGGGCCCTGGAAGAGACCCAGGTCCGGATCCCGCCCCTGCGTGCCCGCCTGGTGGCGGTCCACGGCGCCCGCGCGCCTTCGGGAGAGCTCGCCCTGTCGCACCAGGACCTGCTGTTGACGGCGATCAGCCAATGCGAGACCGTGGCCCAGGTCCTCGACACCCTGCCGGCCACTGACGGACGGTTGATTCAGGCGCTCGTGAAGCTGGTCGAAAGCGGCGTCGTCAAGCTGGAGCGCCCGCATGCCGACGTGATCGTCGTCACCGACTCGACCGCCGACCTGCCCCCGGAGCTCGCCCAGGAGCACGGCATCACGGTGGTGCCGCTCACCGTCCTCTTCGGCGAGGAGACGCTGCGCGACGGCGTCGACATCCAGGCCCGCGACTTCTACAGCATGCTGGAATCGGTTCCCGAGCATCCCCAGACCCGTCCGCCGGAGGAGGCCGAGTTCTTCGAGCATTACCTGCACCTGATCAAAGGGCACGACATCGTGGCAGTGCACATCTCGGAGAAGCTGTCGCAGACCGTGGTCCACTCGCGGCAAGCGGCCGAGCGAGGGCTCAGGTCTTTCGTCGACCTGCCGGAGCATCGCCGGGAGTTCGCCCTCGAGGTCTTCGATTCGCAAAACGTCAGCATGGGAGTCGGCCTCCTGGCGCTTTTCGCGGCGCGGATGGCCTACCGGGGCGAGGACGCGAAGAGGATCGTCCGCCACCTGGGAAAGATGGTGCCACGCATCCACATGTTCTTCGTGGTCAACACGCTCGACTACCTGGTGCGGGGCGGACGGATCGGCAAGGCCCAGGCGTGGGTGGGCAAGCTCCTCGGCATCAAGCCGATCCTCGGCGTCGTCGGCGGCGAGGTGGTGCCGGTCGACCGCGTCCGCGGCGGCCGCGCGGCCCATCCGCGGATCGTCAAGCTCTTCAAGGAGCACGTCGATCCCAGGAAGGGCATCGTCGCCGCCGTCGCCCACGCCCGGGCGCCGGTTTGGGCCGACCGGCTGCGTCAGCTCCTCCAGGCGTCCTTCAAGGTCGACGAGATGATCGGGACCGACATCGGGCCGGTGGTCGGCACCCACGCCGGGCCGGGTTGCGTCGGCGCGATCGTTCTTCAGCCCACTCCCAAGGAGTGGAAGCTCATCGCTCCTCTCGACTAGACCGGAAACTCCCACCCCCGAAGCCGCGCTGCCTGTCTCCCTCATCCTCGACCCCGACGACAGCAAAGGTCGCCAGCCGCCAGACCACGGCGGAGAGGTAGACGGCCAGGACGACGGCACCGGCCCAACCGTCGACGCCGCTCGCGTAGAGGACGACGGCGGGCGCGAAGCCGAAAGAGGCGGTGTCGACCAGGCTGTCGAGGCTCTCGCCGAAAACGCGGTCCTCGGCGTCGAGGTCGAGGCAGCGGGCTCATGGGGGGACCGTCGGGCACGTACTCTTCCCGAGCCTTTTCAAAGGCGTCGGCGAAGCGACTCATCTCGGGCAGCGCGGTGACGATTTCCGCGAAGACCGCCAGCCTGTTCTGGGCGTAGACTAGAAGGGCATGAGCAGGATTCAGCCGGGCGAGCTCCTCGCAGCTCGCTCGTCTTGCCACAGCCCGTTCCCGGGGGTCTTCGTCTCGACCACCGGCGGCCGACGCTGGGCCATCGAGCGTACGGGCTTCGCCAACGCGATGGGCCGCACTCCGGCGTTCCGGAAATCCGGCCCCGCTCTATGAGTAAACGTTCCCCGAGGGCGCGCGACAAGGAGGCTGTCACGCGCTGTGAGTACTGCCTCCTCCGGCCTCTCGTTGCTCGTCGCGACTTTCGGCGCGGTCGTCGTCATTCGCGACAAGGCCGAGCTGGCCTACGGCGTGACGACGGCGGCGAAAGTCCTGCTCGTCCTGCCGGTCCTGGCGTCGGTTTTGACCCTCGGCTCGGCGCTTTTTGCGCTCCGCCTCTGGATGACAGGGTCGGGCGGCCTGCGAGGGCGCCTCTTCTACACGGCGGTGACGTTGGCATCGACGGCGCTGCTGTGGCTGGCGAGCTATTGGAACCTGCTAGGGTTTCGATATTGACACCGAGAGATTCCCCGCACCCTCTTCGGGACGAACCTCCCCTGGAAGTGGAACGGGGACGGCGCCTGGATCCCCTCGATGCAGGCTGTCATCGCTCTGTCGTCCGCCGTCGGTGCGTCCTTGACTCAAGCGGCTCTTCCTGCTAGAATAGCAGGGTTTATCGGATTTCGGTCGGCTCTTTAGGAGGCTCTCTATGAGCAATATAAACGGTCCCCGACCTCTCCCCTCGGCCCTGCTCCTCGCCTTGCTGGCTTCCGGTCCGGCGTTCGCCGACGACTTCCCCTAGGTCCCTCCCCTGTAGTGCCGCATCCGACGGAGCCGAACACGTTCTTCGTCGGCACCCGGCGCGGGATCTTCACGAGCACGAACGCGAAAGACTGGTCACGCCTGGGCACGTTGTCCTCCGACGTCCGCGAGCTGGCCGTCGATCCGGTCCACCCCGCCACCCTCTATGCGACCGTCATGCGCAATCGAGCTTCCTACCAGGTCTGGCGGTTCGAACAGCTCGACGACGAGGCACGCCAGGGTTCGGTCGATGCGACGGGAGAGCGGCGTCTGGTAAGCAGACAATTCTGAGTGCGAGCTACTGGAACCTGTCAGGGTTTCGATATTGACACGGGCGGGCGGCGACTCCCGACCCAGCCCTCGACAACACGCCGAAGCGGAAAGAAAAACGCCGCCACCACCAGCGTCGCACCGGCGGTGATCACCCGGCCCGGCAGGTCCGGACGCTTCACGAGGACGAAAGCGAGCGGCACCACCGCGACGAGCCAGCTCAAGACGACCAGCCCCGCGGCACCACCGTAGACCACCGTCCTCTCCATCAGGCGGTCGATCGCTTCCAAACGGCGCTTCAAGAAGCCCAGGGCGAACGAGACCGGGATCAGGACGTAGAAGATCCGGGCAGGCGCCCCCGCCCAGGCCGGAAGCTCCGGCCTCGGGGAAAAAAGCGCCACGCCGAAGCCCAGGACGGCCAAGAGCGCCACTCCTACGAACGCCACGAGCGTCCCCCAGACGGGCCAGAGGACCTGACGCCTCTCGTCGATGTCGCCCGACCTGTAGCCGCGATAAAAGGCGCTGCAGGTCAGCCCCGAGTAGACCAGCACGACGGCGACCAGGTAGACGAGAAGGAGGCCGCCCACAACGGACCAGAGAAGAAGCCCCAGGTCCGTCACCGCCAACCTGCCCGCCGCGACCGCTCCCAAGACGCCCACGGCAAGCGGCCCGAACGGCCAGAGAGCGAGGCCGTGCAGCCACCAGAAGATCCGCGGCCGGCGTCCGACGACCGGCCGCTCCTGCGGATAGATCAGCGAAAAGTGGAGGAGGAGGTTGGTGACCAGGACCAGCTGGACCAGGTAGAAGGCGAGTACCGTCCACCAGAGAGGGTTCGTGGCGAAGGGCTCGAAGCCCGCGAGGTCCAGGACTTCGACCTCCAGCGTCTCGACGAAAAAACCTCCCGCCCCGAGCGCGCACATCAGGTAGAAGACGTTAGCCCCGGCGCGGCGCGGCGCGGCCTGGAAGACGTAGGCGCCCGTCAGAAGAAAGACGAAGCCCGTCACCGCGGTGACAGCCAGGCCGAACGGGCCGCTACGGCGTGGTGCCGGGACGAGCGGTACCTCGATCCGCTCCGTGCCCCGCGCGGTGGCGACCTCGTAGGTCAGCGTCGAGCCGGGGGCCTTTCGCCGCCGGAGCTCGCGAAGACGGTCGAGATCCGCGAGCGGCACGCCGTCGATCGCGACGATCGCGTCGCCGGTGTCGAGGCCCGAGGACGCGGCGAGAGAGCCCGGATCGACCCAGACCACGAGCCCGGGCAGGCCCGCGAGCTCGGGGGTCTCGCCGATCTCGAAGGCGGGCAGGAACAGAACTCCTGCCCATCCGCCGGGAGACCCTTGGCCCACCTGCCAGGCGACGCCGGCCGCGAACGTCGCGAGCAGGACGAGCGTCACCGCGAGAACGGCGATTCTTGCGGAGGGCCGCTCAGGGTCGGCTGGGTACGGCACGGCGCGATTCTACAGGACCCGGCACGTCTCCCTGGCGGGACAGCCGCGTCTCCCGCGGGATACACTCACGGCGGCAACCGACGGGGAAAGAGGGCGGCGCTGTGTTTCCGTCCTCGCCGGCGGCCTGGAACCTTCTTTGCAAGACGAATCGGCGGGAGCGCTTTGCCGTGTCGAAACTGGCCATCGAAATCCGCGACGCCGGCCTCCTGATCGCTGGCGAGAAGGGCGTCCTCGGCGCCCCGGTGCCGGGCTACGCCCTCGTCGAGGACGGCGCGCTCGCCGTCGGTGCCGACGCGTTTCACCGTGCCCGCACGAGCCCCCGCTTCGTCCACCACAGCTTCTGGGAACGCCTCGCCACCTCCCCCCTCGGACGCCCCTTCCCGCCGGAGCTGACCCACGCCGATCTCGCCCACGCTCATCTCGCCGAGGCCTGGCGCCTCGCCCGGCAAGAGACGAAAGGCGACGTCGACGGTGTCGTCCTGGTGCTTCCAGGGGTCTTTAGCGAGGAGCAGCTCGGCCTGCTGCTGGGCATCGCCCGCGCCTGCGAGGTGCCGGTCGCGGGCATGGTCGACCTCGCCGTCGCGGCGGTGGCCGCGGCCCGGACGGCGGCACGGCGAGTCCTTCACCTCGACCTCCACCTCCACCGCCTGGTGGCGACCGAGGTCGCGGGAGGCCGGGAGCTCGTCCGACGCGTCGTCGACGTCCTCGACGGCGTCGGTGCCGTCGCCTTCCACGACGCCTGGGCGCGCCGGATCGCCGAGCTTTTCGTCCGCACGACGCGCTTCGACCCCCTGCACTCGGCGACGACGGAGCAGGCGCTTTACTCCTCGCTCTCGACCGTCCTCGAACGGCTCCGCGAGGAAGAAAGCGCCGAGCTCTACCTCGCGGCGTCGGGACGGGCGCTTACGACCCTGGTGGAGCGCGGCGAGCTCGAGGCCGCCGCCGGGCCGCTTTACGATCGGATCCTCGGGCTCGTCCGCGACGCCGCGGCGCCTGGCACGGCGTTGCTCCTCGCCGACGGCCTCGCCGGCTTGCCGGGGCTCGCCGATCGGCTCGCGGCATCAGGCGACGTCACCCTCGCCGAGCTTCCGCCGGGTGCCGCCGCCGCCGGTGCCCTCGACGCGGCCGACGCGATCGGCGGCGGCGGCGCGGCGATGACCTTCGTCACGCGCCTGCCCTCGCCCGTACCTCCCGAGGCGTCGACGGCGGCTCCGGAAGCCGAGCCCAAGGTCGCCGGATCGCCGGCCGCCGGATCGCCGGCCGCCGCAAGACCCGCCCGGCCAGCGACCCACCTCCTCCACGACGGGCTCGCCTACGCGATCGGCGACGAGCCTTTTCTCCTCGGCTCGGCCCTCCCCAAAAGTCACCGGGGACTGGAGCTTGCCGGGACGGCGGCGGGGGTGCTGGCCTCGCACCTCAGCGTCTACCGCCTCGCCGGGCGCGTCGTCGCCGACCGTGGCGGGCACGAAACGTTCTTGAACGGCGAGCGCCTCGTCGGACGCCGCACCCTTTCGGCCGGCGACCGGCTGCGCCTCGGCTCGATGCCCGGCGTCGAGCTGCAGGCGATCGCCCTGGTGGACGACGATGGCGCGCCGTAGGCTGAACGTCTTCGGCCTGGCGTTTCTCGACGCCATGACCTGCGGCCTCGGCGCCGTGATCCTCCTCTACATGGTCATCAACGCGAGCGCGGGCCTGCGGGCCGGCGAGATGACCCACGAGTACGAAGGTGAGGTCGACCGCCTCGAGGTCGAAGTCCTCGAAGGGCACGAGAACCTCGTCGAGCTGCGCAACGCCCTGCGCGTGGTGGAACAGAAGCAGGTGACGGCCCAGGGCCTCTCGAAGCGGTTCATCGACGCGATCCGGGAGATCGAGGTCGAGCTCGCCACCTTTGACGGCAAGACGATCGCCCAGCGTGAGCACCGGAACCGTCTCCAGGCCGACCTCAAGTCCCTCGAAGAGGAGGCCAAGCGCCTCGCCGCGTCGATCCCCGACGAGGAGACACCGGATGGCCGGCCCCCGGGACGCCGGATCCGCGCTATTGTCGGCGACGGCGACCGCCAGTACCTGACGGGCCTCAAGGTCGGCGGGAAGCGCATCTTCCTCCTCGTCGACGCCTCGGCCTCGATGCTCGACGAGACGATCGTCAATGTGATCCTGCGCCGCAACCTCCCGGACTCGGTCAAGGTCCGTGCCGAGAAATGGCAGCAGGCCGTCTCGACCGTCGACTGGCTGACGGCGCAGCTGCCGCGCGACAGCCATTTCCAGGTCTACACCTTTCACGAGACGGCGCAGCCGCTCCTCGAGGACTCCGGCCGCAAGTGGCTGCCGAGCGGCGACCGCAAGACCCTGGAGCGGACCGTCCAGGCGCTGCGGCAAGTGGTGCCGGGCGGCGGCACGAACCTCGGGCGGGGCCTCGCCGCGGCTGCCGCCATGCGTCCGCCGCCGGACAACCTGATCCTCCTGATCGACGGCCTGCCGACCCAGGGCGCCACACCGCCGAAAAGAAAGACGGTTTCGGGCAAAGAACGACTGAAGCTTTTCAACCGTGCTCTCGACGAGCTGCCGAGAGGCGTCCCGGTCAACGTGATCCTCTTCCCCATGGAGGGCGATCCGATGGCGGCGTCGGCCTACTGGAAGCTGGCGATCGCGACCCGTGGCTCGTTCATGAGCCCGGCGAAGGACTGGCCATGAGACGCCGGCGAAAGAGGAGGCGTGACGCGGGCGAGGGGATGAACCTCTCCTTTCTCGACGCTATCAGCTGCGGCTTCGGCGCCATCGTGATGCTGCTCGTCCTCTCGAAGATGGGCGAGCCCCGGGCCCTGGAGCAATCGGTCGAGGACTTGCAGGCCCAGATCGCGAGGCTTCAGAAAGAGATCTACGAGATCCGCGGCGAAACGGTGGTCCTTGATCGGCGCCTCAAGGTGAAGCGTGAGCAGCTTTCCAAAGAAGAGGTGCTCGTCGCGCGGCTGCAAGGGGACCTGTCACGGATCCAGGGCGAATTCGCGGCCAGCCGCCAGATGTCGGAGGTCCAGGAGATTCTCGAAGGACGCCTCCTCGCCGCCCACCAGGAGCTGACGGAGGAGATGAAGCGTCTCCTCGGTCGGAGCTTCCGGCGGTCCGTACAAGACGCGACGATCGGCGGCATTCCGGTCGACAGCGAATACATCATCTTCGTCGTCGACACCTCGGGCTCGATGTTCACCAACGCCTGGCCGCTCGTGCTGCGCAAGATGGAAGAGGTCCTGGAGATCTATCCCAAGGTCAAGGGCATCCAGGTCCTAAACGACATGGGCCAGTACATGTTCTCGCGCTACTCCGGCAAATGGATCCCGGACACCCCGGGACGACGCAAGATCATCGTCGACCGGCTGCGGAGGTGGAACGTCTTTTCGAACTCGAGCCCGGTCGAGGGCATCCGGCGGGCGGTCCAGACCTTCGCCTCGGGCGACAAGAAGATTTCGATCTACGTCTTTGGCGACGAGTTCACGGGCGGTGCGGTCGACGACGTCCTGGCGGCGGTCGAGCGGGTCAACAAAAAAGACGCCGAGGGCAATCCCCGGGTGCGGATCCATGCTGTCGGTTTCCCGACCATCTTTCAGGTCTCCGGGGTGTCGCAGAGGACCGGGGTCCGGTTCGCGACCTTGATGCGGGTCCTCTGTCACGAGAACGGGGGGACGTTCGTCGGGCTCAATACGATCGAGCCTTGACGCCGCCCCTACGACGGCAGGTTCTTGGCGATGTCGAAAAAGATCACCATCGCCATCAGGACCATCAGCATCATGAAACCGAACTGGGTGACGCGTTCCTTGATGGCGATCGACATGTCGCGCCGCATGACGCTCTCGATCAGGAGGATCGTGATGTGCCCGCCGTCCAGGACCGGGATGGGCAAGAGGTTCATGAAGCCGATCGAGATCGAGAGGAAGCCCATGGTAAAGAGCAGGTCCTTGAAGCTGGAGCGAGCGGCGCGGCCGCTGATGGCGGCGATCTCGATGGGTCCGGAAAGCGAGCTCCTGGCCGAGATCTCGCGGCTTAAGAGCTTGCCGATGATGATCACCGACTGGCGGACGATGCCGACGTTGTACTTGACGCTCTCGACGATCGCCTCGCCGAAGGGGAGCTCGCGGTAGAAGCTCAAGCTGACGCCGATCGTCGCCTTGCCGTCGCCGTCGGGGTCGGTGGGGGTGACGGTGAGCATGTGGCGCTCGCCGCCGCGGAAGACCTCGACCAAGACCTCGGTGTCGGCGTGGGCCTGGATGTAGTCGATAAAGTCCTGGCTGCCGGCGAGCGGCTGAGAGTCGACCGAGCGCAGCTCGTCGCCCGGCTCGAAGCCGGCGCTTTGGGCCGGGGCGCCGAAGACGTCGAAGACGAGGAGCTTGAGCTTGGGAAAAAGCCCCGCCTCGCCAAACTCGTAACGCGGGTCCCTGGTCGGTACGAGGGTCACCTCGAAGCGCTCGTCGTCACGCTCCACCTCGAGAGTCATGGGACGCTCGGGAGAGGTCATGACGGCGAAGGCGAAATCGTTCCACAGCGAGACTTCTTCGCCGTTCGTGGTCAGGACCCGGTCGCCAGCCTTCAAGCCCGCCGTCTCACCCGCCGAGCCCTCCTCCACGTAACCGATGACCGACGGGCTCTCCTGGAGCGCCTGGATCTGGAGGCCCCACATGAAGAGCCCCGCGATCAAGACCACCGAGAGGACGACGTTCATCGCCGGCCCGGCGATGTAGACGAGGACGCGCTGCCAGCGGGGCTTCGAGAGGAACTCGCTCGGATCGCCCGTCGCCTCGTCGGGCAGCTCGCCGCCCATGCGGACGTAGCCGCCGAGCGGGATGGCCGAGACCCGGTAGTCGGTGCCGGCGCGCTCGAAGCCCCACAGCCGCTTGCCGAAGCCGATGGAGAAGGTGTTCACCCGGACGCCGAAGGACTTGGCCACCAGGTGGTGGCCGAGCTCGTGGAAGAAGACGATGACGCTCAGGGCGAACAGAAACGCCCCCGCGTTGATCAGGATGTCTACCATGTCGCGTTGCCTCTCTCGTTCTCGCAGACGGTGGGCCGCCTTGCCAGGCCTCCGTCGATTCTACGGGCTCGCGGCACCGAGGGTCTCCCCGCCGCCCAGGAGCCCCAGGCCCCAGAGGGCCAACAGAAAGACCGGAGCCGCCAGCAGCAGGGCGTCGAACCGGTCGTAGATCCCACCGTGGCCGGGCAGGACCCGCGAGGAGTCCTTGACGCCGGCGCCCCGCTTGACCAGCGACTCGACGAGGTCGCCGATCTGGGCGGCGACCGCGGTCACCGCCGCCGCCACGAGCCATCCGGCGGCCACCTCGCCGCGGCGCGCCAGGCACCAGACGGTCAGGGTGGCAAGGGCGGCAAGGAATCCCGCCGCAGCGCCTTCCCAGGTCTTCTTGGGGCTCACCTTCGGCGCCATCTTGTGGCGCCCGATCGCCGTCCCCACGTAGTAGGCGGCGGTGTCGCCCAGGCCGATCATGAGGACGAGCGCCAAGACGAGCCACGGGTCGACCCTATGTAGATGATAGAGGCAAAGGGCCGGAACCGCGAAATAAATCAGCAGAAACGTCATGAAACCCATCGCCGGCGCCGCCTCGTCGATCGGCGCACGCCACAGCGCGAGCAGCGTCGCGACGAGGACGACTCCACCCCACACCACCGCGGCGACCAGGGCCGGCGAGGCTTCGAGCCCTTCGCGGACCGCCAAGCCGCCCGCCAGGGTGAGGACCGGCAGGAACACCAGGAAGGCGCCGAAGGACGCCCGCGGCGTCCAGTGGCGCAGCATCCTCACCAGCTCCACGTTGGTCGCGGTGACCATGGCGACGACGACGAGGAAAAAAGCGTCGGAGGGCAGGGCGAAGATCGCCGCGAACGCGACGGCGAGGAGGGCGAGGGCGGTCAGGATCCGTAGTTGTCCCTGGCTTTTCACGTCGATGGGGTCTTCCAAGACGGCGGGGGCGCCGGTGGGCGCGTACGCTACCACAGGCTTTGTACGATCGGCTCGACCCGGGTCCCCTCCTGCCCCTCGCCCCGCTCCTTCTGGTTTCGACGACCGGTGCTATCCTCCGGAGCGTCCGGGAGCCCTGAGTTGACCACGGAAAACCGATTCTCCAACGTCCTCCGCACCCTGGCGCGCCGGTCGGGCTGGATCGCCCTGGCCGGCTGGACGGTCACCGTCGCCTGCTGGCTTCTGACGGTCACCGGCCACGCCCCGCCGCAGACGATGGCACGCCTCGCGGTCGTCGTGGCGGCGGCCGCGACGCTCGCCTGGGTCCTGCGGCTCCGTCACCCGGAGAGGCCGCTCCTCGCGGTGCTCGTCGTCGTCGCCCTCGCCTTCGGCTACGTGGGCCTCGGCCACGAGGTGGGCAAGGGCTACTACACCGACGAGGGACACTACCTCCACCACGCCCGCCAGGTCCGCTCGGGGGAGCTTTTCACCCGCAGCTTCGTCTACCCGCACTTCAGCTACTACCGCGACGCCTTGGCGCTCTACCTGGCCGACCTCTTCCCGGGGCCGGCCGGCGGGCTCTACGCGCTCTACGGCGTCCGCGGCGGCGACGTCGGCGAATGGCTGCTGCTGCGGATGGTGACCGCGGGGCTCGGGGCGTTGACGATGGTGCCCGTCTTCCTCCTCGCCTACCGGGTGGCGGGACGGACGGCGGCGGCGCTCGCGGCGCTCCTCCAGATCTTCTCCGTCCACTACCAGGAAGGCTTTCAGGTCAACATCTGCGACGTCCCCTCGGCGGCTTTCGCGGCGCTCTCGTTCTACTTCGTGGGACGTCTCCTCGAGGAGGAGCGCACTGCCGACTATCTCCTGGCGGGCTTTGCGGCAGCGCTCGCCGCGGCCTCGAAGTACCCCGCGGGCACGGTGGCGGTCGCCGTCGTCGGCATCTGGGTCGTCCACCGGATCCGGCGCCGCGACCTGCGCTGGGGCCTCCTCTGGTCCGGCCTGCTCTCGCTTGGGACCTTTCTCGCCCTGAACCCGAGCCTCTTCGTCCACACCGAGGCGGCGATCCATGGACGTCGAGGGCTCTTCTTTGGCGTGCGCCAGTACGCCACGGGCGGCTGGATCGGGGTCACGCCGCCGTCGAACACGCTCTACTACGCCGAACGGCTCCTGGAGAGCTATCACTGGCCGGTGCTGTTGCTGGCGGCGGTGGGATTCTTTGCCCTCGGGCGCGAGGCCAGGCGGCGGCTTCTCCTCCTGCTGCCGTTTCCGTTCGCCTTCCTCGTTCTCATGAGCTCGATGAACATGGTCGTCCTGCGCAACCTCTTCCCGGCGATTCCGGCGCTGTCGCTCTTCCTGGGGGTCCTGGCCTCGGGGCTCGTCGATCGGGCGGCGCGGCTCGGGCCGGTGCGCCGGCCGCCGGGACGCCGGCCGCCGGTGGTGGCTTCGCCCCTCGCCCGGCCTCGAAGGATGGCCGTGGCCGTGGTCTTCCTTGTCGCCCTGGCCCTGCCGGCCGCCGGGACCTTCCGGCAGACGGTGAGCCTGGTACGTCCGAGCACCCGCGAGACGATGGTCGACTGGGTGCGCGAGAACGTGCCCCGCGGTGCCGGCATTTTGAAGGAGTCCTACACGCCCAACTTTGCCGCCGACGAGTACCCGGCGCTGCAGAAGCGCTTCGCCTTTCGCCTCCCGGCGGAGCGTTTCGACGACCCGGGCTACGAGTACCTGCTCCTTGCCGGCAACGCCTACTGGCGCTTCTTCCGGCCGGAGACCGACCGGCCGGACGTCCGGGCCTGGTACGAGCGCGCCTTCGCCACCCATGAGCTGCTGCACGAGGAGGCGCCCGGGCCGTGGCGCCGGGGACCGCTCCTGCGCTTCTACAGGCTCGCCGGACGCAAGGCGCTTGTCGATCGCCGCTCCTCGCAGTATTCCAGCCAAGGTGGAACGATCTGGCGCCGTTCGAGAACTTTTCCGGCCGCGCCGTCGTCTACCCGGTTGAGATGCGAAACGCCGCCCCCAATCCCGACCTCTTCCTCGCCCGCCGCGCCGCCAAAGGCGACCCGCGGGCCTGGCAGGAGCTGATCGACCTCTACGGCGAGCGCATCTGGAACGTCTGCCTGCGCTTCGCCGGCGGCGGGACCGACGCCGAGGACCTCACCCAGGAGGTCTTCCTGAAGCTCTACCGCCAGCTCGGCCAGTACCGCGGCGACGTCCCCCTCGTCGCCTGGGCCCTCAAGCTCTCGCGCAACCTCTGTATCGACCACTACCGCCACCATCGGCTCCGTACCCAGAGCGAGACCGTCTCCGACGGGGTGCTGCGTCACCTCCCCGCGGACGAGGACCCGCACGCCGACCTCCGCGACCGGGAACGCCGCCGGATGCTCCGCGAGACCCTCGCCGGGATGCCCGAGGAGCTCGCCACGGTGGTGCTGCTCCGCGACCTCCAGGGACTCGCCTACGACGAAGTGGCGGCGTTCCTGGAGCTGCCGCTCGGAACCGTCAAATCACGCCTCAACCGCGCCCGCCGCGAGCTCGTGAGCCGTCTCGAAGCGCGTCTTACGCCGAGCGCGGGCGCCGAAGGGCAGGTGTCGTCATGCTGAAAGCTGCCTGCGAGACGTTTCGTACCGAGCTCGAGCCCCGCGGCCGGGCCGGTGAGACCCTGGAAGCCCACCGCCGCGACTGCGAAGACTGCGCCGCCTGGGCCGCGCGCCTCGAGGCCGCCGTCGCCGGAGAGCGGAGCGTACCGGTGCCCGGAAGGCTGCGCGAGCGGCTCCTGGCGATTCCCGCCGCGGCGCCGGAAGGGCTCACCTGCCGCGACGTCGAGCGCCTCTACGAGGCGACCCGGCGCGAGGCACGCCACGGCGATCTCGACCCGGAAGCACGCGCGCACCTCGCCGCCTGCGAACGCTGCGCCCGGCTCTACGCAACGCTCCGCAGCGCGTTCTCCGTCGTCCGGCTGCCGATGCCGGAAGCCCTCCGGCGACGTCTGCAAGCGATCGCGAGGCCGCGGCGTCCTCCGGTGTGGATCCGCGACGGCCGCTTCGCGGTCGCGGCGAGCGCTCTCTTGACCGCCTCGCTGATGTTTTTGACCGGCGACCCTTCGCCCCTCCTGCGGGCCACCGTCGAGACGATGGCGAGCGGCTCGCACACCCTGGCCGAGCGCGGTGCCGCCGAGAGCCAGGCGGCCTGGGAAACGGTGACCAGGACGCTTTCGACGACCTGGGAGCGGAGCAAAGAAAAACTCGCCGGCGCCGGCGAGGTCTACAGCGAGCTGTTTCTTCCCCCCTCGATCCCCCCAGGGGGACGGTTATTCGACGACGACGTGTACCGCGAGCTTTGGAACGACGCGGTCGACCTCTACCGGGACAACACCCTGCGCCGATACGCCGAGCGCGTCCAACAAGGAGAAGACGATGTCAGAGACTGAGAATCCCACCCCGGAAACCCCGGAAACTCCGGAAACTCCGGAAGCCCCGGCGGCCGAGCCCTCCTACGTGCCGCCGCCGCCCCAGGCGCCGATGCAGGCCCCGGCACCTCCCGTGGCACCTCCCCAGGCACCGTTCCCCCAGAAGACCCCGATCCTGGCCGGGATCCTCTCCGTGGTGCCGGGCTTGGGCCACGTCTACAACGGCCTCTACCAGCGCGCCGTCGCCTTCTTCCTGATCTACGTGACGTTTTTCGCCATGGCGATCAACTCACGCTCCGACGCAGAGCGAGCGTTCCTCATCCCGTGCATGGGGTTCTTCTGGCTCTTCAACCTCTTCGACGCCTACCGCCAGGCGACGCTGATCAACTACGGCTACGCGGGCTCGTCCCCGGAACGACCGGCGAACGGCGAGTCGCGTTCCATCGCGCTCATCCCCGGAATCGTCCTGGTGGTGATGGGCGGCTACGGGCTGGCGCGCAAGTACTTCGACTTCGACCTGCGCTGGCTGCTGGATCAGTGGCCGGTCATCCTCATCCTCTTCGGCGGCTTCCTGATCTGGCAAGGCGTCAAGTCACGCCGGGACGAATCGACGGAGGAGGCCGAGAGCGAGGTCTAGTAGAGTCGTCCCATGGACGACCAAGAGAAACTCGGCCGGATCGCCGTCACTTTTTCGGTGGCGGGATCCGGCTTCGCGGCGGTCGGCGTGGAGCGCACCGTCACCCTGTCGGTCCTCGACGAGACGCTCGAAGCGACGAGGGCCGATCTCGCCATTCAGCTGGAGCACGAATACGGAGTGATCCGCCGGCTCTCGGGCCTCCTGCTCCGCCTCGCGGAGTGGCGCCGGGAGCGTCGTCCGGAGTGTGAGCGCCTGGCCGGGCAGAAGGTCAAGATGCGCATCGACATCGAGGCCAAGGCGACGGAGCTCCAGGTCGACTTCGTCGGCGAATACGAGACGCCCGAGGCGGTGGCGATGGTCCACCCGGTGCGCTTCGACATCGCTCTTGACATCCCGCCGGCTTCCGAGGTCCTCGCCCGGCTCGACGAGGAATGGCAGACCTTGCTGCGGATCCTGGCCTTCCAGCAATCGTCGATCACGAGCACCGACGGCTGCGACACCCTGCGGGTGCCGACGCCTTTCTTGAAGTCGAAAGCCGCCGAGGCGGGCGACCTCGGCTCCGGCGAGCTCCCCCTGGAGGCCCGGCCCGCCACCGCCGAAGAGGCCAAGAAGCTCACCGAGCGCTACCTCCACAAGTTCCGCTTCCCCTTCGAGCTCGTCCAGGGCGAGCTCACCTATTCGTTCCTGCCTCGTGTCGAGATCCGCGGCGATTCCATCCGGCTGATCGTCACCCTCCTGAGCCCTGGGACCGCCCGCTCGACGCTCGCCAAGCTGGGCTCGAAGCAGGTTGCGGTGCCGCTCGACGAGATCTACGTCCAGGGCGAGGACCTAAACCGCAGGACGCAGGAGGGCATCCTGGGCCTCGTCCAGGGCCTCTGCCGGGCGCTCGCCAGGGAGCACGGGCTCAAGGGGGAGGTCGACGTGTCTCGTCCGCATTGAAGCTCAATACTCGTAGCGATAAAGCGTCCCAGGCTTCCCGTCGCGGATCGTCAGCCGGACGCGGCGCGAGCCCTTGGAGAGGATGAGCTCGCCGTCACGGCCCGCGGCGCTGGACCAGCCGCCTTCCTCCAGGGCGCCGAGAAAAGCGCGGCGCACCCGCGGCACCTCGTGCGGCGAGAGGATGTCCACGAAGCTTCCTCCCTCCTCGGGCGAGCCGAAGTCGATGAGGCTCGCCGGCGTGTAGACGGGCAGGTCCTTCGGAAAGCTGCCCGGCAGCACACCCGCGAACGAGACCTCGGGCTCGACGGACTGCTGATCCTCGGCCGTCTCGACCTCGACCGGCGGAGGTATGTCGACGGTCGGCGACCGCTTCTCGGACGGCGCGTCGGAGCAGGAGACGATCAACGCGAGGACGAGCGGAGCGAGCCACACACGACGCATCAACCTTGCCTCCAACTTTCGACCGGGTTCGAGAGGACGCCGACGCCGCTCACCTCGACCTCGACGCGGTCGCCGTCGGCGAGCGGCCCTACACCGGCCGGCGTCCCGGTCAGGACGAGGTCCCCCGGCTCCAGGGTCATCATCCTGGAGACGTAGGCGAGGAGCTCCGGGATCGGGAAGATCATCTCGCTGACGTGCCCCTGCTGGCGGACCTCGCCGTTGATCCGGGTCGTGACGGCGAGCTCGTCGAGGTCCGCCCCGACGTAGACGGCGGGTCCCACGGGGCAGAAGGTATCGAAGGACTTGGCGCGGGCAAACGTCGGATCGCGCCGTTGCAGGTCCCGGGCGGTGACGTCGCAGGCGCAGGTGACGCCGAGCACCGAGGCGCGCGCCGTCTCCGTATCCACACGGCGCAGACGGCGGCCGACGACGACGGCGATCTCGCCTTCGAACTCCACCCGCTCCGACTCGGGCGGTAGCACGACCGGCGCCGCCGGACCGATGAGCGACGACGGAGCCTTCAGGAAGATCACCGGCTCGGTGGGCGGCGCGTTGCCGAGCTCGCGGGCATGGGCCGCATAGTTGCGGCCGATGCCCACGATCTTGCCGGGGACGACCGGCGCGAGAAGCGGCTGGCTCGTGAGGTCGACCTTGCGGCCGAGCTCCCAGTCGGCGGGCGCGGTCTCCAAAGGATCGGAGAAGAGGACGCGTGCCCCGTGGGCGGCATCGCCTGCCGCGGCTCCGCCTGCCGCAGCATCGGCTGCCGCAGGATCGCCTGCCGCAGGATCGCCTGCCGCAGGATCGCCTGCCGCAGGATCGCCTGCCGCATAGAAGCCTTCCGGGCCGGTACGATAGAAAAGCATAGGAAGTCGTCAGAGACCAAAAAGGACCGCCTCCGGTGCGAAGGCGGTCCTAGGACTGGCTTGCGCGGCGCCTCTTAGTTGTTGCCTTCGGTGATGGTCACGGTGCCGATCGGGATCCCGCCGCCGCGGCCCGTGTCGGTCGGGCTTCCCACCACCGGGATGTTCAGGAACTGGTCGATCGAGTAATCCGGGCCACCGGCGTCGGCACCGACCTCGTAGCGGGACGTCGACGTGACGTTGCCGTCCTCGTCGGTCTCGTCCTCGACCAGGTCGTTGGGCGACCAGCCGAGAAAGAGGGTGGTCGTGTTGAGCTGGTAGCCGTAGCCGCTTTCCTCGGCGTGGGAGACGACGTCGGCGATCTCGCTGTTCTTGACGGCGATCCAGTTGCCCTGGTCGGTCATGAACATCGTGTAGCGCGGATCCCAGTCGGCCTTGACCGGGTGGTAGCGGATGTCGAAGGTCGTTCCGTTCTTGAGCGTCACGGTGAAAAAGACGGCGTGGGCGCTCGTCGCGATAGCGAGCAGAAGGAGCGTGGTTAGCGTCAGGCGGAAGGCTTTGCTCTTCATGGGGGGACCTCCGGAGTTTGATCCTCTTCGGCGTCTTGGGGGTGGCCTCTCCGGGCGCCGCCCCGGATTGAGCGCAGTATAGCACCTTCTGTATAAGGTCCAAAGCCCGCTACAATGTAGCCATGTTGAGGATCGGCTCCCTCGCCGTCGACCCGCCCCTGTTCCTGGCCCCGATGGCCGGCGTCACCGACCGGGACTTCCGGTTGATCGTCCGCCGCATCGGCGGCGTCGGCGTGGTGTCGATGGAGTTCATCTCCTCGCAGGGACTTCTGGCGGGCGAGCGGCGGGTCGAGCGGCTCCTGTGCTTCGTCGACGAGGAACGCCCGATCGCGATCCAGATCTACGGCTCCGACGCCGCCACCATGGCCGCGGCGGCGGAACGCGTCGAGGAGCTCGGCGCCGACCTCTGCGACGTCAACATGGGATGCCCGGCCAACAAGATCCTGAAGGGCTGTGCCGGGGCGGCCCTGATGGGCGACCTGCGCCACGCCGAGGAGATCGTCGCCGCCGTGCGCGGCAAGCTCTCGATCCCGATGACGGTGAAGTTCCGCCTCGGCGTCGACGAGAAACGGCGCAACTTCCTCGACCTGGGACGGATGTGCGAGGCGAACGGCGCCGACGCCGTGACGCTTCATCCCCGCACCGCCCGGCAGATGTTCCGCGGCGAGGGCGAGCCGGGCGCCATCGCCGAGCTCAAGGAAGCCGTCGCGATCCCGGTGATCGGCAACGGCGACGTCACGAGCGCCGAGGATGCGCTCCGCATGTTTCGCGAGACGGGCTGCGACGGCGTCATGGTGGGCCGCGGCGCGACGCGCAACCCCTGGATCTTCCGCCAGATCGCCGCGCGCCTCGGCCAGGGCCGTTTCGTCGAGCCGACGCTCGCCGAGCGCCGGGACCTGATCCTCGGCCACTTCCGTACGGTGGTCGAGCGCGAGGAGCCGCGGGCCGCCCTCGGGAAGCTCCGCACCTTCACCGGCTGGTACAGCCACGGCCTGCCGGAGGGCTTGAAGCTCCGCCGGCAGATCCAGCAGCTCGGCTCCCCGGCGGCTTTTTTCGACGCCCTGGACCGCTTCTTCGAAGACGTCCCGGCCGAGGACCGGGAGGCCGCATGACCTCCGAGCACCACGTCGAGCTCGGCTGCGAGCCGGGCATGGCCTACGCTCTCGTGGCGCGGGAAGCGGAGGGCTGGGGCGGCGAATGGCAGCGCGACGACGACGGCGGCGGAAGCTTGAGGATCCCGGTCGTCGCCGGCCTGCGCTACGGCTGGGTGGAGGGGCGGCTGGTGGCCGAGCCGGCGTCCGAGGGGGGCTCGCGCCTCACCTTTCGCGTCGAGCGAAGCGGCTACCGTGTCCAGACGACGAGCGCCCTCGTGTTGGCGATCGCCGCGGCCGGAGCCCTGGCGGTCCTCGTGGCCCCCTTCTTTCCGGCGCTCTGGCCGGCGGTGCCCCTCGGCTTCATGCTGACCCTGGGAGCGTGGTTCTTCATCGTCTCCCACCTGCGCAACTCCGGTCCCGAGGAGTTCCTCGAGGCCGTGAGCCACGAGGCCGAAGCTTCTACCCAGGGGTGAGCTTTTTCTGCTATACTGAACCCTGCCACCGCGCGACGCGCGGCGGCGAACGGGTTCTTTGAACAAACGGGGGCGCACCGGATTCGACGGGGAACAAGCAGGACGTAGGTTGCGTGCCGGATCCATCCGTCAACTGGAAACCCTGATAACTGCCAACGACAACAACTTGGCTCTCGCGGTCGCTTGAGGCCGCGCGTGCCGGTGATGCGCCTTGAGTTGCGGCTCTCACCGGGGCGCTATTCGTAGTAGCTCAAACGGCGGCGCGTGTCCCACGTTCCGCCCGGATCCTTCAGGGACTGGTCGCGGCGGCGGTTCGCCTTTCGCCTAACCGCCGCGACGAGAACTTCAAGCGAAGGCTACGCACGTAGACGCTTTCGACCTGAGTTTTTCGGACGTGGGTTCGACTCCCACCGCCTCCACCAAACCCGACCCCTTACCGGACGCTACGGCGTCCGGAGCCTATAGATTCCCAAACATCCCGCCCTCGCTTCGGCGCGGGGACCCCTGACGAGACCCCGGAGAAGACGCGTGCAAGCACTCATCCTCGCGGGCGGCAGCGGCACCCGTTTCTGGCCGCTGAGCCGTGCCCGCCGTCCGAAGCAGCTCCTCGCCCTGGAGGGTGAGTCGAGCCTCCTCCAGGACACCGTCGAGCGCCTCGCGCCCCTGGTAGCGCCGGAGGCGATCTGGATCTCGACCACCCGGGCGCTTGCCGGCGCGGTCCGCGAGCAACTGCCCCAGGTCCCCGAAGAGCAGATCCTCGCCGAGCCCTGCGGCCGCAACACGGCGCCGGCGATTGGCTGGTCCCTCGTCTCGATGCCCGAGGAGCGCCGGCGCGACGTCGTCGCCGTGCTCCCCGCCGACCACCGCTTCGGCGACGCGGCCGCCTTCCGAGGGTCCCTGGCCGAGGCCGCCGCCGAGGTCGAGCGCGGCGACCGGGTGATGGCGCTCGGCGTTCCTCCGCGCTGGGCCGAGACCGGCTACGGCTACCTCGAGCTCGGCGAGGAGCTCGGCGAAGGGGTGCGCCGCGTCGTCCGGTTCTCCGAAAAGCCCGACGCCGCGACCGCCGAGCGTTACTACCAGGGCGGCAACCACCTCTGGAACGCCGGTATCTTCGTCTTTCGTGGCTCGACGCTCGTCGAGCACCTCGGACGCTTCGAGCCCGAGATCGGCGCGGGCCTGGCGCGAATCGCCGAGGAGCACACCCGGACCGACGAGGTCTATCCCGGCTTCAAGTCGATCTCGATCGACTACGCCGTCATGGAACGGCTCGACTCGATCGGCACGGTCCCCCTCGACTGCGGCTGGAGCGACCTCGGCTCCTGGGAGGCCTTGGCCGAGATCCTCCCCGAAGGCGAGGACCGAAACTGCGGCCACGGCGACGTGATCTCGATCGATTCCGAGCGCAACCTCCTCTGGGCCGACGAGGGGACGGTGGCGGTCGTCGGCGTCGAGGGGCTCGTCGTGGTGCGAACCGGCGACAGCGTCCTCGTCATGCCCCGCGATCGCTCGCAGGACGTGCGCCGCGTGGTCGAGCGGCTGCGCTCTGAAAAACGCGAGGACCTCCTCTAGCCGTGCGCCTCGACGCGGTCTTCGCCGCCGCCGGCCGCGAGTGGGCGCTCCGCGAGCTCGAAGCGCCCTTCGATCCGGGCACCCTCGTCGCCGGCGACGGACCCTGGGAGGTCGAGCTCGGCTTCGGCAAGGGACGCTACCTCCTGGAGCGCGCCGCCCAGCACCCGGAGCGCCGCTTCCTCGGCCTCGAGGTGGCCTCGAAGTACTACCGGACGTGCCGGCGCCGGGCCGAACGGCGCGGCCTTCGAAACGTCCTCGTGATACGCGGCGAAGCGCTTTACCTGCTTTCGACCGTATTGCCGGCGGGATTCGTCTCCGTCGTCCACGTCTACTTCCCGGATCCCTGGCCGAAGAGCCGGCACCACAAGCGGCGGCTTTTCTACCCGGAAACGCTCGACCTGGTGGTGGGGCTCCTGCGGCCCGGCGGCGAGCTTTGCTTCGCGACCGATCACATCGAGTACGGCGAGGTTCTGCTGGAGATCCTCGCCGCCTACCCGTACCTCGCCGTCGAGCGGCGCTCGGGGCCCTGGGACGATGGCGCCAGGACCAACTACGAGTCGAAGTACTTGGCCGAGGGGAGGCCCATCCTGCGGCTCCGAGGCGTGAGGACCGGCGACGGCGAGCTCCTGCATCCCGAAGGACGGTGCGGCGTCCTGGTGGCACCGCGCGAGGAAGAAGCGGTGGATTGCACAAGCTGATTCTGGGAAGCCTTGTGCCCTTGCAAGAGAGCGGCCCTTTCCGACTGGGAGCCCAAAGCCGTCCGGAACGGTTCGGACGATCACTGCCGCACCTCGCTCATGAGCGCCAGAAGGTTTCCGTCCGGATCGCGGAAAAAAGCCATCCACAGCTCATGGTCGGGCAATCTTGCGATGAGGTGCGGTTTCGCTTCAAAGACAACCCCACGGGCCGACAAGGCTTCGCAGGCAGCCTGGAGGTCGAGGACTTTGTAGTAGATGACTGAGCTGTAGCTCTCGGCTTGGGCTTTCGCGGGAGCATCCAGCATCAGCCGGACACCGGAGCAGTCGAAGAAGCCCAGGCCCGGTGGGGCCTGAAAAAGGAATCGCATTCCCAGCGTATCGCGATAGAAGACGATTGCCCG
>CBDUYN010000045.1:0-56312 GCA_965371445.1 uncultured bacterium | reverse complement strand
GCCGCCACCGCCGCCGCCGACGGGACCGCCGCCGTTGCCGCCACTCGCCGCGGCCGACTACGAGGCCTGCGAGGCTCCGGTGGGCAAGGGCAAGGGCAAGGCCCGGCGCTGGCCCTGCGAGAGCTCGCGCGAGATCGTCTACTTCAACTTCGACGAGGGCACGCTGGGCGACGAGCAGCAGCACAAGCTCTGTGACCTCGTCAGCCAGCTGGCCTCCTGTCCGGAGCTCACCGCCTGCGTCGCCGGACGCGCCAAGGGCGACGAGAACCCCGGCTACGCCGCGCGCCGCGGTGAGGTCGTCAAGCAGTTCCTGGAGGCCCAGGGCGTCGGCTCCGACCGATTCCAGGTGGCTCCGGCCTGCGACGCCCCGGCCGCCGAAGGCAGCTGGGCCGACATCTACCTCGAGAAGAAGTAGACGGAAGGCCACCAGGCGGCTGCCACCTGGTTTCGACCGGAAGGGTGGGTCCTTGGGGATCCGCCCTTTTCTTTTTGCCCTTGCCACCCAGATTGATGACTTTGCCCGCACCGATTGAACGAGAACCCATGGCATGACCCGCTCCCTCGTCTTCCTCCTGTGCTTCCTCTCCGGCGCCTGTGCGCTCGTCTACCAGGTGCTCTGGGTCCGCCAGTTGGGCCTGGTCTTCGGGGTGACGACCTACGCCGTCGCCACGGTGCTCGCGGCCTTCATGGGCGGCATGGCCCTCGGCAGCTTCACCTGCGGACGCCTCGCCCTCTGGACGCGGCGCCCATTGGCGCTTTTCGCCTTGCTGGAGGCCGGCATCGGTGTCTCGGCGCTCGTCCTGCCCTATGGCTTCGCCGCCCTGGGCGACGGCTACGCCGGGCTCTACGAGCGGTTCGCGGGTTCCCCGGCGCTGTTTGACGCGGTCCGTTTCGCCCTGGCCGGGGCGCTTCTCGCCGTGCCGTGCTTTTTCATGGGTGGGACGGTTGCGGTCCTGGCGAAGCGCCAGAGCCGCAGCCGCGAGAGCCTCGGGCACGACGTCGGCTTCCTCTACGGCCTGAATACCCTGGGGGCAGTGGCCGGGGCGCTCCTGGCCGGTTTCGTGCTGATCGCCGCGTTCGGCAACGCCGCGACGAACCTCGCCGCCGCGGCGACCAACCTCCTGATCTTCGCCACGGCGCTCTTGGCCGAGCACTTCTCGCCGTCACGGCCTCCCGAGGCCGCGGCCGACGAGGAGCCCGGCACGGCGCGAGGCGCCTCGGCTCTGCCGCGGCGCACTCTGGAGCAGCTCGCCGTTGCCGTCTTCGCGGTTTCGGGATTCTGTGCCCTGGGCTACGAGGTCCTGTGGACGCGGACGCTGGTCTTCTATCTCCACAACTCGACCTACGCCTTCACGGCCATGCTGGCGTGCTTTCTTCTCGGGATCGGCCTTGGCAGCCTCCTGCCGGCCGGCCGGGTCGACCGCAGCCGCCGTCCGGCGTTCCTGCTCGGCCTCTCTCAGGTGCTGATCGGTGGCCTGACGCTCGCCGCGATCCTCGGCTACGCGTCGCTTCCCCGGGTCCTTTCGGCGGTGCAGAGCCTGACGCAGATCGACGCCTGGTGGAAAGCGCTCGTCGTCCAGGCGGTCCAGGCCGGGACCGTTCTCTTGCCGGCGACGTTTTTCATGGGGCTCACCTTTCCCGCCGCCGTCCGGCTCGCCAGCGGCTCCCCGGCCACCGTGAGCCGCGAGGTGGGGACGCTCTGCGCGGCCAACACCGTGGGCGCGATCGCCGGGTCGCTCCTGGTGGGCTTCCTCCTCCTGCCGCGCCTCGGGCTCGTCGGCTCGTTCCGGGTCCTGATCGCCCTGAACCTCTTTATGGGGGCGCTGGTGCTCGTCGTCTCGCTCGACGCGTCGCGGATCCGGAGCCCGCGCCTCGCCGTCCTCCTGCTGCCCGTCCTGGCTCTCCTGGTGCCGGGCGACGCGTTCGAGCGTGCCTTTCGCCAGGGCGCCGAGATCCTCTTCTACCGCGACGACGCAACCGACACGGTCATGGTCAAGGCCCGCGACGCGACCGCGCCGCAGCGCGCCCTCTACTTCAGCGACGGCCGCGGGACGGCGGGGACGATGACCAACCCCGAGAACCGCGTCTACGGCCACCTGCCGCTCTTGCTTCACGACGGCGCCCGCGAGGTGTTGACGATCGGCTTCGGCGTCGGCAACACGCTCGCGGCGATGGTGTCTCATCCCGAGCTCGAGCGCATCGCCGTCGCCGAGCTCAGCCGCAACGTGATCGCCGCGGCGCCCTACTTCCCCACCAACGACCGCGCCTGGGAGGATCCGCGGGTCGAGGTCCACATCCAGGACGGGCGCAACTTCCTGCTCGGCTCCTCCGAGCGGTGGGACGTGATCCAGCTGGAGCCGCCCGAGATCCACACCGACGGCGTCGTCTACCTCTATACGCGGGAGTTCTACGAGCTGGCGCGCCGCCGCTTGAAGCCAGGGGGGCTCGTCTGCCAGTGGGCGAACGTGCGCATGATGCCGCTCGCGGAGCAGAAGATGCTGCTCGGGACCTTCCTCAAGGTCTTCCCGCACGGCACGGTGTGGATGCCGAAGCTGATGACGGGTTTCGTGCTGTTTATCGGCGGCGAGGAGGAGCTGCGCATCGACTACCGGGAGCTCGTACGCCGCTTCGCCGTGCCCGAGGTGAGCGGCGACCTCCTTGAGAATGCCGGGATCAACCATCCGCTGGAGCTCCTGGCGAGCTTCAAGCTCTCCTCGGCGGGGGCCCGGACGTGGACCGCGGGCGCGGCCGTGATCACCGACGAGCGGACCCGGGTCGACTTCACGACGCCGCGCAGCGTCGATTCGAACTACGGGTTGACCAACGCGTTCTCGGGCCTGGTCGTCGCCACCTTCCTCCCTGGCGGCTGGCCGCCGACCCGCGACTACCAGGTAGCAAAGCTCCGCGAGATCGGCCGCACGGTGGAGAGCGTGGCTCCCTACCTTCAAAACGTGGGCTCGCCGGAGGAGACGGCCCGGGTCGAGGAGTACCTCGACGCCATGGGCCGGCGCTTCCAGCGTGTCATGGCGGAACGCGTCGAGGCGATGGCGGCGACGGAGGAGCCTTTTGTCGGCATGTAGTCAGCGCACGAGGTCGATGATCCGGCTGTACTTGAGAGGCGCTGCCTGTGGCTTGACGTGATCATCCTCTGGCATACTGTGTTCGCTGTCTTGAATCGGAAAGGGGAGTAAGCTCTGCACCAGAAGGGGACGATCTATGGCTAGCGTCTGTATTACCGGCGGAGCCGGTTTCATCGGCTCGAACGTGGCCGACGCCTACGTCGAACGGGGCGACCGTGTGCTCATCGTCGACGACCTCTCGGGCGGGCGCCGCGAGAACGTGGCGTCCGAGGCGGAATTCCATCAGCTCGACATCCGCAGCGCCGAGGCCGCCGAGCTCGTCGAGACGGCCGGGATCGACCTGCTGGTCCACCATGCGGCGCAGATGGACGTCCGGCGCTCGGTCGAATCGCCGACCTTTGACGCCGACGTCAACGTCGTCGGGACGTTGAACCTCCTCGAAGCGGCGCGCCGCGGCGGAGTCAAGCAGGTGGTCTTCGCCTCGACCGGCGGCGCCATCTACGGCGAGCAGGACTTCTTTCCGGCCGCCGAGTCGCATCCGACGAGGCCCGTCTCGCCCTACGGGGTCGCGAAGCTCTCGGTCGAGCACTACCTTTTCTACTACCACGTCGCCTACGGCCTCGACGCCGTTTGCCTGCGCTACGCGAACGTCTACGGCGAGCGGCAGAACCCGCATGGCGAGGCCGGCGTGGTGGCGATTTTCCTCGACAAGCTCCTGGCGGGGGAGACCCCGAGGATCAACGGCGACGGGCTCCAGACCCGCGACTACGTCCACGTCTCGGACGTGGTGCGAGCCAACCTCGCCGCGGCCGGCCGGGAGGGATTCCTGATCGTCAACGTGGGCACCGGAGTCGAGACCTCCGTCGTCGAGCTCTACAAGGGGATCACGGCGGCGCTCGGAGTCGACGTCGAGGCGACCCACGGACCCGGAATGCCCGGTGAGCAGCGCCGCTCTTCGATCGACGCAGGGCTCCTCGCCCGGGAGCTCGGGGTCTCAAAGCTGCGTGACCTGAGCTACGGCCTGAAGCGAACCGCCGACTGGTTCCGCGGGCAGCACGAGGCGCTACGCCAGAGCCCCTCGACCGCCTGACGCCTCTTTGCTATACTCTGACCCGCAAATCGACATGCCTGGCAAGCACAAAAGGTGCGCGCCAAGAAACGGCCTCCCAGGGAGCATTCAAAGTGAAAGTTTGTGTTATCGGTGCAGGATACGTTGGACTCGTAACGGGGACTGGATTCGCGGAGACCGGCAACGACGTCGTCTGCGCGGACATCGACGAGAAAAAGGTGGCGGCGCTAAACGACGGCAAGGTGCCGATTTTTGAACCGGGCCTCGAGCCTCTGATCCTTGCCAACGTCCAGGGCGGACGCTTGCGCTTTACGACGGACGTCGAGCCCTCCGTCGCGGAAGCGGACATCATCTTCGTCGCGGTCGGCACCCCGGCCCGCCAAGACGGCGCCGCGAACCTCACCCACGTGGACAACGTGGCCGAGACCGTCGGAGCCGTGGCCAAGCAAGAATGTGTCCTGGCCATGAAGAGCACCGTTCCGGTCGGTACCAACGCGCGGGTGCGCAGGATCTTGAAACGTCACCCCGCGGAAAACGTCCATGTGGTTTCCAACCCGGAGTTCTTGAAAGAGGGCGACGCGGTCAACGACTTCATGCGCCCCGACCGGATCGTGATCGGATGCGATCCGGAAGACGAATTCGCCCGCGACCTGATGCGGCGGCTCTATCATCCGCTGTCTCTCAGCCAAGAGAAAATCGTCTGGATGGCGCCGGCAAGCGCCGAGCTCACCAAGTACGTGGCCAACACGATGCTGGCCATGCGAATCTCTTTCATGAACGAAATCGCCACGCTGTGCGAGGTCGTCGGCGCGGACGTCAACGACGTTCGCATGGGAGTGGGAAGCGATCAGCGCATCGGCCCCCGGTTCCTCTACGCCGGCCCCGGCTACGGTGGCTCCTGTTTCCCCAAAGACGTCACCGCCCTCGTCCATGTCGCCCACGAGAAAAGCGTACCGATGGATCTCGCGGCGGTGACCGACGCGGTCAACCAGAGGCAGAAGGGTGTCTTGCTGCGCAAGCTCAAGCACTACTTCGACAGCGACCTCCGGGGCAAAAAAGTCGCCGTCTGGGGCATCGCTTTCAAGCCGCGGACCGACGACATCCGCGACGCGCCGTCGCTGACCTTGATCGACGGGCTGCTCGCCGAAGGAGCGGCGGTCTCGGCCCATGATCCCGAAGCGCAGGAAGAGGCTCGCCGCCGTTTCGGTGACCGGATCGAGATCGTGGAAAATCCCTATGACGCCGTGGTCGAGGCGGATGCTCTCGTCCTCGTCACCGAGTGGCGCCAGTACCAGAACCCGGACTTCGACCGCATCAAGAGCGTCATGCGGACGCCCTTTGTGCTGGATAGCCGCAACATCTGGTCGACCTACGGCCTGCGCGCACAGGGTTTTGTCTACGCCGGAATCGGCGTCCCGGGAACCTGACCCCGGAGGGGCGCACGGCCGTGGGAATCGGGGACGGGGACGGGAACAAACCGCCGCCGATTCTTGTTGTAGGGAACGAGATGGAGCACACCGTCACGATCCCCACCGAGAAAAACCCTGCCACGGCTCCGGGGGCAGTGCCCAAGACCGCCTGCGGATCGCCCGTCGAAACGCTCAGCTGCCTGCTCGACACGGTCGAGGAGCTCAACTCCTCGGACGACCTGGCGACCGGTCTCGAACGGGTGGCCCGCCGCCTCGGCCGCACCCTCGCCTACGACACCTTCGCGGTCCTGCTGCTCGACGAGGTGGGCCGCGAGCTGCGCTTCCACTTCGCCCTCGGTTTCCCGCCGCAGGTGGTCGAGAGCTGGCGCTTCGGACTGGGCCAGGGCCTCGTGGGCGTCGCGGCGGCCACCGGCGAGCCGCAGGTCGTGGGCGACGTCGAGGGCGATTCCCGCTACATCCAGGTGGTCGAGGAGCTTCGCTCGGAGGCCGCTTTTCCCCTGGTGTCGAAGGGACGCGTCATCGGGGTGCTCGACATCGGGAGCTTCCGGCCCGACTTCTTTCCCGGCGAGCTGCGGGACCTCGCCTTCATCGCCGGCCACCTCGCCGCCGCGATCGACCGCCACCGCCTCTACACGAACCTGCGCCGGCAGACACAGATGCTCGCCGCGCTCCACGAGGCGAGCCGCGAGCTGACGTCGATCCTCGACCGCCAGGAGCTGCTACGCCGGGTGGCGGAGCTCGTCCGTCGGCAGGTGGAGTTCACGTGCCTGAACGTCTTCCTCTGGGACGGGGAGGACCGGCTCTTGAAGCTCGCCCACTCGTTGCACGACGACGGCGCGCTGCCCTGCGCGCAGGGGCTCGTCCTCGGCCAGGGCCTCTGCGGCACGGCGGCGGCCCTACGCCAGGCGGTCAGGGTAGCGAACGTCGCCCTCGATCCGCGTTACGAGAGCTGCCACGGAAGTGATTCCATCCGTTCGGAGCTCGCCGTCCCGCTGGTGTTCAAGGACCGCCTGCTCGGGGTGCTCGACCTCGAGAGCGACCGCTACAACGCCTTTTGCGAGGGCGACGAGCAGCTGCTCGTGACCCTCGCGTCCTACCTCGCCATCGCACTCGAGAACTCGACCCTCTACGAGCGGCTGCGCGACGACGAGTCCCGGATGGCCACCGAGCTCGACACGGCGCGGACCATCCAGCGCTACCTCTTGCCCAAGAAGACTCCTTGGGTCCCGGGCCTCCAGATTGCCACCGCCTATTCGCCGGCCCGCCATCTCGGCGGCGACTTCTACGACGTCATGGCGTGCAAGGACCTCGCTTTCCTCGCCGTGGGCGACGTCGCCGGCAAGGGGACGGCGGCGGCGCTCTACGCTTCCCTCGTCCTCGGCATGTTGCGGGGCTACGCGTCGGAGAGCCGCATCGACCCGTTGGAGGCGCTCGGCTACCTGAACGAGGAGCTCCACCCGCTCCGGGTCGAGCGGCGTTTCGTGGCGGTAGGGTTGGCGCTCTACGATCCGCGGCAGAAGCTCCTCAGGGTCTCGAACGCCGGGCTTCCCTACCCGCTCCTGGTCCGCGGCGGCAAGGTCCGCGAGATCGAGCTGCCGGGTATGCCCGTCGGGGCGATTGGGGGAGCCGAGTACCGCGAGGAGCGTCTCGAGCTGCGCGAAGGCGACGTCGTGGTCTTCGCCTCCGACGGCATCGAGGAGTTCCGCGACGGCGGCGACGAAGTCTTCGGTGCCGAGCGCCTGGCGCAGACGCTACGCGAGCTCGCCGCGGGCTCCGCCGCCGAGATCGCCCAGGGCCTGATCGCCGCGACCAGCCGCTTCCTGGGAGATGGCCACGAGCCGTCGGACGATCGGACCGTGGTCGTCCTGAAGGTCGCCGAGTAGAGCCGGCGATGAACAGGCCACCGAGACCTCGTCCGGCCCGAACCCTGTCATGAAGTTCGACAAGACGGTAGAGCTTGACGAGGAGACGGCTCTACGTGATTCCGAAATCATCGTCCATCTTCGTGCGGAGGGGAGACCGATCCCCACGAACGACGTCCGGATTGCCGCGAGCGCCATGCAACTCGGTCTTCACGTCCTCACCACGGATGCGTACTTCGAGCGCGTCCCGCAGGTCACGACCCAGCTCTACACGCCGTGAGTCGTTGCGGCCCGGCGCTTCGTCTATGCTTCAATGGCTTGGAGGACGATCCTGAGGTCGTACCCGCGCTGCGCGCCCCGGGTCCAGGACCGGCCCCATGCCGGCGCCGGCCCGGGGCTCCCTCCCTTCGCTTCGGCCTCATTCCCGCAAGCAGGCGTTCGCCACCAGCCCGAAAGCCACCGCCGAGCCCAGAACGCAAATCCCCGCTCCGATGGTATCCCCGCTGAGAAACGCGGCGACCGCCAACACCATGCCCAGGGCACCGGTCACCAGGCCGCC
Organism: uncultured bacterium; assembly: GCA_965371445.1. Lineage (GTDB taxonomy): Bacteria > Acidobacteriota > Thermoanaerobaculia > Multivoradales > J023 > DASWIG01. The sequence continues at coordinate 48,312 of CBDUYN010000045.1, read as the reverse complement.
GTAGAGCGCGCCGGCCACGAGCCCTTGTACCTTCCTTCGCCCGGTGTCTTCACTCATCTGGCCAGTGTCCTCGCTCAAGCTGGGTTGACTACACCTCTACGATATTCTATCACGATGGCGTCTCGCCTGCTTCTTCGCCCCCAAGACGTCCGATGCTGGGATGAGCTCGAAGTAGGGTGGGCCTTGGCCCACCTTCCGCCCGAGCGGGTTTGACCTTAGAAGCACGACGAGGAGGCTTCGCCAGAGGCCGAAAAGGGCGAATTACCTCAACGATGCCGCGTCGCCGTCTCCGACGAGCCCGACGACCTCACGACTCTCTACGGGTATATTGTCGTCCTCGCCACTGCCCACAGACCGCCGCCGGAGGTAAGATCGCCTCATGACGACCATCGCCGTCCCACCGCAACGCATCCACCGGTACCGAATCCTCTCGGAGCTCGGCCGGGGAGCCATGGGACGCGTCTACCTGGCCGAGGACCCGCACATCGAGCGCCGGATCGCCTTGAAGGTCCTCTCGCCCCAGGGCATGGTGGAGACCGACCAGGAAGCCGAGCTGCGCGAACGCTTCCTCGTCGAAGCACGGGCCGCCGGACGGCTGATCCACCCCGGCATCGTCACCGTCTTCGACGCCGACACCGATCCCGACACCGGCGAGCCCTACCTCGCCATGGAATGGGTCGACGGCCGCGACCTGCGCCAGATCCTCGACCTGGAGGATTCGCTTCCCATCGTCCGCGCCGTCGACTGGATCGCCCAGGTGGCCTCAGCCCTCGACTACGCGCACCGTCACGACGTCGTCCACCGGGACATCAAGCCCGCCAACCTCCTGGTCACCGCCGACGGCGAGGTCAAGATCTCGGACTTCGGCGTCGCCAAGCTCCGTTCGGCACAGCAAGGCCTGACGCTCCCGGGACGCATCGTCGGCAGCCCCTACTACATGGCACCGGAGCAAGTCCAGGGCGAGGCAGTCGACGGCCGTACGGATCTGTTCGCCCTCGGCGTCGTGCTCTACGAATGCCTGACGGGGGAGCTCGCCTTCAGCGGCGACTCGCTCGCCAACGTGACCTACAAGATCGTCTCCGTCGACCCGCGGCCGCCGGAGATCTACAACCCCTCGATCCCGCCGCGCCTACGGCAGATCCTGGACCGGGCCCTCCAGAAGCGTCCCGAGGACCGCTACGAAACTTGCGGTGAGCTCGAACGCGAGCTCCGTGCCGCCACCGAGGAGTTGGGCGAGGACACCCGCGACTCGCGCGCCGGGGAGACGCCACGCGCCAAGGCGGCCTCTTCGGCCGCGCTCCAGGGCAGCACCGTCTTGATCGACTCTCGTACGGAGGCTTTTTCCGAAGCGTCGTCTCCTGGGAAGCCGCGCTCCTCGGGAGCTTTCGTCACCTTCCTGCTCTTCCTCCTCCTGATCGCGATCGCCGGACGCAACCTGGACCGGCTAATCCCCGGCGCCACCGACCGGTGGCTGAGGCCCCTCGGCCTGGCACCGCCCGCCACGGCCGTCATCCCTCCGCCGGAGGCCGCTCCGGTGGCAGAGCCGCCGCCGCTCCCCTTCAACCCGATCACCGTGGAGCCTCCCTCCGCCGAACCCGGCGTCGACGCCGAACAGGGCGAGATCGCGATGTGGGTCGGTGCCTTCGGCCTACCGATCGTCGTCCTCGCTCCGCCGGAGCCAACCGCCGAAGAGGGCGAGACCGGCCTGGGCCCTACCGGCGAAGTCACCCCGCCGGGCGAGGAGGCGATGGCGTTCACCGACCCGGGCGGGGAGGAAACTGCCGCGGGCATCCCAGACCCGGCCGTCACCCGAGAGGAGGCAGCCAGCGACGAGGCCGAGCCAAGGACCGAGGAAGAGACGCCGGCCGCCGGTAGCGAGGATTCGCCGCCAGGCGACGCGGTCGAAACCGGCATGGAGACCGCCCCTGCTCAAGAGCCGACTGGGGCGTCGAGCGAGCCCACCCTCGCCGCTCCCCCGCCACCGCCGCCGCCGCCGAAGCCAAAGCCCAAACCGGCGGAATTGGAGATCCTCTACGAGAACCGTCTCAAAACAGCCTACATCTCCGTTTGGATCGACGGACGCCGAGTGGTCTTCAATCGCGTGGAAGCGTCGACCTTTTTGAAACGCCGTGTGGGACAGGAGTTCCGTCGTACGATCGAGGTCCCAGCCGGACAGCGGAGGATCGAGGTCCACGTCTCCGGTGTGGAGAAGCGCAGGATCGAGGCCCGCGGCTCCCTGCGCAAGGGCTTCGAGAGCCGCGCCTTCTACCGCCTGCGCGTGGAGCTCGACAAAGGGAAGCTGATGTTGACTTTGGAGGAGCCATGAGCGACGAAAGCCGTTGCGCCGTCTGTGGTGCCGAGGTCGCGGCGGAGGGGACCCTCTGCCCCTCCTGCGGCGCCGAAGTGACCCCGGACGCTGCCGACCGGGGACGCTGGGGAGAAAGGACCCGTCGCCTCGGGAACCAGGTCCCGGAGGGCCCCGGCGCCGCGACGCTCTTCCAGCCCAGCATCATGATGGAGGGTATCCTCGGCGAGACCAACGGCGGCGGCGCCCCGCAGTCACCGACCGCGCCCGACGGCGAGAGCCGCGAGCGTCCGCCTCTGCGCTTCGAGGTCCCGGCCTACTTCCTGCTGGTCGGCGCCCCACCCGGCTTCGAACGGATCGAGCTGACCAGCGCGCGCACCGTCGTCGGCCGCGAGGGAGCCGATCTCGTGCTCGACGACGCCAAGATCTCCTCGCGCCACTGTCAGATCGACGTCATGGGTCGTGAGTTCTACGTCCGCGACCTCGACAGCCTGAACGGCACGTACCTGAACGGCCACAAGATCCGTTCCAGCCAGATCCTGCCCGGCGACTCGCTGCGGGTGGGCAAGTCCACGCTCGTCTTCTGCCTCGGCACACCCTCCGACGAGTAGGGTGGACCTTGGCCCACCGGCCGGAGGCCATCCTTCGTTTTCGGCTTGGCAACCGGGCCTGGATGGAGCACAATACGCCCCTCACCAGAACCAAGGAGGAACGAGATGAGTAAGTACAGAGTCCTGACGGCCATCCTGACAGCGTTTCTGCTGCTGCCCTTCGCGGCGGCGGCCGAGACCTGGAACGTCGACCCGGTCCACAGCTCGGCGAGCTTCAAGATCCGCCACTTCCTGACCAAGGTCCACGGCAGCTTCCACGACTTCAGCGGCACGATCGACTACGATCCGGCCAAGCCCGAAGCCACGACGCTCAAGTTCGAGATCCAGGCGACGTCGGTCGACACGGCCAACGAGCGCCGCGACAACCACCTGCGCTCGGCCGACTTCTTCGACGTCGAGAGCCACCCGACCTGGAGCTTCGAGAGCACCAAGGTCGAGAGTGCCGGCAAAGGCAAGCTCAAGGTCACCGGCAAGCTCACGATGCGCGGCAAAACCCATGAGGTTACCCTCGACGTCGACGCCCTCGGCACCATGGAGACCGGAGACGGGCCGAGAGCCGGTTTTGTGACCGAGCTCACCGTCAACCGTATGGACTACGACATCGCCTACAACCGTGCGCTCGAGGGCGGCGGCACGATCCTCGGCGACGACGTGGAGATCGAGATCAGCGTCGAGGCGAAGCTCGCCAGCGAGGGCGAGGAGGGCGAGGGATAGGAAGTGCGGCCCCGGATCCTGGTGCTCCTCCTGCTCGGCGCGCTCGCGTCGATGCCGGTCTTCGCCGAGTGCGGAACCCTCTTTTGGGTCAAGCAAGGCGACCAGGAGCGATTCTTCTCCTTCGGCGAGGAGGTCGTCCTGAAGGCTGGGGGGAGCGCCGTTTTCCGGATCCTCTACAAGCGACGCGGCGAAAGTCCCGAGACTACGGCCACCGAAATCGGTCACCCCTGGGACTTCGGCTTGGAGGGCTACGCGCCACACGACCAGGCGGGCGTCCTCACGATGCGCCAGCAGCAGCAGCAGCACTTCAACCGCGGCAGGGTCGACCTTGAGGTTGGCAACCCCGGGACGGCGTCGATCGGGTACCAGATCTACGGTGTCGGAGGCGGCCAGAAGATTCCGGACCGCTGCGCCACCGGAGTCGCCTGGATCAAGGTGGTTTCCCGCGACAACGGTTGACCCCCTATGGGTGGGCCTTGGTCACCATAACCCGCCGTGGGGCGGGACGTCTAACAAGCCAGTGAAGCGGCAAGGTCAGTTGTGCTCGGCCTTTTCGCCTCAGGAGGACAAAAGGATGTCAAAGATGCGAGTCAACTACGCCATCGTCTTCGTGAGTGACATGGGACGATCCGTCGCTTTCTATCGGGATCTGCTCGGCCTGCCACTGAGATTCGAGTCTCCTGGTTGGAGTGAATTTGCAACCGAGGGAGCGACTTTGGCACTGCACGCTAGTGATTCGCCGGCCATGTCCGAAAAGCGAGCCGATTTGGAGCGGGCGGGGTCTTGTAGGCCAGGCCTGAGCGTGCCGGATCTTGACGAGTTTCATCAGAAGATGGTCGCGAACAGTGTCCCCTGCATCCAGGAGCCGCAGACTGTCTTCGGCGCTCGGCTTGCTCAGTACTCAGACCCTGACGGACTGTCGATCTCTGTGGGGGAGCATCGGGTGGGCACCGATGAGTCGAATTGAAGAACGCTTGGCTGAGATGGGGCTGGCTCTGCGCCCCGCGAAGTCTCCCGTGGCCAACTACCTGGGTACGAAGCGATGCGCAAGCTTGCTGTTCGTCTCTGGCCGCGTGAGTGAGCAGCGGGGCCGCGTCGGTGCGGACGTGGCTCAGGATGAAGCGAAGCTTGCCGCCAGGGATACCTTGATGGACTTGCTGTCCATCATCAAGGCGGATATCGGTAATCTGGATGAAATCGTTTCGATCGTGAAGCTGCAAGGCTTTGTCAACTCGGACAGCTCATTCCTGGCTCAACCGCAAGTCATTGACGGAGCTTCGGACCTCCTGATTGCCCTCTACGGGGAGTCTGGAAAGCATGCACGCACAGCAACAGGGGCGGCCCAGTTACCCTACGGAGCGAGTATCCAATTGGACATGGTCGTAGAGCTCAGGAGCTGAGGCAACAGGCAGCGCCCTCAAGGCGAGGGTAGACTTGCGGCTCATAACCCTCGTCGAGCCCTACTGGCTGGTCCTCCTGATACCGTGGGCCTTCGCCTTCCACCGGTGGCCCCCGCCGCCGGACTGGCGACGGCGCCTGCGCCTCGCGGTCCTGGACTTGCCTCGGACCCGACTAGCTAGGTGATCGTGGCGGGAACGTCGAGCCCCTCGTTCTGCTCCTCCTCCATCTCATGGAGCAGGACGTTGACGGTCTGCTCGACGAGCTTCTCCACTTCCACCCCCTGGCGCCGGGCCTCGAGCTCGTAGTCGTGGAGCCTCTCGTCGCTCAGCTCTGCCCAGATCTGTATCTTCGGCATGGTCCTCTCCTCCTCGGCCACCGCCCTAGCCGGCGGGGACCGCCTTGTGTCCATAGCAGAGGATCCCGGCGCGGCCCTCCCGGCGGATTCGCCGGAATTCAAGCGACACCTCCATGCCAGGGAGCACGCTCCCGGGATCGCAGTCGACGACCTGGGTCATCAGGCGGGCACCTTCCGGCGTCTCGACGATCGCCATGGCGTAGGGAGCCTCCATCTCGAAGCTCCCGGGCGCCACGTAGACGACCGTCGAAGTGACGACCTTTCCTCTGCGGGAAAGAGCCAAGCTCTCCCAGTCCTCTCCCCGGCACGATGGACAGATGCGGCGCAGGGGATAGACCACCTTGCCGCAGCCGCTGCAGCGGCCGGCTTCGAGACGGTAACGGTTCGGGATCTCTCTCCAGTACCTGGGACTCGGCATGGTCAAACCCCCTGGTAGATGTGGACGACGGAGCTCGCTCCGGATCCGCCCATGTTCTGGGTCAGGCCGATCGACGCACCTTCGACCTGGGCTTCGCCCTTCTCACCGCGCAACTGCTCGAAGATCTCGATGGCCTGGGCGACGCCGGTGGCACCCACGGGATGCCCTTTCGATTTCAACCCACCGCTGGTGTTGACGGGGACGGCTCCTCCAAGGGCCGTCATCCCGTTGCGGGCCGCGGCGCCGCCTGCCCCTTTCTTGACCAACCCCAGCGCCTCGATGCAGCAGATCTCGGCGATCGAGAAGCAGTCGTGGACCTCTGCCACCTGGATGTCGCCGGGACCGACGCCGGCCATCGTGTAGGCCCTTTGCCCCGACAGCTCGACCGCCTCGAGAAAAGCGGGGTCCTGGCGGTCGGCAAGCGCCAGGGGCGCCGTCGCGAGCCCGGTTCCCAGGATCTTCACGGGACGGTCGGTGTATTTCGAGGCCTCGTCCAAGGGGCAGAGCAGGACGGCCGCCGCCCCATCGCTCACCGGCGAGCAATGCAGCAGCCGAAGCGGCTCGGCCACAGGCGAGGAGCTCAAGACCTGCTCGAGGGTGATCTCGCGCCGGAACTGGGCCTTGGGATTCAACGCGCCGTGCCGGTGGTTCTTGACGGTGACCCAGGCGAGATCTTCCTCCGTGGTGCCGTAGGCCTCCATGTGGGCACGGGCGATCATGGCGTAGAGGCTTGGGAAAGTCACTCCGTAGTAGACCTCCTGCTCCTGATCGGAAGCAGTGGCCAGGACGTCGGTCACGTCGGCGCCGTCGGTCATCTTTTCCACCCCGGCGGCGAGAACCAGGTCGGAGAAGCCGGAGGCCACCTCCATCAAGGCCAGCCTCAGGGCCACTCCGCCCGAGGCGCAGGCCGACTCGACCCGGGTGGCGGCCGTCCCGGCCATGCCGATCTGGTCGGCCATGAGCGGGCCAAGGTGCTCCTGGCCCACGAACTGGCCGCCCGACATGTTGCCCACGTAGATCGAGTCGACGCGATCGGCACCGGCGCTCTTGAGCGCCTGGGAGGCCGCCTCGGCAAAAAGATCCCGCAGGCTCGACTGCCAGAGCTCACCGAATCGGGTCATGCCCGCGGCGACGATGGCTACTTCGCGCATGAAGTCCTCCTGTTGGCTTTCAGTCGTTGACGATGATCTTTTCGCGGCACTTGGCGTATTCGCCGTAGGTCAGGTAGTGGCGCGTTCCCTCGAGCATCGAGCGGACGCTCGGCGCGGCCCCTTGCCGCTCCGGCAGCCGCTCGGTCGCCTTGAGCACAAACGAGTCGCTCCCGGCCCCCGAGCCGAACGAGGTCATCAAGATCAGGTCGTCCGGCTCGGCGACGTCGAGAATCGCCGCCAGCCCCGTGGGAGACGAGCCGGAGTAGGTGTTGCCCATGGTGGGGACGATCCAGCCCGTCTCGATTTGCTCCGGGGTGAAGCCGAGCTGCTTGCCCACCGCCTGTGGGAACTTGCCGTTCGGCATGTGAAAAACGACGAAGCGAAAGTCGGCGGGTCGAAGGTTCGTCTTCTCGAGGATCGCCCGCGAGGCCGCCAGCACGTGCTTGAAGTAGGCCGGCTCGCCCGTGAAGCGTCCGCCGTGCCGGGGATAGAACTCCCCTTCCCGGCGCCAGAAGTCGGGCGTGTCGGAGGTGTAGCTGTAGGTCTCGACGACCTCGGCGAGGAGATCGTCGCGGCCGAAGATGAAGGCGGCTCCGCCGGCCGAGGCGGAGTATTCGAGAGCGTCGTTGGGAGCGCCCTGGGAGGTGTCGGCGCCGACGGCGAGCGCATAGTCGACGCGCTTCGACTCGACCAGCCCCAGAGCCACGAACATCGCCTCGGAGCCTGCCTTGCAGGCGAACTCGAAGTCCGCGACGTGAACCTCCGGACCCGTCCCCACGGCTTCCGCCACGACGGTCCCGCTCGGTTTCACGGCGTAGGGGTGCGACTCGGAGCCGACGTAGACGGCGCCGATTCGTGCCGGATCGATCCCGGCCCTCTCGACGGCCGACCGCGCTGCGGCCACCGAGATGGTGATGGTGTCCTCGTCGATCCCGGGGACCGATTTTTCCTGGAGGAGAAGACCTCTCCGGATCACCTTCGGGTCCTTGCCCCACTGCCGGGCGATTTCCTCCGTCTTGATACGTTGTCGGGGAATGTACGCCCCGTAGCCCACGATTCCTGCCATTTGAGCCTCCTTGGAGGATTCTGCCTCCCAGGCGGCCGGCGCAGGGACTGCCACCGGTCACCGGCAGGCCTGGGTGACCTCGGGTCGACGGCTTACGCGCTTTCGGGACTCCGCACGATCTCGGCGTTGCACCTCCGAAACCCACGGGATCCGACGCGCGCTGTCTCTCAAGGCGATTATGAAGGGACGTCAAGCCATCCGAATCACCCATTAAGGTAGGCTGCGCGCCACCCAGACAGACGGTGGCGCCGAGCAGCGCCCCGCGGCCGCACCTCCCAGGACTGGAGGGTGGCCCTCCGCCGGATTCCAGCCCGGGAGGCCGTTCTGGGCGGCACCTCTTAGGGGGCGCGGAGTCCGTCGTGGCGTTCCGGGCGGCTCGGAGGCCACGATCTGAGGGGTAGAGCTCCTCGATCCGCTCGCGCCGCTCGCCTCGCTAAGCTCCTACCGGGGAGCGGCGCAACCCATCGTCGCGGCGAGGGGTGACCCAGAGGACCATGCGGCTTATCCCGACGCATCGTTTCCGAGGTGCTCGGCCAGGGTGTCGAGGATCGCGTCGCCGCGGAGCTTCTCGTCGGTGGCGACGATTTTTCCTTCCGGATCGACCAGCACCGGATAGGGGATGCCGAAAACCTCGAGCTCCTTCGCCAGCTCGCTGTCCATGCCCTCTTCGACGAAAGCGTGGAGCCAAGGCATCGCCCATTTCTCGTCGCGGAAGGGTTGGATGACCTCGGCGTTTTCGTCGAAGGAGAGGGACAGGATCTGAAACCTCTCACCACCCCACTTCTCCCAGACCTTGTGGAGCTGCGGCAGCTCGGCGACGCAGGGTACGCACCAGGTGGCCCAGAAGTCGATCAAGAGGTAGCTTCCACGAAGGCTTTGGTCGGAGACCGTCCTGGCGCCGCCGAGCAGCACCAGCTCGAACTCGGGAAGCGTCTTGCCGACGGCCATCCGCTTCCTGGGGTTCAGAGTCTTGACGTAGACGCGGAACCTGCGGTCCTCGCCGAATTCGTCCACGAGCTCGGCATGGAGCTCCTGCCAGCGCTCCTGGTCGCCGTCCTGCTTGGCTTTGAAGATGAGCTTCACCAGCGCCTCGCCGCGCTCCTGGGTCTCCCGCCGCAGCTCCGCGGCGGCGACCTCGGCCTCACGATTGAGCTCGAAGGCGCGGGCGATCGATACCGACGAGGTGTCGACCGCGGGTCGTACCTCCTCGGAGGCGGGCGGCAAGGCCGCGGGGTCGAAGGCGATCTCGGCACGGCCGTCCTCGACGGCGACGATTGAATAGTAGTCGCCGCCGCCGTCGTATTCCAACGAGTCGGACCGGGTTCCATTGACGAGCCGGTCGTTCCCCGCGCGCGGAACGGCGAGCTCGAAGGCGCCGTCGGGACCGGCTTCGACGCTCCGGAGCGTCTCACCGACGAGGACGTCGACGAGATGGACGTGTGCCAGGACCGGGACCTCGCCGACCGCCGTGCGGACCGTGCCGCTCAGGCGGACGGCCTCTACAGCCTCGCCGCCGTCCTGAGGCGCTTGGCAAGCCAGGACGAGACCGGCCGCGAGCGTCAAGCAGCAGAGGGTGAGATTCGCTCTTCCAGATTTCATGGTCCTTTTCTCCTTCGAAGAACTGAGCTCTTCCCATCGTCTAAGGTACTTGAGCGTTGCCTGGATTGTAAGGGAAGAAGCTCATGATCTGACGCTCGAGGAGCGCCTTCGCCAGGGCGTGGAATCTTATCGGCGGCGACGAAGCACGCCGGGGACGCATGCCGGGAAGGGGACGGGGCGCCGGGGACGGCCGGGTGACGACAAGTTCGCGGTCTGCGCTGGCTCGTCATCAGCGTCCTCCCCTGGCCGCATGGAACGAAGACGGCGGCCCAGTTTGTCCCAACGTCCCCCGAGGATCTCGACAGTGAGCGCGAACGGACCCGCGAGCTCATCGAGCGCGCCGACCGCGGTCCCGAAGGCGACTACTCGCCGCATCTATACTTCGGCAATCTCCCCGGGCGTGCGATGGGACGCTCTGCGAGCTGTGGAAGCGGGCTAGCGGCGTTTCGCGACGCGGCGGAGAGACTGCTGGCGGAGAAGCTCGCTTCCGAGGTGAGGAAGGATCTTGCTCCGTGGGGGTTCGGTGCGACGGCGCTCTCGCGCTCAGCGCCGACGGGAGCTGGGCCGGCCAGGGGCAAAGGGGCCAGCTGTAAGTGCTTGATCTTCGGGAAGAGAGAAATGGCGCAGCCAGGAGGACTCGAACCCCCAGCCTTCTGATCCGTAGTCAGATGCTCTATCCAGTTGAGCTATGGCTGCACGCGAGGCCTACACCCACGAAGCCGTGCGGGAGGCGGATTGTAGACCAGACGGGCGCGTGCCGCAACCCCTTTCTGCCCTACTCCGACAAGAACGCCGAGAAGTCGGTGGACTGAGAAAAGACGGTGGAGTGAAACCCCGCCGACGGCTGGCCGATCTTGCGCACCTCGCGGCCGACGTCGCCCAGCTCCGGAGCCAGGCCCGGCGCGGTGCCGGCCAGCGACTCGAGCCGCGTCACGAGCTCCGCGGCGCTCCCGGGGCGCGCCGCCGGGTCCTTCATCAAGAGCTGCTCGATCAGCTCCCGAAACTCCCCGGGGACGTGCGGGCAGAGCTCGCCCAAAGGGTGGGGATCCTCGCCGATCGTACGCCTTACGCGCTGGTTGACCGTCCCCCCGCTGAAGGCCTGCCGGCCGGTGAGGCATTCGTAGATCACGGCACCGAAGGCGAACAGGTCGCCGTGCTCGTCATAGCCGTGGCCCGTCAGGGCCTCCGGCGGCAGGTAGCCCGCCGTCCCGAAGACGCGGCCCTCGGCCTCGACCAGCGACGAGACCAGGTGGGCGACGCCGAAGTCGGTGACCTTGACCGAGCCGTCGCGTCCCAAGAGCACGTTGCCCGGCTTGACGTCATGATGGACGACGCCGTTCTCGTGCGCCGCCGCCAGCGCCCGGGCCACGCCCAGGGCCAGCGAAAGGGTGTGGTCGACGTTGAGCGGGCCGAGCGTATCGACGTAGCTCGCCAGGCTCGCGCCGTCGACGAGCTCCAGGGCGAGGAAGGTCAGCTCGGGGCTTGATTCGACGTCGTAGACCGCGACGATGTTCGGATGGCTGAAGCGCGCCACGGTGACCGCTTCGTCGAGCAGCTGCGCCGCCCGCTCGCGCCGATGCTCGCCGTCGAGGATGCGGTCGAGCCGCAGGGTTTTGAGTGCCACGGCGCGTTTCAGCCGCGGGTCCCAGCCCCGCAAGACGAGGCCCATCGCTCCCTCGCCGATCACCTCCAGGGCCTGGTAGCGGCCCAGGTAGACCTGGCCGACCACCTTGCGGGCGTTCAAGGTCCGCTCGAGGTTCGGCGATAGCGCCGGCTCGGCCGGCCCGGCGGCCTGGCGCGGAGTGGTCAGACGCTTGACCCGCAGCAGGAGCTCCTGGACCGCGAAGGGCTTGGCGAGGAAGTCGTCGGCGCCCTCGCGCAGGCCGCGGATCCTCTCGTTCGACGCCGCGTAGGCGGAGAGGAAGAGCACCGGCGTGCCCCCCGTGCGCGGCTCCTCGCGGAGCCTCCGGAGCGCCTCGTAGCCCGAGACACCCGGCATCATGACGTCGAGCACGACGGCGTCGGCGACGTGCTCGAGCGCCAACTCCGCGACCCGCTCCGGCTCGCTCGAGGTGAGGACGTCGTGGCCTCCCAGGCGCAGCGCCTGGCTGACCAGGAAGAGGATGTCAGGGTCGTCGTCGATGACCAGGATCTTTGCCACGTCGTTCAGATCGGCAGGCCGAGCCTGCCCTACAGCAGAGCTTTCGTCCGCCGGACGATCTCTTCCGCCGTGAAGCCGTAGTGCTCGGCGAGCGCCTTGTAGGGTGCCGAGGCGCCAAAGCCGTCCTGGGCCAGGACGTCGCCCGCCGAGCCCGTGTACTTGTGCCAGCCCAGCTCCGAGCCGGCTTCGACCGCCAGGCGCGCGCCGACCGAAGCCGGCAGCACGGACTCGCGGTAGGCGTCGTCCTGGGCGTCGAAAAGCTCCCGGCTGGGCATCGAGACGAGGCGCGTCGCCACCCCTTCGGCCATCAAGGTGCCGTGCGCCTCGCAGGCGATGTGGACCTCGGAGCCGCTGGCGATCAGGATCGCCTGGAGCGGTACGCCGGCCGGTGGGTCGAGGAGCACGTAGGCACCGCGGGCGACGCCCTCACGAGCCTTTGCCACCGCAGCTTTTAACACCGGCAGCCCTTGACGGGTCAGCGCCAGGGCCGTCGGAGCGTCCCGGCGCAGCAGGGCGACGCGCCAGGCGGCCGCGGTCTCGTTGGCGTCGGCCGGACGCAGCACCGCGAGGCCGGGCAGGGCGCGAAGCGACGCCAGGTGGCACTCCGGCTGATGGGTCGGTCCGTCCTCGCCGAGGAACAGCGAGTCGTGGGTGTAGACAAAAATCGCCCCGAGCTTCATCATCGAAGACAGACGAACGGCCGGCCGCATGTAGTCGGAGAAGACCAGGAAAGTACCGCCGTAGGGACGGATCGCGCCCGACAGCGCCATGCCGTTCATGGCCGCGCCCATGGCGTGCTCGCGGACCCCGAAGTGGAAGTTGCGCCCCGCGCCCGCCGACGAGAAGACCGCTTCGCCCTTGACAAAGGTGTTGTTCGACGGCGCGAGGTCGGCCGAGCCGCCGATCAGCTCGGGAAGGTGTGGCGCCAGGGCGCCCAGGACCGCGCCGGAAGCCTTGCGGGTGGCGATCGAGCCGTCCTCGGGAGCGAAGCTCGGCAGGTGCTCTTCCCAGCCGTCGGGCATCTCGCCCGCGAGGCGCCGCCGGAGCTCGGCCGCGAGCTCCGGATGCGCCTCGCCGTAGGCCGTGAGGAGCTTCTCCCAGGCGGCGTTCGCCTCGGCACCGCGCCTGGCGGCCTCGGCGAAGGCCTCGCGCGCCTCGTCGGTGACGAGAAAGGCCGGCTCTTCGGGCCAGCCGAGGTTCTGCTTCGAGGCGGCCATCTCCGCCGCGCCCAGCGGCGAGCCATGGACGCCGGCCGTGTCCTGCTTCGTGGGCGCGCCGTAGCCGATGTGCGTGCGCACGCGCACCAGCGTCGGCCGCGCGGTCTCCGCCGCCGCGGCCTCCATCGCCGCCGAGAGCGCGTCGAGGTCGTTGCCGTCGGCGACGTCCAAGGTGTGCCAGCCGTAGGCGGCGTAGCGCGCCGCGACGTCCTCGGAAAAAGCGAGGTGGGTCGCCCCGTCGATCGTGATCTTGTTGTCGTCGTAGAGGACGACGAGCTTGCCGAGCCCCAGATGGCCGGCGAGCGACGAGGCCTCCGACGCCACCCCCTCCATCATGTCGCCGTCCGAGGCCAGGACCCAGATGCGGTGGTCAAGAAGCGGAAAGCCGTCGCGGTTGAACCGCTCCGCGAGCACCCGCTCCGCGATCGCCATGCCGACGGCGTTGGCGAGCCCCTGGCCGAGGGGACCGGTCGTCGTCTCGACGCCCGGCGTCAGGCCGTGCTCGGGGTGCCCCGGAGTCTTCGAGCCCAACTGGCGAAAGCTCTGAAGCTCCGCGAGCGGCAGGTCGTAGCCCGCGAGGTGCAGGAGCGAGTAGAGGAGCGCCGAAGCATGGCCGCAGGAGAGGACGAAGCGGTCGCGGTTCGGCCACTGCGGCGCGGCCGGGTTGAAGCGCAGGTGGCGCGTCCACAGGGTGTAGGCGACGCAGGCGAGGCCCATCGGGGCGCCGGGGTGGCCGCTGTTGGCCGCCTCGACCATGTCAGCCGCCAGAAAGCGGATGTTGTTGACAGCAGTCTGGTGGCGATCGCCCGGCATCGCGTCTTGCCTCACGGTGGGTTGGTCGGGGTTGGATCGGACATTCGGCTTGGCGGAGAGGGAGGGATTCGAACCCTCGGTCCAAGTTGCCCCGGACAACTGCTTAGCAGGCAGCCCTGTTCGGCCACTCCAGCACCTCCCCGGCGGGTCGAAGGGCCGAATTGTACTGTCTGCCGAACGGGAAGTCAAAGCCTCGTCGAGACCGTCACCCCATCCTCTCCCTCCTTGACCCTCGATTTCGCCGCCACGATCCTCGCCGCCGCCGGCGTGGTCGACCCCGCCGGACGGTCTCGACGGCATCGACCTGCTGCCGATCCTGCGCGGCGAGGCTCCGGAGGAGGGCCCCGGAGAACGGCGGCCGCCGGAGGCTGAACGCCTTTGGTTACCGCAACTTAGGCGCGGCATTCAAGAATTTGAATCCGCTCTCGGAAATTGGATCGAGAAGTTCCTAGACCCACCCCAACGGATAGTGGTAGCCTTGCGCCACCAATTCCACAGGTGCACGTTCTTTTCATGCAAACTCTCCGCAGCTCAACGGCCAGTGGCTCCTCCCGGAAGACCGGCGATGTCCCGGTACAGGCGGAGGCTTGTCCGCGCGGTCCAATCCACATCATCTCAATTTCGCCCACCTGGGCGAAGCAAGGAGTAACCCCATGAGAGCCACTCTCAGAGCCATGCTCGTCATCTGCCTGCTGATCGGCGCGCTGCTCGCGTCCACCACCGCGGCACAGGACACGTTCGCCACGATTCGTGGAGTCCTCGTCGATGCCGACGGCTCGCCGGTCGCCGACGCCAAGATCGAGGTGCTGGATAACCGAACAGGCAACATCCGGAAGTTCAAGTCCAACGCGGACGGCGTCTTTCTGGCGACTCGCCTGGCGCCGGGCGGACCCTACACGGTCATCGTCAACGATCAGCAGGCCGTCAACATCGAGAGCCTCGCGGTGGCTGACATCTACAGGCTGAAGGTCAACATGGACCCCTCGTTCTCGGAAGTAGTGACCGTCACCGCCTCAGCCGCTGGCGACTTCGTCGAAGTGGCCACGGGTCCGGCGGCGACCTTCGATACTTTCCAGATGGAGACCGCGGTCAACTTCAACCGGGACATCTTGGACGTCTACGGAAACGACCCCCGGATCAACATCGACAACGGGGAACGTGGCTTCGAGATCAACTGCGCCGGCAAGCATCCTCGCTTCAACAGCGTGACGCTGGACGGTGTGGGACAGAACGACCGCTTCGGTCTGAACACCAACGGCTACTCGACGGCGACCGGGATGCCCTTCCCCTACGACGCCATCGCCCAGCTGGCGGTCGAGCTGGCGCCCGCGGACGTCACCTACGGCGGCTTCTCGGCCTGCACCATCAACGCGGTGACCAAGTCCGGCACCAACGAGTTCCGCGGCAACCTGTTCTGGGAGCACACCGACGAAGGCCTGCGTGGGGACTCGATTGGCGGCGACACGCGTGACTTCAACACGCCGCCTTTCGACGATGAAAAAATTGGCGCCACGTTCGGCGGCCGCATCCTGGCGGACAAGCTCCACTTCTTCGCGGCCTACGAGACCACCGACTCGCCGCGCTTCCTCGCCGGGGGCTACGCGGGCTCGGGCGCCGGCGTCGAGCGCCCTTGGTTCAGCCAGGCGGATCACGACCGCATCGTCGCCATCGCCAACGATCTCTACGGCTACGATCCGGGCGGCCAGCCGGTGGACGGCGTCCAGGAGGAAGACAAGCAGATGCTGAAGCTCGACTGGAACGTCAACCCGAGCCACAACGTGTCGCTGATCTACAACTTCTACGACGGCTTCCAGGACCGCGGCTCCGACAATGACTCCAACGAGTTCGAGTTCGCGAGCCACTTCTACGTCAAGGGCGCCGAGTCGGAGACCATCACGGGCCGGCTCTCCTCGCAGTGGAGCGACTCCTTTTCGACCGAGATCTTTCTAAGCCAGAGCACGATGGACGATTCTCAGGTCACGGTGGGCCCCGGCGACTTCGGCGACTTCCAGATCAGCATCGGCGGCAGGACCGGCACGGTCTACCTGGGAGCGGACGACTCGCGTCAGGCCAACAGCCTGAACACCGACACGAGCTACCTCAAGCTCTCGGGACAGCTCCTCATGGGCCGGAACGTCTTCACGGCCGGATACGAGGTCGAGGACAACGAGATCTTCAACATCTTCGTGCAGCACTCCCGCGGCGGCGAGTGGGACTTCTTCGACGACTCGCCCGGCAACCCCGCCCACTGCGCCGACCTCACCGCGCAGGGGCGGATGGACGATGCCGCGTGCTCGCTCTCGGGCATCGATCGCTTCGAGCTCGGCCGCCCCAGCCGCGTCTACTACGGGAGCGGCGGTGGTAGCAACATTGCTACGGACGCGGCGGCGAGCTTCGCCAACGTCCTCAACTCGATCTACCTGCAGGACGAGATCTTCTTGGACGACCACGACGTGGCGTTGGTGTTGGGTCTGCGCTACGAGTTCTTCACCAGCAGCGACACGCCCACCTTCAATCAGGCCTTCACCGACGCCAACGGCGGGCTGCGCAACGACGGGAACCTCGATGGCCTGAGCCTGCTGATGCCCCGCCTGGGCGTCATCTGGAGCCCGAAATCGCAGATGTCGGTGCGCGCCAGCATTGGCCGCTTCTCCGGTGGCAACCCCAATGTCTGGGTCTCCAACGCCTGGAGCAACGACGGCGTGACCAACGTGCAGACGCGTCTCGACAATTTTGACAGGGGCTCGGTGTTCGACGGCAGCATCCCCCTGACCGGCCCCGAGCCGGGCCGCGACGTTCCCCAGTCGCTCTTCGACCAGGTCGCCGCCACCACCGCCGACGACGCCAGCGACAGCCGCCTGGTGCTGATCGATCCGGACTACAAGCAGCCGTTCGAGGATAAGTACTCGCTGGGCCTCACCTACCGCTTCGAGAGTGGCTACCAGCTCGACTTCGACTACCTCCACACCGAGCTCAAGGACTCCGCCTTATACGTCGACGTCTCCCAGGACATCGTCGGGACCACGCTGGCCGGAGGACCGATCTACGACTTTGTGAGGGGTGACGAAAACTACATGCTGACCAACTCGGGCTTCGGCGCCTCCTCGGACGTTCTCTCGCTCGTGGTCAGGAAGCGCTGGGATTCGGGCCTCGACTTTTCGCTCGGCTACGCCAACATCGACGGGGAGGACGTCAGCCCGATGACGTCCTTCGTCGCCTTCTCGAACTACACCAACGTGGCCCTGAACGACGTCAACAACCCGCGGCCCGGGAGGTCCCGCTACGCGGTGCCGCACCGTTTCAGCCTTCGCGCCAGCATCGGCCGGGAGCTCTTCGGCGATTACGAGACGCGCTTCACCCTGTTCGCCTATCACCAGGAGGGCCAGCCCGGGAGCTTCGTGATGGACTCGGACGAGCTGGAGGGTGGCAATCGCGGCCGCCACCGGCTCTACGTACCGACCGGCCCAGACGACCCCAACGTGGTCTTCGCCGACGGCTTCGCGACGCAGGAGTTCTTCGACTGGGTCCAACAGCAGGGGTTCGGGCCCGGCTTCCTTCCTCGCAACAGCACCTTCGCCCCCTGGACCACTCGCGTCGACATCAGCATCCACCAGGACTTTCCCCTCTTCAAAGAAACGAACGGGAGGTTTTTCGTCAGGGTCTACAACCTGTTAAACCTCATCGACAACAGCTTGGGCAAGGTCAACGACGCCGCCTTCTTCTCCAACCAGGTGGTCGATATCGACGTCAACGCGGAGGGACAGTACGTCTTCGAGCGTTTCAGCGAGCGGGATATCAACGACCTGCAGGAGTTCCGGTCGCTCTGGCAGGCGCGCTTCGGATTCGAGCTCCGTTTCTGAGTCTGCGCCGGTCCTTCCTGGACCCCACGGCCATGGACCAGGGGCCGCGCTTCGGCGCGGCCCCTCCTGCCAGAGCCTTTCCCCGTCCCCCAAAAGCTAAGATGTGCCGATGTCCGCAGCCGTTCCCAACGACCGCCGCGGCCGCGACGTGATCCGTGGCGGCGTCGGGTACTTCTACAGCCGCACGCCGTCGCTGCTCTTCGCCAGCCAGGTCCAGCAAGACGGGCTCTACCCCAACTACGGCCGCATCAACGTCGGCCCCGGCGACATCGGCTACGTGCCGCTGGGAATCGGTCTCCAAGGTCGATGTCCGGCTGGCCAAGGCCTTCAGCTTCGGCGACTGTCGGCCTGGCCCGCGACCGGGTCACCCAGCCGCGGCAGTGGCAGCTCGGCGTGCGCATCTCCTTCAACTAGGCATCTGAGGATCCGCCGAGACGAAGGGCCTCCCTCGGGAGGCCCTTTTTTCTTGGGACGCGTCGCGACGGCAAATGGGGATATTATCCTTGAAGAGGAGACATCCATGCTCGATCAGCTGAATCAATTGGAAAAAAAGGCGCACGACGCGCTCCGAACCATCGAGGCCAGCGACGCCCTCCAGGCCTGGCAGTCCACGTACCTGGGCAGGAATAGCGAGCTCAGGCAGATCTTGAAGGGCGTCGGGCAGCTGTCGCGCCAAGAGCGTCCCATGGTGGGCAAGCGGGCCAACGAGATCGAAAGAGCCCTCAAGGAGGCCCGCGAGACCCGCGAAGAGGAGCTACGCCAGGCCGAGCTCGAAGCGAGCCTCGCCTCGGACGCGCTCGACGTCACCCTGCCGGGACGCCCTCTGCGGCGCGGACGCCTCCACATCTCGACGCAGGTGCTGCGCAGGATCTACGGGATCTGGGCCGAGATGGGATTCCAGGTCTTCCGCTCCCGTGACGTCGAGACCGACGAGTACAACTTCCAGCTGCTCAATTTTCCCCCGCACCACCCGGCCCGCGACATGCAGGACACTTTCTACACCACGAAAAAGGACGTGATTCTGCGGACCCACACGTCGCCGGGGCAGATCCACGCCATGCGCAAGCTCTACCCCGAGCCCATCCGCGTGATCCTGCCCGGCATGTGCTACCGCTACGAGCAGATCACCGTGCGCTCGGAGATCCAATTCCACCAGGTCGAAGGGCTGGCGGTGGGCAAGCACATCACCATGTCGGACCTCAAGGGCACGCTCAGCAACTTCGCCCGCCGCATGTACGCCCGGGAGACCAAGACGCGCTTCCGCTGCTCCTACTTCCCCTTCACGGAGCCCAGCGCCGAGATGGACGTCGAGTGCTTCATCTGCCGCGGATCGGGATGCGCGATCTGCAAGAAGACGGGGTGGCTCGAGATCCTGGGCTGCGGCATGGTGCACCCCGTGGTGCTTGAAAACGGCGGCTACGATCCCAGCGTCTACACCGGTTTCGCCTTCGGCATGGGACCGGAGCGCATCGCCATGTTGCGTTACGACATCCGGGACATCCGCAACTTCTGGGGCAACGACCTGCGGTTCCTGCAACAGTTCTGAGCCTTCAACACCTTCATCAAGTCACGGAATCCGTCATGAAAGTTCCCCTGCGTTGGCTTAGAGAATACGTGGACGTCGACCTTCCCCCGGAAGACCTCGCCCGCAAGATCACCTTCGCCGGTCTCGAGGTCGAGGGCATGTTCTACCTGGGTTTGGCGCAGCCCGGCGACCCGGAGCGCATCGAGGCCAAGATCACCGGCCTCGAATGGGACCGTCAGCTCATCGTGGTAGGTGAGCTGCAGGAGGTCGGCCCTCATCCCGACGCCGACCGGTTGGTGCTCGCCAAGGTCGACGACGGCGAGACCGTGAATACCGTGGTCACCGGCGCGCCGAACCTCTGTGAATTCAAGGGCCGGGGCCCCCTCGATCCGCCGGTCAAGGTGGCGTTCGCCAAAGAGGGCGCGCGCCTCTACGACGGCCACAAGCCTGGGCAGCAGCTCATGAGGCTCAAGCGGGCCAGGATCCGCGGCGTCGAGTCGTCGTCGATGGTGTGCTCGGAAAAGGAGCTCGGCATCTCCGAGGAGCACGAAGGCGTGATCCTCTTCGACGCCGGCGCTCCCGCCGCCGGCACGCCGCTCGCCGACTACCTCGGCGACGTGGTGATCGACATCGACATCACGCCCAACATGTCGCGCAACGCCAGCATCCTGGGTGTGGCGCGCGAGGTGGCGGCGCTGACCGGAGCCGAGCTGCTCTCGCCCGACCTGGACGTTGCGATGGAGGGTCCGCCGGCGGCCGAGAAGATCCGCATCGACATTCGCGAGCCGCAGCTCAATCCGCGTTTCACCGCCACGCTCATCAAGGGCGTGGAGGTCAAGCCCTCACCCTATTGGATGCAGGTGCGTCTCTGGCTGGCCGGCATGCGTCCCATCTCCAACATGGTGGACATCACCAACTACGTCATGCTCGAGACGGGCCAGCCCCTCCACGCCTTCGACTACGACGTCCTGGTGGAACGGGCGAAGTCGACGGGCGCCGACGTGCCGACGCTGATCACTCGCCTGCCCGAGCCGGGCGAACGCCTGGAAACGCTCGACGGCGCCGACCGCAAGCTCGACGACTTCTCGATCTTGGTCTGCGACACGGCCGGAGTCCTGTCGTTGGGCGGCATCATGGGCGGCGGCGAGTCCGAGGTCTCCGAGAAGACCACGAACGTGCTCCTCGAGGCGGCTTCGTGGGACATGATCAACATCCGCCGCACCGTGCAGGCGCAGCAGCTGCAGACCTCGGGAGCCGGTTACCGCTTCAGCCGCGGCGTGCATCCCGAGCAGAGCCGCCGCGGCAACCTGCGGGCCGCCGACCTGATGCGAGAGCTCGGCGGCGGCACCGTCGCTCAGGGTCTCGTGGACGAGTACCCGACGCCGCCGGATCCGATCGTCGTCGACTTTCCCCTGAGCGAGGTGCCCCGCTACCTGGGCACCCAGGCAGGCATCTCGAAAGACGAGGTCGTCCGCATCCTGAGCGCCCTGGAGTTCGGGGTGGAGGAGAAGGGCGACGCCCTCGAGGTCACGGCTCCCGATCACCGCATGGACGTCAGCACGGGTGTCGTCGGCGTCGCCGACCTGGTGGAGGAGATCGCCCGCATCTACGGCTACGAGCGCCTCGGCGAGACCCAGATCAGCGACACGATCCCGCCTCAGCGCGGCAATCCCGAGCTCGAGCAGGAAGAGGAGCTGCGCGACCTGCTGGTGCACCTCGGCCTGCAGGAGATCATCACCTACCGGCTCACTTCGCCGGAGCGTGAGGGTCGGGTACGCCATCCCGGCGCGGCGCCGGACGCCGGTCCCTACGTGACGCTCGCCAACCCGATCACCGCGGAGCGTTCAGCCATGCGCCGGTCGCTCCTGGCGAGCGCCCTCGAGGTGGCCGAGTCGAACGTCCGGTTCGGCGGTGGCCTGGCGGTGTTCGACATCGGCAGCGTCTATCTCCTGCAGGAGGGCCAGGACCTGCCCGAAGAACCCCGCCGGCTGGTGCTGCTCGTCACCGGTCCGCGCGCTGATGAAAGTTGGTCCGGGGAGGTCGACGAGACGCCGATGGACTTCTACGACTTGAAGGGCCTCGTCGAAGGGTTGACAGGCGGGCTCCACCTGCCGGACGCCGGCTACGAGCCCACGGAGCATCCGAGCTTCCACCCGGGACGCACGGCCCTCCTGCGGATCCACGGCACTGAGATCGGTGTGCTGGGCGAGCTGCACCCGAAGGTGCGCGCCGCCTACGACCTGCCGGACCAGCCGGTGCTGGCGGCGGACTTCGACCTCGAAGCCCTGCTGGAAGCGGCGCCGGACCGCTGGCAGGCACGGGAGATCTCCCGCTTCCCGGCCGTCCGTGAGGACCTGGCCGTCCTCGTCGACGACTCGGTGCCGGCCGCGGCCGTGGAGGACGAGATCCGCAAGGCCGGGGGCGCGCGTCTGGCGCAGATCCAGCTCTTCGACCTCTACCGCGGCGAGCAGGTCGGTCGCGGCAAGAAGAGCCTGGCCTACCGCCTGGCCTTCCAGTCCGACGAGGGCACCCTCACCGACAAGGACGCGGGCAAGATCCGGGGAAAGATCTTGAAGCGCCTGGAGAAAGCGCTCGGAGCCGTCCTGAGGTAACGGGCGGCCTACAGCTCGATCGCCGCGACGCACTCCGCCACGTCGTTTCGCGGGCTGTTGACGAGCTTCGACACCGGATAAAAACCCATGGGCTCCGCCGCGTAGGGACGCAGCAGAGCCACGAGCGCTCCCAGATCCTCGAGCGACGTGTCGAGCCAGGCCTCGCGCGCCTCGCCGTCGAGGATCACCGGCATCCGGTCGTGGATCTCGCCGACGCGCTCGTTCGCCGCCGTCGTCAGGATCGTGAACGACTCGACCGGCCCTTCCGGTCCCTGCGTCCAGCGGTCCCAGAGGCCCGCCATCGTGAACGGCCGCCGCTCGGCGACGTGGATCAGGAAGGGTTGCTTGCCGCCCGGCGTTTTTTTCCACTCGTAGAAGCCGTCGGCCAGGACCAGGCAGCGCCGGCGCTTCAAGGAGGTCTTGAACGACGGCTTCTCCGCCGCCGTCTCCGAGCGCGCGTTGATCATCCGGTTGCCGATCGCCATGTCCTTGGCCCAGAAGGGGATGAGGCCCCAGCGCAGGAGGTCGACGACGAGCGAGCCGTCGTCCTCGGTCCGCGCGATCGGGGCCATCTGGGTCGGGGCGATGTTGAAGCGCGGCGCGAGAGGCGAGAGCACCGGGCTTCTCGGTGGTGCCTCGTCGAGAGGGACGAGCGATAGCTGTCCTGAGGCCGCCAGCGCCTCCTCTTCCGGCGCCGCCGCGGCCTCCAGGACCTCGGCCCCCAGCTCCTCGACGATGTCTTCAGGCCGGCTCAGGGTGTAACGACCGCACATTTTTGAATCTCCCGGTAGATTCTAACACCGGAAGATCCCAGGATGCGCCGTTGGCTTATCCTGGGCTTTGGGGTTTCAGAGGGCTGAGCAACTCATGCTTCCGAAACCCCATAGCCCCGGATAAGCCCGTGGCGCATCCGGGGAACGGTGGCCGGTGCCGAGACGTTCGCCATCGGAAGCAAGAAGAAGAGGGCAAGAAGAGGCCCGGGATTCATCCCCGGGGGGCCGCACGTCAGCTGGCGACGGCCGTCGGCTGGGCCGCCGCCTCGCCGAGCCACTCCTCGGCCGGGAAGCTGTCGACCTGAATCGCCTCGTGCCGCGCCGCGCGCGCCCGCTCGGCGAGATCCGCCTCCTCGCGGGTGACGACGCCCACGTCGACAGCCTCCTCCAGGAGGCTCTCCGGCGCCGCTTTGGGCAGCTCGCCGCGGCGGACGCCGCGGCGGATCTTGGTCAACGTCGGATCGCTGCGCAGCGAGAGCTCGAAGGCGTCCTCGAGGACGCCCATCGCTCCGTCGTGGTTGCGGAAGAGACCGTCGGTCAGCCGGTCGCGCTGCTCGCCGGCCTGGCGGATCGTCGCCGCGGCGGCGGCGCCGAGGCGGTCCGCGGGCGGTGAGCCCATCGGGTTGAGCCGCGCCCAGGCGAGCGCCGGTCCCCGCAGCCAGGCGCCGAGGAACGGTACACCGAAGTTGCCGAGGATCCCCTCGTAGCTCTCCTGGACGTGGGCGAGGCTCGCCTCGACGCCCCAGGCGACGAGCGGCAGGTCCTCGGCCCGTCGCCCCTCGGCTTCGAAGCGGCGCAGGGTGGCGAAGGCGAGGTACATCCACGACAGCATGTCGGCGAAGCGTCCGGTGAGCTTGCCGCGGCTCTTGAGCGAGCCGCCGATCAGGAAGAGCGCGAGGTCGGCGTAGAAGGCGAAACGCGCCGAGGCCCAGGACAGGCGCCGGTAGTAGCGCGCCGTCTTGCCCCGCACCGGTGGCGGGGCGAGCCGTCCGCGGGTCACGCCGAGGACGAGGCCGCGCACGGCGTTTGTGGCGACGTGCCAGCCCTGGGCGAGGAGCGTCCGTCGAAAGGTCGCCAGGTCGTCCTGGCGCACCGACTCCAGCAGGCGGTGGACGTGCGGGTGGCAGCGCATCGCGCCCTGGCCGAAGACGATGAGCGTACGGGTCAGGATGTTGGCGCCCTCGACGGTGATGCCGATCGGCGCCCCCGAGTAGCCGTCGGCGACGAGGTTTCGTGGCCCGCGGCAGATGGCGGCGCCGCCGAGCACGTCCATCGTGTCGAGCGCCAGGCGCCGCGCAAGCTCCGTCTGGTTGTACTTCACCATCGCCGAGACCACCGCCGGACGGTGGCCCGAGTCGAGGGCGCCGCAGGTGAAGACCCGTCCGGCCTCCATCAGGTAGCTGAAACCGGCGATCCGTGCGAGTGGCTCCTCGACGCCTTCGAAGCGTCCGATCGGCAGGCCGAACTGGCGGCGGACGACGCTGTAGGCGCCGGCGATCCGCGCCGCCGACTTCGCCCCCGCCACGGCCTGGGCCGGGAGCGAGACGGCCCGTCCGCCCGAGAGCGCCTCCATCAACATCCGCCAGCCCCGTCCGGCGTATTCGACGCCGCCGATGACGGCGTCGGCCGGCACCACGACGCCGCGGCCCGACGTCGGTCCGTTGGGAAAGGGGATCCCCATCGGGTCGTGGTAGCGGCCGATCTCTACGCCCTCGAGCGAGGTCGGCACGAGGGCGCAGGTGATCCCGACGTCGACGCCGCGGCCGAGAAGCTCCTCGGGGTCGTAGAGGCGGAAGGCGAGGCCGAGGAGCGTCGCGATGGGGGCGAGGGTGATGTAGCGTTTTTCCCAGTCGAGGCGGATCCTAAGCTCGCCGTCCGCGTCGCGGAACAGCTCGCCGCGCGAGGTGAGCGAGGCGGCGTCGGAGCCCGCGGTAGGCTCGCTGAGGGCGAAGCAGGGGATCTCGTCGCCGCGGATGAGCCGCGGCAGGTAG
This sequence comes from uncultured bacterium, assembly GCA_965371445.1. Taxonomy (GTDB): domain Bacteria; phylum Acidobacteriota; class Thermoanaerobaculia; order Multivoradales; family J023; genus DASWIG01. The sequence goes on along the minus strand of CBDUYN010000045.1, from coordinate 23,740 downwards.
CGCTCGCGCTGCTCGTCGGTCCCGACCTCCAACAGGAGCTCGCCGGGCCCCACCGAGTTGGGAATCAGGACGACGGTGGAAAGCGCCAGCGAACGCGTCGCGAGCTTTCCGAAGACCGTGCTCTGGGCGAGCGCCGAGAGCTCGTGCCCGCCGTAGCGCTTCGGGAAGCCGAGGCCGAAGAAGCGGTGACGCTTGAGCAGCGCCCAGACCTCGGGCGGGAGCTGGCGCGTGCGGCGGACCTCTTCGCGGTCGGTCCGCCGGCAGACCTCCTCGACGGGGCCGTCGAGGAAGGCCCTCTCCTCCTGCGTCAGCTCCGGATAGGGCTCGGCGAGCATGCGGCGAAAGTCGGGACGGCCCGAGAAGAGCTCGGCCTCGATCCAGACGTCGCCGGCTTCGAGGGCCGCTCGTTCCGTCTCGGACATCGCCGGGACGAGGTTTCGGCTGCGCAGGGTCTTGAGCATCAGGGAGAACACCTGGGGTCACCTCGCTGGTGAGTCGGTTTCGCGGCAGGTCATGTCGGCTCTCATTCTAGACCACGCGAGCCCTCTATTCGCCAGGCGGCAGACCCTGATAAGCTCTACGGCCTCTGCGCCGGGCACAAAACTCCGATAAGATCGTGAGACTCGGTAGGTAGACGGTACGTCAGGACACATATCTGGAATGTTGAAAGAGCTTTCCTTGGAGGCCGGCACGCGGCTCCGACCCGGAACCGGTCATCTCCTCTGCGGGCTGCGGCTCGCGGAGAACGAGCTTCCCGACTGGCAGCGCTTCTGCCGGATCGAGGGTCTGGCGAGCGCCGGGTCCGAGCTCGGGCAGTGCACCTTCAACGACGCCGGCGAGGCGAAGCTCCTCCTGCCGGAGGCGGCCGAGGGCACCTGGGTAGCCACGGTGGAGCTCGCCGAGCCCTACGGCGGCGCCCGGCTGATCGGTGCGTTCCACCTCGTCGTCGACGGTGAATCCGGCGTCACCTACCACCCGCTGAGCGAGAGCGGGACGGTCACCTCGACGGGCGAGGTGATCAGCCTGACGGCGGCGTTTCGCGTTCCGCTGGTCGCCGAGCGACCGAGCCGGGCCGTCCCCTTGCGCTCTCTCGTGGAACGCGAGCGCTGTCTCCCGCTTCCGGACCGCCACGACGGCAGCGCCCGGGTGCTGACCGTCCACGCCAACGATTCGACGGTGCTGGGACGCTGCTACGCCTCGCAGCTGCGCGGCAGCGCCCAGGAGTTCCTGGAACGCCTCGGGGAGAACCAGATCCACTGGGTCACCCTGTGGGACGACCGCTGGGTCAACAAGCTCTCCGCCCGGCTCGTCTTCCAATCGGCGGGGAGCGAGCACAGCGTCACGGTGCGCAACATCACCAACTATTCCCAGGCCTCGAACGAGCTGCGGTTGGTCCTCGGCAGCCGCGGCGAGCGGAGCCTGCCGCCGGGCGAGTCGCTGGAGCTGCCCGTGGTGCCCCACGACACCCTGACCCTCCTGGTCGGTGAAGGCGAGAACCGCCGGCAGCTCGTCTCCTGCCGCTTCGTCGAGCTGCAGCTCGGCAACGACCGCATTCCTGTCTTTCAGACCGAGAGGACTCGCTTCCTCTTCCCGCCCGACGACCGTCAGGCCCTCGAGATGCGCTACCTCGGGATTTGGTTGCCTCTCGACCTGGAGCGCTTCGAGGGTCTCCTCTCCGTCGCCGAGGAGCCGCTGCGCGTCGGATTCCCCGAGAGCGGCGCCTATTTCTGGCTCCGTTTCCGGCACAGCCGCGGGATCCTGACCGTGTCGAGCAACGAAGACCTGAAGCAGGGCCTGGCGCGCTGACGAGCGGAGAAAACCGGAGAAAGCCGCCATGCTTTTGCGTCAGATCTTCGAGCCCCGGCTGGCCCAGTACGCCTACCTCGTGGGCTGCCAGCGCAGTGGCGAGGCCCTCGTCGTCGACCCGCAGCGCGACGTCGACCGCTACTTCGCGCTGGCCGCCGCCGAGGGCCTGCGCCTCGTCGCCGCCACCGAGACCCACATCCACGCCGACTTCCTCTCGGGCGTGCGCGAGCTCGCTTCGCGCGGTGTCAAGGTCTACCTCTCGGCCGAGGGCGGCGAGGACTGGCAGTACCGCTGGGCCGGCGACGACGGCTACGACGTCGAGCTGCTGCACGACGGGGAGCGCATCGCGATCGGGCAGATCGAGATCGAGGTCTGCCACACGCCAGGGCACACCCCGGAGCATTTGAGCTTCCAGCTCACCGACCGCGGCGCCGGCGCCGACGAGCCCATGGGGCTTTTCTCGGGCGACTTCGTCTTCGTCGGCGACCTGGGGCGTCCCGACCTCCTGGAGTCGGCGGCGGGACAGGCGGGGGCGATGCGTCCGTCGGCGAAGACGCTCTACCGTTCCCTCCAGGGCTTCCTTGAGTTGCCGGACTACCTCCAGATCTGGCCGGGCCATGGCGCCGGCAGTGCCTGCGGCAAGGCGCTCAGCGCGGTGCCCGAGTCGACGGTCGGATACGAGCGACGGTTCAACGCGGCGATCCGCGCCGCGAAGGAGGGCGAGGACGTATTCGTCGAGATGATGCTCGAGGGCCAGCCCGAGCCGCCGCTCTATTTCGGACGCATGAAGGAATGGAACCGCGAAGGTCCGTCGCTCCTCGGCGAGCTGCCACGTCCGACGGAAATCTCGGCCGGCGACCTCTCGGGCCTCCTCAGACGAGATGACGTCGTCGTGCTCGACACCCGCGCTGACCGGCGCGCCTTCATGGCCGCCCACCTGCCGGGCTCGATCTATGCACCGCTCGACGAGTCTTTTCCGACGATCGCCGGCTCCTACGTCGAGCCGGGACGGACGATCTTTCTCCTCGTCGCCGCGGACCTCGTGGAAGAGGCGGTGCGGGAGCTGGTGCGAATCGGGCTCGACGACGTCGCGGGCTATGCCGAGCCGGCGGTGCTCGACGCCTACGGTGCGTCGGGAGGCGAGCGGGCTTCGATCGAGGTCCTCGACTTCGCCGCCCTCGGCGGACGCGACGCGCTGCCGCTCGACGTCCGGCGGTTGGGGGAATACGAGGCCGGGCACGTCGCGGGGGCGTTGAACGTCGCCCACACGCGGCTGCTCGCGCGCCGCGGCGAGCTGCCGCGCGAGCGCGAGCTCGCGGTCTACTGCGAGACGGGGGCACGGGCGTCCTCGTCGGCGTCGATGCTCGCCGCCGACGGCTTCCGGGTCGCCTACGTCGACGACGACTTCGTCCGTTACGCGGCTTGACCGGCTTATCCGTTTTGATCCGGTTGTCTGCGAAGAAGAAAATCTCACCTCGCCCCGCAAGGATTCTGCAGGTGGGGGGTTTCACCTTCCTGAAGACAGCCGGGAGCTCCGGCGCTCCCGGGAACAAAACAGCCAAAGGATAGGAGAAACCCCATGAAATCGAGAAAGCTCACGATGATCGTTCTGGCGGCCGCCCTCGTCGTTCCCGGCGCGCTGCTGGCCCAGGGCAACGGCGGCGCTCCCGGCGGCGGCCAGGGCCAGGGACCGTCGATCCGCGACCTGCTGCCGCCTCCCGGCTACCTGCAGCTGAATGACGCGCAAAAAGAGGCCGCGAAGGCCCTCGGCGAAGACCTGCGGGCTGCCGTCGGCCCGATCGGCGAGGAGCTCAAGGCCCATCGCGAGGCCCTGCGGGCCGCCTTCGAGAGCGACGCTCCCGACGCTACCGAGATCGGCCAGCTGATGCTCGACATCCGTGCCCTTGAAGGCCAGGTGCGTGACGAGATCCGGGCCACCGAAAGTGCTTTCCGCGACCTTCTTGACGCCGATCAGCAGCTCAAGTACGACCACTTCTTGGAGCTGCGTCGGCTCCAGGCGCGCCGCGGCGGTCCCGGCGCGAAGTCCCTGGGCGGACGGCGGGCGCACCGCTTCGGCTGATCCCCTTCCCGTGCCTCCTCCACGATGCGAGAAGAGCACCCTTTTCGGGGTGCTCTTCTGTTGAGGCTCTCAAGACATCCCGACGCGCGGGAACAAATTCGGCCGCGGCTTCGTAAGGGAGGACGGAGGTAGAAAACATGAAACGACTCTTGAAGATCCTTGCAATCCTCTCGATCGCTTCGGCGTCCGCGGCCGCGGGCGGCGAGGTCGAGAGGTCTTTCGACGAGCGCTTCGACGTCGCTCCCGGCGCCCGGCTCGTCCTGGCCCACGGCGACGGCGAGCTCGCCGTCATCCCCTGGGACGAAGACGTGATCTCCGTCGAGGTGCGCTACCGGGTCCGTTTCCGGCGCGTCGGCCTCGGCTCCGATCCCGACCTCGACGTCCGTTTCGAGCAGAAGGGCGACGTCGTCCGGGTGACCGGCGAGGAAAAAAGCACCGGCGGCGTCGGCTTTTTCTCCAAGGATGAGATCGAGCACTCCTACCGCGTCCAGGCTCCGCCCTACGTCGAGCTGGAGCTTACAGGCGACGACGGCAACGTCGAGATCGAGGGCTGGGAAGGCCCGATCACGCTGCGTACCGACGACGGCAACGTTCACCTCAGGCGGATCCGTTCGCCGGAGGTGAGCCTCCAGCTCGAAGACGGGGACCTCGAGATCGATGGCTTGGAAGGCCGGCTCGAGGTCACGATCGACGACGGCAACGTAGAGGTGAGCGACTGCAAGTGCGAGAGGGCCAAGATCGAGACCGACGACGGCGACGTCCGGATCGAGCGTTGCGCGGGCAGCTTCAAAGTCTCGACCGACGACGGCGACATGGAGCTCGACGAGATCACGGCCGGCGAGCTTGAGCTCAGCACCGCGGACGGCAAGATCGAGGTCGAGATCGCCGCCGCGGACGCCACCTTCAAGATCGACGCCGAGGCCGACGACGGCGACGTGGTCTTAAAGCTCGCCGCGGACGTCTCCGCGGCCTACGAGATCACCACGGACGACGGCACGATCGAGGTGGAGGCCCCCGGCAAAGGGCGCGAACGGCACAGCCGGCGGGCTTCCGGCAAGCTCGGCGACGGCGGCGGCGAGATTCGCGTCACCACGAACGGTGGGAACGTCACGCTGCGGCAGTCTTCGTAGACTTGGCGGAAGATCGGCACGAGGTTTTTTGGGCAGGGGCACTTCAGGTCCCTACGGGCGGGCTCGCGGACGGATCGACGGCGGGTACGACCTGGGCAACGTCGAGGCCGACGAGGCAGAAGCCGCTGCCGAAGTGGGTGGCACTCTCGCGGCCGCCCCGCGGAGCCCAGAACGACGACGGGTCTTCTCCCCCCCCTGGTTCGTTAAATCTTATCTCAGGCGTAGTGAGGATCGTGTGGAACTTTCCGTTTGCGGCGACTGAGACTGAGCTTGTTTCCCGAACGCCGCACAAACTCGTTGCGAGGCCCGTCCGGCCGTCCTTCCCGGGGCAGCGAGACCTCTCTCCTCGCCTTGTAGGTCCAGCAAGGTAGGTGGCTTCCTTCCAACCGTGTCCACTTCCTGGGCAGAAAACGCCCAGCTCCTGGGCACGACGACCGCGAGTCGACCCCCGTCGTGGCGAGCGGAGATGATCTGGCCTATGATGAGAGGGTAGATCTGACTTCCCGTACCCTTGCGGCAAGCGAGTGATGGAACCCTCCGAGACCAAGGTCCTCTACCGGCTGCGCGGCCAGCTCGACGGCGTCGAGCGCATCTTCGAGCTTGCCGACGGCGAGAACCGAGTCGGCAGCTCGGCGGCGAGCGACCTGCGCCTGGCCGTGAACGGCGTGTCGCGCCAGCACGCCGTGCTGCGCCTGACGCCGGGCGGGCTCGTCGTCGAGGACCGGGGCAGCAAGAACGGCACCTTCGTCAACGGGAGCCGCGTCGAGCGCGCCAGCGTCCCGGCAGGCGCCAGGATCGCCTTCGGGGCGGCGGAGCTCATGCTCGACGTGGTCGAGACCGACGACGCGAGGCTCGCCGTGGAGCTCGATCCCGACCCTGGGGAGACGGTGGGGATCAGCTCCCGCACCGACTTGTCCCACGACACCGCTTCCCTGCCGGTCTTCGCCGACCCTTCCGTGGCGCAGGCCTGGTTGACGCTGCTCGCAGGCTTCGCCGAGCGCCTCTTCGCCACGCCCCAGGGGGAGACGGGCGACGCCCTGACCTACCTGGTCCAGTCCCTGGGCGCGAAGGGGGCCTGCCTCGTCGAATGGGTCGACGGCCGGCGCCCGGTTGTCCTGACCACCCGAGGAGAGATCGGCAAGCTCCCGCCCTACCGCGAGGTCAGGGCGCGCAAAGGGCCCTCCTTTCACGCTGGCGAGACGGTGGTCCGGGCAGCGATGAGCGACGGCGAGAACCCGCCGCTTGAGCTCTGCGTCTGGGGAGAGTTCGCGGGCCGCAGCGGGAGCCGCCCCCTCCTGGGGACGCTGCTCCTCCTGCTCGACCGTCTCCGGGACTGGGAGCTCGAGGTCTCCCCGCGCCCGGGAGCGGTGGCGCCAGCTCGTCCTGCGCAGCACGAGCTGGCCTTTCCCGAGGGCTACCAGCCCGCCGTCTCCCAGGCGATGACCGCGGTCTACCGGCAGCTCCGGCCTCTGGCGCGGCGCGACCTGCCGATTCTCCTCACCGGCGAGACCGGAGTCGGCAAGGAGCGCCTGGCCGAGATTCTCCACCGCACGTCGCCGCAGCGCGACGGCCCCTTCCTGGCGATCAACTGCGCCGCCATTCCGCAGGAGCTGCTCGAAGCCGAGCTCTTCGGTATCGGCAAAGGGGTGGCGACGGGAGTCGAGGCCCGGTCGGGAAGGTTCCAGCAGGCCGACGGCGGCACGCTCTTCCTCGACGAGGTCGGCGAGATGCAGCCCTCCCTCCAGGTCAAGCTCCTGCGGGTGCTCCAGGAGAAGAAGGTGCAGGTCGTGGGCGGCCCGGCGCAAAGCGTCGACGTGCGGATCGTGGCGGCGACCAACGCCGACCTCGACCGGCGCATGGAGCAAGGGACGTTCCGGCCGGATCTCTACTACCGCCTGGCCGGAGTCGAGGTCCGGGTGCCGCCGCTGCGGGAATGCCGGGAGGACATCCCGCACCTGATCGAACATTTCCTCTCCGGCTTCGTCCGTCAGAGCGGCATCCGGGTGCGCGGTATCACGGTCAAGGCGTTCCGCCGGCTCGGCGACTACGGCTGGCCTGGTAACGTCCGCGAGTTGCGTCACGAGATCCGGCGGCTGGTCTATCTTTGCTCCGACGGCGAGGTCGTCGACGCCGGGAAGCTTTCGCCCCGTATCGTCTCGGCGGCGCCGGATCCGCCGGAGGAGCCTGGCGGCGACGAGGAGCTCAAGCTTGCGCCCCGCGTCGAGGCGTTGGAGCGACGCCTCCTCTCGGAGGCGCTCCGCCGCACCGAAGGCCGGCAAGTGCGCGCCGCCCGGCTGCTCGGCCTGTCACGCAACGGCCTGGCCGAGAAGCTCAAGCGACTCGGAATCGATCCGCGGACGTTCCGCGGCCAAGGCGCAGGCGATCGGGAGGAAGGATGAAACAGGACCTGCACGAACCTAGCGAGACGCTGACCACGCGGGGGATCGTCTACGGCGACGCGCCGGGAGTCGCGGCCTTCGTGCCAGGCGAGGTGGTCGGCGAACGCTTCCGCATCGTCCGGCTGCTCGGCCAGGGGGGGATGGGACAAGTCTTCGAGGCCGAGGACCTGGAGCTCGGTACCGCGGTGGCTTTGAAGGTGATCCGTCTACCCGGGGCTCGAATCTTGGCGAGGGCTCGCTGCCGACTCGCCTTGTTGGGTGCTAGGATTTCGACGCCACGCCATGGAGACCTACACCACAGCCTGCCCCCGCAACTGCTACAGCACCTGCACGTTCCAGGTCCAGGTCAAAAACGGCCGCCTACGAAGTATCGAGACCCACCCTGAAAACCAGGCCACAGCGGGCGGACCCTGCCTCAAGGGCCTTGCCTACCTGGAGCGCGTCCGCTCCGCGCAGCGGATCCTTCACCCGCTCCGACGCGGCGACGACGGCTCGTTCGTCCGCATCTCGTGGGACGAGGCGCTCGACACGATCGCCGGGAAGCTCACCGAGCTTCGCCAGGAGCCCGGTCCGCGGAGCGTCCTCTACTACGCCGCGTCGGGTACCAAGGGCCTCCTAAACGGCGCCGGTTCAAGCTTCTGGCGCGCCTACGGCGGCTACACGACGACCTACGGCGACCTCTGCTGGCCCGCGGGCCTCGAAGCGACGCGCCTCACCCTGGGGGCCAACAAGCACAACGCCCCCTGGGACCTCGTGAAGGCACGCCTCATCGTCCTCTGGGGCAAGAACTCCGCCGAGACCAACATCCACCAGATGCGTTTCGTCGAGGAGTCGATCGCGAACGGTGGACGGCTTCTCGTCGTCGACCCGCGGCGTACCGAGACGGCGGAGCGCGCGGAGCTTCTGATCCAGCCGCGTCCCGGTACCGACGGCGCCCTGGCCCTCGGCGTCGCCCACCTGCTAGTCAAAAACGGCTGGGTCGACGAGAGCTTCGTCGAGCGTCACGTCCACGGCTACGACGAGTACCGCGACCTGGCCCTCGGCTTTCCGCCGCGGCGAAGCGCTGAGATCTGCGAGGTCCCGCTCGCCTACGTCGAGCGTCTCGCCGAGGCCCTGGGCACCGTCAAGCCCGCGACGATCGCCACCGGCTTTGGCATGCAGCGCTACACCAACTCGGGGCAGGCCATGCGGGCGATCCTGGCTCTGCTCGCCCTGACCGGCAACGTCGGCCGTCCGGGGGCCGGCTGGCAGTTCGCCAACCTCCAGAGCGCCGTTTTCGACACCGTCCAGGATCCGATCGCCTTCTACCCGCCCACCGAGGACGACGGCGTCGTCCGCGTCTCGATCTCGACGGCCCGGCTCGGACGCGACATGCTCGCGGCGTCGGATCCGCCGCTTCGGATGGCCTGGGTCGAGCGCGGCAACCCGATCCCGCAGAACCCGGAGACCGGGACCGTCCTCGAGGCGTTTCGCAAGCTCGACTTCCGGGTCGTGGTCGACCAGTTCCTGACCGACACGGCCCGCGAGGCCGACGTCGTGTTGCCCGCGAAGACGATGTTCGAGCAGACCGACGTCATCGGCGCCTACTGGCACCCCTACGTCCAGCTGCGCCAGAAGGTGCTCGAGCCGCCCGGCGAGGTGAAGGTAGAGACGGAGGTCTACCGGGCGCTCGGCGAGCGGATGGGCTTTCCCGCGTCGTTCCTCTCCTCCCTCCCAGGGGCGTCCGATGGCGAGGTCGAGGCCTGGTTGCGCGAGCGGTTGGAGCCCTTCCCGGAGCTCGACCTCGAACGGCTGCGCGAAGGGCCGGCGCTGGCCCCGGGACACGAGGAGGTGGCGTTTGCCGACCTCAAGTTCCCTACTCCGTCGGGCAAGATCGAGCTCCTCTCCCACGAGGCCGTCGAGCGTTGGGGCGTCGAAGAGCTGCCGAGCTATGACGAGCCCGAGGAATCGGTACGGCGCAGGTCTGGCGAGTCGGAGAAGTATCCGCTCTACCTCATGACCCCTAACACCAAGAACCGCATTCACTCGCAGTTCAACAACCTCTCGGTGATCCGCAGGGTCAGCCGGAAGCCCCTGGCCGCGCTCCACCCCGACGACGCCCGGCAGCGCGGCGTCGCCGAGGGCGACCGCGTCCGGATCCGCAACGACCGTGGCGAGATCACAGTCGTTGCGCGTCTTGACTACGGAATGAAGCCCGGCACGGTGTCGGTGACGAACGGCTGGTGGATCACCGACGGCGGTGCCGTCAACTTCTGCTCCCTGGGCCGCGAGACCGACATGGGTTACGGCGCGGCCTTTCACGACAACTTGGTCGAGGTGGAGACCATGTCTTCCCCCCTGAATCCCCCCAGGGGGACCGTGTCCTGAGCCGAGTAGGATTCCTGTTCGACGCGGCGACGTGTACGGGCTGTGAGGCCTGCGTCGTCGCCTGCGCGCTGGAAAACGACCTGGGTGAGGAAAGCTGGCGCCAGGTCCTGACGTTCAACGAGGCCCGCCAGCCCGACTTGCCCGTCGTCCACCTCTCGCTCGCCTGCAACCACTGCCACGACGCGCCCTGTATGGCCGCCTGCCCGGCGCTCGCCTACTCGCAGGACCCGGTGAGCGGGATCGTCTCGCTCGACGCGGATCGCTGCATCGGCTGCGGCTACTGCAGCTGGGCCTGCCCCTACGACGCGCCGCGCTTCAACGAGGAGCGGGGCGTGATGACGAAATGCACGTTCTGCTCCCACCGTCAAGCGGAGGGGCTCGCCCCGGCCTGCGTCGAGCAGTGTCCGACGGGAGCGCTCGGATTCGGCGAGCTCGAGACGCTGCCGGGGGTCGAAGACGCTCTGGGCATGCCGACGCTCGCGCCGGGGCCGTCGATCCGCTTCGTGCCGGGACGTGCGCGTCCTCCCGAGCTTGACCGGCCGCCGAAAATGCCGTCGCGCATCGCCCAGGTATCACCGCGCAAGATCACCCTACGCTCCGAATGGCCGCTGGTGGGGTTTACGCTGCTCGCGTCCTGGCTCGCGGCGGCCCAGGCCGCAACGGCGATCGGACGGCCCACGTTTCCACCCTGGCTGTTCGCTCTTCTGGCCGCGGCGAGCCTTGTGCTGAGCTCGCTTCACCTCGGAAAGAAGCTACGGGCCTGGCGTGCCGTCTTGAACGTTCGCAGCTCGTGGCTGTCGCGCGAAGTCGTTCTCTACTCGACGTTCGTCGGCCTCGCCCTGGTCCAGGTGTTTTTCCTTCCGGACGAGACGCGGCTTGCCGCGGTGGCGGCGGGCGTCGGCTTTGCGGCGCTTTTTGCCATCGACCGAGTCTACGACGTCGTCCGTGGGGACCGCCGAATGCACAGTGCCGACGTCCTGCGGACGGGGATCCTCCTCGTCGGGCTCTGGCTGGGGCATCTGCCGTGGTCGGCGGCTTTTGCCGCTTTGAAGCTTTACCTTTATGTGACGCGGAAGCTGGGTGACGGCTTGACGCGGCCGGCATGGGCTCTTTTACGCCTGGGGGCCGGGTTCGTTCTTCCGGTGGCGATGTTTTTCCTCGACCGAGAACGATGGGCGCTCTGGGCCCTCGCCGGGACGGCGGTGGGCGAGCTCGTCGACCGGTGCGAATTCTACGCCGAGCTTCGCGTGCCGACACCGCGCGACGAGATCCGACGTCGCGAGGAATCAGACATGGCGGATGCAGCGCAGCAGCCGTAGGGCATAAGGCTCGACGGTTACAGGTCCCTCGCCGATCGCGGACGACCCGAGGCCGTCGGCCTCGGGGGCCGCCGTGTCGAGGAGTCCCTCCCATGCGCCCTCGGGCAGCTCGAACGCCACTGCCGTCCCCTCGCCGCCGTTCAAGAGAAGGAGGAGGTCCTCGTCGTCGCCGGGGACCAGGAGCGCGAAGGCATGGTCGCCGCTGCCGTCGACAAGCTCGCGGCCGTCGCCTCCGAAGCGGCGGCAGGCCGGGAAGGTTTCCTGGCGGAGGGCCGGGTGACGACGGCGCAGCTCGGCGAGGCGGCGGACGAAGCCGAGGAAGGCGCGGTCGGACTCGCGGGGCTCCCAGTCGACCCAGGAGGTCTCGTTGTCCTGGCAGTAGGCGTTGTTGTTGCCGCGCTGGGTGCGGCCAATCTCGTCGCCGTGGCCGAGCATCGGGACGCCCTGAGAAAAAAGGACGGTGGCGAGGAGGCTGCGCCGGGCACGCTCACGCGCCGCCAGGATGGCGGGGTCCGAAGTCTCGCCTTCGGTGCCCCAGTTGCGGCTCAGGTTATGGTCGAAGCCGTCGCGGTTTTCTTCGCCGTTCGACTCGTTGTGCTTCGACTCGTAGCTCGTCAGGTCGCGCAGGGTGAAGCCGTCGTGGCCGGTGACGTAGACGACGCTCGCGAGCGGTCCTCGCTGGCCGAAGAGGTCGCGGCTGCCGGCGATCCGTTCAGCGAGGTCCGGGCCTCCGCCGGTGCCACGCCAGAACCGGCGCACCGCGTCGCGGTAGCGGTCGTTCCACTCGGCCCAGTCGTTGGGGAAGCGTCCGAGCTGGTAGCCGTCAGGTCCCAGGTCCCAGGGCTCGGCGATCAGCTTGCACCGGGAGAGCACCGGGTCGGAAGTGATCCTGCGAAGAAGCTCCGCATCGGGGTCGAAGTTCCTCTCGCCGCGGCCAAGAGTCGTGGCAAGGTCGAAGCGGAAGCCGTCGACGTGCATCTCCTCGGCCCAGTATCTGAGGCTGGCGAGAACCAGGTTTTGACCCGGCTCCCGGCTCGTGTCGAGAGTGTTGCCGCAGCCCGTCCAGTTGACGTAGCGCCGCCGGTTCCGCCGGCGGAGGCGGTAGTAGGAGCGGTTGTCGAGCCCCCGCAGCGAAATTGTCGGGCCCTGGTGATCGTATTCCGCCGTATGGTTGAAGACCACGTCGAGGATCACCTCCAGCCCGGCGCGGTGTAGCTCCTTGACCAGGGTCTTGAATTCCGCGACCTGCTCCCCGCGGCTGCCGGTCGCGTAACCGGCGTGGGGGGCGAAGTAGCCCAGCGTGCTGTAGCCCCAGTAGTTGGCGAGCCCACGGCGTGACAGAGGGGCCTCGCGGGCGATCTGGTGGACCGGCAGGAGCTCGACGGCGGTGACCCCGAGGCTTTGGAGATGCTCGACGATCGGAGGTGCGGCGAGTCCCAGATACGTGCCGCGAAACCGCGGCTCGACCTCCGGGTGCCGCATCGTGAGGCCTTTGACGTGGCACTCGTAGATCAACGTCTCGTGCCAGGGCCGCTGCGGCCGCCGATCGCCCTCCCAGTCGAAGGCGGGATCGACGAGTACGCACTTCGGCATCGCGCCGGCGCTGTCGCGGCCGTCGTAGGAGAGGTCGGGATCGAAGCCGTCAAACGCCGGATCGCCGGCCGCCGGATCGCCGGCCGCCGGATCGCCGGCCGCCGGATCGCCGGCCGCCGGCTCGCCGGCCGTCGGCTCGCCGGTGATCGCTCGCGCCCACGGATCGACGAGGAGCTTGGCGGGGTTGAAGCGGTGGCCGGAATGGGGCTCGTACGGTCCCTGTACCCGGTAGCCGTAGAGTTGGCCTGGCCGGACGTCGGGGACATCGACGCGCCAGATGTCGCCAGAGGCGCGGAGCAGCGGAATGCGCCGGCTCTCGGCGGCACTCTCCGGATGGTCGAAAAACGAGAGGCTCACCGCCGCGGCGTGGGCGGAGAATACTGTAAAGGTGGTCACCGCCCCGCCCCAGTGGACACCGAGAAGGACCGGTGGCTCCGTTTGCCGTCTCATACAACTCCATCCAAGGTCGGCCAGGTTCTGGCTGTCGCCACCGTCGGCCTCCTTGGCTGACGCGGATCTTCGGAGTATTGTAGCCTCCCCGCATGAGAAGCAACGCAAGCCAGGGGGCCGAGTGGTGGCGCGGCGGCGTCCTCTACCAGATCTATCCGCGAAGTTTCCATGACAGCAATGGCGACGGCGTCGGCGATCTGCCCGGAATCACCCAGAAGCTCGACTACGTCGCCAGCCTCGGGGTCGACGGGATCTGGATCTCGCCGTTCATGAAGTCGCCGATGAAGGATTTCGGCTACGACGTCTCCGACTACCGCGCCGTCGACCCGACCTTCGGGACCCTGGAGGACTTCGACCGCCTTCTCGCCAAAGCCCAAAGCGTCGGCCTGCGAGTGATCATTGACATGGTCCTCCCCCACACCTCGGACCAGCACCCGTGGTTCGTCGAGAGCCGGAGCGACCGCAAGAACCCCAAGGCCGACTGGTACGTCTGGGCCGAGGCGAGGCCCGACGGCACGCCGCCCAACAACTGGCTGTCGATCTTCGGTGGGCCGGCGTGGAGCTGGGACGGCCGCCGCGGTCAGTACTATCAACACAACTTCCTGCCCAGCCAGCCGACCCTGAGCTACGGCCACCCGGAAGTCCTGGAGGCAATGCTCGGCGAGATGCGCTTCTGGCTCGAACGCGGTGTCGCCGGCTTCCGGATCGACGCCATCACCTGCATGACCCAGGACGGCGAGCTGCGCAACAACCCGGCCAAGAGACGAAGCCCGGAAAGGGACGGCGCGGCCAAGGTCCCCGAACCGGTCTGGTGGCAACGGCACGTCTACGATCGCAATCGGCCGGCGATGATCGCTCACCTCGAGCGGATCCGAGCGCTTCTCGACGAGTACGGCGAGAGCTTCAGCGTCGGCGAGGTCGGCGACGTCGACGATCCCATCGCGGTGGGGGCGAGCTACTCGGCGACTCGCAAGCTGCTGCACACCACCTACAACTTCGAGCTCCTCGGCGAAGAGATCTCCCTCGCGAAGCTCAAGCAGGTCGTGCGCCGCTCGGAGGCCGCCGCAGGCGACGGCAATTTCTGTTACAGCTTCAGCAATCACGACGTGGTGCGCATAGTGTCCCGCTGGAGCCGGGTGGTGGACGAAGGCGCCGACACCGCGGCGCTCGCCAAGATCCTGACGGCTCTCCTGCTCTCCTTGCGGGGGACGATCTGCCTCTATCAGGGCGAGGAGCTGGGTCTGCCCCAGGCCGAGGTGCCTCACCACCTGATGCAGGACCCGGTCGGCGTCACCGGCTTTCCGTCGCAGAAGGGACGCGACGGTTGCCGCACCCCTTTTCCCTGGACCGCCGAGGCCCAAGGAGGGGGCTTCACCACCGGCACGCCGTGGCTGCCGGTGTGCCGCGAGCATCTTGACCTCGCGGCCGACGTCCAGGAGCGCCAGAGCGAGAGCGTCCTGGCGCGGACCCGGCGTTTCCTGGCCTGGCGCAAGACGCATCCGGCGCTCGTGACGGGCACGATTCGACTGCGGCGCGCTCCGCAGCCGCTGGTGGTGATCGAACGCCGGGCGCCCTCCCAGCGCCTGCTGGCGGTCTTCAACGTCGCGGCGACACCGCGGCGCTTCACCCTGCCGCGTGACGGGAGGTGGCGGCCGATCGCAGGGCACGGATTTCCCGCCGCCCCTGGTGACGCCCGGCAGATCGAGCTCTCCGCCTTCGCCGCCTTTTTTGCCGAGGACATCTCCGCGGGCTAGAGACCAGAGCCTGTGACCGATCCACCTCAGGCTGCATCCTTCCAATTGAACCCGGCGGCACCACCGCCCGACGAGACCACGAGGAGACCGAGAGATGACGAGATCCAAGCTTTCCGGACTGGGGACGCTCCTCGTCCTGTTGCTGCTCGCCCTGAGCACCCTCGCCTGCGGCGGCGAGACCGTGGCCAGCGAGGCCACACCCGTTTCGCAGGCCCCCCCGGTCGCCGTCGGGCTGCGGACGGCGGCCTACGAGACGATTCCCGAAACCACGCGGGCGAGCGGCTCGGTGGAGCCGATGCGCAGAGTCTCCCCGGGCACCAAGATCCTCGGACGGGTCGACGAGGTCCTGGTCCGCGAAGGCGATCAGGTGGCCAAGGGAGCGCTCCTGGCGCGCCTCGAGAGCCGTGACCTGAAGGCTGCCGTGCGCCAGGCGCAGGCCGCGGTCCGCATGGCCGAGGCCAACCTGGAGAACGCCCGCGCTCAGCGCGATCGGATGGTCGAGCTCCACGGCCGTGGCTCGGTGACCGAGAAGAGCCTCGAGGACGCGACCGCCGGCTACCGCGTCGCCGAAGCGGCCCTCGACCAGGCGCAGGCCAACCTCGCCGCGTCCGAGGTCACGCTCGGCTATGCCGAAGTTCGAAGCCCGATGGCCGGCTGGGTGGTCGAGAAGCGTATCGAGGCGGGCGACATGGCGACTCCCGGATCGCCGCTTTTCACCCTCGAAGACCTCTCGCAGGTCAAGGTGAGCGTCCAGGTGCCCGAGACCGACGTCGTCGGCCTCGCCGAAGGCGCGCCGGCATGGGTCGAGGTCCTCGACCGCAAGCTCGCGGCGACGGTCGACCGGGTCGTCCCGTCGGGCGACCCGGCGAGCCGTACCTTCGCGGTCAAGCTGATCCTCGACAACGCCGACGCCTCCTTGAAGTCGGGCATGTTCGCCCGCGTCGTCTTCACCCGCGGCGAGCGCCAGGTCCTGCGGGTCGCGGAGGACGCGATCGTCCGCCGCGGCCAGTTGGAAGGCCTCTACGTCGCCGGCGAAGACGGACGCCTACGGCTGCGCTGGATCAAGACCGGACGTAGCAGCGACGGCGCGGTCGAGGTCCTCTCCGGGCTCTCGGTGGGCGAGCGCTACGCCGTGGGCTCGTCGGCCGGCGAACCGGGGGCAGACCTCATCGACGGCGCCCGCTACAAGGAAAAGGGCTGATCCGGGGATTGACCTGCAGAGGACTACGACCATGACGGAAAAGCTCGGACCGGCCGGTAAGATCAGCCGCTTCTTCATCGACTCGAAGCTCACGCCGCTCCTCGTCATTGCCGCCCTCGGTGTCGGGATCCTCGCCGTGAGGCTGACGCCCCGAGAAGAGGAGCCGCAGATCGTCGTCCCGATCATCGACCTCTTCGTCGGCATGCCGGGGGCCAACCCCACGGAAGTCGAGAACCGGGTCACCGTTCCCCTTGAAAAACGCATGTGGGAGATCCCTGGCGTCGAGTACGTCTACTCGGCCTCGATGCCCGGAGTTGCCATGGTGACCGTGCGTTTCCTCGTCGGCGCCGACCAGGAGCGGAGCCTCGTCAAGGTCTACGACAAGATCGCTTCGGGGCTCGACCTCATTCCCGACGGCGCCACTTTGCCGATCATCAAGGTGCGAACGATCGACGACGTCCCGGTCCTTGCCCTGACGCTGTGGAGCGAGACCTACGACTCGGCGGAGCTGCGGCGCATGGCCGCGGAGCTCAAGAAAGAGATCGCCACGATCGACGACGTCTCCAAGGTCCACCTCATCGGCGGCGAAAAGCGCCAGGTGCGGGTCTTTCTCGACACCGGCAAGCTGGCCGCGGCCGCCATCGACCCGGCGAACGTGGCCGCCGCGATCCGGATGCAGAACGCCGCGGTGCCCGCCGGCAGCTTCGAGGAACGCGGCGTGGAGGTCCTCGTCGAGGCCGGAGCTTTTCTGCGCGACGCCGACGAGGTCGCGAGTCTCGTCGTGGGCCTCCACCAGGGCCGCCCCGTCTACCTGCGCGACGTCGCCGAGATCGTCGACGGCGCCGAGGAGCCGAAGACCTACGTCTTCTACCGCGACGCCGAAACCGAGGGGCTCTTGCCCGCCGTCACCGTCTCGGTCGCGAAGCGCCAGGGCGCCGACGCCCACCGCGTGTCGGCAGCCGTCCAGAGGAAGTTCGAGGACTTGAGGGGCGCCCTCCTGCCGCCCGAGGTCGGCATGACGATCACCCGCGACTATGGCGAAACGGCGAAGGAGAAAGCCGACGAGCTCTTGCTCCACCTGATCGTCGCCATCGTTTCGGTCTCGATCCTGATCGGTTTGGCCCTCGGTCCCCGCGGCGCCCTGGTCGTCTTCATCTCGGTGCCGGTCTCTTTTGCCCTGACGCTTTTCGTCTATTACGTCTTCGGTTACACGTTGAACCGCGTGACGCTCTTCGCGCTCATCTTCGTCACCGGCATCGTAGTCGACGACTCGATCATCGTCGTCGAGAACATCGTGCGGCATCTCTCGATGAAAAAGCTCCCGCCCCTAAGAGCGGCGATCGCGGCTGTCGACGAGGTCGGCAACCCGACGATCCTCGCCACCCTGACGGTGATCGCCTCGGTCCTGCCGATGGCTTTCGTACGCGGCCTGATGGGCCCCTACATGCTGCCGATGCCGGTGGGAGCGTCGCTGGCCATGGCGTTCTCTCTCCTGGTGGCGCTCGTCGCGGCGCCGTGGTTCGCCTACCGGCTCCTCGGCTCCGGCGGCCATCACGACGGCGAGGAGGGCGAGGGGATTGAGCAGAGCCGTATCTACCACGGCTACCAGAGGCTCCTGGTGCCGCTCTTGCGGAGCCCCCGCCGCAGCTGGATTTTTCTGGGCGCGATCACGGTCCTCCTGATCGGCTCCGTGGCGCTCATGCCCTTGAAGCTCGTCAGCGTCAAGATGTTGCCCTTCGACAACAAGAGCGAGCTCCAGGTCGTGATCGACATGCCCGAGGGGACGACCCTGGAAAAAACGATGCAGGTGGCGCGGGAGATCTCGGACTACCTGGCGGAGGTCCCAGAGGTCAGAGACATCGAGCTTTACGCCGGCACCTCGGCGCCGATCAACTTCAACGGCCTCGTCCGTCACTACGACCTGCGCTCGGGCTCGAACGTCGCCGACTTGCAGGTGAACCTCGCCCACAAGGACGATCGCCGCGAGCAGAGCCATCCGATCGCCAAGCGCCTGCGTCCGGGCGTCCAGGAGATCGCGGCGCGCCACGGCGCGGCGGTCAAGGTGGTCGAGGTGCCGCCGGGACCGCCGGTGCTCTCGACGCTCGTCGCCGAGGTCTACGGTCCGAACGAGGCCGAGCGCCACAAGACGGCCGAACGAATCCTCGACGTCTTTCGGACTACCGACGGGGTCGTCGACGTCGACTGGTACGTCGAGGATCCGCAGCCCAAGCGGATCTTCCACGTCGACCGCGAGAAAGCGGCGCTTCACGGCGTCCCCGCGGCGCGGGTCGCGAGGACCCTACGTCTCGCCCTCGAGGGCGAGACGGCGGGAGTCCTGCACGACGACGAAGAGGTCGAGGGGGTCGAGATCCGCCTCGAGGTGCCCCGTGCCGAGCGTTCCTCGGTGGCGGACCTGGGAGACGTCCGGTTGGCCTCGATGTCGGGGGCTTTGGTGCCGCTTTCGGAGCTCGTTCGCGTCGAGGAGACCGTGCGTCCGGCGAGCCGCTACCGCAAGAACTTGAAACCCGTCGTCTACGTGACCGCCGACGTCGCGGGAAGCGCCGAGAGCCCGATCTACGCTATTCTCGACCTGTCGGAGCGGATCCAAAACATCGAGATGGGCAAAGGCTCGACGATCGAGGAGCTCTACCGCGACGCGCCCTCGCTGACCGAGCGGCCGGTGATGAAGTGGGACGGCGAGTGGCAGATCACCTACGAGGTCTTCCGCGACCTCGGAGCGGCTTTCGGCGTCGCCCTGATCTTGATCTACATGTTGATCATCGCCTGGTTCCGTTCGTTCAAGGTGCCGCTGACGATGATGATCGCGATTCCCCTGAGCCTCATCGGCGTCCTGCCGGGACATTGGCTCTTCGGAGCTTTCTTCACCGCGACGTCGATGATCGGCTTCATCGCTCTCGCCGGCATCATGGTGCGTAACTCGGTGCTGCTAATCGATTTCGTGAACCTGTCGCTCGAACGCGGCCGGACGCTTGGCGAAGCGGTGGTCGAGGCGGGTGCGGTCCGGTTGCGGCCGATCCTCCTGACCGCCGGGACAGTCGTTGTCGGAGCGTTCGTCATCCTCTTCGACCCGATTTTTCAGGGGCTCGCGATCGCGCTCATGACCGGAGCGATCGCCTCGACGGCGCTGACGCTCGTCGTGGTGCCGGTGGTCCACTTCATGGCGGAAAAAGGAGAGCACGCCGAGCCGCTGCCGGCCGCCTGGAGCGGGGACGAGCAGGAAGCCCCGGCCACGGCGTCGGTGGCGGAAGGAGCCGACTTTTAGGAGCCGACTTTTAGGTGCCCGACTTTTAGGCGACTTTTAGGTGCCACCCATTTTCTGCCACATCCATCTGGGCTCGTGGCTTGGAGGTGGATGTTCAACGAGAACGTGCCACGCAGCTCGGCTTGCCCTTGGGGTCGGAGCTGGGAGATGCGCGTCAAGGCAGCGTCCGACACCGGTCGGCGTGACGCCGTCACCTACAAGCAACCCGCACGGCTGGATCACCAAGGACGACATAACCGCGGGCGTCGCGATGCGCCGCCCAGAGCCGCGCCAGGGCGAGTGCCGCCTGCGGCGGCGACGCGTCGCGCGACGCCTCCAGCTCGACGGCGAGCTCGGCGTAGCGCTGGCCGAAGACTTCTATCGCCGTCCCCAGGCAACGTCCCGCCAAGACATCGCGGAACGCGCTTTCGAAAACCGCCGACTGACTGCCGGCGCCGGTCCACAGGAAGGAGGACTCCCACGCCCGGTCGACGTGGCCGACGACCGCCAGGGCGCCGCCGCCGGGATGCGCCAGGAGACGCTGCGGAAGACGCGACACGAAATCCCGCGGCGCGATCTTACCCGGCGCCGTGTCGCGCTCGAACGAGTCGAGGCGCGGCGTTCCGGCGCTGTAGCACGCGAAGTGAAAGCTGACGAGACCCGCAACGTCGGCTTTGTCGTCGAGGTCGGCGGCGGCGAAGTAATGTTCGGACGGCACCTCGTCGCCGTTCCAGACCATGGGACCCGGCCAGTCGCTGCACAAAAGCGCCCCCTGACGCGCCCGCTGCTCCGGATCGTCGGCCCGGAAGCCCACCGCGTGACCAGCAGTGAACAAGAACGCCGGTGTCCTCTTGCCTCCCAGCACCTCGACGAGTGCGTCCTTCGACGCCGACGCCCCCACCACCGCCTCGACGTCCCAGTCGTCCACGGAGTCGACGAACGCCCGCGATAGGGGACGGACCAGGTGCTCGACGCTCCCTTGAGTCGACGGATCGTCAGGGTTCAGGGCCCCGAAGAAAACAGCGCGGCGCCCGCGCCGGACCTCGCCCTTCTCGACCGACGTCACAGCGCGGGCGTAGGCCGCGTACTCCTCGGCGGAGTCGAAGGCGACCCGGCCCACCGCGAATTGGACGCCCAGCTGGTACTGGACGTCGAAGGGAATCTCCCCGGGGCCGCCCACCAGCAGCAGGTAGAACGGCACTCGCCCCGGATCGACCGGACCCGGTCCGACGTCGTGACGTGCCAGGAACTCGAGCTTCGTCTCCCCCGGCTCGTACACGAGCTCGCGACAGCGTCTCTCGTCGTCCGCCGCAGCCTCGGCGCGACGGTGCTCCACGAGCCCCCCGAGAGCCTCGCGGACCGCGGCGTCGACTTGGCGTGGGAAAACGATCCCCCAGCCCGCCGACGCCAGGTCGTCGGGATCGATCCCCGAGCGCGTCCGTCGCGGCGCCGCCGGCGGACGCCATCGCCGGCCGACCACCGCCTCGACGAAGCGTTCGAGTGGCATCTCGGGCAACAGATAGGAACCCGTCGCGCCGTCGACGCCGTTGAAGAAGACTTTTTCCATCAATCCTTTTCCGGGGGCTTCACCGGACGCTTCGACGGTCCCGGGCCGACGGAGAAGCCGGTCTTCGAGCCGCCCTCTTCCTCAGGACCTTCCGAGTCCTTGATCGGTGCCGGACCCACGGAAAAGCCGGTCTTCGAGCCGCCCTCTTCCTCGGGGCCTTCGGAATCGCGTCGGGAACGGGTCTTGTCGTCGCTCATGTCGTCCTCCTCGGTTGGTTTCGATGGAGGTAGGACACGGCCGCGCCGATTTTGTTGGCCCGGTCAACGCCATTCACCCTGGAGGACGAATCCAGCCCAGTAATACGGTGCCCGCCAGCGCGCCTCCGAACGCAACGAGAGCTGCGCCGAACGCAACGCCGCCGCGGGTGCCAGCCCCTCGCCCAGGACGCCGCGGTAAAACCTCGTCATCAACTCCGCCGTCGCCCGGTCTTCGACGCTCCACAGGCTCACCACGACACGCGATGCCCCGGCGTTCAGGAAGGCGCGGGTGAGCCCGACGAGGCCCTCGCCCCGGAATTCACGTCCGAGAGCGGTGCGGCAAGCACTCAACACCACCAGCTCCGCCTGGAGCTCCAGGCCGTAGAGCTCGGGCAGACGCACGTAGCCGTCGACCGGACGCCCCTTGTGGTCGAACAGCGACAGGACGAGACCCGAACGCTCGGGGTGATCCGTGTCGACGACGGCATGGCTCGCGAAGTGGAGGATCCGTTCCCCGGCCAGCTCGCCGCTCAGGACCCGCTCGCGGCTCGCGTCGAAGCCCGTAAAGTACTTTACCCGCTCGCCCCCGGCGGCGAGGGCGCGGATCGCCTTCGCTTCGTCCGCGGAGTAGGGCAACCGGACCCAGGACGAGTCCGCCGCCGCCGGACGGTTCCCGATCCTCGGGTCGTCCGGGCTGTAGACCGGGTCGGCGAAGACCGTGACTCCGGTCGTGGCGCGCGCCTCCGGCGCGACGGTCGTGGCGCGCGCCTCCGGCGCGACGGTCGTGGCATGGCGCGCCTCCGGCGCGACGCTCGCCGCCGTCCGCGCCCCGGCCTCACGACGCAGAGCCGCCAGGACCGAGGCCGAAGGCAGGTGGACGACCTCGTGCTCGTCGACGAGAAGCGGTTCTGTTCCCGTCGCGGTGCCGTCGGGCCGGGGCTTCGGCAGGACGGCGAAGGGAACGTGCCGCAGCGCGCCGTCGCTCATCACGGCGATCCGGCGACGGTCCAACCGTCCGACTTTTAGGCCGACTTTTAGGTGCCCCCCACTTCTATAAGAAGTGGCGGGCACCTAGATGAAAAAGGTCCCAAATCGCGCCCCCGAACTTGCTGCAAGCCGCCGTCCTTCTCCCTCTCCCGATCATCTGGATACACCCTCTCCTATTCCGCGCTCGGAGAGCCGGAAATCATAGGTCGGGTGTCAAAGAGCACTCCGGCCGCTGCCCTCGAACCTCCCACAGGTCCGACGACTCGGCCTTACGCTGGCTGCCCCCGGCACGCGAACGGAACGAAAGGCAAGTTCGGTGGATGCGTCCCCTCGGGGAAGACCACGTCCCGATCCCCGTCGCGCAATCTGTCCGCTGCCTCGCGAAACGCCGCCAGCACCCACGAGTACGCCTCCCACATCTGCTTGTAGACCGACTTGCGGAACGCATGGAAGCGCGGCTTCGGAGACTTCTCCACCGTCTTGGGGTAGCTGAGCGGCTTCGTCCTCAGGATCTTCTTCACCCCCGCGACCTTCTGGCCGGTCAGGCGACGTTCCTGCGCTGCCTCCGCGACCACCACCTCGACGATCTCCGCCACTCGACGGTCATACTCCTCCTCCGACAAGTGCTTCCAGCACGGCAACGGCGAAAGCACGATCCGTTCGTCGGTCGCGAGCTCCTCAGGGTCCGCCTCTCCCGTCCGCTGGAGCTCCGCGTACTCCCGGCTCCGGTTGTACCAGCGACCCATGAGCAAGGGACGGTCCCCTTGGGGGGATCCAGGAGGGGAGACACTGTCCGGCCGAGCCGTCACACCGTGGATGCCCGGCCATTGCTCAGGACGCTCCACGAGGTGCTCTTTCACGGAGTTCGAGATCAGGTACCTGAGCCGATCGACCTGCGCCTCCTCCTCGTCGCTGACCGGAATCAGGTGGTACGACTGGAACTTCGGACCCTCGATCCCATAGAGCTTGCCAAGCTCCTTCGAGAGGTTCGTGTTGACGAAGTTCATGAACCGGGCGAGATGGCCCGCATCCCTCGGTTGCAGGATTGCATGATAGTGTGACGACATTACCTTGATGTCGCACATCCTCATCTCGTACTTCCGCTGGGCCTTGCCGAAGACGCCGGCGATGATCTTGTTGACCTCCTCCGACGGGCTCATCAGGCGGCGATTGCCGATCGTCACCGTGGTGACCTCGACCAGGCTGTACGGTTCGAAGTAGTGAATGACCTCGGACATGGGCGTCCTCCATCTTGGGGAGCCTTCGGCGGCCCCGCCCCATGCGGGAATGCGAACCGGCCCTCGCGGGCCGCGGCCGCGCCACGTAGACTCGCGTCTACCCCTATAAAGACGGAAAACGGCGCCGGGATCTGACATCGATCTGCTGGAAATCCGTCGGCCGCGAAGAGCAGCCGGCGTTCGCGCCGACGCTCCCGGCGAAGAGGACGACGCGGCGCGTCGTCTCCGGACAAGGCCAAGGTGAGGCTCGATCCGACGCCTCGGACGGTCCATGCCGCCGTGCCCCGTACCGCCGCCGGCGGGCCTTGGTATTGCCACCCCGGACGCGATGCGCAGCTTCTGTGGTACAAGAGCCTCATGAAGCTGGACGAAGCGACCCTGAAAACCTAC
>CBDUYN010000044.1:0-56326 GCA_965371445.1 uncultured bacterium | reverse complement strand
CTCCGCGGCCTTGCGCCCCGCCTCCTCCTCGTCCGAGATCAGAAGACGCTCACCGGTCGTAGCGTCAAATGCCACCAGCTCTTCGGTCTTAGCGTCGATCTGGAAGAACAGATCCAGCCGCTTCGAGTACACTCGGCCTTGCGACCAGCGTCACGTCGCTGGTCACGACGATACCCGGACGTCTCTCCAGGTAGCGACGCAGCGCGTCTCCCATCGGGGCGAGGAACAAGAAGTGGGGGCCCTCCTCCGGGTAGACGAGGTCTTCGGCGCTCAGGGGGATCCACTCGTCGCCTTCTTGCCCGCGGGTGCTCCCTCGACGAATCCGCGAGCCGAGGCGGAAGGGATCCTGGGTCCGCTTCGCCGAAACAGGCGCCGCCGGAGCGCGCCGGTGAAGCCTCATCAAAGGCGGGCCTTCGGGCCCGCCGAGCAGGAAGAGCTCAAGGCGTCGTTGCGGGGTGGGCGGTAGCCCCCGATCAGGGAGGCGCAACAGCTGGGAGGACTTAGCGATTGAGACACCTGAGTCGCTCAAGCGCTCGCAGCCGAAGTCAGGGCAAAGGCCGGACGACGAGGCGCTCGAAGCCCAGGGCCACCACCGCGTAGGCGCGCAGCTTCAGGGCGTCGCCCTGGCGTCTTTCGAGAGCGCCCCGATAGGCCACGAGCTGCCCCTCGGCCTCCTCGAGAGCCTTCTTCACCTCCTTGAGCTCCATCAGCTCCGCCCGCGGCGTCGCCTTCACGTCCTTGCCGCTCATCCCGAGCTTCTTCAAGGACAATCTCTTGAATTCAAACAGGAGATCCCAAAGGCTCGACGCCCGTGCGTCGGGACGGCGCAGAAGGCAGAGATCGGCGTAGCGGTGCTCCAACTCGGGCTCGGAGAAGGTGATGTAGTTGGCGACGTTCCACAGCAGGGTCAGGAAGACGGTCTTCACCGTCAGCTCGTTGGCCCAGGTGGCGTCGCGGTTCGAGAAGGTCGGGAAGAGCGTCGCTTCGATGAAGTCGAGGAAGGGCTCGATCTCCTTGCCCTCCGTCAGATCCCACGCCGGCTTCATGGCGGCGGTGCGGTCGGCTCCCAGGGGCAGGAGCAAACGCCGGATGCGCTCGACGTAAAGACCCCGGACCACCTCGTTGGGAGTCTCCAGAAGCCAGTTGCGCCGCGAGGTCTCTCCCGCCAGGGTCACCATGCCGAAGTAGTAGAGGTAGGCCCCGAGAAAACTCGAATCCTGGGCCGAGCGCTCCAGCATCTCGTGCAGGGTGAAACGGTCGAGGATCTGCGGCACTTCGAGAGGCTCGTCCTTGCGGATCATGTCGATCACCGCGTCCCGGCCCGCGGCGACCTGGGCGAGGTAGTCGAGCTTTCCTTCGTCGTCGGCCAGGTTGGAATCGAGCATCTGACGCGGATAGGCGTCGAATCGCTGGAGCTGGTTGAGGAAGTAGAGCACCAGGGTCGGGTTGTAGACCGCCTCCGTATCTCCGGCCTCCGCGGTGGGCGTGAAGCGGTAGCCGTTGTACCAGTCGCGCATCATGGAGCGTGCCTCGGAGACCGTCCAGGCGGGCGCCGCCGCGGTGCCGTCGGCGGCCTCCGCGGTCCTCTCGGCGTGGAACTGTTCGAGGAGACCTTGGACCTCCTTGTCGGTGAAGCCGCAGAGCGCGTTGAGCTGAGGGGTGAGATAGACGTTGTCGGCGATGTTCATGCCGCTGGTGATGTCGGACATCGCCAGCGGCGAGGCCGGTGATGAAGAGGCGCTCGAGTCCCGCACCGGCCATGAGGCCCTTGACCCACTTGAAGAGATACTTGAAGGGACCGTCGCTGTGGACGAGCTCCTGGTAGGCCTCCTCGTCGTTGGCCAGGACCTCGTTGGCGAAATTGTCGTATTCGTCGATCAAGAGGTAGAGACGATAGGGTGTCTCCAGGAGGATCGAGAGGAGCTCTTCGAAGTTGTGGAAGGGATCCTCGCTCAGCTCCAGGATTTCCGGCAGATGCTCGCGGTAGGCCCTCTGGAAGACGCGGATCGTCATGTTCAGATAGCCGTTGATCTCGTTGCCGATCCGCTCGTGGTGCGAGCTGACCTGTGCGTTGACGCCCCATGGCGGTGGGTCCGGATTGATCTTGGAGAAGTCCCAGCGCATCACGAAGTAGCGGTGGGCCAGAGGGGTGGGGCCGCGGCCGTCTCCCCCCTCGCTTCCCCCGGCGGGAGGGTGGCCCATGGCCAGACCGCCAAAGAGGATCTCGTGATCCTCGGCTGTACGCAGGTCGTAGTAGTTGGCCAGGACGCTCAGCCACAGGGACTTGCCGAAGCGCCGCGGACGCAGGAAGAGCAGGGACCTGCCGAGCTCCTCCAGGGTCCGGACGTGCTCGGTGCGGTCGACGTAGAGCAGGTTGTCGGTGCGGAGGCTGTAGAAGTCGGCGACGCCGTAAGGGATCTTCATGACCTCTTCTTGTCTACCACAGAGAACAGGACCGGCGCCATTTCGGCCGGTTCCCGACGGCCTTGTAGGACCAAGGTCCCATAGCTGACGCGAGGAAGTCTGATAGCCTGCCCCGATACCATGATCCGACTCTTTCACTCGTTCGCCATCCTGACCCTCCTGGCCGGCTGCTCGACCGAGACCGAGACTCCCGCAACCGCCGTCGAGGAGCCGGCTGCGAAGGCGCCCCCGGCGGCCGCTCCGTCCGCCGCCGAGGCGCGGCGCGCCGCCCAGGCCCTGTGGGCCGCCACTCTCGACGGCCCCACCGACTTCATGGGGCGCACGGCGCTGATGTACTCCTCGACCGGCGCCTTCGCCGACACCGTCGAGCTGCTCCTGCAAAACGGCGCCGACCCAAACGCGGCGGACAAGAGCGAAGTGTGGACACCGCTGATGTTCGCCGCTGGCGAAGGTCAGATGGAGGTGGTCCGTGTACTACTGCGCCACGGCGCCGGCCCCGGTCTGGTCGACGGCGACGGCGACACCGCCGCCGAGCACGCGCTGACCAAGGGCCACGAAGAGGTCGCGCGAGCTCTGCGGCAGGCAGCCGACGGGTGGTGATGCCTGCCTTGATGGATGGCCATGGTGCGCCCGTCGACGTCGCTGATGACCAACCACCTCGCCCGCAGCTCGCGGAAACGGAAGTTGGTAGCGGGTCGCCATCTGTCGTAGAATAAGATCTCGACTGGAGATCGACCATGGCCCAACCCGCGCTCAGCAACCAGATGCTTGAAGACCTCGAGAGTCTGTCGGACGAGGTTCGGCAACAAGTCGAGGACATGGTTCACGCCATGGTTGAAGGCGCAAGCCCTGAGCAGCTACGCTTTCAGGTCGACGATCCGTCGATATCCGGGACCATGTTGCGGGCTGTCGCCCCGGATGCCGCGCCGGACGTTCTCCTCGCGGAGATCCGGACTCTCCTCTCCGAGGGCCAGGTCCTCATGGCTCGTCGCCTGGCCGCTGCCGCCGCGAAGCACCATCCGGATCACGCTGAAATCGGGCAAGCCGACCGGGTCCTCAACGCCGGTGGCTCCCGGATCGTCGCCAGCGACCCCGCGCCGAACACCGACGAGGAATTTGCCTGGCTTCGTCAGCCTCCCGCCTAGTATAAGAGCGATAAGGTCGAACTTCAACAACAACGCTAAAATATCAGCGGCAGACGGGCGAAGAGACTCGGAGTGGTACGCGCCTTGAAACGAAGGGAGAGAATAAAGATTGAATATCGAAGTCCGAAGTTCAGAGCCGGATAAGCGAAGTAAGGAACGCCTGGGCGGGTAGTGCGTCGGGTCAGGGAAAGGCGACCACCATCACGTTGCGATAGACGGCGGCCAGGCGACCGAGGTCCTTGGGATCGGTCGTCAAGGCAAGACCGCCACCAAGGTCGATCGCCGCAGCGATCACGTGAGCGTCGGCCAGATGTTGCGAGCCCGTAGGCGGGATCGACCACCTCCTCTTCGTCCTGGCGCTGCTCTTGCACGTCGAGGGATGGCGCAAGCTCGTGGCGACAGTGACGTCGTTTACCGTCGCCCTCTCGATCACCCTGGCGCTGGCGACGTTGGGCTTCGTCCACGCACCCTCGGCACCGGTGGGAGCGGTCAATCGCGCTCTCGATCCTCTTCCTGGCTTCGGAGATCGCCCACTCGCGCCAGGGACGTCCGGGGTGGACGGAACGGTATCCGTGGGTGGTGGAGCTCACCTTCGGGCTGCTGCACGGGTTCGGCTTTGCCGGCGCTCTGAGCGAGGTCGGGCTGCCCGAAAGCGCCATCCCTCTGGCCCTCTTCCTCTTCAACGTGGGGGTCGAGCTGGGCCAACTCCTCTTCGTCGCGGCGATCCTCGTCGTGCTGGTCGCGAATCAACGCTTCGAGGTGCGTTGGCCGGTCTGGGCCTGGCGCCTCCCCACCTATGCCATCGGAACCCTGGCCGCCTTCTGGACCGTTCAGCGCGTCGTTGCCTTCTGGAGATGAGACCAGAGTCCATTTCCTTGCGGTCTCGTGTTCGGTATGATCGACCCGAAAGCAACGAGAATCCATTCCGACTAACCCACAGAAACGAGGACAGATCATGAGACGGAACATAGTGTACACGGCAATCCTGCTCCTTTTCCTAGCGCTGCTCCCGGTCGCTGCCTGGGCCGAAGACGATGTCGTCGAGGCCGCGCTCAAAGCTTGCGAGCCCGAGATCAAGGCCTACTGCAGCCAGGTCACACCCGGCGAAGGACGCCTGTTGGCCTGCTTCTATGCTCACGGCGACAAGATCTCGCTGCGCTGCGAGTACGGGCTCTATCTGGCGGCGGCCGAGCTCGAGGAGTTCGTGACGGCCGTTTCCTACCTCGCGGCTCAATGCGCGGACGACCTGATGAAGCACTGCTCCGACGTCGAGATGGGTGAGGGCCGTGTGGCGTCTTGCCTCCTGGAGCACAAAGAGGAGGCCACCGAGGCTTGCCAGAAGGCCATTAACGAGACGGAGCTCGAAGTCGTCGACTGACGTCCACGCCGAAGGAGACATGACATGAGGAAAACGACATCCATCTTCTTTGCCCTCGCCCTGGTCTTGGCGACGGGCTCGTTCGCCGGCATCTCGGTGGACCACGACAAGTCCGCGGACTTCTCGCAGTACAAGAGCTTCACGATCGAGGAAGCGAACGAGGCCGTGAGCCCGCTCATGCGCGAGCGCATGATCAAGGCGATCGAGGAGGGCCTCGTAGCCAAAGGCCTCAAGAAAGTCGACGACGGAGCGGACCTCCGGGTCGTCGTCCACACCTCGACCGACACCGAGACGCGGATCTCCGGCGACACCTGGGGCTACGGCGGCTATCGCGGCTGGAGAGGCTGGGGCGGCTGGGGGACGACGACCGTCAACGTCCAGAACGTCGACGTGGGGACCCTGATGCTCGACATGGTCGACGCCGGGGCGAAGAAGCTCGTCTGGCGCGGCATCGCGACCGACTCCATCCCCAAGAAGAGCGAGAAGCTCGAGAAGAGGATCCACAAGGCCGTCGACAAGCTCTTTAGGCACTTCCCGCCGGAAGACGAATAGCCCCCTGGAAGATGAAAGGAACTAGCAGATGAACAGATCACTGACTCGAAAAGGACTCGCCGGCCTCCTTGGGGTCGGCCTCGTCGTACTCCTGTTGACCGTCGCCGTGACCGGCACGGCCACCGGGGAGACCGTCCAGAAGTTTCAGGGAAAAATCGCCAAGACCTATGAAGAGAGCGAGGAGTGGTGGCCCAAGCCGGTGCGTCCGCCCGAGGGGGCTCCCAACGTCCTCATCCTCCTTCTCGACGACGTGGGCTTCGCCCAGGTCGGCAGCTTTGGCGGGCTCATCGAGACCCCGAACATCGATCGTCTGGCGGCAAACGGGCTGCGCTACAACAACTTCCACACGACGGCTCTGTGCTCGCCGTCGCGTGCCACGCTGATGGCCGGCCGCAACCCCCATTCTATCGGGCTGGGGAGTCACGCGCTGACCGCCATGGGCTTTCCAGGCTACAACGCCATAGTGCCGCCGAGCGCGAAATCGGTCGCCAACTACCTTCAGGAAGCGGGCTACATCAACTACGCGCTCGGCAAGTGGGACCACACACCACTTTACGAGGTGTCGCAGGTCGGTCCCTTCGACCGCTGGCCGAGCGGCGAGGGCTTCAACCACGCTTACACCTTCATGGCCGCGGACGTGCATCAGTTCATCCCGGTCATGTGGAACGACCACACCCCCGAGCCCTACCACAAGTCCGAGCACCTCGACAAGGACCTCGCCGATCGGGCCATCCACTGGATCACCGGCCACAAGTCGCTCCAGCCGGACCTGCCCTTCATGATGCTGTGGGCGTCGGGCTCGATGCACTCGCCGCACCAGGCGCCGGCGGAGTACCGGGCCAAGTACCGCGGCAAGTTCGACATGGGCTGGGACAAGGCGCGCGAGATGATCCTCGCCAACCAGAAGCGCCTCGGTATCATCCCGCAGGAAACGTTGCTCACGGAGCGGATCGACGAGATCAAGGCCTGGGACTCACTGAGCGACGACGAGAGGATGCTCTACGCGCGGCAGATGGAGGTGTTCGCGGCCCAGATGGAGCACGTCGACTTCCAGATCGGTCGCATTGTCGACAACCTCGAGCGCATCGGTGAGCTTGACAACACGCTCATCTTCGTCACCGCCGACAACGGCGCCAGCGGCGAGGGTGGTCTCGCCGGGACCTTCAACGAGACCTACGTTCTAAACGGCCTGCAGACCCCGTTCGACGCCAGCATGCGCAACTACGCCCGCTGGGGAGACGCGACCACCTACCCGCACTACCACGCGGGCTGGGCGATGGCCGGCAACACCCCGTTCCGCTACTTCAAACAGAGCGAGCACCGCGGTGGTCAGCACGACGCGCTGGTGGTCCACTGGCCGAACGGCATTGAGGCCAAAGGCGAGATCCGCAACCAGTACCACCACATCAGCGACATCGCTCCTACCATCCTGGAAGCGACCGGTGTGCAGGCTCCCAAGGAGTACCACGGCATCGAGCAGAAGCCCCTGGACGGCACCTCGATACTCTACTCGTTCGATGACGCCGGCGCGCCCAACCGCAAGCAGCGCCAGTACTACGAGATGTTCGGCAACCGGGCCATCTGGGTTGACGGGTGGAAAGCGGTGACGCTGCATGGCAAGCGGATGCCATGGATCGTCGGTTCTGTCACCCCATTTGAGGATGATGTCTGGGAGCTTTACCACGTGGCCGAGGACTTCTCGGAGAGTACCAACCTGGCCAAAGAGCACCCGGAGAAGCTCGAGGAGCTGAAGAAGATCTTCGAGGAGGAGGCCTGGAAGTACAACGTCTACCCGCTCTACGACGACATGTTGAAGCGGCTGGCCGGGATGCAGGACGTCCTGTTCGGAGATCAGAAGGAGTTCGTCTACTACGCACCGGGCGCCATCCGTATCGCTGAGAAGGCCTCGGCCCCGGTCAAGAACCGGTCCCACACGATCACCACGACCCTCGACTTGAAAGGCCACGAGCAGGGTGTCATCGCGGCGGTCGGCGGCATGACCGGCGGCTTCACGATGTTCATCAAGGGCGGCCGGCTTTACTACGACTACAACTACCTCGACGGCCTCTACTACACGATGGCCTCGCCGCCGCTGCCGGAGGGTGAGACGGAGTTGGAGTTCAAGTTCACCAAGACCCGTGAGTTCGGCGGCACCGGCGAGCTGTACGTGAATGGCGAGAAGGTCGCTTCTCAGTCCATGCCTACGATGCACATCAGCACCTACTCGCTGGCCGAGACCTTCGACATTGGGCGCGACACCGGCACCCAGGTTTCGAGGCTCTATGAGGATCCCTTCCCGTTCGTCGGAGAGCTGGACCGGGTGACCATCCTCCTGACCGACTAGCCCCTTTCGAGAGCTCGCGAGCGGCGGCGCGTTGTCGCCGCCGTTCGTTTTCAGCTAATCTCGAATAACCAGACCCTCTTGAAAGGCCAGACAATGACGAAACGAGCGATCGCCTTCGCGTGTACCTCTTTGCTTTTCGCGACCGCTTTTCTCGTCCTCGCCCAGGACGAGCCTGCCGCCCCAGATGACACCGCCTCCCAAGCCACCTCGGAGATCGACTGGAGCGACCCTCAGTGGCCGCGCGAGATCGTCGAGGACGCCGGCAAGCTGGTGCTCTACCAACCGCAGATCGAGACCTGGGAAGACGCCAGCCGTCTGACGGCCCGCATCGCCGTCGCTTTCGCGCCCAGCGGAGAGGAGACGCCGCTCCTGGGAGCCATCGAGATCACCGCCAAGACCGACATCGACCTCGAGAGCCGTCAGGTCCGGATCAGCGACGTCAAGCTCAAAGACGGCCGCTTCCCGACCCTCGACGACGAGAAGTCGAAAAAGCTCATGGCGGGGATCGAGGGCATCCTGCCGAAGCACGACCTCGTCGGCGAGCTCGACCGCTTTCTGACCAACGTCGAACGCACCCACGTCCAGGACGTCCGGGAGGCCGAGATCAAGGCCGAGCCGCCGGTGATCTTCACCGCCTTCGCGCCGTCGGTCCTGGTGCTGCTCGACGGCAAGCCGATCTGGAGCCCGGTCGAGGAGAAGTCCAAGCTCGAGTTCGCCGTCAACACCAACTGGGACCTCTTCGTCTACACCAGCGGCACCACCAAGACGCACTACCTGCGTCATGGCGAGTCGTGGCTCATGGCCAAGCAGCTCAGCGGGCCCTGGTCGGCCGTCGACAAGCTGCCCAAGGCCTTCAAGAAGCTCCCCAAGAAGAACCCCAACTGGGACGACGTCCGCGAGAACGTCCCGGGCAAGAAGCTCACCCCGTCGCAGGTGCCGCGGGTTTTCCTGAGCGAGCTGCCGGCCGAGCTCGTCCTGATCGAAGGCGAGCCCAACCTGGCGCTCATCGAGGACACCTGGCGGCGGCAGCCGGGGCAGCTTCGGCGGCGGACGGCGGGGTGGCGGACGGCGCGGCAGATGATGCCGGCAGCTCCGGCCACCGCGACGGCCTGGAATCACCATCTAGAACCACTTGGAGGTACGAAGCCATGAAACGTATGGCGATCCTTGCTCTCGTCGCGTTTGCGACACTCCTCTCGGCATCGACGCCTCTTCTGGCCGACAGCCTTGAAGGCTCCGACAGATTCCTCTGCTCACCGTCCCAGGCCACTCGCTGCCTGGCCTCCGGGGAGTGCGACAGCGCGCCGCCGTGGGAGCTTCAGGATCGAGATGGACGACGACGTTCCCATGACGACCCAAGAGCGCGCCTACACATCACCGATCTGGTATACGCCTGGCAATAAGGAAAGCAAATGATGAAAACGAAACTAACACTGTCGACACTAACACTGTGTTTGGCCCTCGTGATGGCCGGTCAGGTCATGGCCCAGCATGTGCCCGGGCCCAGCGACAAGAAGGTCAAATACTCGCCCTATCCGGAGCAGACCTTCCCCAATCGCGTCTACTTCGGCGACACACACCTGCACACCAGCTACTCGACGGATGCCGGTATGGTCGGCTGCACGCTCACGCCGGAGGATGCGTTCCGTGTCTCGCGCGGCGAATTGGTGACATCGAGTCACGGTCTTCCGGTGCAACTACCGCGGCCGCTCGATTTCGTCGTCGTCTCGGATCATGCCGAGAATCTCGGACTCGCTCCCGCCATCGCGGAGTCCAACGCGGATCTGCTGAAAAATTCCTGGGGTAAAGAGATTCATGATGCGGTCAAGGCGGGAGAGCCTACGAAGGCATTCGATATGTGGGCCCAGGCGATGTTGATCGAAAGGAAAGATCCCTTGAAGGAGTTCCCTGATATGGGGCGCACGTTTTGGCAGCGCTCGACGGCAGCGGCCGAGAAGTACAACGAGCCGGGAAGGTTTACGGCGTTCATCGGATTTGAATGGACCTCAGCGCCTGACGGAAACAACCTGCATCGCAACGTCATCTTCAGGGGCGGCAAGGATAAGGCCGATCAGATCCTTCCGATTTCCGTCTATGACACCGAAGACCCGGAAAGATTATGGGAGTGGATGGCCGACTACGAGAGTAAGACCGGTGGACAGCTGATGGCGATCGCGCACAACGGCAACCTCTCGAATGGCCTGATGTTCGACGACATCACCCTGGCCTCGAAGAGGCCGCTGGATCGGGACTATGCGGAGCGTCGCATGCGCTGGGAGCCACTCTACGAGGTGACGCAGATGAAGGGCGACGGCGAGACCCACCCAGCCCTGTCGCCCAACGATGAGTTCGCCGATTTCGAGACCTGGGATGAGAGCTCCTTCGGACCAGTCAGCAATACACCAGAGATGTTGCCGCGCGAGTACGCCCGCTCCGCCTACAAGCGAGGTCTCGCCTACGAGCAAGAACTGGGCGCCAATCCCTTCAAGTTTGGCCTGATCGGATCGACCGACAGTCACACCGGACTGCCAACCACCCAGGAAGACAGCTTCTTCGGCAAGGTTAGCATTCTCGAGCCAAGCGCTGACCCCATTCGATTCGAGGAAGTCATCATCGGCCGCACCAACCCGGATCCGAGTAAGAAGATTCGGGCCTGGCGGACTTCGGCCTCAGGCCTTGCAGCCGTTTGGTCGCGTGAGAACACGCGCGAAGCGCTGTGGGATGCGATGGCCCGCAAGGAGACCTACGCGACGACCGGCACTCGCCTGATGGTCCGTGTCTTTGCCGGCTGGGACTTCGAGGAATCCGACCTCGACCGTTCGGACTTCGCCGAGCATGGCTACGACAACGGTGCGCCGATGGGGGTGACCTTTCCTCCGCTCCGCGCGGCAAGGCGCCGTCCTTCCTCGTGCGAGCGGTGAGAGATCCCGACGGCGCCGACCTGGATCGCGTGCAGATCATCAAGGGTTGGCTGGACGCCGACGGCAAGACGCAGGAACAGGTCTACGATCTGGCGGTCTCCGACGGCCGCAAGATCGGAGCCGACGGCCGTTGCAAGACGCCCGTGGGCAATACCGTCAATGCCAAGGAGGCCACGTACTCGAATTCGATCGGCGATCCTTATCTGACGGCCTTCTGGCAGGACCCGAGCTTCGATGCGAAGCAGCGTGCCTTCTACTATGTGCGCGTGCTCGAAATCCCCACACCGCGCTGGACGACGTACGATGCCAAAGTGTTTGGAGTGGAGCTACCTAGGGTGCGCCGGTCAGTATCCAGGAACGCGCCTACACGTCGCCGATCTGGTACACGCCCTGACATTTCCCTCAAGGAAAGCTCACCATGAAACGTCTCCGGCCTGTCGTCGTGGTCAACGGCCTCGGGCTCCGTCCATTCGCCCGCGGCAGTTGGGCGGACGGACAACCTGGGGACGAGCTCGTCACCGAGGTGGACTTCGGCTGGGGAGTGACGGACCGCGTTTTGCATAGGACCAAGGTCTTATAGGAGCGCGGTCCCAGCTCGCATAGCCTGCCACCCTGTCCTTGGCTGTCGTGCCAGGGCGTGCCCGGGGTTCAAACCCGGCTTCCACCCAATCTCCAACAAGGAAAGACAACATGACGAAGCTTCACCGAACGACTCTCACCTTGGCGTTCGCCGGTCTCGCAATTCTCGTCCTGACGGCGCCGGCGGCCCAAGCTCAGCCCAGCTTCGAATTCTACGGCGGATACCACTTCTCCGACACGACCGAAATCGACGACTCCGGCGCCGCGGGATTCCGCTATACCCTTCCCGCGGCGGGGCAGCTCGGCTTCGAAATCTCCTTGGGGTGGCAGGATTTTCAGGCCGAGGCCCCCGGGCTGATCGCCAGTGGCGATCTCTGGCTGGTGGACTTCTCCGCGGTGGCCCAGGTGGGGAGCGGCCCCCTCCACGTCTTTGCAGGCATCGGCTGGGCCAATGCCGAGTTTACGGCCCGCGGCCCCTTCCTCGGCGGCTTCTTCTTCGAGGATTCCTTCACCGCCAATGCCGGTTTTGCGCTCAAGATCCCCATGGGCTCCGGCGGGGGCTATCTGCGGCCGGACGCCCGCGTCCGGTGGTTCGACCGGACCGACGACCTCGACTACGAGACCACCTTGGCTTTCGGCTTCCGGTTCTAGCGGGGTTGGTCCTGCCGGAGTCGAGACCGGCGTCCTGGAGCGCTTTCGTGCCGGAAGTAGGACCAAGGTCCAATAGCGCTCCCTAGATCTCCGTGTAAGGCTCCGCCCCGAGTGGGATCCACAGCGACTTTCGCCCCGACGTAGCTCGGTCATGGTCCGGGAGGGGCGGCGAAATCACCGACACAAAGTGAGGACAGACAAATGAGACGGAGGACAACCTACACGGCAATCCTGGTCCTTTTCCTGGCGTTGCTCCCGGCCTGCGCCTGGGGCGAAGACGACATCGTCGAAGCCGCCATCAAGGCTTGCGAGCCCGAGATCAAGACCTACTGCAGCCAGGTCACGCCCGGCGAAGGACGCCTGTTGGCCTGCTTCTACGCCCACGGCGACAAGATCTCGCTACGCTGCGAGTACGGGCTCTACCTGGCGGCGGCCGAGCTCGAGGAGTTCGTGACCGCCGTGACCTACCTGGCGGCTCAATGCGCGGACGACCTGAAGAAGCACTGCTCCGAAGTCGAGATGGGCGAGGGTCGCGTCGCTTCTTGTCTCCTGGAGCACAAAGAGGAGGCCACCGAGGACTGTCAGAAGGCCATAGACGAAGCGGAGCTCGAAGTCGTCGACTGACCCGACAACCAACCCAAGCACAAAGGAGAAGTGGCATGACCTGGTCAAGGCGGTCTCCTCTTCTATCTCGACGAGGCGTTGACAGAAGAGCGGATCGACCGGCGGTTTCACGATGTTCATCAAGGGCGGCCGACTCTACTACGACTACAACTACCTCGACGGCCTCTACTACACGATGGTCTCGCCGCCGCTGCCGGAGGGTGAGACCGAGCTGCAGTTCAAGTTCATCAAGACCCGTGAGTTCGGCGGCACCGGTGAGCTCTACGTGAACGGCGAGAAAGTCGCTTCTCAGTCCATGCCCACGATGCACATCAGCAACTACTCGCTAGCCGAAACCTTCGACGTCGGGCGCGACACCGGCACCCAGGTTTCGAGGCTCTATGAGGATCCCTTCCCGTTCGTCGGAGAGCTGGACCGGGTGACCATCCTCCTGACCGACTAGCCCCTTTCGAGAGCTCGCGAGCGGCGGCGCGTTGTCGCCGCCGTTCGTTTTCAGCTAATCTCGAATAACCAGACCCTCTTGAAAGGCCAGACAATGACGAAACGAACGATCAACCTCACCCTCGCGCTGGCAGTCATCGCCGGAGCATTCACAGTGACGGCCCAGGCTCAAGACATCCCCGTCACGCACGAGAACGCAGACGGGGCAGAGAGGCCCTATTCACCGTACGCCGGGCGCGGCTTCCCGACCATGGTGCTGTGGGGTGACACCCACCTGCACACCTCCAACTCGCTGGATGCGAGGGCGACCGGCGCCATCATCGGCCCCGAAGAGGCTTTTCGCTTCGCTCGTGGGGATGAGGTGACCTCCTCGCACGGTCAGCGGCTGAAGCTTTCCCGGCCTTTGGACTTCCTGGTCGTGTCGGATCACTCCGATGCCATGGGAGCCATGAACGAGATCGTCGCCGGGAATCCGGACCTGATGCGCAATCCGACGCTCCGGGACTGGCACGATCGGATCAACCAGGGTGGCACGGTGGCCGTGGAAACGGCCGTCGAGGTCGTCTACGCCTTTACGGGTGTCTCGGGACCGCCGATCCCAGAAGAGGTTCTGGACCCCGATTTCGCCGCGTCGATCTGGGGGCGGTATCTGGATACGGCCGAGAAGTACAACGATCCCGGCCGCTTCACCGCACTGATCGGCTACGAATGGACATCGACGGAGGGCGGCAACAACCTGCACCGCAACGTTCTCTACCGCGACGGCGCCGATCTGGCTCGGCAGATGAACCCCTACACAACGGCCGAGAGCTTCAACCCCGAGGACCTGTGGCGTTGGATGGAGACGTATGAAAAGACGACCGGCGGTCGCGTCCTGGCGATTGCCCACAACGGCAACCTCTCGAACGGAACCATGTTCCCCGATGAGACCAACCCAGCGACCGGCCGGGCCCTGACCGGCGACTACGCCAGAAACCGCATCCAGTGGGAGCCGCTCTACGAGATCACCCAGATCAAGGGTGACGGCGAGGCCCACCCCTACCTGTCTCCCAACGACGAGTTCGCGGACTACGGCACGTGGGACAAGAACAATCTAGGCCCCCATCCGAAGAAGGAGGAGATGCTCCAACGCGAGTACGCCCGCGAAGCGTTCAAGAAGGGTCTCCAGATGGAGGAGCGGCTCGGCACCAACCCGTACAAGTTCGGAGTGGTCGGCTCCACCGACTCTCATACCGGTCTGGCAACCGCCGAGGAGGAGAACTTCTTTGGCAAACTGCCACATGTCGAGCCGAGCGCCGAGCGCATGAGCGAGCCGATCGCCGAATTCACGGACGACCTGTATTGGATGGGCTGGGAGATGGTGGCTTCCGGATATGCGGCCGTGTGGGCTACGGAAAACACGCGCGAAGCCATCTTCGACGCCATGCGACGCAAGGAGGTCTACGGCACGACCGGCCCGCGCATGCTGGTGCGCTTTTTCGGCGGCTGGGATTTCGAAGCTGCGGACGCGAGCAATCGCCTGCCCGGTGAAGTCGGGTACTCGAAGGGTGTGGCCATGGGTGGCGATCTGTCAGCCGCTCCGGCCGGCCAAGCGCCGACCTTCCTCGTCGCGGCGCTCAAGGACCCCTACAGCGGCAATCTCGACCGCGTCCAGATCGTCAAGGGCTGGATGGACAGCGCGGGCGAAACGCACGAGAAGGTCTATGACGTCGTCTGGTCCGACGATCGCGTGCCGGGCGCCGACGGCAAACTGCCCCCGGTGGGCAACACGGTGGACGTCGCCAACGCAACCTGGACCAATACCATCGGCGCCCCCGAGCTCATCGCCGTCTGGGAGGATCCGGAGTTCGATCCGGCGAGGCGCGCTTTCTACTACGCCCGGGTGATCGAGATTCCCACCCCGCACTGGACGGCCTACGACGCCAAGCGCTTCAACGTGGAGCTTCACGCGGATGCCCCGACGATGAACCAGGAGCGCGCCTACACCTCGCCGATCTGGTACACGCCGGCCAACTAGACCGGAGGAAAGCAGAAGCTCATGCGGAAGATCCTCAAAGAACCACTCCTCCATTTCCTCGGGATCGGAGCTCTACTCTTCGTCCTCTTCGGCTTTGCCGACTCTGGGAGCCCCGGCGACACGGAGATCGTGGTGAGCGCCGGCCGTATCGGGCAGCTCGTCAACATCTTCGGCAAGACCTGGCAACGGCCACCGACCGAGGAGCGCCGGGAACCCCAGCCTGCTCGCCGATCCGACGGTGCGAGACTGGCACAACCGGGTCGTCCAGGGCGGTGACGTGGCTCTCGCGGCTACCATGGACATCATCAACAGCTTCGCGCTCGGCACGCTCCCGGAGGTCCTCAAGAGCGAGGACTTCACCAGGACGATCTGGGACCGTTATCTGAAAATCGCCGAGCAGTACAACGAACCCGGACGCTTCACCACCATCATCGGCTACGAGTGGACGTCCACCGAGGACGGCAACAACCTGCACCGCAACGTGCTCTACCGCGACGCCGCCAATCTGGCCCGCCAGATGCTGCCGTACACCACGGACGAGAGCTTCAACCCCGAAGATCTCTGGGCCTGGATGCAGCGCTACGAAGACAAGACCGGCGGCCGTGTGCTGGCGCTGGCCCACAACGGCAACATATCCAACGGCATCATGTTTCCGGTCGAGGTAAACCCGGCGACGGGCCGACCGCTCACCGGTGACTACGCGAAGAATCGCATCCGCTGGGAACCGCTCTACGAGGCCACCCAGATCAAGGGTGACGGCGAGACCCACCCGTTCCTCTCGCCGAACGACGAGTTCGCCGACTACGAGACCTGGGATCAGGGCAACCTCAATCTCAGCGTGATCAAGACCGACGACATGCTGCAGTACGAGTACGCCCGCGAGGGGCTCAAGAACGGCCTCAGGCTCGAACAGGAGCTCGGCACAAATCCGTACAAATTCGGCATGGTGGGGTCGACCGACGCGCACACCGCTCTCGCCACCGCGGAGGAGGAAAACTTCTTCGGCAAGCACTCGGGAAACGAGCCCAACCCTCACCGGGCGGAGCACATCATCGGCCAGTTTGGCGAGAGGAAATACGTTGGATATGACCTGGCCTCCTCGGGCTACGCGGGGGTCTGGGCGACCGAGAACACCCGCGAGGCCCTCTTCGACGCCATGATGCGCAAGGAGGTCTACGCCACGACCGGTCCGCGCATGCTCGTCCGCTTTTTCGGCGGCTGGGAGTTCGAGGCCGCGGACGCCAACAGCCGCCTCCCCGGTGCGATCGGCTACACCAAGGGCGTGCCGATGGGCGGCGACCTCCGGGCCGCTCCGGCCGGCAAGGCTCCGACCTTCCTCGTTGCCGCCCTCAAGGATCCCTACAGCGGCAACCTCGACCGTGTCCAGGTCGTCAAAGGCTGGCTCGACGAAAGCGGCAAGACCCACGAGAAGGTCTATGACGTCGTCTGGTCCGACGCCGACAAGCGCAGGCCCGGACAGGGCGGCAAGCTGCCCCCGGTAGGCAACACGGTGGACGTCGAGAACGCCACCTGGACCAACACCATCGGCGATCCCGAGCTGATCACGGTGTGGAGCGACCCGGACTTCGATCCGGCGAGGCGCGCGTTCTACTACGTCCGGGTCATCGAGATCCCCACCCCGCGCTGGACGGCCTACGACGCGAAGCGCTTCGGCGTCGAAATGCCGGACGAGGCGGAGATGACCACCACCGAGCGGGCCTACACCTCGCCGATCTGGTACACGCCATGACCGAGAGCAACACGGATAAAGATGAAATGGCTTCGTGAGCCTCTCCTCCATTTCCTGGCCCTGGGAGCAGGTCTCTTCCTCCTGTACAACGCGGTCAACGGTCCGGCCGAAGAGGCCGACCTCATCGAGATCACCACCGGTCTAGTCGAGCAGCTCGTCCAGGGCTTTCAAAAAACGTGGCAGCGTCCGCCCACCGCGGCGGAGCTCGACGGGCTGATCGACGACCGCATCCGGGAGGAGATCTTCTACCGGGAAGCGCTGGCCATGGGTCTGGACCGCGACGACACCATCGTCCGTCGCCGACTGCGGCAAAAGATGGAATTCATCTCCGAGGACATCGCCGCGTTGGTCGAGCCCACCGAGTCGGATCTCGCGGTCTACCTCGAAGAGCACGCCGACGCGTTTCGTCGTCCGTCCCGGGTCAGCTTCCGCCACGTCTACCTGAACCGGGACCGGCGTGGTGAGTCCGCTCTGGCCGATGCCGAGCGTCTCCTCGCGGAGCTGGAAGAAGCGGCGGACGTCGACGTCAGCACCCTCGGGGATCCTCTGCTGCTGCCCAGCGACTACGAGTCGTTGCCCGAGGACGAGGTGGCGAAGCTCTTCGGCCGCGACTTTGCGACGCGGCTCGCGGAGGTTCCGTCGGGGCGCTGGGTAGGACCGGTGGAGTCGGGCTACGGTCTGCACCTGGTTCACGTCAGCGAGCGCTGGGAAAGTGAGCTGCCCGAGCTCGACGAGATCCGCGACGTCGTCGCGCGGGAGTGGGCTGTGGTCCGCCGGGCGGAGACCGCCGAGGCGTTCTACGAGAGCCTCCGGCAGCGCTACGAGGTAAGCGTCGAACGGCCGGATTGGGCGAAGGTGTCGGAGGGGCGTCCATGAGAAGGGGTCATCCGGATTGGTGTCATGCTAAACTGTGCCTCCCGATGGCTGAGGAGACGCTGACACCGAGCTACAGGAACCCTGAGGGAGCCGTCACCGGTCCCCTGGCTTCAAGAGGATCACCAAATGGCCACCATCACCTATGAGATGCCGCCAAGTAACTTCTCCGCCCTTCGCCTTTCGCCGAGGGAGTTCGCACGGGAGATGAGGATCGCGGCGTGTGTGCAGTGGTATGCGCAGGGGCTCGTTTCTCAGGGGAAGGCCGCGGAGATCGCCGGATTGAACCGAGCCGAGTTCCTCGAGGAGCTCTTCCGGCGAAAGGTCCCGGCATGTCAGGTCACCTTCGAGGAGCTGATCGAAGAGATCGAGCATGAGTAGGCGATGGGTCGTCAACGCCTCACCACTCATCTTACTCGGCAAGATCGGCCGGCTTGAGCTTCTGAGGGACCTCTCTGACGAGCTCATCATTCCCGGAGCGGTCGTGCGAGAGGTGGCTGCAAAACCCGATGGCCAGCGAGCGATCGAGCAGGTGGCCTCTTTCCCGACAGCGCAGACCGAGGGCGGAATTGTCGTCCCTTCAAGTGTCAGCGTCTGGGATCTTGGCCGCGGCGAATCTCAGGTCCTTGCCATGGCACAAGGCGCCGCAAACAGCCGAGTGGTGCTGGACGACCTGGAGGCTCGTCGATGTGCGCAGACTCTCGGGGTTCCGGTGATCGGAACCTTGGGAGTGGTGCTACGGGCGCAGCACCGAGGTCTGATCGAGGCCGCCCGTCCGGTCATCGCTGCACTGCGTGGGGCGGGCCTCTACGTATCCGACAAACTGATTGAGAGGGTGTTGGCCCATCTTGACGACGGGCCGACACGCTAACGGAGTGTACCCATGAAAAAGGCCGCCTGGGTCCTCCTGGCCCTCCTCGGAACCGCCCGCGTCGAGGCGCACGAAGTGCGACCGGGTTACCTGGAGCTGCGCCAGACCGGACTCGGGATCTACGAGGTGTTGTGGAAGGTGCCGGCCAAGGGAGACCTGCGTCTGCGTCTCGACCCACGGTTCCCCGACGGCTGCGAAGCGGCCACGCCGGTCTCCACCTACCCGGCGGGCGGCGCTTTCCTCGAACGCTGGACTCTCCAGTGCACGGAGAGTCTAGTCGGGGGGACGATCACCATCGACGGCCTTCAGCAGACGCTCACCGACGTCCTGGTACGTTTCGAGCCTTCCGAGGGACCGGCACAGACCGCGCGGCTTCTGCCCTCGGCGCCGTCGTTCGTGGTCTCGGCCGCTCCGGCTTGGAGCGAGGTGGCCCGGACCTACCTGCTGCTCGGCGTCGAGCACATCCTGGGCGGGATCGACCACCTCCTCTTCGTCCTGGCGCTGCTCTTGATCGTCGAGGGAAACCGCAAGCTCGTGGCGACGGTGACGTCGTTTACGCTCGCCCACTCGATCACTCTGGCCCTGGCGACGTTGGGCTTTGTTCACATGCCCTCGGCGCCGGTGGAAGCGGTCATCGCGCTCTCGATCCTCTTCCTGGCTTCGGAGATCGCCCACTCGCGCCAGGGGCGTCCGAGGCTCACGGAGCGTTATCCGTGGGTGGTGGCGTTCACCTTCGGGCTGCTTCACGGATTCGGTTTTGCCGGAGCTTTGAGTGAGGTCGGGCTGCCCGAAAGCGCCATCCCTCTGGCCCTCTTCCTCTTCAACGTGGGGGTCGAGCTGGGACAGCTCCTTTTCGTCGCGGTGATTCTCGTCGTGCTGGCCGGGAATCGACGCTTTGAGGTGTCTTGGCCGGTCTGGGCCTGGCGCCTCCCCACCTATGCCATCGGCACCGTGGCCGCCTTCTGGACCGTCCAGCGGGTAGTGGCCTTCTGGTAGTGAGCTACGATATTCAACTCCTCCGGTCTCAGAACCGGCGCCCGACGGTCAGGTAGACCTTGTCGCGACGACTGCCGGCCGTACCGTAGGCCAGGAAGATGGGACCGATCCGTGTCCTCGCCCCGGCGAAGACCGTCGTCGAGTGGCGCAGGTCGCTCAGCTCGGCCTCCGAGGCGTCGTCCCACATGTTGCCGGCCTCGAGCCAGCCGCCGAGGAGCTTGTTGTGCCAGATCTCGCGGTAGTAGCCGATCCGCGCCACGCCGTAGAAGCGACCGCGCAGAGAATCGTCGGGAAATCCGCTCAGCGAGCTCAAGCCGCCGATCGTCAGCTCGGCCCAGAAGGGAACGTCGTCCGACGCCCACCCGCCACTGAGACTGGCCAGGACCGTGTTGGGTCCTCGGCTCCAGAACTCGAGCCATCGGCCTTCGACGGTTTCGTACTCGAAGTCGGCGCCCAGGTCGTCGAGCGATGCGAAGGCTCGCAGGAACGCCGTCGTTCCCACACGAGGAAATTCGACGTCGTCGAGCCGGTCGACCTGGGCCAGAAACCGGACCCCCGCGAAGTCGACGTCCGAGAGGTCCTCGTAGGGCAGGGACCCCGAAGTGACGTGGACCGATCCCCGTCCGCGCACCAGGCCGAGCCGCACCTCCGCCGTACGACTGGATTGCACACCCAGGTCGAGTCGCAGTTGCACCCGTTGGAGGTCGGTCTCCGCGATCGCCCTTTCCTCTTCGTAGAAAGTCGTGGGTGAGACTCCGGCTTCAAAGGCCGCCGAGACGAACCATCGTCCGTCGAAGTCGAGCGG
This sequence comes from uncultured bacterium, assembly GCA_965371445.1. Taxonomy (GTDB): domain Bacteria; phylum Acidobacteriota; class Thermoanaerobaculia; order Multivoradales; family J023; genus DASWIG01. The sequence goes on along the minus strand of CBDUYN010000044.1, from coordinate 35,955 downwards.
TTGGTAGAGCTCGGAGGTGAGCTCCCGGGGCTCGCCAAGAAGGAGGTCGGTGCGGATCTCCCCTCCCCGGGAGTTGAGGCCGGTTCTCAGCAAGTTGAAAAGAAAGGAGGTCTTGAAGCTCCCGTCGAGGTCCGTGGAGAGGTTGAAGCCGAAGTGGAGGTATTGAGGTCCCCAGGGCTTCTCCTGGGTGTGAATCACCAGGACGGTCTTGTCCTCGCTGCGATCGAGGGAAAAGGACACTTGTTCGAAATGTCCGAGGCCGTAGAGCCGGGCGAGGTCCTCGGAAAGTGCGTCGAAGTCGAGCACGTCGCCCGGACGCATCCGGATCTGGTGCTCGATGATCCTGTCGTCCACCCGTTCGTTGCCTTCGAACCGGACTCCGTCGAGGGTCGGCGCCGTTCTCCTGGGACGCCGGTGCCGGGCTTGAAACTCCCAGTACTCCTCCACCGAAACAGCGAGAGGGCGCAGCACCTCTTCCTTCGCCCGCGCTTCGGCGACTCCCGCCTCGAAGATCTCCGCGAGGGCCGCGAAGTTGAGCGTCCCGAACTGGCTCACGGTCGGGTGCAACACGATGTCGGCCGCGGCGAGTTGCGGCTCCATGTTCTTGCGCACCAACATGCGGTTGGTCTGGTTCTGGATCTGCACCAACGAGCTCACCTCGCGCGACGCAAGCGGCGCTCCGAGGTCGATGGCGATGACGACGTCGGCGCCCATGGCCCGCACCACGTCGACGGGGAGGTTCTTGGTGACGCCGCCGTCGACGAGGAGGCGGCCGTCGATCTCGACCGGAGAGAAGACGGAGGGGATCGCCATCGAGGCCCGCATCGCGGTGGCGAGGTTGCCCTTCGCCAGCACCACGGGCTCACCCACCTGGATGTCGGTCGCCACGGCCCGGAAGGGGATCGGAAGCTGGTCGAAATCGCTGACGTCGGCCACCGGCAGGGTCAGGGCCTGGAGGAGGAAGAAGAGTTTCTGGCCCTCCAGCAGGCCGCCCGGCCACGCGAGCCTCCACTTCTTGACGCCCACCTCGAGGTCGAGGAGGTAGCGTTGGGAGTCCTCCTTGCGCCGGAAGGAGAGGTCCTGCCGGGAGGTCTGGTCCTGCATGGCGTCCGCCCAGTCGACGGCGAAGAGGGACTCGTGCATCTCCTCGGCGCTCATGCCTGAGGCGTAGAGCCCGCCCATGATGGCGCCCATGCTGGTTCCCGCGACGTAGTCGACCGGGATGCGCATCTCCTCGAGGACCTGGAGCACCCCGACGTGGGCGCCGCCCTTGGCGCCTCCGCCGCCGAAGGCGATCCCGACCTTTGGGCGTTCGCCGTCAGCCCCCGCGGCGAGGCTCGGAAGGAGGAGCGGTATGAGGACCGGAAGGATCCGTCTCCAGGAGGAGCAAGCCGTACGTCGTTTGGAGGACATCGATCTTCTCTGGCTTCAAAGTGACGGTCTCATAGCTCTTGCGAAGCTCCGGGACGGCCGGAGTCTACAGGCCGGGAGACCCGACACCAAGGTCCGAAAAGCGTCCTCTCCAGAGGACGCTTCCCGCGCCACAGCTCTTCGAAGGTCCGGATGCCGTCGGTGCGGTCGACGTAGATCTGGCCCTCGGTGCGGAGGCTGTAGAAGTCGGCGACGCCGTAGGGGATCTTCATGACCTCTTCTTGTCTACCACAGAGGACAGGGCCTGGCGCCATCCTGGCCGGGGGGACCGCACACTTCTGGCTTCCAGCGGGCTAGTAGGACCAACTTTCATGCCCGACGGGAGAACTCTGATAGACTGCCGTGCTTAACCAACACACAGGAAAGCTCCTATGGACCGCAGAATCATCCTCCTCGCCTGACGTCGGTGCTCGCCTTCGCCGGCAGCGCGGCAGCGCAGGACGGCGGAGACCGCGCGATCATCCTGGTCATCTTCAGCGACGACATCGGCATGTACAACATCATCAGCGCCTACCACCGCGGCATGATGGGGGGATCGACGCCCAACATCGACCGCATCGCCAACGAGGGCGCTCTCTTTACCGACTACTACGCCCAGCAGAGCTGCACCGCCGGCCGGGCGGCGTTCATCACCGGACAGCATCCGTTCCGCGCCGGTCTCCTGACCATCGGCATGCCGGGGGCCGACCAGGGGTTCCAGGACCAAGAGGACCAAGACACCGGCCCGCTGACGCGCAAGCGTATGGAGACCGCCGACGAGGAATTCCTCGAAGCTTCCCTCGATTTCATGGAGCGCGCCGTCGACGGGTTCCGGGCCGAACCCCTGACCCGGGCGTTCGAGAAACGCTTCGGGCGCGGCGACCTGATCACCGCCCACAGCCACCCCTACCTCTACTTGAACCTCGAAGCGATTCGCCAAGCCGGGCTCGATCTGGCGGAGGTGGGACGCTGTCAGCCGGCGGGTCGGCCCGCACGACATCGCGGCGACGCTCGCCGCCTATCTCGGCATCAAGCCACCCTCGGGCTCCGTCGGGACCCCCCTTGCGGAGGTCTTGAACCGTTGATACCGTCCACACTGAACCACTTAGGAGAGACTCGAATGAGACGACTGAGAACAGGCCTTGTGATCGCGATCTTGCTGACGTTACTGGCCACGACGGCCCTGGCCCAGGACAAGCCTAACATCCTCATCATCTGGGGCGACGACATCGGCTGGTTCAACATCAGCGCGTACAACCGCGGCATGATGGGATACGAGACGCCCAACATCGATCGCATCGCCAATGACGGCATTCTGTTCACTGACGCCTACGGCCAAAACAGCTGCACGGCGGGACGTGCGGCGTTCCTTACGGGCCAGAGCCCGTTTCGTACCGGATTGCTCAAGGTTGGCTTGCCGGGCGCCAAGGAAGGACTGTTCAAGGAAGACCCAACCATTGCAGAACTGCTGAAACCGATGGGTTACATGACCGGCCAGTTTGGCAAGAATCACCTGGGCGACCTGGATGAGCACTTGCCCTCCAACCACGGCTTCGACGAGTTCTTTGGGAATCTCTATCACCTGAACGCCGAGGAGGAGCCTGAGAATCCTGACTATTTCAAGGATCCCGAGCTCAAGGAGAGGTTCGGTCCGCGAGGCGTGATCCACAGCTATGCGGACGGAAGAGTCGAAGATACCGGTCCGCTGACCAAGAAGCGGATGGAGACCGTCGACGGGGAGTTTCTGGCGGCGGCGCTGGACTTCATGGATCGGACGAACGCGCAGGACAAGCCGTTCTTCCTCTGGTTCAACACCACCCGCATGCACGTCTGGACGCACCTCAAGCCGGAGTCCGAGGGCGTCACCGGCCAGGGAATCTATGCCGACGGCATGGCGGAGCATGACGGGCATGTCGGCCAGCTGCTCGACAAGCTCGACGAGCTCGGCATCACCGACAACACCATCGTGATGTACTCCACCGACAACGGCGCCGAGGTGCTGAGCTGGCCGGATGGCGGCATGATTCCTTTCCGCGGCGAGAAGAACACGACTTGGGAAGGTGGCTTCCGCGTGCCGATGATGGTCAGGTGGCCCGGGAAGATCGAAGCGGGCCAAGTATCCAATGAAATCATCTCGATGGAGGACTGGCTACCGACACTCGTTGCGGCGGCCGGCGATCCCGACATCAAAGAGAAGCTCCTGACAGGGCACGTTGCCGGAGAGATGACCTACAAGGTGCATCTTGATGGCTACAACTTGTTGCCTTACTTCACCGGGCAAGAGGCCGAAAGCCCGCGAAAGGAGATGTTCTACTTCACCGATGACGGCTCACTCTCGGCGCTACGCTATGGCCAATGGAAACTCGTGTTTTCAGAGCAGCGAGCGCACAGTTTGGATGTGTGGCAAGATCCTTTAGTCACCCTCCGTCTTCCCAAGTTATTCAATCTTCGTCGCGACCCGTTCGAACGGGCTGATCACGAGGCCATTGGCTATGCTCAGTGGCGTATGGATCGGCTATTCCTGCTTGTTCCCGCCCAAGCCTATGTCGCCAAGTTTCTCGGAACTTTCGCGGAGTTTGCTCCTCGACAGAAGCCGGGCAGCTTCAGCCTGGACCGCGTGCTCGAGTCGCTGCAGGAGGGCTCCGGCAGCACGAGGTAGGCGTCTCGCTTCCGGATGACCTCATGAATCCCCGCTCACCTTACCGGTGGGCGGGGTTCGTTCTACGGGTGGATCTAGAGAGTCAAAGACCGGGGTACCTGATATGGATGCATACGAAGCCGTTTTGCAACTGAAGACTCGCATCGCCGGTGACATCATCGGCCAGGAGCACGTCGTCGAGCGACTGCTGATCGGCCTCTTGGCCAACGGCAACCTGCTGGTCGAAGGCCTGCCGGGTCTGGCCAAGACCCGGGCCGTCCGAAGCCTGGCCACCAACATGGAGGCGGAATTCTCGCGCATCCAGTTCACGCCCGATCTGCTGCCGTCCGACGTCACCGGTACCGAGGTCTATCACCAGGTGGACGGTAAAGGGGAGTTTCGCTTCGAGCGTGGACCCATCTTCGGCAACATCATCCTGGCCGACGAGATCAACCGCGCGCCGGCCAAGGTCCAGGCGGCGCTGCTCGAAGCGATGGAAGAGCGCCAGGTGACGGTCGCCGGGACCACCCACAAGTTGCCGCCCCTCTTCCTCGTCATGGCGACCCAGAACCCGATCGAGCAAGAAGGAACCTACCCGCTGCCTGAAGCGCAGATGGACCGTTTCCTGATGCACGTTCAAATCGGCTATCCCGACGAGGCAGCGGAGACGGAGATCGTCCGCCTGGTGCGCGGCGAGCAAGAGGCGGGCAAGAAGTCCGACAGCCAAGACGGCGAAGCGCCGATTGCCCAGGCCGCGGTCTTCGCGGCCCGCGATGAGATTTACGCGATCCACGTCGCCGAGGCGGTCGAGAAGTACATCGTCGACCTCGTTTTCGCGACCCGGTATCCCGAGCGCTACGGCGAGCCGCTGTCGAAGTGGATCGAGGTCGGCGCGAGCCCGCGCGGCTCGCTCGCCCTCGACCGCTGCGCGCGGGCTCATGCCTGGCTCGACGGTCGCGACCACACGACACCCGACGACGTGCGTTCGGTCGTGCATGACTGTTTGCGGCATCGGATGATCCTGAGCTACGAAGCCAATGCGGCGGGCGTTTCTGCCGATCGGGTTCTCGACGAGCTTGTCAAGACGGTGGCCGTCGCGTGACCCCAATGACCACCCAGTCCGTCGCCGGTGTCTACGTCTCGCTCGAGGACTTGATCGTCCTCCGGCACCGGACGCGTGGCGCCTTCAGCTTCCTGCCGCGCCAGCCGGTCACCAGCCTGCTGTCCGGCCGCCACGCGTCGCGTCTGCGCGGTCGCGGCCTGAGCTTCGAGGAGCTACGCGGCTACCTGCCCGGCGACGACGTGCGCTCCATCGACTGGAAGGTCACGGCGCGCACCGGGAAGCCCCACGTCCGCGTCTTCACCGAGGAGCGCGACCGTCCCGCGATCCTCGTCGTCGACCAGCGTCTGGCAATGTTTTTCGGCACCCGGAAGAACATGAAGTCAGTGACCGCGGCGGAGCTCGCGGCGGCAGGAGCCTGGCGCGTGTTCGACGCCGGCGATCGGATCGGTGCGGTGGTGTTCGACGACGAAGAAGTCCGCGACGTCCGGCCGCATCGCAGTCAGCGCACCGTGCTGGAGATTTTGCATCTCCTGGCAGAAAAGAACGGAGCGCTCCGTGCAAGCACTGAGACGCGGGGCGACGCGGCGATGCTCAATCGCGCGCTGGAAGGCGTGGCGCGGGTCGTCCAGCACGACTACCTGGTCGCGATTTTGAGCGACTTCGACGGCGTCGACGACGAAACCACCCGCATCGTCACGGGCATCGCGCGACACAACGACGTGCTAGCGATCCCGGTCTACGATCCGTCGTCGACCGAGCTCCCCACCGGCGGACGGCTCGTGGTGAGCGACGGAGAGCTCCAGTTCGAGCTCGACGTCGGCAAGGCCTCGACCCGCCGGCGCCTGATCGAGATGGCGGACCAGCGGTTGTCGTCCGTCATGGCCTGGCAAGACGACCTGGGCGTCCCGGTGATGCCGGTGTCGACGGGCGAGGACAGCCTGGACCAGGTGCGCACACTACTCGGCCGGGCCGCGTCAGGCCGTGCGGCACAGAAGAGGAGACGATGAACCCTCCGTCCGCAGCCCCGCCCAACCTCCACGACGTCGTGCTCGGCGAGCCGGTAAGCTGGATGCCGCAGACGGTGGGATGGTGGGTCCTTCTGGGGCTCGTCCTGTTGGCGCTGGGTTGGGCAACCTTCGTGGCTTTGCGCAGGCGGCGCGCCAATCGCTACCGCAGGCTGGCCTTCGCGCGGCTGGACGAGATCGAGCAGGCGCTCATCGACGCCGCCTCCCGTCCAGGAGCCTTGACCGCCCTCCCTGAGCTGGTGAAACAGACCGCCCTGGCCTGTCGTCCGAGGTCCGAGGTCGCGTCCTTGAGCGGACAGCCTTGGCTGCGCTTCCTCAACGCGAGCTACGGCGGCGACGGTTTCACCGAAGGCCCAGGACGACTACTCCCGACGCTGGCCTACGCGACGCCATGGGCAACCCGCGCCCTGGGCACCCAAGAGCTCGACGCGCTGATCGGCCTCGTCCGGCTTTGGATCCGGAGACACCGGACCGAGGGGGGAGATCACCGTGTTCGAGTTTGACTTTCCCTGGCTCTTCGCGCTGCTGCCGGCGCCGCTCCTGGTGGGGTGGCGGCTTCCCGCCTATCGCGAGCAGCGCGAATCGCTGCGCCTTCCCTTCTTCGAGAAGATCGCCGCCGCCGCGGGAGTCGAGCCGGCCCGAGGCGGCGTCGAGATGCGCCGCAACGTCCTCCAGGGCGTGGTCGCCGTGCTGGCCTGGACGTTGATCGTCACGGCCCTGGCACGGCCACAATACGTCGAGCCGCCGATCGAGAAAATCGAGCCGGCCCGCGACCTGATGCTCGCCGTCGACCTTTCGGGTTCGATGGACACCCCCGACATGCTCGACGACGAGGGCCATCGCATCCAGCGACTCGACGCCGTCAAGCGAGTGCTCGACGACTTCATCTCCCGCCGCGAGGGCGATCGGATAGGTCTCGTGGTGTTCGGCAACCAGGCCTTCTTACAGGCGCCCTTCACTCTGGATCATGACCTCGTGCGCGCTCTCCTGGAGGAGACGCAACCTCGCCTGGCCGGTCCCCAGACCATGATCGGCGACGCCATCGGGATGACGATCAAGACCTTCGAGAAAAGCGAGGCCAAGGACCGTGTGCTGGTGCTCCTGACCGACGGCCACGACAGCGGTAGCAAGGTCCCTCCCAAGAAGGCCGCGGAGATCGCCGCCCAGAACGACATCACGATCCACACGGTAGCGGTGGGCGATCCGTCGAGCACAGGCGAGGGCGAAATGGATTTAGAGACCCTCCAGGCCGTCGCCGACGCTACCGGTGGCCAGGCCTTCCGGGCCGACGACCGCGAGCAGCTCGAGGACATCTACCGCCGCATCGACGCCCTGACCCCGGTCGACGTCGAGACCTTCTCCTACCGGCCGACCCGGCCGCTCTACCACTGGCCGCTCGGCGCCGCCGTCGTCCTGACCCTGCTCTACCACCTGCTCATGGGGACGCTCCAGGCCCTTCGTTCGATCGGAGCGCGGCATGCCTGATCCCGGCGCTTTCGCCGAATTCCACTTCCTGCGGCCGTGGTGGCTGCTGGTGCTGCCGGCGACACTGATGTTGTGGCTGGTCCTCCGCCGCCGTGAGGATGCCGAGCGTCAGTGGCGCCGGGTCATCGCGCCTCATCTGTTGGTGCACCTCAAGGTTGGGACGTCCGAGCGCTGGCGCTTCCGGCCGCTCCACCTGGTCGTCTCGGTGCTCGTCCTGGGAGCGGTCGGACTGGCCGGGCCGAGTTGGGAACGCGAGATCTCGCCGTTCGCCGAAGACACCGCGCCTCTCGTCATCGCTCTCGACGTTTCGTCGACGATGAATGCCGTCGACGTCCAGCCCACGCGTTTAGAGCGCGCCAAGCAGAAGGTCCGCGACCTGCTGGCCTTGCGCGGCGGCGCGCGCAGCGCGCTCGTCGCCTACGCCGGCTCCGCCCATACGGTGCTGCCACTGTGCGACGACCCGAGCGTGTTCGAGACCTTCCTCGCGGCGCTGGGCAGTGACCTCATGCCAGTGGGCGGCAAGGACCCGGCGCGCGCCCTGACCCTGGCCGAAGAGCTGCTGGCGGACGAGACAACACCAGGTTCGATCCTGTTTCTCACCGACGGCATCGCGCAAGAGCACGTGGACGCGTTCGCCCTTCATGCCGAACGCAGCGACGACGAGGTCCTCGTCCTGGCCGTGGGCACGCGCGACGGCGGCCCGATCCGGAAGCGGTACGCCGGCGCGGGCGAGAGCGGTTTTCTGACCGACGCCGGCGGACGCCGCGTCGTGGCGACCCTCGACGTCGAGGGGTTCCAGGCCCTGGAGTCTCAGGCCGGCGCGTTCGTGGCCGGCGTGACCGTAGACGACGCCGACGTCGGCCGCATCCAGCGCAGGGTTCAAAGCCACCTCCGCGAGGTCCGGCAGCAAGACGAGACGGCACGCTGGAAGGACCAGGGCTACTACTTGACGGTTCCCGTCGCGTTGCTGTGCCTCCTCTGGTTTCGAAAAGGCTGGACCGTCCGTTGGGGGGCCTCGGTCCTCCTGGTCCTGTCGCTCCACGGATGCGCTTCGCCCACGGGCGGCGATCTCCGCTTCGTCGATCTGTGGTGGACGGCGGATCAGCAGGGTCGCCGTCACTTCGAACGCGGAGACTACGCCGAAGCCGCCGGACGGTTCGACGATCCGATGTGGAAGGGACTTGCAGCCTACCGTGCCGGCGACTTCGAGCTCGCGGTGGACTCGTTTGCCCGCGTCGCCACCGCGGAGGCCTCGTTCAACCTGGGCAATGCGTACGTCATGCTCGGCCGTTACGAGGAGGCCCTCACGGGTTACGAGGCCGCGTTGGTGGACCGGCCGGCGTGGGGCGAGGCGACCCTTAACCGCGACGCTGTGCTGGCGCTGCTTCAGCGGCCGGAAGACCCACCGGAGGAGGAGCAAGAGCCCCCGGGAGATCCCTCGTTCGATCCCGACGAGATCGTCTTCGACGAGGAAGGGGAGAAGGGCCAGCGTGGAGAGATCGAGAGGTCTCAGCTGACCGACGAGCAGCTGGCGGAGATGTGGTTGCGCCGGCTCCAGACCTCGCCCGCCGATTTCTTGCGCCAACGCTTCGCGGTGGAAGCCGCTCGGGCCGACTCCGAGGAAACGCCGTGATGCCGCGGATTCGACTTGCCTGGGTCGTCGCGCTGATCCTGTTCGCGGCGTTTCCGCTGTCGGCTCAGGAACCGGCGGAGCCGAAACCTCTTGCACGCACCCGGCTGGAACCGGGACCTCGCGTCACCGTCGGTCAGCCCGTGACCGTTGTCGTCGAGGTGCTGGTGCCGAGCTGGTTCACGGCGGCACCGCGGTTTCCCAGCGTCGACGTTGCCGACGCCATCACGATCTTCGAAACCCGGGGTACCAACTTCACCGAGCGGATCGAGGGGCGGACCTGGGCCGGCCAGAGCCGCAGTTATCACGTATATCCGCAGCGTCCAGGGAGCTTCGAGATCGCCGCCATTCCGGTAAAGGTACGCTACTCTTCGGAGAGCACAGGACCCCGGACGCAGGCGACGGTCTCGCCAGGCGCGGTGCGCTTCGAGGCGGTCGTTCCTCCCGGGGCCGAGAATCTTCCCTATTTCATCAGCACGACGGATCTCAAGGTCGAGCAGTCCTTCGATCGCGAGCCAGGTCGCGCCGGAGGCGCGCAAACGAAACAGGAGCTCCTGGTGGGCGAGACGTTGACGCGGACGATCACGATCACCGTGAACGACGCCCTGGCGATGGTCATCCCCCCGGTCTCCACGGAAGCCGTGCCCGGTCTCGCGGTCTACGGCGACCCGCCGGAGGTCCGTGACGAAGGGGGGGAGCGCGGCCAGCAAATCGTCGGTACGCGTGTCGAGCGCACGACCTACGTCGCCGAGGAGGTCGGGGAGTACCGTCTGCCTTCCGTGGAGCTGACCTGGTGGGACATCGACGCGGAGCAGGTTCGAACGACGGCGCTCCCGGAGCTCGTGCTTCTCGTCGAGCCGAATCCCGACCTGGTGTCCGAGATTCCGCTACCGGCGGAAGACACCGCCGAGGACTCTGCAGGGGCCAAAGGGGGGACGCGCGTCTCCGTTCTCGACCTGCTTCGTCGGTGGGGCGTTCCGCTCGCTGCCGGCGCTCTGACCCTGCTCCTGCTTGCCCGATTGTGGCGCCGATACGAGCCGGCAGTGCGGCGGTGGCTCGCGCCGGCCCGGTGGCGGCGTCAGGAATCGGAATCCGTCTACTTCGCCCGGTTCCGTCGGGCGGCGCGCGCGGGCGAGGCGCGGGCCACGTGGAGCCAGTGGACGTCTTGGTTGGATCGAATCCACCGGGGTCCGGGTGTCGCCACGATCCGCGCTTTCGTCGATGCGGCAGACGACCCTGGCCTCGAGCACGAATCCGACGCCCTCGACGCCCTGCTCTTTGCCAGGGGCCACGGCGCCGAGAGCGGTGGGTCCACGAAAGCCCTCTACCGCAAGGTCGCCGAGATTCGTCGATGCCGCAGGCGATCACGCTCCCTGCGGGAACAGGATGTCCTCGCAACGCTCAACCCGCGTCGTAGGGAGAAGCCGGAGCGAGAATGCGCATCGAGGAGAGGTCCCTCGTGGGAACGCTGACGCTCCGCTTCGCGGCGGCGGTCCTCGCCACCCTGTGCGCGGCTTCGGCCTTCGCCCAGGAGGCGGATGAGCCGCCGCCCGCCAACTTCTCCTACTTCGCCCGCGGCGTCGGCTGGGACGCCTTCAACGCCGAGGGCCGCTCCGTCCAGCTCTACCGCCTGCCGATCTCCTACCGGCTGCGCTCGCTGGAGAAGGGCCATCCCTGGGGCCTCAAGCTCTCCCTGCCGGTGTCGTTCGGCTTCCACGAATTCAAGCTGACGGACGTCCTGGGCCGGGAGGTCAAGGAGCAGCTCGAAACGGTGAGCGCCCTCGCCGGCGTGGAGCTTGAGATCCCGCGCGGGGAGCGCTGGGTCGTGAAGCCCTTCCTGGAGCTCGGGGCCGGATTCGAGCTCGGCGGCGGCGAGCGCGCCGCGATCTACTCGGCCGGGCTGAAGGGCCTCTACGTGGCCGACCTCCGAGGCGTCGAGCTGAGCTTCGGGACCGGCCTTGACTTCTCGGGCGCGTCGGCCTTCGACGGCGGCGCGAGCGAGGGTTTCACGACTCTTGAGATTGGCCTCGACGCGTTGCGTCCGCTGGGCAAGAAGATCAAGGGCCGCGAGGTCGATGCGAGTGTCTTTGTCGTCGTCCGGCGTTTTTTTGACCTCGAGCTGGCGCGGCTCGGACGCGAGCCGCTCCGCGTCGAGGAGCTCTACGAGATCGGGGTGAGCTTCGCCACCCGTCCCAGGTGGACGCTCTGGAAGTGGAAGATCCCCCGCATCGGCATCGCCTACCGGTTCGGCCCGGAGCTGACCACCTGGCGCGTCAACTTCGGTTTTCCCTTTCTCTGACGTCGGCGACGACCTTGCCGTCGAGGAGCCGAATCCGCCGCCGGGCGTGCGCCGCGATGTCGGTTTCGTGGGTGACCACGACGACGGTCGTCCCGACGCGGCTCAGCTCGTCGAAGATCCCCATGATCTCCTCAGAGGTCGCCGAGTCGAGGTTGCCGGTGGGCTCGTCGGCCAGCAGGATCGACGGCTCGTTCACCAGCGCCCGGGCGATCGCCAGGCGCTGGCACTGGCCGCCTGAAAGCTCGTTGGGCTGGTGGTCCAGCCGGTCGCCGAGGCCGACCCGCTCGAGCGCCTGGACGGCTCGGCGCCGGCGCTCGGACCGCGACACGCCGGCGTAAAGGAGCGGCAGGGCGACGTTTCCGACCGCGTCGACCCGGGGCAGCAGGTTGAAGGTCTGGAAGACGAAGCCGATCTTCTGGTTGCGTACCGCCGCGAGCTCGTCGTCCGGAAGGTCGTGCACCCCTGAGCCGTCGAGCTCGTAGGTGCCGCGGCTCGGCGAGTCGAGGCAGCCGAGGATGTTCATGAGCGTCGACTTGCCGCTCCCCGACGCCCCCATGATCGCGACGTAGGCGCCTTTCTCGACCTCCAGGTCGACGCCGGCGAGGGCGTGGACGTCGGAGCCGCCTACGTGGTAGGTGCGCTCGACGTCTATGAGCTCGATCATCGACACGCCGTCCTCCTATTCGTACCTCAACGATTCGATCGGATCGAGCTCGGCGGCACGGACCGCGGGATAGATGCCCGAAGCGAGGCCGACCGCCATGGCGACGCCTGTCGCGAGGAGAATGGACCAGGCGGTCACGAGCGTCGTCCAGCCGGCCGAGGCCGCCACCGTCCGCGCGATCGCCACACCCATCAGGATCCCCGCAACGCCGCCGAGAGCGGAAAGCGCAAAGGATTCGACGATGAACTGGAAGAGGATGTCCTTGCGCCGCGCACCGACCGCGCGGCGGATGCCGATCTCGCGGGTGCGCTCGAGGACCGAGGCCAGCATGATGTTCATGATCCCGATGCCGCCGACCAGAAGCGAGATGCCGGCGATGCAGCCCATGACGACGTTGAACATCCGCTGCGTGCGCTGACTCTCCGCCAGGAGCGCCTCGGGGACGACGAGGTCGTAGTCGTCGGCACCGCCGTGGAGGTGCCTCAGAAGGCCCTCGATCGCTCCCGCCGTCCGTCGTCCGCTCTCCGCCTGGGCCAGCCGGACGACGATCTCGCTCAGGGGCGAGTCGAGCACCCCGCGGTCGAACTTGCGCAGCACCGTCGACACCGGCAGGTAGATGGCGCCGGCGGCGGAGCCGATGGCGACGCCCTGAAACGAGTCGGCCTCGCCGCTCGAAGCCGAGCCCAGCACCCCGACCACCTCCAGCCACACGTCGTTGACCTTCACGAGCTCCCCCAGGGCCGACTCGTGGCCGAAAAGCGCCCGCCGGACGTCTTCGCCGATCACCGCCACCTGGGCGTGGTCGAGCACGTCCTTGGGATCGAGGAAGCGTCCCTCGGCGACTCGGAGGTCGACGAGGCGGGCGTGCTCGGCGGCGACGCCGTAGACCTGGGCGTCGGTCGAGGCGCCCATCGAGATCACCTGCCAGGCGTCGACCTCGGCCTTGGGCGCCACCACCTCGACGCCCGGTACGGCCTGCTCGATCGCCTCGCAGTCGCGAAGCGACACGCCCAGGGACTTGCTGCGGATCTCCCGCGCCTCGTCGTCCTTGTACTCCTTCGCCCGCACCACGACGTTGTGGAGGCCGAGCCGCGAGATCGTCTCCAGGGCCTCTTGCTCGGCGCCAGCGCCGATCGACAGCATGGCGATCACCGCGCCGACGCCGAAGACGATGCCGAGCATGGTGAGCGCCGAGCGCAGCTTGTGCGCCCCGATGTTCGCGAGCGAGGTCAGGAAGGCTTCTTGAAAGCTCATCGGTCCGCGACCTCCGAGGCGGCCTGCGGAGCGTCCTCGGCCGGCGAATCGCCGTCCCCGTCCGTCGTCAGGGGCTCGCGCAAGGCGACGACGTCGCCCTCCTCGAGCCCCTCCTCGACGACCACCGTACCCAGCGACCGAAAGCCCACCTTGACGGTACGAGACGCGAAGCCCCGGCCGTTCTTGACGTAGACGCGGTCCTCGCCGTCTGCGGAGAAGACCGCCTGGCGCGGTACGACGAGGGCGTCCTCGGCCTCGGCCAGGTAGAGCGTGGCGCGCAGCCGCTGGCCCGGACGCTTGGCGATCGTCTCGGCCTCCTCCAGCTCGACTTTGACGCCGAAATACTGCACCGGCGAGCCGCGAAAACGCGGCTGGGCGACCGGGTCGACCTGGTAGATCTTGCCGGTGTAGAGGCGGCCCGGCGCGGCGTCGAGGAAGACCTCCGCTCTCTTGCCTACCTCGAGGCCACCAGCGTCGGCCTCTAGGATGTAGACCTGGGCCTCCAGGCGGGCGAGGTCGGGGATCTCGGCGAGCTCCTGGCCCGGCCACATCTCCTCGCCGACGGAGACCGGCTCGCCGTTCCAGCCGCGGCGCAGGCTCAGGATGCCGGCGTGAGGAGCCCGCACCTCGAGAGAGCGCAGCGCTTGCTCCGCCTGGTCGATCTTGAGCGTGGCTTTCTTGCGCTGGATTTCCAGGAGGTCCATCTCGGTCTGCGCCAGAGGGCCCTGGTTGTCGCGCGAAAAAGCAGCATGGGCCTTTTTTTCGGTGGCCAGCGTCTCGTCGATCTCCGACTCGGCGATCTGCTGGCGGGAATAGACCTGGTCGTCGGTCGTCTGGAAACGGCGGGCGTGGTCGAGCTCCAGGTCGGCGACCTGGTAGTCGGTGTCGTGCTGGGCCTGCTTTTTCTCGCTCGCGACCGCGGCCTTTCTCACCTGAAACGACGTGCTCTCGTGCTCGCGGCGGCCTTCGCGCAGGCGGTTCTCGAGGTTGCTCGCGTCGAAGCGAGCCACGATCTCGCCGTCCTCGACGTAACCCTCGGTGGCGAGCCAGGCGAGGCGCATGCGTTCGCGCACTTCGTGCGGCACGGTGATCGCGGTCACCGTGACCGCCTTGAGCGTCCCGTCGGCCGTCACCAGGTGGCGGAAGTCGCGGCGTTCGACCGTGTAGGTCGCGACGTCGTCACGGGGGGCCGCGCAGGCGGTGAGGAGGACGAGGAGGACGGCCAGACCTCTCACGGCCCCTCCTCCGACAAGCCCCGGCGGCACAACACCCGCTCGCCTTCGACCAGGCCGTCGACGACCCCGAAAGTCTCCTTGTTGCGCTCACCAAACGTCGGCCGAACCTCGCGCCGGCCCCAGAGCGTCTTGACGTAGACGACGGCCTCGTCGCCCTGCGCGAAGACGGCTTCCTCCGGTACCAGCAGCATCTCCGGCCGGCGCTCGGTCTCGACCGTGCCGCGCAGGCGCATGCCGGGCCGCATCCGCTCGGGATCGGTCTCGCCGAGCTCGACGACGAGGCGCACGACCTTTTTCGGGTTGCGCCAGGACTTCTGCTGGACCGAACGGCGGATGAGCTGGACCGTTCCCTGGTATTCGTGGTCGGGGTGGGCGTCAAGCCGGAAGCGTACCGCCTGGCCGACCGCGAGGCGTCCGGCGTCGGCCTCGGCGACCTCGGCGTCGGCCAGCATGTGGCTCAGGTCGGGGATCTCGATTACCTTTGCGGCCCGCCAGACCATGTCGCCGGGCTTTTTCTTCTCGCCGCGCCAGTTGGCCTTGTAGGTCACGGTACCGCTACGCGGCGCCTTGACCGCCATCGCCTCGATCGACTCTTCGAGCTCGCGGATGCGTTCGAGCGCGCGGTCGCGCTTCCGCCGGGTGGCCTTGAGCTGGGCCTCAGCGCGGATGGCCGCCTGCTCGATCTGGCTCTTGACCGACTCGATCTCGAGCTCGGCCAGCCGGTGGTCGATGCGCGCTTTGGCGAGATCCTGGCGGCCCGCCATCTCTTCGGGCACGTCGAGCTGGAAACGGGCCTTGCGCAGGTTGGCCTCGGCCTCGGCGAGCTTCAGCAGCAGGCCGCGACGTTCCACCTCCAAGTCGGCCTCGCGCTTCTCGAGCTTCTTTTCCGCCGACTCCGCGTCGACCCGGATCCTGTCGAGCATCTGCTGGAGCTCGGTGGTGTCGAAACGTAGCACCGGCGCTCCTTCCTCGACTTCGCTGCCCTCCGGCGCCATCCAGGAGAGCTTGAGGTTCCAGGAGCTCTGGATGTTGGGCGGACCTAGCTCGTCGCTCTTGACCGCCCGCAGCTCGCCCTCGAGCTCGACGGCGAGCACCAGGTCGCCTCGCCGCACCTGCTCCCAGACGGCGTCGTCGTCCCGGGTCTCGTAGGCCACGCCCCAAGCTGCGGCGAGGAGCATCCCCAAGACGGCGGCGGCTTTCAGGATTCGTCCTTTGTTCATCGTCCCTCCCTCGCTTGGCCGAGGCGCGTGCCTTCGGCGACCCCTTCCTCGACGGCGCACCAGGTGGCATCGCAGAGTCCGAGGACGATGGCCGCGAAGCCGCCGTCGGCAAGCCGTGCCCGCGGCTCGACCCCGGAGAAGTCGAGACTCGAACGCGGGATCCGCAAGACGTCGGTGAGCTCTTCCTCGACCACGACCTGGACCGACATGCCCGGCAACATGCGCTCGGGATCGGTCTCCTCGAGGTCGACGAGGACGTTGAAAAAACGCCGCTGCGAGCGCCGGCTGCGTTGCTTGGCCACCTCGCCGACCTCGCGCACGCGGCCCTCGTAGACTTTCTCGGGAAAAGCGTCGAGACGCGCGCGGACCCGCTGGCCGGCGCGCAGCCGGCCGTCGTCGACGTCGAAGAGCTGGGCCCGGACGTAGAGGGTCCCGAGGTCGGGGAGGCGGGCGATCGTCCTGCCCGGGTAGGCCGAGTCGCCGGGTTTCCAGGGCCGGTCCTCGCGCCAGTTCTCGCCGACGATCACCAGGCCGTCGCGTGGCGCGTGGACCGTCAGCCGGTCGATCGAATCGCCGGCCCGCTCGGCTTCGCTCCAGGCTTTTTCGAGGGCGAGGCGCTTGACGCCGAGATCGGCGTCGCGCGTCCCTTCGAGGCTTGCCATCTCCCGCTCTTGTTGAGCGAGCTTGAGCTCGGAGCGTTTCAGAGCGAGCTGTTTTTGCTCATAGTCGCGCTGCGCCTGGATGGAAGACGGGACCGCGGCCTCGAGGCGCGCCTTTTCGGCTTCCGCCCTCATCTTCTCGTAGCTATAGCGTCCCGTGGCAAGCTCGCCGTTGAGGCGGGCCTCCTCGTCCTCGAGCTCGGCCTCGGCCTCGTAGGCGGTGGTGAGGAGATCCTCGTAGTTGGAAAGCAGCTGCGTGTTGTCGAACTCGACGACGACGTCGCCTTCCTCAACGCTCTCCCCGTCCTCGACGATCCAGCGGATCGAGACCGGCCAGATGTCGACGTCGGGGACGGTCAGGAAGACCGCTTCCTCGGCGTCGAGCTCACCGGTCAGGAGCCTCCGGGTGTGGAGGTCGCCGCGCTCCACGACGAGCTCCCACGCCGGGGCCGGCGGCGGCGAGCTGGACGTCGTCGCCGGACCACCGCCGCAGGCGGCGAGAAGGAGCGAGAGGGTCAGACAGGTCGCAAAGAGGGTTCTCGACATGATTCGTGGTGGTATACGGAGCCGGGGCTTCGAACGTTGGTTCAACCGTGGTGTCGAGACCCGGGCTCAGGATGCCTCGACGACCGCCGCGACGGCGTCGCAGATCCGGTCCAGATTGCCCTCCGTGATGCCGGCCACGTTGATCCGTCCCGACCCCACAGCGTAGATCGAGAAACTCTCCCGCAGCGCCGCGACCTGGGCCTTGTCGAGCCGCGAGAAAGAGAACATGCCGTTCTGGGCCACGATGAAGCCGTTGCCCGAAGCCGAGAGCTGGACGCCTCGCTCGTCGAGCCCAGCAGCCAGGAGCCGGCGGACGCCGCGGATGCGAGCGCGCATCCCGGCGAGCTCTTCCCCCCACGTCCGCCGAAGCTCGGGGTCGGCGAGGATCGTCGCGACGACCAGCGCGCCGTGGGCTGGAGGGTTCGAGTAGTTGGCGCGGATCGTCTGCTTCACCTGGCTCAGGACCGCCCGGGCCGCACCGGCGGATTCGGCGACTACAGTCAGCGCTCCGATGCGCTCATTGTAGAGGCCGAAGTTCTTGGAGTAACTGGAGCAAATCACAAGCTCCGGCACCTTCCGGCAGAGGGTCCGCAAGCCCACCGCGTCCTCTTCGAGGCCGTCCGCGAAGCCCTGGTAGGCGAAGTCGACGAGCGGCAGGGCCTGCCGTTCGGCGAGCACGTCGCCGATCTCGGACCACTGCTCGGCGCCCGGGTCGACACCCGAGGGGTTGTGGCAGCAACCGTGGAGCAGCACGACGTCTCCGGAGCGGGCTTTCTTCAGCCCAACGAGCATGCGCTCGAAGGCGAGGGCGTTCGACTCGGCGTCGAAGTAGGGGTAGGGCTCGAACGCGAGCCCTACGGCGTCGAAGATCTGCGGGTGGTTCGGCCAGGTCGGGTCGCTCGCGTAGATCGTCTTGCCGGCGTCGAGGGCCTTCAGGAAGTCTCCGGCGACGCGCAACGCTCCGGTTCCCCCCGGGGCCTGAGCGGTGACCGCCCGGGCGTCGCGGAGGATCTCGTGGCCTTCACCGAAGAGCAGGCGCTGGACGTCGGCCGCGTACTCGGCGAGGCCGTCGATCGGCAGGTAGGATTTCGTGGCCTCGCCTTCGAGGATTCGACGCTCGGCTTCTTTCACGGCCGCGAAGACCGGGGTCTCCCCGTGCTCGTCCTTGTAGACGCCGGCGCTCAGGTTGATCTTGTCGGGGTTGGGATCGTGACGAAAGGCCTCGATGAGGCCGAAGATGGCGTCGGGTGGGGCGACGGGGACGCTTTCGAACATGATGGGTCTCCTCCTGGCTTCTATCCTACGCGAGTCCGTCTTCTTCTTCTTCGGAACCTGAACCGCCAGGCTCCGGTGTCATACCGCAGGTGCCGTGGTCAGGGCCCTCCGAACCCGACCTCGGTCTTCCGCCAGCGGTACCACCTGGATCGAGACGGCTTCGAGACCGGCGACGCCTCGGCCTGGTCGAGCTCGACGCCCTGAGCCGATTCGCCAGGCAACCGCTTCTACAGCGCGGCCGGCTGGGGACCCGCGATCGTAGCGACCGTCCCACCGCGAATCCGGATGCTGGTGGCCAGTCTCCTGATGATCCGCTATGATCCAGACATGAAGTCCCAAACTCGACTAGACCCGAGAAGCGTAGAGATCGTCGACGAGGACGTCGCGCGGATCCTCCGGACCAAGACCGGAGCCGAGCGATTGAGCATCGCATTCGGTCTGTATACGTCGGCGCGCCGTATGCTGACAAGCATGTTGAGGGCTGACCACCCCGACTGGAGCGAGCAACAGGTTCGAGAAGAGGTGGCCCGGAGACTCTCTCATGGATATACAGCCAGATAAGCTGCTCCAAACCGTCATCCTCATACTAGAGGAGCTCGGGCTTCGCTACTTCGTGACAGGCTCGGTCGCGGCGATCTACTATGGGGAACCCCGATTCACCAACGACATCGACATCGTCGTCGATCTGACGGAGAAGTTTATTCCACAATTCCTGGCGGCCTTCCCGCAAGAAGAATTCTACCTTAGTGAAGACGCTCTACGACGCGCCGTGGAGCGGCGAGGGATGTGCAATGTCATTCATATCCCTTCCAGTCTGAAGATCGACCTCATGGTCGCAGAGGACTCTCTCTTCAACCGTAGTCGATTCGAGCGGGCCAGGCGTGTCCAGCCTGATCAGGATTGTGAAGCGTTCTTTTCCTCCGCCGAAGACGTCATCCTCAAGAAGATGGACTTTTTTCGGGAAGGAGGGTCTGAGAAACATCTCCGCGACATCACCGGGATCATGATGGTCAGCGGTGATGAGCTGGATCATGACTACATCGAGAGCTGGGCGGATCAGATGGGACTGGAAACCATCTGGCGGACGATCAAATACCTCGTCAGGCAAAAGCAAGGTAGATCCTAGAAGCTCCAGCGCCGCTGCACCGAGAGAGCCGAGAAGTAGGACCCCAGCTCCTGCGCAGAGGGCGTGAGCACCTCCAAGGTCGGCCGTACCCGCAGGCCGCGGGCTTCAGCTGGTTGCCTTCCCCTGATAGGGTCGGTGCTCGCCCTGGGCTGACACCGCCGCCACTCAGGAGGATGCAACTGGCTCCGTGAGCTTGGAGGAACCCACTGATGAGATCGACCCTTTTCGCCGCATCCTTCCTACTCGCCACCGCGACGGCGCAGGCCGACGGCGGCACCGTCGCCGCCGTCTTGCCGCCCGAGCCTCGGCGACGAGCGCCAGGCTCTCGCCCTCCCAAGGGTCGCGACCCTCCCCCGCCGAAAGCCGTCATCCCGAGCCGGCGATCCCTGGATCACACCGGCCGAGGCGAGCAGCTTCGAGACGAGAGCTACGACGAGACCGTCGCCTGGCTACGATTTCGGTCGTCCCATACCTGGGGTCTTCCGAAAATCAGGGCCGGCGCGGCCCAGGCGGACCTAGAGGGTCGCGAGGTTCAAGTGGTAAGATGATCCTCGAGGAGCTCCTTGGCGCAGTTGAGCCCTGGCCAGTCGAGAGGACTCGCCACCAGGCCCGCTTGCGTTCCCTGAGCGATGAGGTACTTGAGGCTCGCGAGCTGCGCCTCGGGCTCGTCGCTGATCACCGTCTGACGGTAACGTCGGCCCCAGAACTTCTCCCTCCAGTCGTGAAGGCGCCCGAGCTCCTTGGCCAGGTTGGCTTCCCCGCGTCCGCGGGGATCGGCCCGGCCCGAGGCCGCCGCTGGGCAGAACGACATCGGCTTCCTTCCCCGTGTCGGCGGGGGTTGGGGTTCGTGATCGCCTCTTAGGAGATTCCGATCGAAGTGGTAGAATCCAAAGAAAGGAGCAGGCATGACGGCACGACAGGCCCTTCACCATCTGGTCGATGATCTCCCCGAACCAGACCTCTCGACCGCGACACGAGTTCTCGAGGCGCTGAGCCTTACAGCGGATCCCGTTTCCCGGTCTCTGGCATCGGCGCCTCTCGACGACGAACCCGACGACGACGACTTCGACGGCGGTCTCACCGAGGCGCGGCAAGAAGCCGACCAGGGCAAGCTCCTCTCCTCTGAAGAAGTGAAGCGGCAGTTGGGCCTCTCATGATCTGGCGGGTCCTATGGACGCCGCGGGCTCTCAAGGACCTTCGCAAGCTGGACCCTCAGGCCCAGGCTCGTGTCGTCACTGCCGTAGATCGATACGCCGAAACGAGGGTCGGCGACGTGCTTCGACTGACGGATGTCGAGCCTCCGGAATGGCGGCTCAGGATTGGTGACTGGCGCGTTCGTTTTCGCAAGGATGCCGACCGCGCTATCCTCGTGATTCTTCGAGTTCTTCCCCGCGACAAAGCTTATTGAGCCTCTCAGCTGTGTGGTCCCACCCACTTCGGCACTTTGCACTTCGGGCAAGACGTCCAAGTCACCGGCAGGCGTCGAGTCACGTCAGTTGCTCCGTCGTCGCGATCGACGGCTTGGCGCGTCTTGAAGCATCCTCCGCCGCTCTACCGCCCGAGTCTTCGGAGCTGGACGGTTTGTGGTAGGGTCACCCAAAGGATCGGCCGGATCGATGCCGGCCGCGAAAGGAGGACAACAGATGACTCAGCTTCTGGTGCAGGCTATCGAGAAGGTCCACCATCTCCCGCCGTCCGAGCAGGACGCCATCGCCACCATCATCCTGGACGAGCTTGCCGACGAGGAGCGTTGGTCCGCGGCCTTCGCCAAGTCGCAGGACCAGCTGGCGAAGCTGGTGGAGAAGGCACGCCAGGACGTCCAAGCCGGTCACTTCCGGGAGATGGGCTTCGACGAGCTATGAAGTCCATCCTCCTGGACGACTTTATCGCGCTCTTCCGCCAGCTTCCGACACGGTCAGGGGACAGGCGAGAAAGAGCTATCGATTGTGGCAGAAGAACCCGCAGCATCCGAGCCTCCACTTCAAACGAGCGCACACGAAGGACCCGGTCTACTCCGTTCGAATCAGTCGTGGTTACAGGGCCTTGGGACTTCTGGAAGGAGAAACGATCGCTTGGTTCTGGGTCGGCTCCCACACCGACTACGACAAGATCTTGACGCAATTGTAGGCAGATCGCCAGGACGAAACGCCCGAGGGGGACTAAGAGGATCGGCGTCTATGCTTTGCGCCCCGGATGCGGAGATCGACGCGGAGCCGAGAAGCACCGCGCGTCGGCTACTCGATCAGGATCCGCTGCTGCGCACAGACGAAGAGGACGTCTTTAAGAGCCGGGAAGTCCCGAAAGAGCTCCCCGCCGCGGTTCTCCAGATGCCGCTCTGTGAAGCCGACGATCACGAGGTCGGCGTCGCGCGAGCGGCTCTCGACGATCTCGTTGAAGTCGCTCCGGTCGTCGGTCTCCACGATCTCGAGGTGCTTGGTGCTCATCGGCAGTCGGCCGCTCGTGATCATCTCCGAGAGGCGCGCCTCCTGCTGGTCTTTTTGGGCCTTGGGATAGGCCGCGAAGACGTGGATCTCGGCGTGGTGCCAGTCCGGATGCCCGAGCAGGATGTAGCTCAGGAGAAGCATCTGGTTGGCGTTCTTGTAGTCGTGACGGCCGAGCCAGACGTGGACCAGCGAGCGGCTGCCGAAGAAATGGTCGCCATGGCGCAGGACCAGGGTGTTCATGCGCACGGCGAGAGCCATGCGGCAGCCGTCCTCGACCTCGGCGAGGACGTCCTCGCCGTCGTGGTCCGAGAGCCCGAAGAGGATCGAGTTGTTCTCCATCCCTGTCACACCCGGCAGTTGGAGGCTCTGCGCCAGGGCCGAGCGCATCGACGGCGAGACGATCGTGTCGACGATGACGGCGCTTTCCTGTCGGACCACCTTCTCGATCAGGCGGTCGAGGATCCCGCGGCAGCTGTCGGCCGTCTCGCGGTTCAAAAGGCCCTTGACGAAGTGGAGGTAGAGGCCGAATCCGTAGCGGTGGCAGATCCAGCCGAAAAACTGGAGCGGCGCCGCGCGGTCGAACGTCCGGCCGTCGACCATGATCATCGACGGACGCCACTCCTCCGCCCTGTGGAGCGACTTCACGCGTTGCTGGAGCGTGACCTGAGACCGCCGCGACGCCTGGGTCATGACCCCGGTGAAGATGGCGGCGAGGTCGTCGACGCCACCGCGCATCCGGCGCAGGCCGAGATAAATCAAGACCATGACGGCGATCGAGAGCAGCGCGTAGAGCGGATCCATCTGAAACATCAGCATCACGCACATGACCGCGCCGAGAAGGCTCAGATACCACTTCGAACGAAAGCTAGGACGGTAGCTCGGACGGGCCGCGAAGTGCTCCAGGACGCTGATCGCACAAAGCGCTCCGTAAGTCACCATGAAAAACATCGAAATCAGCCGGGCGACCAAGTCGACGTTGCCCAAGGCGACGGTGACGAGCGCCAAGGCGGCGGTCACGAGCGTCGCGTTGCGCGGCTCGTTGGCAGCTCCGCGTCCGCGGGCCAGAAGCTCGTTGACGCTGCGGCTCGGCACGAGGCCGTCCGCGGCGAGGGCCTGGAGCGTGCGAGGAGCGACCAGGATCGAGCCGATGGCCGACGAGATCGTCGCCGCGGCCAGACCGATGGGGATGATCGGTCCGAAAAGAGCGATCCGGGTCATGACGAGCTCGGGCGAGTGGACGTCCGCGGCGAGCGTCTCGGCCGTCGCCGAGCTCGCCAGCTTGAAGACCAAAGCCACGTAGACCACCATGCCGATGAGCGTCCCCGCGAGCGTCCCCAGGGGGATGGACCGGCGGGGGTTGCGCAGGTCGCCGGACAATCCGACGCCCGCCGTCATGCCGGTAAACGCGGGGAAGACGATCGCGAAGACCAGCATCAGAGAATGGTGATCCTCCACGGGTCCGGTGGCGAGCGCCAGGGCGCCGCTTTCGGCGTCGGCGGGCGCTGAGCCCAGGAAAAACGACAGGAGCGCCATCGCCAGGATCGCGGCGACGACCCGCAGGGCCCCCACCCCGAGCGCCGCGCCCTTGAAGATCACCACCCCCACGAGGACGAGCGTCGCCGGCAACGAGATGAAGCGCGGGTCGAGCTCCCAGGACGTCTGAGCTTCGAACCATCCGGCCAGCGGCTTGAAGGATTCGGCGAAGGCGATCATGTAGAACGCTACCGACACCGCCTGCGAGAAGTAGAGGGCGACGCCGATCGCCGCGCCGATCGTCGTGCCGAAGGTTCGGGAGATGATGAAGTACTCGCCGCCGCCCTCGACGCGCCGGTTGGTCGCGATCTCGGCGATGGCGAGCGCCGTGGGGATCGTCACGAGATGGCCCAGGAGGACGATGAGAAGCGTGCCCCAGACGCCGGCGTGCCCGACGGCGAAGCCAAAGCGCAGGAAGAGGACCGCGCCGAGGATGGTCGAGATCGACGCCAGGAAGACGGGCGTCGTGCCGAATCCGTGTCCAGTCGTGGGGGAGTGGCTTGCTGACATGCTTCGGTCCTTGAAAGGGAAGGGGTGAGGGTACAACGTTTCGACCCGGTTTGCGCAAGAGCCGTGCCCGACGCAAGCGAGGCTCGCGCCTCAGTCGCCGCTCAGTCGCCGCGGCAGGCACCTCGGCACCTCGCTCTTGAGCGTCACGGAGAACCATGGTAGCTTCTCCAGCCCTGCCCCGGACGCCGTTCGCGCCGTCCGGTCCCTCCTCGACGCCAGAGATCGCCCCGGAGGCCTTCACCCGTGCCCGAGAAGACCCGCGACGACGTCCGTAACCTCGCCATCATCGCTCACGTCGACCACGGCAAGACCACCCTGGTCGACGCCCTCCTCTGGCAAAGCGGCATCTTCCGCGACAACCAGCAGGTCGCCGAACGGGTCATGGACTCGATCGACCTGGAGCGGGAGAAGGGCATCACCATCATGTCCAAGAACACGGCGATCCGCTACAGGGGGACGCGGATCAACATCGTCGACACGCCGGGCCACGCCGACTTCGGCGGCGAGGTGGAGCGCATCCTGAAGATGGTCGACGGCGTCCTTCTCCTGGTCGACGCGGGCGAAGGACCGATGCCCCAGACGCGCTTCGTCTTGCGCAAGGCCCTCGAGAGTGCCTTGCCGGTGATCCTCGTCGTCAACAAGATCGACCGCTCCGACGCCCGTCCCCACGAGGTTTTAGACGAGGTCTACGACCTCTTCATCGAGCTCGAGGCCCCCGAGGAGCTCATGGAGTTCCCCGTCTTCTACGCCAACGCCAAGCAGGGCACCTGCCGCCGCGAGGAGGACGGTGAGGACGAGCCCCTGATGCCGCTTTTCGAGGCCATTCTGCGTTACGTGCCGGCGCCGGTCTACGACCCCGAGATGCCGCTCCAGCTCCAGGTGACGACCCTCGACTACGACGACTACGTGGGACGGCTCGCGATCGGCCGCGTCCACAACGGC
This sequence comes from uncultured bacterium, assembly GCA_965371445.1. Lineage (GTDB taxonomy): Bacteria > Acidobacteriota > Thermoanaerobaculia > Multivoradales > J023 > DASWIG01. The sequence goes on along the minus strand of CBDUYN010000044.1, from coordinate 10,997 downwards.
GAGATCCGCGTCGGCCAGGAGATCTGCCGCGCCTCGGCCGAGGGCACTTGGCCGGCCAAGGTCTCAGGGCTTTTGGGCTACGACGGCTTGAAGCGCGTTCAGGTCGATGTCGCCCGGCCGGGCGACATCGTCGCCGTCGTCGGGTTGGACGAGATCTCGATCAGCGACACCCTTTGCGAGCGCGACGATCCGCGGCCCATGAAGCCGATCCAGATCGACGAGCCGACGATCACCATGTCCTTCGCCGTCAACAACTCGCCCTTCTCGGGCCGCGAAGGCAAGTACGTGACGTCGCGCAAATTAAAAGAACGCCTCGACAAGGAGACCCTCGGAAACGTTTCGATTCGCGTCGAGGAGACGGACACTCCCGAGGTCTTCCAGGTCTCGGGCCGCGGCGAGCTGCAGCTGGCGATCCTGATCGAGATGATGCGCCGCGAGGGCTACGAGATGACGGTCGGCAAGCCCGACGTCATCATCCGGACGATCGATGGCGTACGTTCCGAGCCCATGGAGCACCTGGTCATCGACTGCCCGGAGGAATACATCGGGGTCATGACACAGAAGCTCGCGCCGCGCAAAGGCAGGCTCCTGCGGATGACGAACTATTCCTCGGGCCGGGTGCGCATGGAGTACCGGATACCGTCGCGCGGTCTGATCGGTTTCCGCACGGAGTTCTTGACCGACACGCGGGGCACGGGCATCATGCATCAGCTTTTTGACGGCTGGGAGCCGTGGCAGGGCGAGATCCCGCACCGCTCGACCGGCTCGCTGGTCGCCGACCGGGTGGGCAAGGCGACGGCCTACGCGATCGAGAACCTCCAGCCGCGGGGAACGCTCCTGGTCGCTCCCGGCACCGAGGTCTACGAGGGGATGATCGTCGGCGAGCACGCGCGCTCGAACGACCTCGACGTCAACATCACGAAGGAAAAGAAGCTGACGAACATCCGTTCTTCGACGAGCGAGGAGCTCGAGCGGTTGATCCCGCCGCGGCGGTTGAGCCTGGAGCAGGCGATCGAGCTGATTCGTGTCGACGAAGCCGTCGAGGTCACGCCGGCGGCGTTTCGGTTGCGCAAGAAGCGCCTCAAGGCTGTGCAGCGCAAGCGTCAGGGTAAGTAGGGCTGGGAGCGCAGGCGTCTCGCCTGTATTGTCTGGTCGCGACTCGGGCCCGACGCTCCGAGTCGTCTTTCCAGACGACGCAGAGCGCCGGGAAGAGTGACCACGCCAAGCGTCGTCACGAGCCACCGTCAGTTGGCGCTCGCCTCCAGGGTGCCAGCGTTGCCGACGACCAGGTAGTCGATCACCTCGGTGGTGTGTGCCACTTCCGCGTCATTGGTGGTGTCCTCCTCGACGCGCACTTCCACGGAGCTGCTGGCCAGATTTCTATAGCGTAGCTCCGCGTTGTCGGCCCCGTCATAGGTCGACATGGCAGCAAGGAAGTGGGGGGTGGCAATGCTCCCTTTCAACGAGATCGGGTACCAGGCGTCGGTCACCGCGTTTCCCGTCCGGGAGGCCACGTACGGGTGGCCGCTCCAGGTGCCGCTGCCCGGAGAGATCGCCACCCAGCCGATGGTCTCCGTCGGATGGGTGAGCAGGCTCACCTCTTCTTTCTCCAGGGCCACCTGGAAGGAGGAGGTCGTGACGCTCCTGTTACGGGTCTTGACCCAACTCGGGTCGTTATTCGTCTGCACCTGGCTCAAGATCACCGGCGCCGCCGGGAACGTGCTGCCGTAGCCGAGGGTGACCCACTGATTGGTGATGCGCCGGCCGACCGTCGCCGAGGTGTTAAGCTTTCCGGTCCGGAGCTCGGTGCCGTTCGCCAGCTTCCAGCTACCGGCCTCGACGACCAGGTAGCTCACTGTCTCCGTGGTGTGGGCACCGTCCATGTTCGGCGCCTCGTGGATGTAGAAGGTGAAGCTCGAGGAGCTTACGTTGGTGATTCGCACCACAGAGGTATGGCTACCGTTCTGGCTGGGAGGCTGGGCGATGACCACCGGATTCGAGTAAGAGCGGCTCAAGGTCACCGTTTGAGGAGCGTGGGTGAGGTTGGTGACTTTGCCCACCTCGCCGACGACCGACGAGCAACTGCCGTCGAGCGGGTCGCCGTAGCCGTTGCTGTCGTAGACGATCACCTCGGCGCCGTCCGAAAGGCCGTCGCAGTCGCTGTCGAAGAGCTGGGGATCGGTACCGATCAGGGTCTCGAAACCGTCGATCACGTCGTCGAAGTCACTGTCGACGTTCGGGTAAACGTAGCCGATCCAATCGTTGAGGCTCGCCTGGGAGATGTAGCCGGCGTTGCGGAAGGTCTGCTCCTCGGATTCCGGGAAGATCGCGTAGTCGTCGCGCGTCAGGTTGTAGAGCCGGTAGAGACGCACGGCGCCGGGCGGGATGCAACTCGGCTCCGGGGTACACCGCGAGAAGATGTAACTCTCGATGCCGTCGAGCTCGTAACCCACTCCCTTGAAAATCTCGACGCCGACCATCTCGGTGGTATAGAAGAAAGAACGGTTCTTGAGATTGCCGTTCCAAGGCTCGTCGTAGCTCATGCGGTAAAGGGGCACGAGCGGCGGTGCTCCAGGGAAGGGCTCCTGGTCAGCGGTGAAGACGTAGACGGACGCCCGGGGCTCGTTGTCACACGGACCGATGGAACAGGGAACGTCCGGAAAACGGAAGTAATCGGGCGTCGTCGGCGGTGTCACCGGAGATTGTGTGAACCGGGTGAGGAAGCCCACCTCGCTGTCGTGGTACGCGGCGGAGGCCATCTGAGGCACCGTGGTGTGAAGGTGGGTCTGGGCATCGTTGCTGTAGAGGGCAAAGAGCGGGGTCAGGCGATTCGCGATCACCTGGCCTGCGGCCGTGCCGAGGACGGCGTCGGCCGAGGCGGCGGTGTCGGGCACGCCGAAGCCGAATTTCGGATCGGGCTGGGTGAGGTGTCCTCGGTCGGCATTCTTGATCAGGGCGTCGCGGATCTCGCTCTTGTCGAGCAACGGGTTGATCGAGCGCAGCACACCAGCCAGGGCGGCTGCGTAGGGTGAGGCCATCGACGTTCCGGTGCACAGACCGTAGCCAAAGGCCGGGTGGGTGCTGTCGCCGCAGCCCAGGCCGAGATTCCAATCGTGGCCCTCGTACATAGAGGAGAGCACCTGACGTGCCGGAGCGACCAGATCCTGGGCTGCGGAACCCGGGGTCAACGTGAAGTTGGAGCCGCACTCGGTGGTGCCGCTCAAAGGGCAACCACCGTTGTTCGCCTCATCCCAGAACGAACCGTCCGCCTCAAGGCCGCCGATGGACATCACCCGTGTGTCGGCGGCTGGGAATCGGATGTCTTTTTTGTCGTTGCCGGCGGAAGCCGTCAGAAGCACTTCCCGATCCTCGGCGTATTGCAACGCCTGGCAGAGCATCGATAACCCCGGGGACGTGCAGGTCGTATTGTCCGCTCCCCAACTCATGCTGACCACCTGGGCACCCTTGTCGACCAGAAACGTCAGAGAGTCGGCAGCATTGTTGTAAGGGATGGAGCTCTGCCCGGCTTTGGTCATCATCACGCTACAGTCCCAGCACGCCCCGGCGATGCCGCGGCTGTTGTTCGTGGTCGCGCCCACAATGCCGGCGACGTGGGTTCCGTGGCCGAGAAAACCACTAGGCTTGAACGGGTCGTTGGAATCCATGTTGCAATCCCCCTCGAAGAAATCCCAGGAGAATTGCGGACGGAAGTTGCCCCCTTCGAAAGGACCCGCCTGATACTCGCAGATGGTTTTCGGCGTTCCGTCATCCCCGGTGATGGTACGTTCCGTATACACCGAGTGAGCCCGCAGGTCCGGATGGCTCACCTGCAAGCCAACGTCGATCAATCCGATATAGGAGTGCCCCTTGGCGCGATCCCAACCATTGAACAGATTGAGGGCGGGTAAGGACCACTGTTCGAGGTAATACGTATCGATCGGCGTGATCGAAAGGGAGAAGGAGAGGTTTTTTTCCACGTGGAGCACGTGGGGATGACCAGCGAGGGCTGTCATCACCGCGTCGAGGTTGGCGCCCTCCGGGTACTCGACCACCACGTACCTCTCCAGGCGGGCTCGGGGACTTTCCGGATGGGCCAGGAGCCGCTCCCGAGCCTTCCCCTGGGCCCGGTGGGTCAGAGCCAGGCGTGCGCTTTTCGGATTGCCGGCGTAGAAAGCCGGATCGAGGCCCTGACCTCGGCTCAAGCCTTCCACCGCCTCCTCGGGCTTCAGGGCCTGTTCCCCCGCCGCGAGCAGAACGATGAGCTCGGTGACCGGCGGCGGCCCTTCGGCGAGTTGGGCCGGGCCGTCCCCGGGCTCCGCCAGAGCTTGAGCCCCGAGGCTCGTGAGGACGGTAAAGACAGCGAGAGCTGAAAGGAAAAACTTCGTTTTGTGTCTCATGGTGTTCTCCTTAGATGAGTGAATCCAGGTCTCGACACGCCGGTGGCGCTTCGATCTCGATCAAATCCTGAATCTGGCTGCCCGGACTCCTTTTCCGAGCGCAAGAGGTTCTTCTGGCCAAGGCACGGATTCGTGCTTGCCTTCTTCTGACTTAGATGCGCAGCGCGACATCGAAAGGGATCATCGAGGGACCGGTTTCTTGGCAGATCAACCGGCCCGGTGGCCGGGCTTTCCCGCACGGACCAGGATCGGCAGACCTCCGAGGTAGCGTCCGATATCTCCGGAAAGCCTCTCCACCGAGGAGTAACGCGCGACGGTTTTCAGCGCCAGCGCCTCGCTGACGATGCCGTCGAGATCGCCGTCAAGACACGGGGTGATGCCAGCGTTGCGCCATTGCGTCACCTGGCTGGGCCGCAGCCTCCCCAGGCAAGTCGAGATCAGGTGAAGCCCGGAACGCGGAGGCCGTTCACCGGTGAGGAGCTCATGGAGGAGCACTCCCAGCGAAAAGACGTCGCTCGCCGTGGTGATGGGCCCGCCCCGCAGCTGTTCCGGGCTGGCGTAGGCCGGTGTCATGGCCCGGCGCGAGATCCCGGATTCCTCGCCGCCGGCGTTAGATGGCGCGAGCAGCTTGGCGATGCCGAAGTCGAGAAGCTTGGGCTCGCCCCTAGCGGAAACCAGGATGTTGGCGGGCTTGAGATCGCAGTGCACCACGAGGTTGCGGTGAGCGAATGCCACCGCGGAGCAGATCTGGCGAAAGAGCTCCAGCCGGTAGCGGACCGAAAGGCCGTGGCGGTCGCAATAGAGGTCGACCCTCTCGCCTTCCACGTACTCCATGACGAAGTAGGGCCGGTCGTCGTCGCAGCCGCCATCGAGGAACCTGGCGATGCCCGGGTGCTCGAGCTGGGCCAAGATCTGGCGCTCCGTCTCGAAGCGTCGCACGATCGCCTCGCAGTCGGTGCCGCGTTCGAGGAGCTTGATCGCCACTTCTTTGGTGTCACGCACCGCGAGGTAGACCTTCCCCATACCGCCGCGACCGATCCGCCGCACGAGCTTGTAGGGACCGATCCGCTGCTGGGTAACCGGGGCTTGCGGCTCGGCTGGCAGCAGAGAGGCGGCCGGCGTTTCGAGGAAGTCGACGCTCTCTCTGCGCAGGGCAAGAAGAGCCCTGGCCTGTTTCCGGAGCCCTTCGTCGCCGGCACAGGAGCGAGCGAGCCAGGCGTCCTGTTCCGCGGCCGGCAGCTCCAAGACGTCGCCGAGGAGCTCTTTCACCTGTTGCCAACGCTCGGGGGTCACGCGCGGGGTCTCTCCGTCAATCTTGCCGCAGGTAGTCGAGGAGCCACAGCTTTGCGGTCCGCCATTCGCGGATGACCGTCGCCCGCGAGCAACCCAGGACTTCCTCGACCTCCTCGACCGAAAGACCGGCGAAGAAGCGCAGCGCGACGATCCGGCTCTGCCGGGGATCGAGCCGTGCGAGGTCCTGCAAGCCTTCGTCGAGCCGTACGAGGTCGACGTCGAGGTCCTCGGGAAGCTCGAGGATTTCTTCCAGGCTCTTCTTGGGAGCCCCCTCGCCGCGCTTCTCGGCCTGGTGACGGCGGGAGTGGTCGACAAGGACCTTGCGCATGACCTGTGCCGCGAAGGAGAAGAATTGCGCCCGGTTCTCCCATTCCGTTTTGCGCTGGCCCCTCAGGCGCAGATAGAGCTCGTGGACGAGCGCGGTGGGCTCGAGCGTGTGGTCCGCTCTCTCGCCCTTCATCAGGTTGCCGGCGATGCGGCGCAAGTCGGCGAAGACCCGCGCCACGAGCGCGTCGAGCGCGTCGGGGACGCCGCGGTTCCAGTCGAAGAGGATCTGGGTGATCTCGCTCGGTGAGCCCCGCTTTGGCTCCAAGGGGGACAGGAAGTCCGTGATACCAGCATGCATGGCTTCTCCTCCCAAACACCGGATCGTCAAGGGCCCGTTCTCGTGTTAGTAGGAGTACGATCCGTTTGTTTATCCGGATTCGAAAAAACCAGCCCGACCCGCCCGCAGCGCGCAAGTTGCCGGGAGGAGTCGCCGGCTCTCAAGAGCCCTGACGGGAGATCTTCTCCAGCACGCCGTCGAGCTTCGCCTTTTTGGCTGCGGCCTCTCCAGGCAGGTCGCCGGAAGCAGATAGCACAGCCCGGAGGCCTCGGGCCGCTCACCGGTCAGTAGCTCGTGGAGGAGCACTCCCAGGGAGAAAATGTCGCTCGCCGTCGTGATGGGCTCTCCCTCCAGCTGCTCCGGGCTGGCGTAGGCCGGTGTCATCGCCTGACGGGAGTCCCCTCCGGCGGACGATAGTTGACGCCGAGCCGGTCCAGCCGCCGGAGCTGCCCGGGCAGGCGGCTCTTGAACGCCATCCAGTTGCGCTCCTCGCGGGGCGACCAGACGACCTCCGAGAGGGCCAGGAGTCGTGGGAAGACCATGTACTCGACGTAGTCGCTGGTCTTCATGTACTCGGTCCAGACGTTGCCCTGCGCCCCGAGGACGTGCTGGGCCTCCTCGGCCGTGAGCTCCGGCGGCACCGGCTCGAAGTCGTAGACTTTTTCCAGCGGCGTGAAGCCGCCGATGGCGAGCGGCTCTTCCGACGGATCGCTCTGGTAGTAGTCGAAGTAGACGTGGCTCGTCGGCGTCATGATGACGTCGTGGCCTTGCCGGGCGGCGGCGATGCCGCCGTCCATGCCGCGCCAGGACATGACGGTCGCTTCCGGTGCCAGTCCCCCTTCCAAGATCTCGTCCCAGCCGATCAAGCGCCGGCCGTTTTTCAGGAGGAAGGCCTCGATGCGGCGGATGAAGTAGCTCTGGAGCTCGTGCTCGTCGGCGAGACCCTCGCGCTCGATCACCGCCTGCGGGAGCTCGCTTTCTTCCCAGCGCTTCTTCGGCGCCTCGTCGCCGCCGACGTGGATGTAGCGGCTGGGGAAAAGCTCCATCACCTCCGTCAGGACGTCCTCGAGGAAACGAAACGTTTCCTCGCTCGGACAGTAGATGTCCTCGAAAGTGCCCCAGCGCGTCGCCACCTCGACGGGCTCTTCCGTGCAGCCGAGCTCCGGATAGGCGGCGAGCACCGCCGAGGAGTGCCCCGGCATCTCGATCTCGGGGATCACCGTGACGTAACGCTCGGCAGCGTAGGCGACGACCTCGCGTACCTCGTCCTGGGTGTAGAAACCTCCGTAGCGTTTGCCGTCGCCGACGTAAGGCTCGCGGTTTTTCTCGACCTGCGTTTCCTTGCGAAAGGCGGAGATCTCGGTGAGCTTCGGATATTTCTTGATCTCGATGCGCCACCCCTGGTCCTCGGTCAGGTGCCAATGGAAGGTGTTCATCTTGTACATCGAGATCAGGTCGACGTAGCGTTTGACGAATTCGAGCGGGAACATGTGGCGTCCGACGTCGAGGTGCATGCCGCGGTAGCCGAAGCGCGGCGCGTCCGTGATCTCGACGACGGGGAGCTTCCAGTCGACGCTTTTGGCGGGGCGGCCATCCGCGGGGCGGCCATCCGCGGGGCGGCCATCCGCCGGCTCGTCGCCGAGAACCTCCGGCGGCAGGAGCTGGCTGAGCGTCCAGGCGCCGTAGAAAAGCCCCGCCGGACGCGCGGCGCGAAGCGTCGCGCCTTCCTTCGTGACACTCAAGGTGTAGCCTTCCGGGGCGCCGCCGTCCTCGCCGGTGAGCACGAAGCGGATCTCGCCGGCCGCGTCCTTGCCGGCGGCCTCTTCGGCGATCGCAAGCGGCAGCCCCGAGGCGCGACGCAGGGGAGCGGCCCAGCGTTCGGCGATCGAGCGCAGCTCGGCGTTGCCCGGGTCGGAGAGCACGATTTGGGTCTCGGCGCCAAGGCGTAGCTCGCCTTGGCCGGGCTCGACGTGTTGCGGCCACGGGATCAGGTGAGAGCGTGCGGCCTTGGTATCCGGCGGTGTGGCGCACGCGACTCCCATGCCGCAAAGGAGCCCGGCCGCTCCGAAGACGCTACCTTTCATCCAGCTCGACATCGAGTCCATCCTCCTGGGCCCCGGCGGGGCCGGTTTGGCTTGATTCGTTTTCTAAAGCGTCAGTCCTCGTCGGACTTCTTGACGCCCTTCTGGCGCGACTGGACCATGGTCCCGACGCAGAAGAGTACGAGGAAGCCCCAGGTCTCGTAGAGCTTCGGGAGCTCTACGCTGCCCAGGATGAGCACCGCGCCGACGATCGAGGAAACGACCATGACCGCCGCGTCGAAGAGGAAGGCCGCGAAGCAGAAGCCGAGGACGGCGCCCAGGATGGCCAGCCACCAGATCCCCGTCGCCAGGTCCGCGGCAAAGGGCAGGCAGAGGGTGTAGACGCCGACGCCGCCGAGGACGATCCCCGCCAGGGCGATCGTCGCCTTCTGCGCCAGCACCGTCAGAAAGGCTCCGGCGATACCGGCCGCGAGCGCCACGCCGACCTCGACCCAGTACGAGGCCGTCGTCATATAGCGGCTGGCCAGGTAGAGGCCGATGACGAAGCCCAGCCCACCGGTGGCGAGCCAGTAGAGCTTGCGTCCGGCGAGCAGGACGACCACGCCTACGGCGAGGGCGACGTAGTTACTGTAAGGAATCTGGTGGGAGAGCTCTGCTAGACGGTCCATCTGTGGAACCCTCGAAGGTTTCACGCTAGCCTATCGCAACCGAATCGAGGACGAAACCCCGCTGGGAGCGCAGGCGTCCCGCCTGCTCGCCTTCCCTCCCGGTCCAGGGCAGGCGTCAAAGCCGCAGGACGAGGACGTCTCGGCCGTCGACCGTCCTGGTCTCCCGGCTACCGCGCTCGGGGAACGGCAGCGCCGTCTCGCGTTGGTCGAAAAGGACGAGCGTCCCTTCGTCGAGGCCCAGGCGTTCGAGGTAGCGCCCGAGCTGACGGAGACCCTCGCCCACCGGGTCGGGCCGGCCGTCGCGCCACACCTTGAGCTCAAGCGCGAAGCGCTGGCGCGGGCCGTCCGGCAGAGGCCAGCGCACGCAGAGGTCGATGCGGCCGCTGCCGACGGCGTACTCCCGATCAATATAGCCTCCCCCGTTGACGATCCTCTGAAGGTAGGCCATGCAGACGAGCTGCGCCGCCGCTTCCGAGTACGGCTGACGCTTCAGGAAGGACTCGGCGTGCTCACGCCAAAAGGCGACGAAGTCGTCGAGCAGGCGGTCGAAGTCGAGACGGCCTTCCGCCAGGACGTAGGCCCGTTCGTCTACCGGCAGGTACAGCTCGGTCGACGACGTCAACGCCCGCGGGACGACCTCACGGTAGATCGGATTGGCCATGGCGAGACCGGAGGGGCCCGGCGCCACGAGGCCCAGGTCGCGGACAAATTCAATGTCGTCCTTTGGCACTTCCTCCTCCGGGAACTCGGCCGCCACGATGGGCTCGATCACCCGCCGGATCCGGGGCTCGGTCAAGCGGTGGGCGAGCGAGTCGAGATGGGTGTCCCGGCGCAGGATGAGAGCCTCCTTGGCCTTCTCGACGTGCTCCGCCGTCACCTCGGTCGACGCCTCCGGCGCCTCGCGCGTCACCACCTGGCGAGCCAGGGCGTTGACCAGCCAGGGCTGGCCGCGGGTGAGGCCGTAGGCCAGCTCCGTCGCCTCGGCCGAGAAGACCTGCCCGGTCTCCTTCGTGTGCTGGCCGTAGAGCTCCGCCACCTCTTCGGGCGTGAAGTTGCGCAGGGTCAGCGACTCGACTTTGATGTTGAACGGCGACGACGTCCCCAAGCTCTCCTCCATCTCGCGGACCACCGGATCCGGGACCTCCGGGACGTCGCGCACCTTGTAGTCGCGGACATCGCGCAGGCCGATCAGGGCCAGGGAGCTCGGAAAGCCCTCCGGCCGGCTCCGGTAGCCGGCACGCAGCTGCTGGAGGACGGCCAGCAGGGTCTTGCCGGAGAGAGCGTCGATCTCGTCGAGGAAGAGGACGACGGGACGCGGTGAGCGCTCGCACCAGTTTGCGAGGTAGCGGTGGAGCTGCATCTCGCCCGGAACCGAAGCGACGGTCTCCGGGGGCTCGGGACGCAGCTCCTCCGGCAGGTCTCTGCGGGCGTCTTCGAAGAGAGCGTAAAGCACCACCTTGACGCCGCGGTCGACGTCACCGCCGGCCGTCCGGGCGGTCTCGCAGGAGGTCAGCAGCGCGGCGTAGCGCCCCGCGGCAGTGAGCTCCCGGGCCAAGTGGTGGAAGCAGGTCGTCTTGCCCGACTGGCGCGGGGCATGGACGACGAAGTATGCCACCTCGTCGATCAACGTCACGACGTCCGGAAGGCGTCGCCGTGGCGGCAACATGTAGTGCCTACGCGGCTCGCAGACCCCGGCGGTGTTGAAGAAACGTGCCACGCCGCCAGCATACCAGGTCTCCCGCAAGCCGATGGCCGCCGGAGCTGGTGGAGAGGCTGCCGCCCTCGTTGCGCAAGGAGGTGAGCAAGGGTCGTCGCCACGGCCGCAAGGAGAAGAAGAAGAAGCCAGAGGCGTCTCTGAAATCCGGCCCGAGCTTGGATTTGCCGGCGGAGACCTCTCTGGACTCCGGCCCGAGCTTGGATTTGCCGGCGGAGACCTCTCTGAAATCCGGCCCGAGCTTGGATTTGCAGCCGGAGACCTCCCTGGAATCCGGCC
>CBDUYN010000043.1:0-56476 GCA_965371445.1 uncultured bacterium | reverse complement strand
TGCTCCAAGATCTCAAGACGCATGGACTCGACCTGTCGCTGGGGACGGTGACCGGGGGATTGAAGAAGCTGGCACCGCTTTTCGAGCCGATCGCAGACGAGATCACCCGGCACAACCTCAGCGAGTCGCAGTGGCATGCCGACGAGACCAGCTGGCCGGTCTTTGTGGTCCGCGAGGAGAAAGTCGGTTGGAAGTGGACGCTGTGGGTCTTCCAGTCTCACACGGCGGTCGACTTCGTGCTCGACCCGAAAAGAATGGGGGCTTTCATGGGTCGAAGCGATCGGCGAGCTGTTCCATCTCAACACCTTGCGGTTGGAGGCGATGTCCGAAAAGCTCACTTCGCGCCAGAAGGCCCTGGAGGTTGCCGTTGGGCAGATGGAGAAACGTCGCGAGCAGGAGCTGAGCCAAAAAGACCTGCACCCGGTGCGGCGCAAGCCCCTCAAGAGTTTGCGCAACCACTGGGAAGGTCTGACACGTTTTGTCAAAGATCGACGAATCCCGATGGACAACAACGTGGCGGAGCGTAGCCATCGGACCCCGGTCTGTGGCCGCAAGCAGTTTTCGGGCTCCTCGGCGCTGTGGTCCGGACAGCTGGCCGCCAAGCTCTTCTCTTTGTTCGCCACGCTGGCGCTCTGGCAGATCAATCCCCGAAAGTGGCTGAGCGGTTCGCGCCGGCGTTCCCAGCCTTCCTGAACCAGGCGACTGCGTCCCCTGGGCCGGCGGGACATCCGCCGAAGTGGGTGGGACCCGCGGGCAGGCGCTCGCGTCGTCTCGGTGGCCGTCTTCGTCTTTCGCTGGGAGCTCGCCGGGGTACCGGTCCTTGCGAGCTTGTTGGAGCGTCTGCCGGACTTCGCAAGAGAGCTTTCCGACCTGGAGCGGGAGGTCGTGAGCGCGCGGGATCAGATCCGCTACTCTCGGGAAGAGCTCGACACGCCGACGAATCCGTCCTGGACGGAGCTCGGCCCTCACAAGAAGTGTCCAAATCCGTCTTTGACCGTCGCTTCTTCCAGTCGAAGGTCTCGACGGGTCCGCACGGAGACCACGAGATGGAGCCTCTGGCACGGCACCACCCGATTGGTGTCGACGCTCCCGTCTTATATGGTTCGGCCATGAAAGCCCTGGCCCTCCGTGCCCGTGCGCTCGCCGCTCTCCTGACGCTCGCCGCTGTCCTTGCCGCCTGCGGCGGCGCACCCCAGGACGAGGCCTCCGGCACGAGCTTCACCGACGCCCCGATCGTCGTCGTCTCGATCGACACGCTGCGATCCGACCGCCTCGGCGTCTACGGCTACGACCGCGCCGAAACCCCCGCGATCGACGCCTTTGCGCGCGACGCGATCCTCTACGAGCGCGCCTACGCCCACTGCCCGCTGACGCTGCCGTCGCACAGCTCGCTCTTCACAGGTCTCTTGCCCACCGAGCACGGCGTGCGCGACAACATGGGCTACCGGTTGGCGAGCGCCGAGGTGCCGTTCCTGCCGCGCCTCCTGAAAGAGCGCGGCTACAAGACGGGCGGCGCCGTTTCGGCCTACATCCTGCGCCGCGACACCGGTATCGGCGACGCCTTCGACTTTTATGAGGACTCCTTCAACCTGCGAACCGGCGCCGCCCTCGGCGAGAACCAGCGTCCCGGCGGCGAGACGGTGCGCCGCGCCGTCGAGTGGCTCGAGACGGTGGGCGCGGGGCCCTTCTTTTTCTTCCTCCATCTCTACGACCCGCACACGCCCTACGAGCCGCCGGAGCCCTACGCGTCGCGCCACGCCGGAAGCCTCTACGACGGTGAGGTGGCGGCGACCGACGCCATCTTCGGTGACTTCGTCGCCAACCTGAAGAGGCTCGGTATCTACGAGAGGGCGACCGTCGTCCTGCTCTCAGACCACGGTGAAGGGCTCTCCGAGCACGGCGAGGCGGAGCACGGGATCCTGCTCTACCGGGAGTCGATCCAGGTGCCGCTGATCCTGAAGCTCCCGGGCTCGCGGCACGCCGGCCGGCGTGTCGCCCGGCCGGCGCAGCTCCTCGACGTCTACCCGACGCTGGCCAAGCTCGCTGGCGAGGACGTCGAGAAGACGACGCTCCTCGACCTGCTCGGCGAGGAGGCGCCCGAGCGGACGATCTACGCCGAGACCTACTACCCGCGCCTCCACCTCGGCTGGAGCGAGCTCACCTCGCTCGTCGACGGCGACCTGTATCTGATCGACGGTCCCGACCCCGAGCTCTATGACCTGGCGGAGGATCCCGGCCAGACGAGAAACGTCCTGCGCGAGCGCCGCGGCGAGTACGCACGGCTCCGCGACGAGCTCGCCGGCCTGCGCCGTGAGCTCGAGGCGCCCGCCGCGGTCGACGCCGAGACCCGTCAACGCCTCGAGGCCCTGGGTTATCTCGCGACCTCGGCCGGAGCGGTCGAGGGGCCTTTGCCGGACCCCAAGAGCCAGATCCACCTCCTGGCCGAGCTGGTCAAGGCGACGCGCCTCCAGAACGAGCGGCGTTACGCCGAGGCGATCGAGCTTTTCGAGCAGGTCGTAGCGGAGAACCCGAACATGGCCGACGCCTGGGAGAACCTGGGCCTTTGCCGTCATCACCTGGGCCGCTACGAGGAATCCCTCGCCGCTTTCGAGCGCGCCCTGGAGGTTAGCCAAGGGGCCGATCACGTGGCCCTGGGAGCGGCGCGGCTCCTCCTGGAGATGGAGCGCTTTGACGACGCGTTGGCCCACGCCCAGCTGGCGATCGCCACCAACCCGGCCGCGGCTCATCTCGTCCTGGCGCGCGTCGCCCTCGCGCAGAAGGACTTCGAGACCGCGGAGGCCGAGGCCCGCTCGTCGCTTGCGGCCCGGTCGAACGCGGTCCCGCCCTACCTCGTCCTGGCGTTGGCCGCCGGGGGGCGCGACGACGACGAAGCGGCCCTCGCGCACGTGAAGCAGGCCGAGGAGATCCAGGCCCGCCGCCAGGAGGACGAGCCGGCCGCGGGGCTCTACTTCGTCAAGGGCGACGTCCTCGCCCGGCTGGGACGGAGCACGGAGGCGGGCGAGGCCTTCCTCGCCGAGATCCGTGTCACTCCCGAGGACCCGCGCCCCTACTGCCGCCTGTCCTTGCTCTACGCGCTCGAAGGACGTTCGCAGGAAGCGGTGGGAATCCTACGCCGGATGGTCGAGGTGACCCCGACGCCGGCGGTCTATGCGGCGGCGGTCGAGACCCTGCGTGTCCTCGGTGACCCGGCCGGTGCGGCAAGGCTCCTTGGCTATGCCCAGGGACTTTTCCCGGGCAACCCGAAGCTGCAGCGCGTCGCCGAGGAAGGGTAGCGAGATCCAAGGCCCAAGGAACGCCGCACCTCCACCCGGGGTTAAAACCCCGGTGGAGCTCAATCGCTCAGTCTTTGGCGAAGCCTTCGTAGACGATTTTTGCGAAGACGTCACTCTTGATAAATCCGTTTCCCCACTTCTCGTCGTAAGGCGCCGTGGGCTTTGCGGCGACGACCTCCTCGACGCTCTTGCCGGCCTCAATCAGCGGTACGATGGCGGCGCGCACCCCGCGGAGCATCTCGAGGTAGGCGACCACGCCCGCCTTGTCGGACAACGGACCGTGGCCGGGGATGACCTTCGTCTTCTCGTCGAGCAGCGGGAGGGTGCGCTCGACGGCGGCGATCATGCCGTCGATCGAGCCGCCCGAGCCGGTGTCGATGAAGGGATAGAAGGTGTTGAAGAAAACGTCGCCCATGTGAAAAGCGTTCGCTTTCCGGAAGTGGACGATCGAGTCGCCGTCGGTGTGGGAGGGGGGCACGTGAAAGGCGCGGATCTCGTCGCCGTTCAGGTGGAAGGTCACCGCGTCGGTAAACGTGACGACCGGCAGCGCCTCCTTGGGCGAAGGGGGGCTCGTGGAGTTGAAGGCCTTGATGAACTGCTCGGTGCTCATCCGTACGCGGACGTTGTCATGGGCGACGATCAGCGTACCGGCCTTGCCCAGGTTCTCGTTGCCGCCGGTGTGGTCGCCGTGCCAGTGGGTGTTCAAGACGAAGCGAATGGGTTTGTCGCTCAGCTTGCCGATCGCCGCGCGGATCTTCTCGGTCAGCGGCGCAAACTGGTCGTCGATCAGGAAAACGCCGTCCTCGCCGACGGAGACGCCGAGGTTGCCGCCCTGGCCTTCCAGCATGTAGACGTGGCCGGCGAGCACCTCGTGGGTGATGATCTCGACCTCGTCGGGATTGCCCTGGGCTGTCGTCAGCGCGGCGGCGAGGACGAGGACAGTGAGGAGCGCCGTCAGGACGGCGGGGCGGTGGGTCAGGGGGCTACGATTCGTTCCGTGCATGTCTTGAGTCTCCGGGTAAAAAGGGTTCATGGTCTTTCCTCCTCTTTCGTCGGCTCGTCCCGTGCGAGCTCGAAGGCTTCCTTGCGCTGGCCGTCGAGGCTCGTCCAGGTGCCGGCGAAGGTGCCGCTTTCGGCGTCGAGGCGGCCCTGGAGGACGGCGGTGCCCCGGTCCCGCTCGTCGCGTTCCATCAGGACGAGGCTCTTCCCGCTGCGGGTCGCGTTGAAAGCCGTCGCCCGCAGCGCCCGGCGCACACCGGAGGCCGTCTCGTAGGAGCCGACGAGGGCGCGGCCGTCGAGCCGCAGCTCGAGCTCGACCTCCGCGCCGCTCACCAGCCCGCGGTAGGCGCCCAGGTGCGGACGCAGCCGTTCGACGTCGCGTACCGCGTGCGGCAGCGTCTGCGGGCGGTCCTCGACCACAAAGCCCAGGAGCGACGCCAGGTTCGCCCACTGGTGGTCGCTTCCGATGTCCTCGACGTAGACCTCGGCGACGTCGACGGTCTCGCCGTTTAGGACCAGGCGGTAGCCGTCGCCCAGGGGCTCGACCTCCACCGAGCTCACCTTGAGCGAGGAGTAGACGATCTCGTTGCAGGGCTTGCAGTAGAAGCGAACGGACTCGCCCTCGTAGACGAGGCTCAAGGCCGACTCGCCCTGGCGCTTGTCGAGCTTGCGGATCGACCGGCCCTCCGCGGCGCCGCCGCCGAGGAGGGCCAGGCTCAAGACGATCACGACGATCAACCGGTCCATCGTCCCTACTCTTCGACCCGCTGCGCCTCAAAGACGCCGTTGGGTTGGTAGAGGAGGACCTTCGTGGCCTTGCCGGCCTCGTCGAGCTCGAAGCCGAGGGTGATGACGGCGAAGTCCTTGATGGCGAAGCGGCCGGAGAGCTGCGGCACCAGCTGGAAGGTCGGCTGTCCCGGGATCGAGGCCGTCAGGACGTTGCCCGAGAGCGTGACCGTGATCTTGGTGTCGTCGGCCGTCTCGAAGGTGCCGAGGAAGCCTTGCAGGTACTCCGGATCCGAGAGCCGCGGGTCGGATCCTTTCTCGAAGACGATCGGCGCGGCGCGCGCCTCAAGCAACGCCTCCACCGAGGAGACCAGGCCGTCGACGTTGCCGCGGAAGAGAATCTTCTGGTCTTCAAACGTCGGGTCACCGTCCTCGGCCTCGGCGCCGTTCCAGACGTCGTAGTGCCAGTGCTCGAGGGGTGCGGTGATGCCGTTGAATCGGAGCTCCAGCGCCTCGCCGGCGAGGGCGATCACCATCTCGCCGTAGCCCGGATGGACGTAGGTCCCGGCGTAGTCGGCCAGGAGATGGGAGGGGCTCGTGTCGGCGATCCGCGTGGCCTCTTTTTTCTTCTCGGCCTCCTCCTGGACCTCCTTGCCCAACTTGTGGTCCTCGACGGCGTCATCGATCCAGTCCTCTTTCTCCAAGCCGAGCACGAGGTCGGCGGCCGTCTGGCTGACGAGCGCCGGCAGTCCCGAGCCGCGGTTGTTGAAAGCCACGATCCCCAGGTCGTCGTCGGGAAAGAAAGCCACCGAGGTGATGAAGCCGTCGATGCCGCCGCCGTGGGAGATGCGACGGTGGCCGCGGTAGGTGTCGATCATCCAGCCCATGCCATAGGTCGCCACCGAGATGTCGGCACGCTCAGGAGTGGCGCCGGTGGTCATCTGCGGCGAGTGGATCTCGCCGAGCGTCGAGGGGCTGACGAGCTGCTCGCCGCCGGCCTTGCCCTTCGCGAGGTTGAAAAGAAGCCACCGGCTCATCTCGTTGACCGACGAGTTGACCGAGCCCGCCGGACCAACGAGGTCGATTCGGCGGAAAGGGATCTCTTCGAGCTCGTCGTCGTCGTTTTCCTTGTAGGGCAGGGCGAAGTCGTCGTCTTGCTTGGAGTCCTCGACCGAGAAGTTCGAGCGCTCCATGCCGAGCGGCACAAAGAGGCGCTCGTCGATGACCTCTTCCCAGGTCGAGCCGGCGAGCTGTCCGGCGAGGTAGCCCGCGGTCATGAACATCAGGTTGTTGTACTGGAACTTCTCGCGCAGGTCCGCGGTGAGCTCCAGGTGGGCGAAACGGGAGATCATCTCGGCGCGGGTCGGCTCGTTGTTGTTGTACCAGAGCAGGTCGTGGCGCGGCAGGCCCGAGCGGTGGGTTACGAGGTCCCGCGGCGTGATGCGCGCCGTCGTCATCGGATCGGAGAGGCGGAAGCTCGGCAGGTAGGTCCGAAGCGGCTCGTCCCACACCAGCTTGCCCTCGTCGACCAGCATGCCGAGGACGGTCGACGTCATCGCCTTGGTCGTCGAGCCGATGGCAAAGAGCGTGTCGGGCGTTATCGCCAGCTCCTGCTCGACGTCGCGGTAGCCGAAGCCCTCGGCGTAGACCACCTCGCCGCCGGTCACCACCGCGACGGCGAGGCCCGGGACGTGCATGTCGGCGAGCGCCTTTTCGACGACCTCGCCAAAGCCCGCGAGGGCGTCCCTGGCCTTTGCCGCGGTGTCGCCGGCCTGGACGAGCTTGAAGTCGTAGGAGTGGCCGCCTTGGCTGAACTTGCCGGCGATCGAGCGGCCGTCTTCGCTGAGCTGGCCTTCGAACGAGGGATCGCCCGGGGGTCCGGGAAGCTTGAAGCGGATCGTCGTGCCCTCGAGGACGACGCCGGTCAACTCTACGTCGCTCGCGCCCTGGGCCGGGATCGAGATGTCGGCGGAAAGGGTGCCGTCCTCGGACGTCGTGAAGTCGACGTCGATCTCGAGAACGGTCCCCGGGATGTTGATCTCGCCTTCCCACTTGCCGTCGAGGCCGGCGTCGGCGAGCGCCGGCGCGCCGAGGAGAAAGACGGCGAGCACGAAGAGGTAGAAACGAGCTTTGGCGTGCATGGATTCGGCTCCTTGTTGCTTTTGGAAGAGAGGGTCTCGCCAAGTCTAGAACAGTTTCTCCCCCCCTTGATCCCCCCAAGGGGACAGTGGCGGACGTTCCGGGGCCCTTTCCGTCGTTTACCGGGCTACAATGAGGGGAGGGTATGGAGCTGGAGGACCCGCTTGGACAACGACGCAGTCGAGGAGTTGCTCGAGGCCTTTGCGCAACGGGACGTGGAGACGATCCGGTCGCTCGCCGAGCGCACCCAGATCGACGAGCGCAACCGCCACGGCCTGACGGTCCTCATGCTGGCGGCGGCCGAGGGCGATTCCGAGCTCGTGCGCTGGATCCTCGACGCGGGCGCCGACCCCGACGCCACGTCCCACACGAGCGTTGAGCCGGGCGAGGACGCGGACGAGGACGACGAGCACCCGGGCGCCGCGTCGCTGACGCTCGTGCTCCGCGGTTTCGCCTCGACGAGCCAGCGCGACCCCGAGGCGGCCTTCCTGGGCCAGACGGCGCTTTTTTTCGCCGCCGAGAGCGGCTCGCCGGAAACGGTGGAGCAGCTCCTCGCCGCCGGCGCCCGTCCGGACGTCGCCGACGTCGATCGAGCGACGCCGCTCGTTGCCGCCGCCGCCGCCGGCGACGCGGAGATTCTCGACCGGCTGCTCGCCGCCCACGCCGCGGCCGGCCTCGTGCCGCGTAGCGACGCGCTCGAGATCGCCGCGGCCCTGGGCTACGTGGACGTGGTGCGCGTCCTGGTCGAAGGCGGCCTGCCGGTCGAGCCGACGGATCTGCGCACCGGGATGACGCCGCTCTACCACGCCGCCGCGGCCGGCCAGGCCGACGTCGTGGAGCTTCTGCTCCAGGCCGGAGCCTCGGCCGGCAGCCAGGGGTTCGGCTCGAGCGCGCTTCTGGCGGCGATCGCCCAGGGGCACGAGGACGTGGTGCGACAGCTCCTGGGCCGCCAGGAGGGGGGCGAGCAGCGGGTGGCGCCCCGCAGCCTCCTGCACCTGGCGGTGGAGAACGGCCAGCCGGGGATCGTCGATCTCCTGGCCCAGGCCGGGACCGACGTCGACGCCACCGACCTCGGCAACCGGACGCCGCTTCATATCGCGATCGACAACGACCAGGCCGACGTCGCCGCGGCGCTCGTCGACGCCGGCGCCGGCGTCGACCTCGTGCCGCGTCCGCAGCCGGGGCAGGAGCACTTCATGGCTCCCGACAGCGGCCGTACGCCGCTCATCCTGGCGGCGGCCCAGGGCCGCACGGAGATCGTCCGCCTGTTGGTCGTGGCCGCTGCCGACCTCGACCGCCGGATCGACACGAAAGAGCTTCTCGGCAGCATGGCCCCGGTGGCGCTCGAGGACGAGGGCATGACCGCCCTGATGATCGCCGGGCGCGACGGCCATCTTGAGATCACCCAGGTCCTGGTCGACGACGGCGCCGGCCTGGAGCTGGAGAACGCCGAGGGCGAGACGGCTTTTGCCATCGCGCTGCGGGCGGGCAAGCGCTCGACGGCCAACGTCATCCGCCGGGCCGGCGCCAGGACGGCCGACTCAGGGCCGGCGCGGCTGATCGGAGCCCTGAAGCGTGGCGATCCGGTGACCGTCGCCTCGGTCCTCGCGTCCGGGGTCGACCCCGACTCGACCGACCGCACGGAAGACGGACGGACGGCGACAGCCCTCATCCTGGCGGCCAGGGTCGGCGAGGCCCAGAGCATCTACTCGCTCCTCGGGGCCGGAGCCGCCGTCGACGCGCGGACCGAAGGCGGCGAGCCGCCCTGGGGGCAGGCGGCGCTCATGTTGGCGTCTCGTATGGGTCATGCCGAGGCCGTCCAGGCGTTGCTCAAGGGAGGGGCCGACCCCGAGCTCCACGAGCGCGACTCGACCGGAGCCGGCCGGACCGCCTTCATGATGGCCGCGACCCACGGCCACCTGGACGTGCTTCGCATCTTCAAGCGGATGTACGACAAGGTCGATTTCCGCTCCGCCGACGGCATGACCGCTCTCACCTGTGCCGCCGCCAGCGACCGGCGGGAAGCGGTCGAGCTGCTCCTTTCGTGGGGAGCGGAGGTCTGCGACGAGGGGCAGTCGGCTCTGGCGGCGGCGGCGCGCAACGGCCATCTTGGGATTCTCGACGTCCTGCTCGAGGCCGGCGCCGACATCGACGCCCAGACGGCCGGCGGCGTGACCGCGCTCATGGCGGCTGCCGAGGCCGGCCAGCTCGAAGCGGTCGAGCTCCTGATCGAAGAGGGCGCCAACCTCCACGTCGTCGACGCGAACGAGCGCTCCGCTTTTTCCTACGCCATCGCCGGCGAGCAGCACGCGATCGTCCGTCGGCTCGAGGAGGCGGGAGCGATCCAGAACGTCCGGGGCTCCGGATGAGTGCGGCGGCCTTAGGCTGGAGCTCCGCCGGAGGCCGGCGGCGCTTCGCCCTGGCGGAGGGGGAAACGCCGCGGCTTGAGGTCGCCTGGAAGCCCAGCTTCGAGGTGGCGTCGTTCTACCTCGACGAGGAGCCCCTGGCGACGGTGGCCAAACGCGAGCTCAAGGGCGGACGGAGCTTTCCTCTCGCGGACGGCTCGCGGCTCAAAGTCCGGCTGCGCCGCGACCACTTCGGCTTCTCGCTGGGGCTGGAGCGCGACGGCCGTCCCTTGCCGGGCTCGCCCGGCGCCCTCAAGCCGCCGCACCAGCTCGCCTACCGCATCCTCTATCTCCTCGCCGGGCTGAACCTCGGCGGCAGCCTGGTCCTCTTCAGCCTCTCGGAGGCGCAGCTGGGACGGATCCGTCCCGGCTGGGTGCTTGCCACCGGGTTCGTCTACCTCGTCCTCGGGCTTTACGCGCACCGGCGCTCGGCCTCGGCGCTGGTCGCGGGGATCGTCGTCTACGCGGGCGGCGGCGTGCGCAGCGTCGCTGGAGCGCTGATGGCCGGCGAGGCGTTGCCGTTCGTGGGGCTCGTCGTTCGGGTCGTCCTGCTGGTGGGGATGATTCGGGGAGTTCGTTCGACCCGGCTCCTGCCGCCGAAGGAGAGGAGCGTCCCGCCTTGGGTTGAAGGCCCGGCCCCCTAGGGGAGGCTCTCGTAGTGGGATTTGCAGGAGACGATCTCTACCAGGCTTTCTTCCTGGTAGACGACATACACCAGCCTATGCTCACGAGAGATCCGCCGCGACCAGACTTCTCGATCGAAATGCTTCAGCCTTTCTGGCTTACCGGTCCCTTTTCTGGGATCTTTGGAAACCTCCCGAATCAGGTCGAACGCCTTGACGTAACCCTGACGGTCTTTCTGGCGAAACCACTGAAGGTCGGCTTCCGCCTTGCTGAGAATCAAGATCTTCCAGGTCATGTCAGGTCCGAGAAGATTTCGCTGACCGACTTTCCGCGCTCCTTCTTTCCCGCGTCGTGGTCTTCAAAGGACTGGAGCAGTGCCTTGAGCGCTGCTCTGTCCATGAACAGCCGTTCCGTTTCGCGGTAGGCTTCCCACTCCTCCATCGAGATCAAGACCACGTTGCCGCTCTTGTGGGTCAAGATCACCTGGTCGTGGTCGGAGACGACTTTCTCCCGTAGCTCCAGTAATCGTTCGCGTCCTTCCGAGATGCTCAGAGCTACCATTCCACGACTCCTTGGTCTTCTCCTGTAGACGAAACGGCGAGCCGGCGCGCGACTGGGGCCGAGCCGAAGGTCGAGTGTACACCTCTGCGTCCTCTACGGCAATTCCGGCCTACCCCACGTTGCCGACCTTGTGGGCGATGACCACGCTACGCCCGGCTTTCACCCTGCCGACGTTGATCGACGAGCCCGACGGCATGGCCGCCTCCTTCTGCACCGGAGCTTTGTCGTCCATGGTCGGCAGGTCCTTGCCGCCCCGAATCAAGGCGACCGGGAAGTCCTCGGCCTCGAATTTGAAGAACGGGGTCTGCTTTTGGCCGATCTCTCTCGCGCTCTCCGGAATTGCTTCACTGAGATGGCCCATCAGGCTCGAAACCGTGACGAAGCGGTCCCTTGCAGCGGTACCCTCCCCTTGGAGGGCGGCGAGCAAGTGATGGGTGAAGATGCTGAGGTTTCCCTCACCTGGCAGGATCCAGGACTTCTGCGCTTCGCGGCAGGAGAGGAAGACAGCCCGGCCCTCGCCCGTGCCCAGCTCCTCCACGAGCGCCTCGGGTAGACGCTCCTGCGCGAATCCCTTGGGGATCGACGCCGCGACGAGGTCCTTGGCGTCGGCCATGGCCGACGCGTGGCAAGTGTCGACCAGCACCAGGACGCGATGCCCCCGGACGCTCCGCAAGCCCTGGACGAAGTCCTCCGCCGGCAGGGCCGAGGACACGAGCTCGTGGGGCCTCACGTCGTGCGGGATCAGGAAGTAGCGCTCGCCGTCGGCCGTCTGCTGCCGCCAGCCGTGGCCGGAGTAGTAGACGAGAAAGGTGGCGTCGGGATCCGTGGCGGCGGCCCGGGCGAGCTCGTCGACCGCCCCGAGGATACCGTCGCGGGTGGCTTTTTCGTCGCTCAGGATCCGGATGCGTCCCTCCGGGTAGGCGCAGAGGCCGGGGTCGGCCAGGGTCTTCTTTAGCTCGCTCGCGTCGAGTGCCGTCACCGGCAGCGACCATTCGGAATACTTGCAGCGGCCCACCCCGATCAGGAGGGCGTAGGCGTTCATCACGTCGATGCCCATGCCGGTCTTCGATCCCGACGAGTCGCCCTGGCCCGGGTCGCTTTCACCTTTCGACGTTCGGTTCATCTTCCTGTCCTTTCTGCCAGGCGTTTTCGCGCCTCGCGGTCGATTTCTCGCCGACGTCCCTCCGGGACGAAGAGGCAGGCGAGGCCTGCGCTCCCAGCAACAGAGGCAGGCGAGACGCCTGCGCTCCCAGCCGTGTCAAGTAGGTTGCCGAGGGACCGGAAATGTTGGGAAGCTCGTGTAGACTTCGACCTACGGAAGGCAAGCGATGACGCAGCAGACCCAAGCGACGGCCGAGACGCTCGCCCTCGAGCCCAGCGACGAGCAGGGCTTTCAGGGGCTCTACGAGCAGTACAACCGTCCGCTCTACAACTTCTTCGCCAATCGCGGCTTTACCCGCGAGGAGAGCCGCGATCTGGTCCAGGAGACCTTTCTGGCGGCCTACGACAGCCGCACGAGCTTTCGTGGCGACAGCTCTCCCTCGACCTGGCTATTCGGCATCGCCACGAACGTCTGGCGCACCAACGTCCGCGACCGCAGACGCCTCAAGCGCGACGCCCAGGTCGTCTCCCTGGACGGCCCGGCCCACGGACCGGAAAGCGACCGGACGCGGGCCGCCGAGCTCGCCGACGCCGCCCAGGAGAGCCGTCCGCTCAAGAAGTACCTCGCCGACGAAAGGACCCGGCTCCTCTACGAAGACGGTCGTCTTCCTCCTCGTCCAGGACGACGTCCGGTCCTTCGACGACCACGCGGTCGAGCTCCTCGACGAGGACGGCGAGGTCTTTTGGCAGACCGCCGGCCTGGTGAGCCCACCGGAGGGGGCTTCAGCGTCGCGGTTCCCCTCGCCGCCTTGCCGTCGGCCGCCGTCGAGATCCGTCTCTACGGCGTCGATGGCGGGGACCGGGTGCTTTTGGCGAGCTATCGGACCCGGATCGAGCGCGACGTTGGGGACTGAGTGGGACCGCGCCTTCGCTACGGGCCTCAAGGCCCGTGCTATGGACGAAAAGACGGCTACGCGCCCCGGGCTGAAGCCGTCTGCCGTAAATTCGATGGGCTTCTATATTTATCGTGCTTTGATCGCCGTCGCCGCGCTCAGCCTGCTCGCCTGCCGGGAGCCGGAGCCTCCGGCGGCGTCCGAGCCGACGTTCCAGGGACGGCCCCGCGGCGAGGTCCCCGAAGACGGTGACGCCCGCCTCGAGGGGCACGAATTCCACGAGTACGACCTTGGAGAGCTGTCGCTGGGCGACGCCTTCCACGTCGTCCTCGAGCAGCGGGGTGTCGACCTCGGCGCCCAGGTGGTCGGCGAGGACGATGGCGTCGTTCTCGGGGTCGACGGTCCGACCGGGGCGTACGGCTTCGAGCACGTCTGCTTCGTCGCCCGCGTCACGGGGACGTACCGTCTGCGCGTCGGTCCCTTGTCGGCGGAGGATGCCGGCCCCTATGGGATCCGTCTCCACGAACGGGCGCCGCCGTCGTCGAACGAGCGGATCCGGGACTGCGAGGAGGCGCTGCGGACCTTCGACGAGGCCCAGGGCCGCCGCTCCGAGGCGTCGGCGGAGGGAGCCGCGCTCTACGGGCGTGCCGTTGAGCTGTGGCGTCGGACCGGCGAGCCTTTCCCCTTGGCCATTGCCTTGAAGCAGGCGGGGTCGTTCGCCGCCCTTCGCGGCGAGCTCGACGCGGCCCTGGTGTTCTACGACGAGGCGCTCGTCCTGCTGCGTGACCTGGGCGAGGAGGGCGACCCGAGGCAGCTTGCCGCCGTCCTCAACCTGGCGGGTCTCGCCCGCGACCTGGCCGGCGAGCCGGAGCGGGCGCGGGCGTCGTTCGAGGAGGCGCGGACGATCTCGCAGGGGTTGGGCGACCGCGTCGTCCTGGCGGCGGCGATCTCCAACCTCGCCCTCTGGGAAGCGTCGGGCGGCGACCTCTACCGTGCCGTCGAGCTCCATCGGGAGGCCCTCGGCGTCTGGCACGGCCTGGGACGCCCGAGCGAGGAGGCGAAGGCGTTGAACGGCCTCGGCGTCGCCTTGACCCGGCTCGGCCTCTACGAGCAGGCCCTCGACGTCCTGAACGACGCCTTGGCGATCCGCCGGCAGGACGAGCGGCCCGACTTCCTGGCCAACACCTGGGTGGCGATCGGCTGGGTCGAGCACCTCTCCGGACGCGGCGAGGACGCCGTCGGCCGTTTCCTGCGTGCCGGCGAGCTCTACCGCGAGGCCGGCGCTCGGCTTGAGGAGGCCGGTGCCCTCGACCGGCTGGGCAGCGCCTACCGTGAGCTCGGTCGCCGCGACGACGCCCGCCGCGCCTACGAGATGAGCCTCGAGGTCTACCGGGCGTCCGCGGACCGCGTCCACACGGCGCACACGGCGTCGAACCTGGGCTGCCTGCTCGGCGACCCGGAGCTGCTTGAGGAGGCCGGCGAGACCTTCGCCGAATTCGGCGACCGTGCCGCCCTGGCGCACGTCCGCTTCTGCCAGGCCCGGGCCGAGCGCGAAGTCGGACGCCTCGACACTGCCTTGCAGCGCGTCGAGGAGGCGGTGGCCCTGGTCGATGTCCTGCGCGCCGCCGCCCTGCGCCGGGGACAGCACGCTCCGATCCTCAGGCTCTGGCAGGAGTATTCGGAGCTTCACGTCGACGTCCTGATGCGTCTTGACGAGCGGGACCCGGGCTCAGGGCACGACGCCCGCGCCTTCGAGGTCAGCGATCTCGTACGGGCGCGTCATCTCTACGAGGTGCTGCTCGAAGCGCGGGTCGACGTCCGCTCGGGGGTGCCGGAGGAGCTCCTGGAACGGGAGCGCTCGGTCCAGCGTCGGTTGAACGCCGCCGAGTTGCGCCGCCAGTCGCTCTTGCAGCGTCACGCCGCCGCGGCGGACGTCGCGGCTTTGGAGAAGACCTTGCGCGAGGCGTTGCGTGAGTTGGCGGACGTTCAGGCGGCGATCCGTTCGGCGAGCCCGCGCTTTGCCGAGCTGCGCCAGCCGTCGCCGGTGCGGCTTGAGGAAGTGCAAGAGCTCCTGGCTGCCGACACGCTGCTCTTGAGCTACGTCCTCGGCGAGGAGCGGAGCTTCCTCTTCGCGGTGAGCCGCGAGGGGATCGAGAGCCACGTGCTCCCGGGACGGCGGGACGTCGATGAGCTCGCGTGGCGAGTCTACGCGGGGTTGCGCAGTAGCCGGCAACGCCGAACGCGGCGTCAGCTGCCGGCGTTCGCCGGGCGGCTTGCCGTCATGCTCCTGGGTCCGGTCCATGCGCGGCTCGTGGACCACCGGCTGCTGGTGGTGGGCGACGGCATGTTGCACTACGTCCCGTTCGCCGCCTTGCCGACGGACGGCGGGGACGACCTCGTCGTCGACCGTCACGAGGTGGTCCACCTGCCGTCGGCGGCGGTGACGAAGGCCTTACGTCAGCGCGCCGCGGAGCGTCCGACGCCGCCGAAGGAGCTGGCCGTCGTCGCCGACGCGGTCTACTCGGCCGAGGACGAGCGATTGCCGTCGGCGGTGAGGGCGGAACCGCCGCCGGAGGAGATGGACCCCCTGCCCGACTTGCCGTACACCGAGCGCGAGGCGGAGTCGATCCTGGCGATGGTGGCGCCGGAGGAGCGGCTGGCGGCGTTGGGTTTCGCGGCGAGCCCGGAGCTCGTCCGCGGGGGGGAGCTGAGCAGTTATCGGATCCTTCATTTTGCGATCCATGGTCTTCTCCACGAGGACCACCCTGAGCTGTCGGGAGTCGCCCTTTCGATGTTCGACGAGGCGGGACGTCCCCGCGACGGGCATCTGCGTCTGCACGAGATCTACGCGCTCGACCTGCCCGCCGACCTGGTCGTCCTGAGCGCCTGCCGGACAGCGCTGACGCAAGAGGCCGAGGGCGCGGGTCTCATCGGCTTGACGCACGGGTTTTTCTACGCCGGAGCGTCGCGTCTGGTGGTGAGCCTGTGGGACGTCCACGACGAGGCCACGGCGGAGCTGATGACGGCGTTTTACCGGGGGCTTTTGGTGGAGGGGTTGACGCCGTCGGCGGCGTTGCGGGAGGCGCAGCGTTGGATGCGTCGCCAGGAGCGGTGGCGGGCGCCGTATTACTGGGCGGGGTTCGTCTTGGAGGGGGACTGGAGGTAAACGTCTGGTCGTGACGCTCCGCCCCCGCAACGGGCCTCAAGGCCCGTGCTATGGACGAAGAAGACGGCTGAAGCCGTCTCAGAAGAGGAACATGCCGCCGCCGTGCTATACTACTTCCAACGTCCGTAGGAGAGGCGAGCATGAGCATGAAGACGACCAAGCACAAAAGCGAGAGCGATACAGGCCAGGGCGCTTCGCAGGGATCGAAGACGGGGCTTGGTGTGAGCCACACTCCGGTGTCCGAGGCCCGCCGCCGGTTGGCACAGCTGGCGGAAGCTCAAGGCGTCCCGGTCGTCAAGAACGTTGCCGACCTCGCTGTGGGCTTCTGGCCGGAAGACGAATCGGCGGACGACGTCAACAGCTACATCTACCGCCAGCGCCACGACGACCGGATGAGAGCTTGAAGGATCGGCGCAGGGGTAAGCGCAGGCTCCATCCCGCGCGCGCAGCCTGCCTCTTAGTCCCGCAGGGACGACAGAGGGTAGCCCAGGGTTTTAACCCTGGGTGGACGGACGGACGCCTTCCCGGGCGCCGGGCACCTCTCCTGGCAGTTTCAAGTGACGTCCCCGGGCGCCGCGAACGTCACCTGACGCCGCAGGGAGAGGTCCCCGGCGCCCGTGAACCTCTTCTGGGAATCCCAGAAGACCTCCCCGGCGCCCGTGGACGTCTCCTGGAAATCCCAGGAGACGTTCACAAGTGCCGTTTTGGCACCTTGGACCGTCTGCAACCGTTTTAAAGGCCCATTCGGCCAGAATAGGCCGAATCCCGGATTCGGCGCTCTGCGTCGCCGGCCTCGAGACGCGATGGTGGCTTGACGCCGGCAGGCAATGCTCCTAGAATGATCTTACCGTCGTCTTACCTGGAGGACCCATGCTCACCCGACTCTCCACCAAAGGACAACTCATCATCCCCAAGGAGATCCGTGAACGGCACGGCTGGCGTCCGGGAAGCGAGATCGAGGTCGAGGATCGCCGCGATGCGGTCGTCTTTGTCCGGCTCGCGGTCTTCCCCGAGCCACGCTCGAGGACCTGGTGGGCTGCACGGGCTACGACGGGCCGTGGCGTAGCCTGGCGGAGATGGAGGGAGCGATCGCCCGGGGTGCGCGGGAGCGGCGGTGATTGTCCTCGACACCAACGACCCGCCGTTACACGGCTAACAGACAGAGAGCAGCAGCGGACTGGAAAGCATGAAGGTCAGGGACGTGATCAAACTTGTTGAACAGGACGGCTGGTTCATGGCACGGACAAAGGGAAGCCATCGGCAGTACAAGCATTCCAGCAAAACCGGGCTGGTCACGATCCCGGGGCACTTCAATGATGAAGTCGCACCGGGTACACTTAACAGCATCCTGAAACAGGCGGGATTGAAATGATGAAGTACCTCATCATCTTGGAGCCGACGAATACGGGATATTCGGCTTACTCGCCGGACATCCCGGGTTGCATCACGACCGGACGAACCAGAGAGGAAACAGAGAAGAACATGCGCGAAGCCATCGAGTTTCATCTCGAGGGCATGCGAGCCGAAGGGTTGGAGCTCCCCGAGCCCTCCACGGAGGCCTCGTTTGTCAGCATCGCCGCGTAACCATGCCATGACCGATACGACGGGTCGCGGTCGACGGCGAACCGGAGTCGCCGATCGGACCTCCGCGAAGCCTTGGGAGGAGCCCGGAGCGACAAATCGACCCGCCGAAGCCCTCCAGGAGGGTCCCGGAGAATCTCCGGACGCTTCCAAGATTCTCCAGGAGGGTCCCGGAGAATTTCCGGACGCTTTTTGGAATCCCAGAAAGGCTCGGGAGAATCTCCGGACGCTTCCAAAGATTTCGAGGAGGGTACCGGAGAATCTCCGGACACCCTCCTGCCAAATCATAAATCCCGTTCCCTCCCTGCTCGCTGGAGGCGGCGAAAGCCGCCAGAGGACAGTCGACGACGCACCCCGGATGGACGGTCCTCCGAAATGGACAGCGCTCCCGAGATGGACGCCCCATCCGGGATGGACGGCACGTCCTCCCCTCCACGGACGCCACACCCCCGCGGACGCCCGTCAGATCAGGTGGACTCGAAACAGGGATAGACGATCGTTCGTGCTCATCAGCAGATGCTCCCCGTCGGGACTGAAGGCGACGGAACAGACGGCGGTTTCGGTGGCGTTCTCCTGGAGGACCTCGAGATGTGGAGGGTCGTCCTGGGAGAATCGGAGAAGATAGAGACGGCTGGGTCGCGAAACATTACTAATACCCTCCCCTCCTACTGCCACAAGTGCGGCATGAGGATGAAATACAACTGCCTCAGTTCTTGAGCACGGGTCCAGGGTGGAGCAACAGCCTCACCCGTGTGGGCGTCGCGGATGGCAAGCGTTCGATCGTCCGAAGCTGTGACGAGATGGCGCGCATCGGGGCTAAAAGCGATGCCATCGACACCGTCTTCGTGTGCGGCGGAGACGCATCGCGTGCCTGCATCAGAGAAAAGGTAGACGTCATTGGGGACGGTATCGCCGCCCCAAGGACCGGGACACCACGCTAGAATCCGTCCGTCCCGCGACCAGGCACAGTAGGGGTTGGCGTTATTCTGTTTGGCTTTTTCTTCGCGCACCAATACGCGAGGACCTTGAGATCCCCAGGTAAAAACTTGCAGAAGCGAGTCAGCAGAAGTCCAACCTGCGATAGCAACATAATTTTTTCGCGGAGAGAAAGCTACCGCCCAAACCTGACCTGGCATTCTCAGCAGTTCGACATTTTCAACGCCGCCAGAGGCATCTACTCGAAAAGGCCTGGAAAGAACCGAGCGCGTCCCGGGCAGCGCGCCAAATCGAGGGCCTCGCGACGCGCCTCGAAGAGCAGCACCCTGGAGAACATCCAGAGTACTCTCAAGAGAGTCGCCCGAAACGTCACCCGCTGGCGAAGTGGATCGATGGCGATGCGGTGGGCCGTAACAGGCTTGGTCGAGGCCGAGAAGGGATTTCGGAGAGTCAATGGGTACCGAGACATGGATCGCCTGATCTCGGCCCTCAACGAGGCTGTCGGTATCTCTGAAGAGGTGGACAACGAGAGGAAAATAGCGTAGAACCAGAAACTGAGGGTCACCAGCCTCTTTCAACGGAGGACGGGACATCCCCACTTTTTACGCCGGCGGAAGTTTCTGACAATCCCTGCCAAGAACTTTCGCCAAGCGGACGATTTCTTGGCGCTCCCTGCCAGGGACACTCGCGGCGAGCCAGGTCGAGAGACCAGCGGACCGAATCGCCCTCGGGCGAAGGAGGCTGTGCTGGGTTTCAACCCCGCGCGGCCGCGGATGTCGTCCGCGGGGCGGGCGGGACGCCCGCGCTCCCAGCACTCACGCCCGACCTGTAGAGGGCCGCCACCGTCCGACCACGCGCGGGCCGCGGACGTTGTCCGCGACGGCAGGTGAGACTCGACAGGACGCCTCGGCGACTCCCGCGGGCCTTCGTCATGGGCCCGTCTTGTAGGGACGGTGAACCTCGGCTAAGCTGCGGCCGTCCCACCATCGACCCAAGGCACCTAACCGGAGACGCCCCATCCCATGAAAGCAGTCATCCTCGCCGGCGGACGCGGCACCCGCCTCGCCGAAGAGACCGTGATCCGGCCCAAGCCGATGGTCAAGATCGGCGGCCGGCCGATCCTCTGGCACATCATGAAGATCTACTCCAGCCACGGCATCCACGACTTCGTCGTCTGCCTGGGCTACAAGGGGTACATGATCAAGGAGTACTTCGCCAACTACTTCCTGCACAACGCCGACGTCACGTTTGACCTCGTCGAGAACGCCATGGAGGTCCACCAGAACACCGCCGAGCCCTGGCGGGTGACGCTCGTCGAGACGGGCGACAAGAGCGCCACCGGCGGCCGGCTACGGCGGGTCCGCGACTACCTCGGCGACGAGGACTTCTGCTTGACCTACGGCGACGGGGTCTCGACCGTCAACGTCACGGAGCTCCTGGCTTTTCACCAGGGCCACGGCAAGCTCGCGACGGTGACCGCCATCAAGCCGCCGTCGAAGTACGGCGTGCTGCGCTTCGAAGAGGCGCGCGTCGTCGACTTCCAGGAGAAGCCGGTGGGCCACGGCGGCTGGATCAACGGCGGCTACTTCGTCCTCTCGCCGAAGGTGATCGACCTGATCGAGGACGACGACACGCCCTTCGAGCACGATCCCATGCGGCAGCTGGTCGCCCAGGGCCAGCTCGGCGCCTACTTCCATCGCGGCTTCTGGCAGTCGATGGACACGCTGCGCGACAAGAACGTCCTCGAGGGGTTGTGGGAGTCGGGCGAGGCGCCCTGGCGGATCTGGGAGTAGGGCAGGCAGCTCGGGGGAGACACGATGACACCACAGGATCCGCTGGGAGGCGCCAACCTCCCCTACGTCGAAGAGCTCTACGCGCGCTACCTCGAGGACCCGTCCTCGGTCGACGGCGACTGGCGGGAGTACTTCGCCGGCCTCGAAAACGGAGCCGACGCGGCGAGCGTGCGCCGCGTGGTTGACGGCCCGGGCGTCGCGCCGCCATCGATCTTCCACGGTGCCGCGGTGCCGACGCCGGCGCCGGGGCCGCGAATGGCCGATCTCCTGGCGCCCCTCGAACGCCCAGCGGCGGCGGCGCCTCCGGCCGACCTGCCGTCGGTGCCGCAGCCGATCCTCGACGAGCGTGTCCGTTTCCTCAGTGACATCCCGCTCTTTCGCGGTGTCCCGCCCGAGGAGATCGAGCTCGTCGCCCGGCTTTCCGAGGAGATCCCCCTGGGCGACGGCACCTTTCTCTTCCGCGAGGGCGATCCGGGCGACAGCCTCTACCTGGTGGTGCGTGGCGAGCTCGTCGTGCGCCGCCGCGACGGCATCGTCGTCCCGCTCCAGGTGGGACAGGTCGTCGGGGAGCTGGCGGTTTTCACCGCCCAACCGCGGGTGGCCGACGCCGTCGCCCGCGGCGACGTGCGGGTGATGAAGATCCTGCGCGACGACCTGATGGCCCTGATGGACCGCCGTCCGGGCCTTGCCCAGGGGTTCTTGCGCATGCTCTCGGAACGGCTCCGCCAGAGCTTGTCGCGCCAGGACAAGGTCAACCAGCTGATCCACGCCCACCGAGTGCGGGGACATCTGCTGGCAAAGCTCGACCCGCTCGGACAGCCGCGGGGCTCGAACCCCGAGCTCGAGCTCGAGCACTACGGCCTCTCGGAGGACGAGCTCGACACGCTGTTCTCCGCGACGATGCTCGGCGCCGCCGTGCGCGGCGGCGCGGGTGACCGGGCGGCGATGCCGCTGCGCGACATCGTCTCGCTGGTGCGCAAGGTCTACTGCGACGAGGTCGGAGTGCAGTTCATGCACATCGACGACGTGCGGGCGAAGCTCTGGATCCAGAGCCGCATGGAGAACCCGTCGAATCACCGTCACCTGAGCCGCGACGAGCAGCTCCGGATCCTCACCAAGCTCACCGACGCGGAGCTTTTCGAGCAGTTCATCCACCGTAAGTTCCTGGGCGCCAAGCGCTTCTCGCTGGAAGGCGCCGAGACGCTCATTCCGCTCCTCGACCTGACGATCGAGGACGCCAGCCGCCACGGTGTCCGCGAGGCGGTGATCGGCATGGCCCACCGCGGACGGTTGAACGTCCTCGTCAACGTCCTGGGCAAGAGCCCCGCCGACGTCTTCCGCGAGTTCGCCGACGCCGACGCCGACGCGTACCTCGGCCGCGGCGACGTCAAGTACCACATGGGTTATTCCAGTGAGATCACGACGGCTACCGGCAAGCAGCTTCACCTCTCGCTTTGCTTCAACCCCAGCCACCTGGAGTTCGTCGATCCGGTGGCACTCGGCCGGGTGCGGGCCAAGCAGGACCGTTTCGGCGACCGCGAGCGCCGGCGGGGGCTCGGGATCCTGATCCACGGCGATGCCGCTTTCGCCGGCCAGGGCGTCATCCAGGAGATGATGAACCTAAGCGACCTTGAGGGTTATCACACCGGCGGCACGGTTCACATCATCGTCAACAACCAGATTGGCTTCACCACGCCGCCGGAGCGGTCGCGTTCGACGATCTACGCCACCGACGTCGCCCGCATGCTCCAGACGCCGGTCTTTCACGTCAACGGCGAGAGCCCCGAGGCGGTGGCCCAGGTGGTGCGCTGGGCCATGGACTACCGCGTCGAGTTCGGCAAGGACATCGTCATCGACATGTACTGCTACCGGCGCTACGGCCACAACGAGGGCGACGAGCCGGCCTACACGCAGCCGCTCCTCTACGACGTGATCAAGAAGCGCAAGTCGGTGCGCGAGGGCTACCTCGAGCACCTCCTCGGCTTCGGTGAGATCACCCGCGAGGAGGCCGACGAGATCGCCGTTCGCCGGCGCGAGCAGCTCGAAGAGGAGCTCGACCGCTCGCGGTCCCCGGGCTTCAAGAAGCGCGACGCCATGCCGGGCGAGGTCATCTGGAAGGGCTACCGCGGCGGCGCCGACTCCGACGTGCCGGAGGCCGAGACGGCGGTCGGCAAGGAGCAGCTCGCCGAGCTTCTGCGGGCGACGACGCGGGTCCCCGAAGGCTTCTCGATGCACCGCAAGCTCAAGAATTTCATGAGGGCGCGTCTGGAGATGGCCGACGGCGAGCGTCCCCTCGACTGGTCGGCGGGCGAGGCCCTCGCCATCGCGTCGCTCCTCGCCGAGGGCCGTCCGGTCCGCTTCAGTGGCCAGGACTCGACACGGGGGACGTTCTCGCACCGTCACGCCCTGCTCCACGACACGTCGACCGGTGCCACCTACATGCCGCTACGCCACGTCTCTAATGAGGCCCGGTTGGAGATCTGGGACAGCCCGCTCTCCGAAATCGGCGTCCTCGGCTTCGACTACGGCTACAGCCTCGACACGCCCGACGGCCTCGTGATCTGGGAAGCGCAGTTCGGCGACTTCTGCAACGTGGCGCAGGTGATCATCGATCAGTTCATCTCCTCGAGCGAGGACAAATGGAACCGCCTTTCGGGTCTCGTAATGTTCCTACCGCACGGCTTCGAGGGGCAGGGGCCGGAGCATTCGAGCGCCCGCCTCGAAAGGTTCTTGAACCTGGCGGCGGAGGACAACCTCCAGATCGTCAACCTGACGACTCCGGCGCAGCTTTTCCATTGTCTGCGGCGCCAGGTGGTGCGTCCGCTGAGGAAGCCCTTGGTGGTGATGTCGCCCAAGAGCCTGCTGCGTCATCCGCAGGCGGTCTCCGGGCTCGACGAGCTCGTCGAGGGGAGCTTCCAGCGAATTGTCCCAGATACCTCGGAGATCGCGCCGGAAAAGGTCAAGAAGATCCTCCTTTGCAGCGGCAAGCTCTACTATGAGCTCGCCGCGGCGCGCACCGAGCGCGGCCGGGAAGACGTCGCGATCCTGCGTCTTGAGCAGTACTATCCGATCTCGCGCGAGACCCTGCACGACGCGCTCGCGCCCTACGCCGACGGCACTCCCCTCGTCTGGGTGCAGGACGAGCCGGCGAACATGGGGGCGATGACCTTCGTGCGGCTCCACGTGGCGGAGCTTCTCGACGGGCGCTGGCCGCTTGCGGCGGTCGCCCGTCCGGCGTCGGCGAGCCCGGCGACCGGGTCGGCGACGGCGCACAAGAAAGAGCAGGGGCTCGTGATCGAGCAGGCGTTCGCCTAGGGAGCCTCTGTACTCCGCTCGCGGCGGAATCGCCGGGAAGAACCTCCCGGCCGTAGATCCCATGCTTGCCGGGGGGCTTCGCGACGTATGCATGATCGTGTACGCGGCGAGGGTACAGACCGGGTACATGGGTTACAGAACAGACCGGGAACATGGGGTAACAGTCTCGTGGGAAACTCGGGCACCAGGAGGTGCCCCAGATGGCCTGGAGCGAGACGAATCCGATGAAGGAACGAGTGCTGTTCATTGATGATCTGGAGAACAACCTGTTCTCGATGGCGGAGCTGTGCGACACGTACGGTATCAGCCGCAGGACAGGGTACAAGTGGGCGGAGCGGTACGTGGAGGAGGGCGTCGAGGGCCTGAGGGATCGATCCCGAGCTCCGCACAGCTGCCCCCACCGCACCGAGGAGCGCGCCTACGTGAGGTGCGCAGGACTGCCGCGTCTGCCGATCTGCTGACGAGCGAGAGTGCCGAATGAGAGGATTCTTGCCATGCTGGCCCTGGCGAAATTTCGGTCGGCTGGGTCTGTGGGAGGCCCTCCTCGAAGCGGCACCGGAAATCCCAAGAAAATGTTGACGCACCCCACAAGTGTTACCTATGCTCCCGGTCTGAAGTGTTACCCATGTTCCCGGTCGTTCACGCTGACGCGCTCAGAAAGCCGAAACTGGGCGGTCAAACGGATTAGTTCCTAGGAAGCCCCTCATGTCGCTGCGCGACGTCATCACGGGCGGGAACAAGGACAACCCCGGGAGACGCGCCTCGCGTCCACCCGGGGTTAAACCCGAGCGTTGCATTAGAGAGCGGCCTCTCAGGTGTCTTTAGCCGTCTTTGACCGCTTTAGCCCGGGGCATTCCCGGGTGTACGTACGGTGTCCGACAACGGTCGTCGGCAGGCTCCCCGGCCTCCTTAGGTGCCACCCTCTTTACAAGCCCTGCGAAGTCCATCTTCTGGTTTTCTTCGCGGCGGAAGAACTGCTTCGCCGCCTCCTTGCGCAACTCGTCCAGGGTGGCGAGGATGTCGTTGACCTCGGGTCGCAGGATTCTGGACCGATCGCAGATGAGCTTCACAGCGCCTCCCGGTAGACCGCTTCGATGTCGGTACGCTCCATCTTCTTGACGTTATACGAGAGGCGGCGCGCCTGTCGAAGCGCTCCCCATGAGGTGCCTCCAGTGAGGACGAAGACCTCAGCTCCACGACCTACTTATGGTAGTGGAAGCGGCAAGAGATGATCAAGACCATATCTTCGTCCACGCGATACACCAGCCGATGCTCGGCATTGATCCGCCTCGACCAGTATCCCGACAGCTCGCCCTTCAAAGGCTCCGGCTTACCTGTTCCGGTGAAGGGATGACGCAGAATCTCCGCGATCAGGATGTTGATGCGCTTGAGGAGCTTCTTGTCGTGACTCTGGAACCAGAGGTAGTCCGACCATGCCGATTCGGTGAACGCCAGCTTCACGGATCGATAAGCTCCCTCTCCACGATCTTCCCGGCCTCGGCTTCGGCCATGGATTTGCGCAGGTGCGCTGCGTTCGCGGGGTTGGACAGAAGATAAAGCGTCTCCTGCCAGGAGTTGAACTCGTCCAGAGAGAGCAGGACCGCATGTTGCCCCCTCCCGCTGGAGAGCAAGATCGGCTCGGCGTCGATGACGACTTCGGCGATGAGGCCGTCCAAATCCTCGAGTTGCTTGGCGGTGGTGGCGGCTTTCATGGCTTCGAGACCTCCTCTATCCCTAGGGTAGCACAATCCGGTGCGCGAGAAACCGGCAGATCTCCGACACGGCCTCCTCCGCTTCCGGCAGGTCGAACTGCTGAAAGACGTGGAGCGTGGCGTCGAGCCGCCGAGCAGCATCTCGCTGGTGCTCACATGGATCAAGAGCGCCGGCAGACCGCGCAGGTCGGCGTAGACCGGTGAGACCGCGGGCGAACGCGGATCGGCACCCGCCAGATACGCCTCAAGCCACCAAGAGATCCCCAGATCCGCCAGCACCGGGTTCGCAGGGCCGAGCTCGGCGAGGGAGCTGTCCGTCCCCGCCAGGTCGGTCCCGGGCGCCAGGAGGACACCCGCCGCGGGAAGCGGCAACTCCGCGTCGCCTGCCCTGAGCAGGGTCATGAGCGTGAAGTAGCCCCCGGCCGAGTCGCTGGCGACAGCCATCCGCTCCGGCGCCTGACCGGATTCGAGGAGCCTTGCCGGTTTGGGTGGTACCTTTGGTGCCTGCGTACCTTTGGTTCCTGCGCTCGATGTTCTTTGGCTGCCGGAGTCGAAGAGACCGGACCGGGACGGCTGGCCGCCGATCCGCGGCTGGACTCTGCCGTCGCTTTGCAGGGGTCAAGGCGCAGTCGGTGACGATGCTCATAGGCCTCAACACCTTGGTGGCCGCTCATCCGAACGGGTAAGAGGCCGCCACTCCTGCCTGCTCGTGATCACAGCTCCGGAGCCTAGTAAGGATCGGATCGCAGCGCCAAAGCTCCAGTCCTTAGACAGATCCGACGTCCACAGTTGGAAGTCGTGGTAGGCCCGCAACTCCGCGGCGGCTGTCAACGGCTGGCGGCGAGCCTCAGGCACCATCAGGACCACGCTCAGGACGACCTCTTCCTCGTCGACGTACCGCTTGCCGTCCAGGCGCCAGAAGCTCTCCACGTTGAGCCGGCCTCGTGCCCGGATTAGCGGCCGTCGCAGCCGATACGAGAAGGGACCCGCAACCCACCCGGAGTATGCGACATCCTTGTACGGACTCGCCAATACCCTCTTCATACGGGGCGAGAATGGCCAGGCAGGACAAGCCGCACGAAAAGCCTCGCCACGGCCGACGGCTTCGTCCGCTTCGACGGCCTCCGCTTCACCGGCTTTCACTCCCGCAACGAGCCCGCGATGACGACCGACCGACCTGAACAGGAAAGAGCTCTCAACTACCTGCGCCGCAAAGGCACCGAAGCGTCCGTTGACGCCGTCCGGACGTCCGCCGAGCGTGCCTTTCGTCGTCTCGAGAGCCAGCTCGACGACATTCCAGCCAAGACGGCGTCGGTCAGACCTCCGCAAGGCGGCTGGTGCGTCCACGAGGTCGTCGAACATCTCCTCGTCAGCCACCGTCCCGCTCTCGAGCAACTTCGTGCCTTTCTCGACGGCCGTCCTCCTGGCGACGCCGTGCCTGCCGGCCTCGTCTCCGACGACCCCTTCGCCAAGAGCTGGGACGTGCTCGTCGCCGAGCTGAAAGAGATGAACCGCGACTTCAGTGGGACCCTTGCCGGGATCTCCGACGATTTCAGCACCGACCTCCGGGCCGACGTCGTCATGCTCGTCAAAGCCACGGAGCCCGACGGCTCCGTCAAGGTCCTTGAATGGGTTCAGGGCTTCGACTGGAAGGCGTTCGTCACCGCTTTGAAGGTGCACACGCTGGAGCACGTGGCCCAGATCGAGAGGAATGGGACACAGGTCTAGAAGATCGCGGCCAGCAGCGCGCCGCCGATTCAGAGCAAAATCCGGGAGCTGGTCGCGAGGCGTCCTTACCCGGTGGAGTCCCGCCCCCGGAGGCCTGCCGAGAGATGACGTGGCCGAGGAGGCCCGCGACGCCTCGCTCCGAAGCCTCGACGAGATCCACGGCCTCGCCGAGAAGCTCGGTGCCCGGCTCCTCGTGTTGGCGGTTCCCTACCTCGAGCAGGTCTACGTCCGGGAGCCGAGCGGCCCCGGCTACCCGTCGTCGGCGAGCTCGTCTACGAATGGCTCGAAGGCATCCTTCAGGACGCCTCGAAAGGTTCTTGACCCTGGCGGCGGAGGACAACCTCCGGATCGTCAACCTGACGACTCCGGCGCAGCTAGAACACCGCCGCCAGCAACGCGCCGCCTCCCCAGACCACGAGGCCCAGGAGCAGCAGGGGGATCCCCACCGCGAGGCACAACGCGAGCGCCACCACGACGAGCACCACGAGCGGTACGACGAGGACCAAGGCCAGCGGGACGAGGATCACCGCCGCCACGACCTTCAAGACCACCCAGACGATCGCCAGCGGAATCAGCACGATCTTGAAGGCCACCTTCAAGACGCCGACGACGATCCCGACCGCGACAAGCACCACCGCGGCGACCGCCAGCAGGGTCAGGACTGTTGCGAGCTCACACATGTCGGGGCACCTCCTCATGAGGCCCTACGGTGGCGGAGCTCCCCGTGTTTCACCCTGCGGACGCGGTCGTTGACCTTATTTCCTGCTACTCTACATCGTGCGTTCGCCGAAAGTAGATTTTCCTGGGAACGAGATTGCAAAAGCTCATCGCCGACTACCTCGAGCACATCGCCCTGGAGCGCAACCTCTCGCCGCACACGCTCGCCGCCTACCGCGGCGACCTGGATCGCTTCCTCGCCTTCCTCGCCGACTACCTGAGCCTGACGCCGGAGGCGGTGCGCCCCGAGGACGTCGACACCCTGGAGGTACGGGCCTTCCTCGCCTCGATGACCCGCGAGAAGCTCGCCAAGTCGAGCCAGGCGCGGGCGCTCTCGGCGGTACGCAGTCTCTTTCGCTTCGCCTGCCGAAACGAACGGCTGCCACGCAATCCCGCGGCGAGCGTCCGCACGCCGAAGCAGGAGAAGACCCTGCCGCGCCACCTTCGCCCCGGGGAGATCGAGGACCTGATCGAAGCCCCCGCCGGCGAGACGCCCATGAGCCGCCGCGACCGGGCGATGCTCGAGCTCCTCTACGCCTCGGGCCTCCGGGTGAGCGAGCTCGTCGGCCTCGACTGGTGCGACCTCGACCTCGAAAGCCGGGTCGTCCGGGTGCTCGGCAAAGGCGGCAAGGAGCGCATGGTCCCCTTCGGCCGGCAGGCGGCCCGGGCGCTCGGCGAATGGCAGGAGGAGTGGGACCTCGAACGCGCCAAGAGCGTCGGACGCCACGGCACCGACGAGGACCGCGACCCCGTCTTCTTGAACCTACGCGGCCAGCGCCTCGGCGACCGCTCGGTGCGCCGCATCCTCGACCGCCACGGCAAGAACGCCGGACTCTCCCAGGGGGTCCATCCCCACATGCTGCGCCACACCTTCGCCACCCATCTCCTCGAGGAAGGAGCGGACCTGCGGGCGATCCAGGAGCTCCTGGGCCACAGCTCGCTGTCGACGACCCAGCGCTACACCCACGTCGAGGTCGAACGGCTCTTGAAGACCTACCGCGAAAGCCACCCGCGGGCGCGCCTCGCCGAGGAGAAGACGGGCCGCTCCTGATCACTCCGCGGGCTTTAGGAGCCCGGCCGGAGGCCGGGAGGATTGAGCCCTCGAGGCTCACTTGACCTGCTCCCAGTCCGACGATATAGTTTCCCGTATGAAGACAACCATAGATATTGCTGACCCTCTGTTCCTACAAGCCAAGCGGCTCGCGAGTGAGCATTCTACGACGCTGAAGGAGATTGTCGAGACGGCCCTGAGGCGGTTCTTCGAACAGGAGAAGACCCGAATCAGCAGCTTCAGGCTCCGGGAGGCGTCGGTAGGGGGCAACGGCGTCCAGCCCGGCGTCCAGGAAGGGGACTGGGCCGAGATCCGGCGTCTGCTCTATGAGGGCCGGGGCGGTTGATCGCTGTCGACACCAACATCCTGGTCTACGCTCATCGACGTGACTCGAGCTGGCATGAGGCGGCGAGAACCTGCGTGCGGCGGTTGGCGGAGTCCACACGTCCCTGGGCGATCGCCTGGCCATCCATCCACGAGCTCATCGGTATCGCAACGCATCCCGGCATCTACGATCCTCCCAGCACTCTCGCCGAGGCCTGCGACCAGGTGGAAGCTTGGCTCGAGTCCTCTTCCCTGGAGCTCCTCGGTGAGGGGCCCGGCTATTGGTCCGTGCTGCGTCCGCTTCTCGAGACCGGTCGCGTGGTCGGACCGCGGGTCCACGATGGCCGCATAGCGGCGATCTGCCTGGAACATGGCGTCGCTGAGCTCTGGTCGGCCGATCGAGATTTCTCCCGTTTCCGTCAGCTGACCGTCACGAATCCTCTGCTCGGCGCATGAGCCGATAGCCGACACCACGCCTTGAGGATCGCCTCGATCACCGCCGGAGGAAGTCGGTTCCAGATCGTGTCCAAGTGAAGAGGACACTCGTTGGGCTCCCTCGTCGTGTGGGAGAGCCATATATTTTTCGGCTTCCCCACGCACCCTATAAGAGAATAAGGTCCTCAGGAGAACCTCAGTTCCAGGACAACGATCCAAGAGAGAGAGGATAAAACCATGAACCAAGTCACCAGACGTACGTGGACCCTGGTCGCCCTGCTGGCGATCACGTGTACCCTTCAGGCCCAGACGGAGCCTGAAAAACTGCCGCTCGTCGCCGAGAAGACGCACCGGCACGCCGATCTCGACATCCCCGCCATGATCGACGAAGTCCGCCAGCTGCCGCCGCAGGCCGCGGCCGAGGCCCGGCAGCGCCTCGCCCGGATGGGCGTCGTGGAAGCCACGGCGCGCGTCGACCGCCGCAGCGGACGCTTCGCCACCCTGTTGCCCACCGAGCCCATGGTTCCGGGCAACGGCGTCGGCAACGACCTGCGCCAGGCCGACCTCAAGGTCCCGGACAGGGCGAGCCGCACCGTCCGCGAGAACGCGGCCGAGCAGGCCTTCGACGTCTTCCTGCGCGAGAACGCGGCCGATCTCGGGATCCACCCTGACGAGATCCCGG
Source organism: uncultured bacterium (assembly GCA_965371445.1). GTDB lineage: Bacteria > Acidobacteriota > Thermoanaerobaculia > Multivoradales > J023 > DASWIG01. Next base: position 26,295 of record CBDUYN010000043.1, on the reverse strand, counting down.
GCTACAAGGTCACCTCGTACGGCGAGACGACGTACCAGGTCTACGCTCCGCGGGTCTTCGACGGCATCCCGGTGCGCGACAGCTACGTCACCGGCGTGATCAGCCACGGCAACCTGACCCTCATGGGCACGCACCAGTGGGGCGGGCGTCCGGCGCCCTCGAACCGTCCTCGGCTCACCGCCGAGCAGGCGCGCTTCGAAGCCGAGGCCTACCTGGCACCCCTCGCCGTCACCCGCGAGTGGGGACCGCCCGAGCTGGTCTACGTCCCGATGGCACGTGGCAACACCGGTTACCGTTACCAGCTCGCCTGGTCCGTCAAGGTCCACGTGGCCGACGACGAAGGCAGCTGGGAGCTTCTCGTCGACGCTCACCGTGGCGAGATCCTGGCCAACGAAGACCGGAACCACTACGGCGAGATCAAGGGGGGCGTCTACCCGATGTCGAACGACGGCATCGTGCCCGACGGCGTCGAGCAGGCCGGCTGGCCGATGCCGTTCATCGACGTCACCACGTTGCTCGGCCTCCAGGTCTCCGACACCGGCGGCAACGTGCCGGCCGGCGGCATCCTGGCCGTGTCGGGGTTCACCGGCCCCTACGTCAGGGTCTTCGACGACTGCGGCAGCGTCAGCCTGACGCAGAAGGACGTCGTCGACTTCGGCGGCTCCGGCGGCACCGACTGCGTGACCCCGGGCTTCGGCGGCCCCGGCAACACCCATGCGTCGCGGACCAGTTTCTACGAGCTCAACAAGATCATCGAGATGGCCCGTGGCCAGCTGCCGTCGAACCTGTGGCTGCAAAGCCAGCTGACCACGAACGTGAACTTGAGCTTCACCTGCAACGCCTACTGGAACGGCACGTTGAACTTCTCCCGCTCCGGCGGCGGCTGCCCGAACCCCGGCGAGATGGCGGGGGTCTTCGACCACGAGTGGGGGCACGGCATGGACCAGAACGACGCCGTCCCGGGGATCTCCGCTCCCTCCGGCGAAGGCATCGCCGACCTCTACGCGGCGCTGCGCCTGCACACCTCCTGCATCGGCCGCGGCCTGAGCGCCACGGTGTGCAGCTTCTTCGGCGATCCGTGTCTGACCTGCACCGGGTCGCGCGACATCGACTACCTCAAGCATGTGTCGGGCAACCCCCACGACTACACCTGGGCCAACGCCAACTGCGGCGGTAGCGTCCACTGCCTCGGCGTCGTCTACGCCGAGGCCGTCTGGTCGCTGTGGAAACGCCAGCTCCAGTCGGCGCCGTACAACTACGACAACAACGCGGCGCACGAGATCACGAACCGTCTGACCTACGTCGGTGGCGGCAACACCGGCACCTGGTTCTCGGGCGGCCCGCCGTGGGGCGGTTGCGCCGCCAGCAGCGGTTACATGAGCTACCTGGCGGCGGACGACGACAACGGCGACGTCAACGACGGCACGCCGCACATGACGGCGATCTACAACGCCTTCAACGACCAGGAGATCGCCTGCAACACGCCGGCGGTTCAGGACTCGGGTTGCGCCGGTCTCTCTCCGGTCGCGCCGCTCGTCACCGCCACCGCGGGCAACAACTCGGTGACCCTGAGCTGGATGGGGGTGGGCGGCGCCACCACCAGGTACCAGATCTTCCGCACCGAGGGCGTCCACGGTTGCGACTTCGGCAAGGTGAGGCTCGGTGAGACCTCGGGGACGTCGTGGACCGACAGCGGCCTCCAGAACGGGCGCGACTACTCCTACGTGGTGATTCCGACCGGCGCGGCCGACGCCTGCATGGGTTACGCTTCGGCGTGTGCCACCGTGACGCCGTCGGCGCAGTGAGCCGTCGACGACGACTGCGACGACGGTCTCTTCTGCAACGGCGCCGAGGCCTGCAAGTCGGGCACCTGCGTCGCGGGGAGAGATCCCTGCCCCAGGCTACTCTGCAACGAGGCCGGTGACTTTTGCGCGACCGCCTGCGCGGTCGACGCCGACCTCGAGAAGAATGCTTTCGGCTGGGCCAACGACGCGGCGTCGACCTGCACCACCGGTGCCTACGTCCTCGGGGATCCGACCAACCCCCCCGGGGGCTACCAGATCGTCGGCTCGCACTCCGGTGTGAGCTCGATCTTCACGGCCGTCAACACGAGCGCCGGCATCGACGACGTGGACGGCGGCAACTGCATCCTGAGCTCGCCGAGCTGGACGGTGTCGGACCCCTCGAAGCTCCGGGTGTGGTACTGGCACGGCCAGCGCGACGCCGGCGACGACGCGGCGGGGGACTTCTTCCTCCTCGAGGTCTCGACCAACGCCGGCGCGAGCTGGACGACGCTCGCCGCGAACGGCGACTTGACGTCGAGCCCGGTGTGGACCGAGGCCACCGCACAGGTTCCGGCGGGCTCGAGCGTGCGATTGCGCATGCAGTGCTCGGACGGCTCCGGCGCGGGCGACCTCGTCGAGTGCGGCCTCGACGACGTCTCGATCTGCGACTAGTAGCCACAAAAAGACGGCCGGGCTCCGACGAGCCCGGCCTTTCTGCTTTGTCGGAACGGGACGGTCCCGGAGGACCGCTCCCGCCGCCCGGACCGACTTACCTACAGGTCTTGGAGCCCGGCTTGCCTTTGCACTTGTTCGAGCAGCAGTCGCCGGGCACCGTGCAGCTGGCACCCACCGGGGCGCAGGACCCGACGCAGACGTCGTTGACCTCGTCGCAGGTCTCACCGCCCGCACACGGATCGCCGGGACCCGCCTGGCAGTCGAGGACCGCGTCGCAGGTCTCGACGCCGTCGCAGAAGAGGCCGTTGTCGCAGTTGGCGTCGTTGGCCGTGTTGTCGCAGGACTGGGTCCCTTCGTTGCAGACGTCGTCGGTGCAGCTGACACCGTCGTCGCAGTTGACCGCCGTCCCTGCCAGGCAGGTGCAGGAGTTGCAAATCTCGGAGCCGTTGCAGAAAAGACCGTCGTCGCAGTCCGCGTCGCTGACGCAGCCGCAACCGCTGTTGACGGCGAAGACCAGGTCGTCACGGTCGTCGTAGAGGTCCGTGGTGCAGGGGCCCGCCGTGCCGCCATAGCGGTAGTTGACGCGCACGGCCTGCAGAGAGCCGGCCGGCAGCGTGTACTGCCGCGTCAGGACCTGGACGCCACCGCCGGACGGGACGACCGATCCGATGTACGTCCACACCGGGTTGTCGGCGTCGGCCGCGTAGTAGAAGTCCGCGGTGTCCGAGGAACCGGTTGACCAGGCCCACACGGTGGCCTCGACCTCGACCGTCACGCCTTCGGCGAAGTCGTACATGTCGAGGGTACGCACGACGACACGGTCGTTCGACTCGTCGCTGTGGTAGGTGCCCGAGGTGCCGTCGGCGCAGCCGTCGAGGGTGTTGGGCTGGTTGGGCTCCGGTCCGAGGTTGGCACGGCCGTCGACGAGACCCTGCGTGTCGCAGGAGCTGCCCGGGACGGCGCACTTCGGAGCACCGAGGCCGGCGTCGAAGACCGCGTTCTGCGGGCCGTTCTGGCCCGCCGGCGTCACCTGGACGCTGACGCCCGACGACCGCGTGCCGGAACCGTCGTCACCGACCACGTCGAAGTTGTAGCTGTCGAGGGCCTGCCCCGGGTCGACGCTGATCGTCAGGGTGCTGGCGGCGCTGCCGTCGGCCGGTGGCGACACCGAGGGCGGCGCGAACGAGCAGCCGATGCCCGCCGGGTTGCCCGAGCAGCTGAGGCTCACCGTGCCCGTGTAGCCGAAGCTCGAGATCACCGTGCAGGTCGCCGTCGAGCCCGTGCCCTGCTCGATCGTGTGGCTCGACGGCACGCAGCTGACCGAGAAGTCCGGCTGGCCGACGCCGGCGCCGGTGGTACACGCCGAAGCGGGACCGAAGCAGGAGTCCGCGGGGCCCATCGGAATCACCACGTAGGAGTAGTCGCGGCCGTTCTGGACGCCGCTGTCGTTCCACGTCGTACCGGTGGTCTCACCGAGCTTCACCTTGCCGAAGTCGCACTGGAACACCCCCTCGGTGCGGTAGACGCCGTACTTGACGGCGTTGGGTACCGCGCCCCAGGAGAGGGTCACCAGCTGGTTGCCGCTGCCGGTGGTCACGACCGGCGCGACCGTCGGCGTGTTGGCACAACCCGAATCCTGGACCGCCGGCGTCTGGCAGGCGATCTCCTGGTCGTTGAAGGCGGTGTAGATCGCCGTCATGTGCGGCGTGCCGTCGTTGATGTCGCCGTTGTCGTCGTCCACGGCCAGGAAGTTCATGTAGCCGCTGGAACCGCCGCAACCGCCGTTCGGCGGACCGCCCGAGAACCACGTGCCGGTGTTGCCGGCGCCGAGGAAGGTCAGCCGGTTGGTGACCTCGTGGGCGGTGTTGTTGTCCATGTTGTACGGCGCCGCCTGGAGGAGACGCTTCCACAGCGACCATATGGCCTCGGAGTAGACGCCGCCGATGCATTGGAAGGTGCCGCCGCAGTTGGCGTTGGACCAGGTGTAGTCGTGAGGGTTGCCCGACTGACGCTTCAGGTAGTCGATGTCGCGCACGCCCGTGCAGGTCAGACACGGATCGCCGTAGCCGGTGCACATCATGGGGCGGAAGTTGCGGCCGATGCAGGAGGAGTTGAGGCGCAGGGCCGCGTAGACGTCGGCGATGCCGTCACCCGAGATGCCCGGAGTGGCGTCGTTGGCGTCCATGCCGTGGCCCCACTCGTGGTCGAGCACACCCGCGTTCTCACCGGTGTTGAAGCAGCTGCCGCCGGAGCGGTAGAAGTTCACCGCCGAGCCGCTCCAGTGGGCGGCGCAGGTGCCGTTGATGTTCACGTTCGAGGTCAGGCGCGCCTGCAGCCACGAGTTGGAGGGCAGCTGGCCGCGGGCCATCTCGATGATCTTGTTGAGCTCGTAGAAGCCGGTGCGCGAGGCGTGGGTGTTGCCGGGGCCGCCGAAGCCCGGCGTCACGCAGTCGGTGCCGCCCGAGGTGCCCCAGTCGATGCCGTCGTTCTGCGTCAGGCTGGCCGCGCCACAGTTGTCGTTGATCTCGACGTACGGGCCGTAGAACGTCGCGGTCATGCTGCCGGTCGCCGCCACGTTGCCGCCGGTGTCGGTGGTCTGGGGGCCGGTGCCGGTGGAGACGTCCTGGAAGGGCATGGGCCAGCCGGCCTGCTCGACGCCGTCGGGCGGCACCTGGTCGTTGGTCACCGGGTAGACGCCGCCCTTGACCTCGGCGTACTGGTTGGTGTCCAGGCTGGAGAGGATCTCGCCGTCGTGGGCGTCGACGAGAAGCTCCCAGTTGCCCAGGTCACCCTCGACGTTGAGCTTGACGGACCAGACCAGCTGGTAACGGTAGCCGTTGCCGACACCTTGCGGCGCGTTGCCGTTGGCCATCGGCACGTAGAGGAGCTCGCCCTTGTCCCACTCGCGCATCACCGCGAGGGGCGCCATGAAACCCTCGGCCGCGAGGGTCGCGTCCTCAAGGGTGAGCTGGGGACGGCCCGAAGGCGCGGGACGCTCGTCCCACGCCTGCGTCGTCATGAGGTTCAGGTTGCCGTTGTTGATCACGGCCCCGACGTAGCTGCCGCGCACCGGGATGCCGTCGAAGCTCCGCGGGGCGTAGATCCGGTAGAGCGTGTCGCCGTACGAGGTGACCTTGTAGCCCGAGATCTCGTCGGAGGCGATCCCGAGATCGGCCTGGTTGTCGCGCACGAAGGCGGCGAAAGCGTCGGCGGCGGCCTTCTCACGCACGACGCGGCTCTTCTGGCCGACCTGGCGCAGGCTGTTGCCGGCACCGGGCACCATGGGCTCGCTGGGGAGCAGGGTGACGAAGCGTCCGCCGCGCCGGTCGACGCGCGCCGAGCTCTCGTTGACGCCGAGGCGGGCGAGGCGCTGCCGCACCTGGGCCGCGGCCTGGGCCGGGAGGTCCCTGACCTGGTCGTTGTAGGCCTGGATGTCGAGGTCGGGGTGCTGGTACGCCCGGTCGGCGACGACGGGCGGTTTCTCAGGCGCCACCTGGGCCTGAAGGGTTCCGGTGACCGCCAGCAGGGCGATCAGGATCAACGAACATCGAATCGTTCGGCTCATGGGTCCATTCCTCTCTCTTTCTTGTGTCGTGGAACGGGGGGGGCACGCTGAGCACTCGTCAGCGCACGCTGAGCACTCGTCAGCTCGTGCTCGCTCGTGTTTAAGGAAGGGTGTCCCGGGGCCGGGAAAAATATAGGAGGAGAGGTGGGCTCCCAGCGAAGAGCCGACCCGCCACCGTCACGGCCACCCCTCGGCGGCTCTCCTGCCCTACGCGCCCCTTCCCCTCCCCGCCATACCCCACGATCGCCGCCGCCGCCAGGTCAAAAGCCACCCAGGGGCTCTTCGAGGAAAGCGCCAGCGAGACGGCATGGGCGAGGAGCACCGCTCATGGGGACGTCCCTCCGTCGAGCGGCGGCTCGCCGGTCAGCTCCTCCCAGCTGCGGCTCACCGCCTCGATCGTCTCGCCGCCGTCGGCCCCCAGGGTCCGGGCGTAGCTCGTGTAGCGTCCGGCCGCCTCGTCGAGCTTGCGTCCGCGCTCCTTGGAGCCCATGCGCGGCGGGTTCTGAGCGACGAAGGTCCCCTCGCCGCGGCGTACGATCAGGACTTCGGTGTCGACCAGCCGCTCGCGCGGGCTCGCTGAACGCCCGGCTCACCTCGAGCCGGTACCAGGTCTGGTGATTCCTCGGATCGACGATCCCTTCCCGGTTCTTGTTCACCGGGTTGGCGAGGTGATCGAGGGAGATGACGTGCGCCGGCTTGAGCTCGCCGTCGTCGAACGGCCCCCGCAGACCGACTGTCAAATCGACCGGGATGGGACCGATGTTGTAAGCCCGGAAGTGGTCGAGGGGAAGGGGTCTCTCGTGCATTGCTTCAATCCTCCATAGTCGGTGTCGGTTTCACTCCTATTCAACAGACACGGTCTCGTAAACGGCTAGGATTCGGTGATGCAGAAGCCGAGATCGGAGTGGAAGGGTCCTCCCGGATCCGCGAAAAAGCGGGCTCTGCCGTGCTGGTGGCGGTGCTGGCGCTCTCGCCGCTCTCACCGCGCTGGCACGGCGGCCGCCCAAGGGTCTCCGACGCCGGCCGGAGGCCCCTTCACGGACCGCCTTGACCCCGGCGCCAAGGCGCCGCCGCCACGGAAAGCCGGCGACGGACCCAGGGCCACTCGTTCGGAGTGAGGCGCTCCACCGTCCCGGGATGGGGCCACAGCCGCCGTCCTACGGTCTTCGCCAGGCCATGACGGCTGCGCCGCCGGGCGAGGAGGCGCGCGGCGACGATCGTCCACAGGGGCGCCGCGGCAAGAGCCCGGCGACGGAGCCGACGGGCGAAGAACTGTTCGGCGCCGCGCAGCCGCGCCCCGAGGCCCCGGGCCACCTCGCCGCAAGCATCGCGCCGCCAGAGGGCGAGGGAGACCTCCGCCGCGAGCGCCACCGGCAGCTCCAGGTCGCCGCTCGCCGCCGACGCGACGATCTCGTCAGCTCCGTCGGTCTCCAGCCGCTCCGCGATCCGTGCCAGGTCGTAGAAGGCGAGAAGCGTCCGCGGCGGCGGATCGAGCCACAGGTGGACCGCGGCGACGACGTAGGCGTCAGCGAGGCGCAGGCGGCGTCCGCCGGGAGGAAGCGTCGCCTCGGGCGTGGCGCGTTCGAAGACTTCGGCGGCAAAGCCCTCCGGGACGAGGCCCCAGAGCCGGAAGTGGAGCTCCAGGAGCATTCCCGAAGGATGCGTCGCTTGCCAGGCATAGCCTTCCTCATGCAGGTAAGCGTCGCTCCGTGGCGTGTCGTCGAACCCTTGAAAGCCAGCCGCTTCGAGGACGCGGCGGCCCAGCTCCAGGTCCTGGGGATCGATCAGCAGGTCGAGGTCCCCGGTCGGACGTTGCTCGCCCTGGTCGCCGAGCCGGGTCGCGAGGTCGTATCCCTTGAGCGGTGCCCAGGCAACGCCGGCGGAGTCTAGGGCCTTGGCCGCGTCGTCGAGCGCTGCCGCGAGAGCGAGGTGACGCGCTGCGGAAGCCCGCGCGTCGTGGCGCCAGGCTTCGAGGGCCGGCCCCACGACCTCCAGGCGGCGGGAGAGACGGTAGAGCGCCGGACCGGCGCGGTGACGGCGGGCGAGCTTGCCTGTACCCTCCTCAGAGGCAAGAACGCGCAGGGCCTCGGCGGCGCCGTCGAGCCCTGCCGCGAGGCGGGCCTCGGCGGCGGAGAAGCCCAGCGTCGTGGCCGTCGTCCCTCCCATCTGTCCGGCGTCCTCAGAAGTGACGCTTCTCCGCCGGTCCGCCGTAGGGTCCCTGCTTCAAGGCGAGGAGCACGGTGTCTTCTTCCGTCCGGAGACCGTGGCCGCCGGCCGCGAGGTAGACGACGTCGCCCTCGCCGAGCTCGCGCTCCGCGACCAGCTCCCCGTCCTCGGTGTAGAGCTCCAGGACGCAGCGTCCCTTGCGGACGAGGAGGAGCTCGGCGGTGCCGGTGAGGTGGCGCTCCACCTCCGGGTGGGTGTGCCGGGGGGCTTCGCCGTCCTCGGGGTAGACGAAAAAGCCTAGCTGGAAGCTCTCGTCGTCCCCGGTCAGAAAAACCGTCTCCGCGGGCTCGTAGTCGGCGCGGATCACCAGGGCCAGGAGCTGATCCTGGGAGACGATTCTTTCGACGCGCTCGCTCATGCCGGGTTGGGAGGATCCTCTCCCGGATCGTAGCACGCTTGAGGTCGGCGGCGGCGGCGTGCTAGCGTCGCGCCGCCGGAGGCCTTCCGCCCCCCGGGCTCCAAGAGGAAAAGAAGATGGCCACGAAACTGACCGGACCCGTTCGGGTGCGCTTCGCTCCGTCGCCCACGGGCTACCTCCACGTCGGCGGTGCGCGCACCGCGATCTACAACGAGCTGCTCCGGAAAAGCCTCGGCGGCGCTTTCGTCCTGCGCATCGAGGACACCGACCGGGAACGCTCCGACGCCGCCATGGTCGAACAAATCGAAAACGGCCTGCGCTGGTGCGGCATCGGGTGGGACGAAGGACCCTTCCTCCAGAGCGAGCGCGTCGAGGCGCACCGCGCCGCGGCCCAGAAGCTTCTCGACGAAGGCAAGGCCTACCACTGCTTCGTGACCCAGGAGGAGCTGGAAGAGAAGCGCAGCCAGGCGACGGAGACCGCCGGGGCGCTCCGTTACCGCGACATCTTCTCCCGGCCCTCGCGCGAGGAGGTCGAGCGGCGCCTCGCCGCGGGCGACCCCTACGTCGTCCGCTTTCCGCTCGGCGAGGAGGACGTCGTGGTCTCGGACTTCGTGCGCGGCGAGGTCGAGTTCAAAGCCGACGTCCTCGACGACTTCGTGATCCTGCGCTCCGACGGCTCGCCGACCTATCACCTCTCGGTCGTCTGCGACGACGTCGACATGGGAATCACCCACGTAATCCGCGGCGAGGACCATCTCTCGAACACCCCGAAGCACATCGCGCTCTTCCGCGCGCTGGGTGCCGAGGTCCCCGCCTTCGGCCACCTGCCGCTCATCCTCGGGTCCGACAAGAAGCGCCTTTCGAAGCGTACCGGCGCCGCCTCGGCCGAGGAGCTTCGTGACCAGGGCTATCTGCCGCAGGCGCTCTACAACTACCTGGCGCTGCTCGGCTGGTCGCCGGGCGACGACCGCGAGGTCCTCCCGAAAGACGAGATGATCGCCGCTTTTACCGCCGAGCGGCTGGGCTCCTCGGCCTCGGTCTTCGATCCCGACAAGCTCGCCTGGATGAACGCCCAGTACATGTCGGGGCTCGATCTCGAAGAGATCCTGAAGCACCTCGTGCCCTTCCTCGCCGAGGTCGGGCTCGACAGTGCCGACCCCGAACGTCTCCACCCGGCCCTCGACTTGCACCGGACCCGGGCCAAGCACTTGAAGGAGCTGGCCGGATTCATGGTGCCCTACTTCCGCGACGAGCTGGTCTACGACGTCGAGCTTTGTCAGAAGCTCTTGAAAAATCCCGAGACGCCGGATCTGCTCGACGCCCTCGCTGAGCGCTACGCCGAGACCGAGCCCTTCGCCGTCGAGACGACGGACGCGGTGCTGCGCGCCCTCGCCGAGGAGCGCGAGGTGAAGGCGGGGATCCTGATCCATCCGACGCGCATGGCGCTGACGGCGTCGAAGGCGGGTCCGCCGCTCTTTGACGTCGTCGCGGCCATGGGGCGGGAGGCGAGCGTGCGTCACCTGCGCAACTTCGAGGGCTTCCTGCGGGCGCAGGCCCCGGTGTCGTAGGCGGCTTCAGCCGCCTTTTCGTCCATAGCACGGGCCCTGAGGCCCGTCGCGGACGCGGCGCGAAACCCGGCGGTTTGAACACGAGGGGGTTATGGTGCCGGGCCTGATCGAGCAGGTCACGAGGCTCGTCCGCGAATCGCCGCGCCAAGCTTGACAGCGGCGACGGCTCCCCAGTAACATCTCGCGGCCGTTGGGAGATCGTCTAATGGTAGGACAAACGGCTCTGGACCGTTGAATCGGGGTTCGAATCCCTGTCTCCCAGCCAAGAACACCGACATCCCGGAGAACTGGGGCCAATCGCCCGGCCCGTGGTCCGGAAAACGCCAAGCTCGGTGCGCCGGGCGGTTAGAATCCGCCCCATGAAGCACTCGAAACACTTTGCCCTTCTCTGTATCCTCCTTTGGCTGCTGCTCGGCTGTTCCACGGCCCAGGTCCCCGCACCGGCCGCGCCGGCGGCTCCGCCCACCCCGGCCGCTCCGGCCGAGACTTCTTCTACGGCGGAGGAGGCCCCTCCCGACCCCTCGCAGCTCAAGACGGCCCCCCTCGACGCCGAGCTCCCCTTCACTCACGACTTGCGTACCGCCGAGCTGGCGAACGGCCTGCGCTACTACGTGCGCGTCAACAAACGTCCCGAGAACCGCGCCGAGCTGCGCCTTCTCGTCAATGCCGGCTCCCTCCAGGAAGACGACGACCAGCAGGGCCTCGCCCACTTCGTCGAGCACATGGCCTTCAACGGCACCGAGAGCTTCGCCAAGCAGGAGCTTCTCGACTACCTCGAGTCGATCGGCATGCGCTTCGGCGCCGACTTGAACGCCTCGACCTCTTTCGACCAGACGATCTACAAGCTGACCGTGCCCACCGACGACGAGGAGATCCTCGCCCAGGCCTTCCAGATCCTCGAGGACTGGGCCCACGGCGTCACTTTCGAGGACGAGGAGATCGACAAGGAGCGGGGCGTGGTCCTGGAGGAGTGGCGGCTGGGCCGCGGCGCCGGGGCACGGCAGCGCGACGAGCAGTTTCCCATCCTCTTCCAGGGCTCGCGCTACGCCGAACGCCTCCCCATCGGCAAGCCGGAGATTCTGGAGAACGCCCCCTACGACGCGCTTCGCCGCTTCTACCGCGACTGGTACCGCCCCGACTTGATGGCCGTCGTGGCGGTGGGCGACTTTGACCCCGACGCGATCGAAGAAAGAATTCGCGAGCACTTCAGCCGCCTCGAGCCGGTCGAGGATCCGCGCCCGCGCGAAGAATACGACGTCCCCGACCATGCCGAGACCCTGTGGAGCGCGTGGAGCGATCCTGAGATCACCCAGACGAGCGTCGAGGTCTTCTACAAGCTGGCGAAGCAGGGCCAGGGCACCTACGGCGACTACCGCCGCGGCCTCCTCGAGGGCATCTACAACCTGATGCTCGGCACGCGTCTCACCGAGATCGCCAAACAGGACGACCCGCCCTTCCTCTTCGGCTACTCGGGCTCCGACAGCCTGGTGCGCTCGCGTGCGGTCTACACCCAGGGCGCGACGGTGCGCGACGGCGGCGTCTTGCGCGGCCTGGGAGCGCTTCTCGTGGAAGCGGAACGCGTCGAGCGTCACGGCTTCACGGCCGGTGAGCTCGAGCGCGCGAAGAAGGTGTATCTACGTAGCTACGAGCAAGCCTACCGCGAGCGCGACAAGGCCCATTCGGCGTCGCTCGCCAGCGAGTGCGGCCGCAACTTCCTCACCGGCGAGGCCGTGCCCGGAATCGCCGCCGAGCTGGAGCTCGCCAAGCGTTTCCTGCCGGAGATCACGCTCGGCGAGATCAACCGGCTGGGACGCGAATGGATCACGGAAGTCAATCGCGTCGTCCTCTTGAGCGGGCCGGAAAAGGAGGGCGCCGAGCTGCCGTCGAAAGCTGACGTCCTGGCGGTCTTCGACGACGTCGGAGCCCGGGACGTCGAGCCCTACGTCGACAAGGTGCTCGACGAGCCGCTGCTTGCCGAGGCCCCGACCCCCGGCAAGGTCGTCGGGGAGAAGACGGTCGAGGAGGTCGCCGTGACCGAGTGGCGCCTGGCAAACGGCGTACGGGTCATCATGAAGCCCACGGACTTCCGCAACGACCAGCTGCTGCTCTCGAGCTGGAGCCCCGGAGGCACGTCGCTCGTCGCCGACGAGCACTACGTCTCGGCCAACCTCGCCACGATGCTCCTGGCCGAAAGCGGCCTCGGCAACTTCGGCTCGATCGAGCTCGGGAAAGCTCTGGCCGGCAAGGTGGCGACCGCCCGGCCCTTCCTCGGCGAGCTCGAGGAGGGGGTAAGCGGCTTCGCTTCTCCGCAAGACCTGGAGACGATGCTCCAGCTCCTCTACCTCCACTTCACCGCGCCCCGCCTCGACGACGAAGCGGTTCGTTCCATCCTCTCGCGCCTCATGATCGCCGTCGAGAACCGCCTGAGCGACCCCGGGACGGTCTTTCGCGACAAGCTCGGCGAGGTGCTCTCGCAGGGACACCTGCGGCGCCGGCCGTTCTCCAAGGAGCTCCTGGCCGAGGTGGATCCACAGAAGGCCCTGGAGATCTACCGCGAGCGTTTCGCCGACGCCTCCGACTTCACCTTCGTCCTCGTCGGCAACTTCACTCCTGGGGAGATCCGGCCGCTCGTCGAGACCTACCTCGGTGGGCTGCCCTCGACCGGCCGAGTCGAGTCCTGGCGCGACCTCGGGATCCGCAAGCCCGAGGGCAAGGTCCGCTTCACGGTCGAGAAGGGTCTGGAGCCCAAGAGCCAGGTGCGCCTGGTCTTTTCCGGTCCGGCCGAATGGACCCGGGAAGAGTCGCATCTGCTGCGCAGCCTGGCGAGCGTGCTGGTCATCCGACTGCGCGAGGTCCTGCGCGAGGACCTGAGCGCGACCTACGGTGTCGGCGTCTCCGGCGGCATCTCGCTGAGGCCGCGCGAGGAGTACACGGTTTCCATTGCCTTCGGCTGCTCGCCGGAGGAGGTGGAAGAGCTGATCGAAACCCTTTTTGTCGAGCTCGAAAAGGCGAAAACCGAGGGGATCGACATCAGCTACGTCGAAAAAGTCCAGGAGGCGCAGCGCCGCAAGCGCGAGGTCGACGTGAGGGAAAACAGTTTCTGGAGCCAGGTCCTCCGGAATTACTACACCTTCGGCTGGGACCCGCGCCAGATCCACGACTACGGCGAGCTCGTCGACTCGGTGACGCCCGAGCGTCTCCGCGAGGCGGCGCGCCGCTACTTCGACCCGGAGCGCTACGTCCTCGGCGTCCTGTCTCCGGAAAAAGTGGCCGCCGAGGAAGGCGGCTCGTTGGGAGCCGAGCCGTGACGAAAGCGCGGCGGAGCTCATGGCGGCGTATCGGCGCCGGATACTAACATTCACCACCCCTGACATCCATGCCCAACGCCGAGAACGTCCTCGTCCAACTGAAGCGCCTGCGCAGCTTACGCGCCCGGCAGGCGAGCGAAGACGAGCCGACCCGCGCCCGCCGGCTCCTCCTGAGCCGCTGGCAGAACGAGCGACTGTCGAGGACCCACGCGGACCTGCTACGCAACCCACGCTACGCCCCCGCCGTCCGCTACTTCTTCTCCGACGTCTACGCCGGACGCGACTTCAGCCGCCGGGACCTGGAGCTGGAGCGCGTCTCGCCGATCCTCTCCGGAGTGCTGCCCGACGCCGTCGTCGCGACGCTCGCCCGGTCGCTGGAGATGAACGCCCTGACCCGGGAGCTCGACGCGCGCATTGCTCAAGCGCTCGCCGAGCTCGGCATGGACGGCTCCTTGAACGAGAACCTCTACGCCGAAGGCTGCCGCCGGTCCGGCGACTTCGCCGAACGCCGGCGCCAGATCGAGCTCATCCGCCTGGTGGGGACGGACCTTGAGCGGATCGTCCGCCAGCCGTTCCTGGCGACGGCGTTGCGCCTCGCCCGTGCGCCCGGCCGCGCGGCCGGGCTCGGCCGCCTGATGGACGCCCTCGAACGGGGCCGTGACGCTTTCGCCCACATGGGCGCCGCGGGCGGCTTCCTCGACACGATCGTCGGACGCGAGACGAAGATCCTGGAGCGCATCCGGACCGGCAGGCCGGAACCGTTCGAGCTCGGATAGCCGAGGTTCTTTTCCGAAATTCTCCCGGGCAACGTGGCGTAGAGAGATCGTATCTGCTAAAAACACCTTTCCTACGGCCCGCACGGCGGGCTGAACCCCCCGTTCGAGGAGATTCACGACGATGCGGCCAGCGTTTGCCAGATTGTGCGCGGGCATAGCCCTCTTGGCCTTGTCCTGGATTCCCCTGGGATGTGCCAAGCCGACGCCGAAGCCTCCGGGCGCCGGCCCCCGCCTCGTCCTCTTCCTGGTGGTCGACCAGGCGCGGGCCGACTACCTGGTGCGCTACCGGCCCTTCCTGCAACACGGCCTGATGCGGCTCCTCGAGGAGTCGGTGGTCTTCACCGACACCCACCACGACCACTCCGGCACCACCACCGCACCCGGCCACGCGACCCTTGCGACCGGGCTCTACCCGGCACACCACGGCATCGTCGGCAACTCCTGGTACGACCGCGAGACGCAAGCCTCGGTCCTTGCCGTCGAGGACGACGAGGACGACCGCTCGCCACGTCGGCTGCTCGCGCCGACGCTCGGCGACTGGCTGAAGGCGAGCTCGCCGCTCTCGAAGGTCTTCGGCGCGAGCTTCAAGGACCGGGCCGCGATCCTCGCGAGCGGCCGGCTCGCCGACGGCGCCTTCTGGTATGACACCTGGGACGGCAAATTCGTCACTTCAAGCTACTATTACCGCCAGGAGCTGCCGGCCTGGTACGCGGAGTACGACGGCCCAGCTTTCCTCGCCCGCTTCTTCGGCACCCTCTGGGAGCCACTCGCCGAGGTGACGGAAAACGCCGCCGCCTACGAGCTCAAGCCCTTCGACCGCGGGTTGCTCGACAACCAGTTCCCCCACCCCCTGGGCGGCATCACCCTGACCCCCGGGCGAAGCTTCTACAGCGGCCTCTACACCTCGCCGATCGCCGACCGCTACCTGGCGGATTTCGCCAAGGCCCTCATCACGGGCGAGAACCTCGGCGCCGACGGCGACGTCGACCTCCTGGCGCTGTCGTTCTCGGCGCTCGACGCCGTGGGCCACACCTACGGACCCGACAGCCCGGAGGTCCTCGACACGATCCTGAACCTCGACCGGACGCTCGGCGACCTCCTCGACTTCGTCGACGAACGCATCGGCCTCGAGCACGTCGTCGTCACCTTGAGCGCCGACCATGGTGTGGGGCCGGTGCCCGAGCTCCTCGCGGCCGAAGAGCCCGGCAACGGACACCGGCTCGGCGCCGCGGAGATCCTCTGCTTTCAAAAGGTGGGCCTGGCGCTTGGCGAGCGCTTCGGCGACGAAGACTGGGTCGAAAGGGGTTTCTACCTCGATCACCACCTTCTCGCCGAGCGCGGCGTCGATCCGCGAGAGCTCGAGTCGACGATCCGCGAGGGCCTGGAGAGGTGCCCCACCGTGGCGCGGGTCTGGACCCGAAGCGAATTGCTGGCCGGCCCGCAGGACCCCGTCGGGAAGGTCTTTGCCAAGAGCTATCACCCGGATCGAAGCGCCGACGTCGTGGTGCAGCTCGAGCCCAACAGCCTCAACTCGCGGACCGTCGCGGCGAGCCACGGCTCGCACTACCCCTACGACACCGCAGTGCCCTGGCTCCTGCGCCTGCCGAGCGGCCGGCACGCCGAGGTCTCGCAACGCGTCTACACGGTCGACGTGGCACCGACCGTGGCACCGTTGCTGGGCCTGGCACCCCCGCCGAAGCTCGACGGCGTCGACCGCGCTGCGCTTTTCGCCGAGTAGGGGCGCACAGCCCGTGCGCCCTACGTCCCCACGAGCGGCCAGAAGAGCGGCAAGAGCAGCACCGAGACGATCCCGACCAGGATCTTCAAGGGAAAGCCCATCCGGATGTAGTCCATGAAACGGTAGCCGCCGGGACCGTAGACCATGGCGTTGGTCTTGTATCCCATGGGCGTCAAGAAGCTCGCCGACGCGCCAAACGTCACGGCCATCAGGAACGTCTTGCCCTCGAGTCCCATGACAGCGGCGGTCGAGATGGCGATGGGGACCATCAGGACCGCGGTCGAGTTGTTCGACATGAGCTCGGTCAAGAACGTCGTCGCAAAATAGAGCAGCGCGATGACGGCGTAGGCGCCGTATTCGACGCCAAAGCCCGCGACGGTTTCGCCCAGCGTCTGGGCGAGGCCCGTGTTCACCATCGCCTTGCCGACGGGAAGGACCGCCGCGACGAGAAAGATCACCGTCCAGTTGATCGCCTGGTAGGCCTGTTGGATGGTGATCACCCGGCTGACGATGAGCGTCACCGCACCGAGGATCGCGGCTTTCAAGATCGGCATCACCCCCACGGCGGCGAGCAACATCACCGCCGGCACGACGAGCGCCGGAATCCACCAATTGCGCCGCAGGCGGAGCCGCAGCTCCAGCTCCTCCAAGGGGATGAACTCCTCGCCCAGGGCCTCAATGCGGGCCCGGGGACCGAAGACGAGGAGCGTGTCCCAGCGTTCCAGGGGGATCGAGGCGAGCTTCTCGCGGATCAGCTCGCCGTGGCGGTTCAAGGCCAGGACGAAACAACCGTAGCTCTTGCGGAAGTTGATCTCGCGCAGCGTCTGGCCGGCCAGCCGCGAGCTCGGCGCGAGCTGCACCTCCATCAGGACGTTGTTCTTGTCGGTGAGCGCGCTGTCCTTGAGCTTGAGGTCGGTCAAGAGCAGCAGGCCGTAGCGGTCCTTGAACAACAGGATGTCCTCCACCGAGCCGCGGACGATCAACGTGTCGTGCGCTTCGAGGCGCGTGTTGCGCAGGTCGGTCGCGATCTTGCGCGCGCCGCGCAGGATCTCCAGGACGTTCAAGCCGTAGCGCTCGTTCAAGCCCTCCTCGACCACCGTCCGGCCGATCAGAGAGGATCCTTCCGCCAGCCGGACCTCGGTCAGGTAGGCGCTCAGGTGGTACTTCCTGGTCAGGCTCGAGAGGATCGAGCGCGAGGGCAGGAGGCGCATCGGGACGGCCACGGTGTAGGCCAGTCCGATGACGAAGAGGATCGATCCGAGGCCGGCGAGCTCGAACATGGTGAAGGGCACGAAGCCGTACTCGTCGGCGAGCGAGCTGACGAGCAGGTTCGTCGAGGTGCCCACAAGGGTGCAGGCACCGCCGAAGATGGTCGCGTAGGAGAGCGGCAGGAGGAGCTTCGTGGGGCTGACTTTGAAGTCGCGGGCCATGTGGAGCGTGACCGGCATGAAGATGGTCAGCGCGGCGACGTTGTTGATAAAAGCCGAAAGCACTCCGGCGACCGACATGAGAGCGATCGAGCCGGGCCAGTGGCTCTGGCGCGAGATGCCGGCAAACGCATGCGCGATCTTGGCGACGACGCCGCTTCGCACCAGGGCGTCGGAGAGGATGAACATCATCATCACCGTGATGACCGCCTCGTTGGAAAAGCCCGAGACGGCCTCCGCCGGGGTGACGAGGTCGCAGAGGAGGAGAAGCGCCATCGTCGCGAGCGCCACCACGTCGAGCGGCATCCACTCGCGCACGAAAGCGGCGATCATGAAGGCGAGGATGGCGAGGAGGAGGAAGTTTTCGAGCGTCATCGCCCGCGGAGTCTACCTGATCGCCGCGCTCCTCATCTCGAAGCGGGCTCCGGCGGCTTCCTGACGATCAGCCGTAGCCGATCCTCGAGCGGCGGCTCCGCATCACCGGCTTCGCCGGCGGCGATCCACGCCTCGGCCCAGGGCTCGGGTCCGAGGTCGATGCGTGCCAGCTGGAGAGCGAGGCTCGTTCCGCGTCCGGTCC
Organism: uncultured bacterium; assembly: GCA_965371445.1. Lineage (GTDB taxonomy): Bacteria > Acidobacteriota > Thermoanaerobaculia > Multivoradales > J023 > DASWIG01. Next base: position 8,293 of record CBDUYN010000043.1, on the reverse strand, counting down.
CGGGGCGCGGCCAGCGGTACACCGCTTCCAGTTGTGCGGGCGATCCCCGGATCACCGCTTGCCAGGTCCGCGATTCGAGCTCCAACCGGCAGCGCAACGTCGGCTCCTCCACCATCCCACAAGTCAGCGCGAGATCGTGGGTGAAGAAGAGCTCGCGAAGCTCGGGGGGGCCGCCGACGAACCAGAGAGCGCGCGCCTCGGCCGGCGAGCTGTCGTCGATCTCCTCGGCGGCGCCGGGGAAATCGACGTAGAGCCTGGGACCCTTCGCTGCCAGCCCGTCCAAAAGCGGCTCGGCCGGTGACAGCCTCCGGACCTCCTGGTGGGAGAAGCGGATCCAGCCGTCCTCGGCTCTCACGAGCTTGACGACCTCGAGCTCCTTGCCGTTCGCGTCCCAGAGCTCTCGGAGTCGGGCGCGTTCGGCAAGCTCCTTGTCGGCCTCGACGTCGAGGACGCCTCCCTCCCGGCCCGCCAGGAAGCCCCGGATCGCGTCCAGCGTCTCCGGCCCGGCGATCCCGTCGTTCTCCGGATCGTGGTCGAAATAGCCCAGGGCCGTGAGCCGTCGCTGTCGTTCGGCGACATAGCCGGAGAATACGGCATCGACGTCGCGCGGACGGCGGCCGCAACGAGTGCTTCGCAGGAGGTCAACGAAAACCGCCTCGACCTGGAGTGGCGGCTCGATCTCCGGGAGAAGGACCGCCAAGCCCTTCTGGGCCGCGACCCACAGAGTAGAAGATCCGTCGGGCTCCTCCTCCCTCAACAGAGTTGCCCGGCCGGCGAGCAGGAGGACGCGCTCGAGCTGAAACGACGGTTCGTCGGAAGGCCCCTCGTCGAACCGCGCAAAGGCCTCGGTGTAGAGGTCCCGGGCGAGGTCCGGATGCTTCTGCTCGAAGCGCAGGCGCCCCGCCGCTTCGGCGGTCCGGACCAGAGCCAGGACCGGTGTCTCCGGATAGCGGCGCAACATGGTGTAGGCGCGCTCGAGCAGCGACGTCGCGGCACCGAGGTCTCCGTCCAGGCAGGCGATCCGGCCCAGGTTCCGGAAGGACCTGGCGATCCGGGCGTCCCCGGGATTGAGGACGTCGTTGCGGATCTCGAGCGCCCGCTCGTAAACGGCCGCCGCTTCCTCGAGCCGCTCGTCGCTTTCCAGGAGCCGGCCGAGCTCGTCGAGGTAGGACGCCAGGCGTGGGTGACTGCGTCCCTCGGCTCGCTCGAAGACCTCCACGGTCCGCCGGGCGTATTCCAGGGCCTTTTCGATCCCGTCTGCCGCGGCGAGGCTCCTGGCCGCGGCGCCATGAGCACGGATCAGGTTGTCGTAGACCGAGGCCTGGCCCCGAGCGCTGCCGGTTTCCCGAAAGAGCTTGAGTGCCAACTCGTATTCCACGACGGCTTTTCCGGGGCTCCCGGCGAGCTCGTGGATCCGGCCGAGGACGTTGCGCGTCGAGGCCTGGAGGGTCGGATCCTCTCCCGCCAGCTCCAGGGCGGTCTCCGCCTCCCGGAGCGCCTGCTCGAAGCTCTCGCCCTGGGCGAGACGAAGGGCCTGGCTGACCTGATCCCTCCAGGCTTGCCGTCCTTTGGCTTCCTGGGCTCCGGCCGCCGTCGCCGCGCCGCCGAGGGTGGCCAGCAGAAGGAGCGCAAGGAAAAGGGAGCGTTCGTGGCGTTTCATCAAAAGTCCTCCGGGATGAAGATAGCATCTTCGTCGCCGAAGTCGGGGAGGAAAAGGTCTTCGTCCACGTCGTCGAGAGCGGTGGCCGGAGTCGCGTCTTCGGCCACGGCGAGGCTTGCCGGAAAGGGCCGCGTCGACGGCCGGCACGGAGCCTCGACGGACAGAGGCGAGCGCTGGATCGCCTCGTTGTAGACGGTGCAGCGGGCAGCCTCGACCTCTTCTAGAGAGCTGGTTTTCCAGATCTTGGTGTTTTCGGCAATGGTTGCATATTCGGCGATCGCTTGCTCAAAGAAATATGCCGGCAGCCGAACGGTGTTGTCCCGTATCGGATAGTGTACGGCATAGCGTTGGGCGAGCGCCCAGCGCGCCCTGATTTCGTCTTGGAGATTCTTCATCTGACGATCGTTCCCCAGGACGTAGTTGCTCGCCGCCAGGTGGCAGAGGTTGGTGGAATCCACCGGCTGGAGAGCGATCGCCTGACGCAGGAAACGTCGGGCCACCTTGTTGTAGTGGCTCCGGCGCAGGGCCTTGCCGTAGACGTTGAGCCGACGGCCCTCCAGGATCAGGAGGTAGCTTTCGTGCGCCTGCGTTTCCACCCGCCAGGTGTCGAGCTGGCCGACCGGAGTCGGATCGGCCGCCAGGTAGAGGCCCTGTAGACCGCGCCGTTCCAGCTTCGAGGACAGCTCGCGAGGGTCGACCCGGAAGGGGCCGTCGATCGTCTCGAGAACCCAGGCGGCGTCCCCGTTCTCCGTAGCGTCGGGGGCGAGGGCCTGAGAGTCGAACCCGAAGAGCAGGACTTCGCCCTGACACGACCAAACCTCGGGGTTGACAGACAGAAAACCGCCCGCCCGGCGTTCGAGGATCCTGGCGAGGTCGCCGAGCGCCGTGGCCCGGCGATGGACGATCTGCGGATCGGCGCCCCCGGTTTCCACGTAAAGCCTCTCGGCCCGGCGAGCGTAGTAGAACGCCAGGGTGCTCCTGTCCAAGTACTTGAGCCCCCGCTCCGCGAGCCCCTTCGTCCCGGTGTCCGACGCCTCTTCGAACCCTGCCTTGACGGCCAGCAGGTCGTCGGGGTCCAGCATCAGACGAGCCAGGCCGTGATAGGCCAGGGCGCGGGAGATCGTCCCGGCCTCCGACGAGGAAAGAACCCGCTTCCACAGCCTCTCGGCCTCCAACTCGTCTTCGTTCCAGCGAACGAGCGCATAGGCCAAGGCGTTGTAGGCCGGGATGTAGCGGGGTGCTTCCTTGACGGTTTCGCGGAGAATCAGGACGGGTTCGTTAAACAGGCTACACTCCAGCAGGGCGAGGGCGAGATGGTAACGGGCCAGAGCGAAAGAGGGGTCGTCCGCGACGATTTGCTGCAAGGACGAGCTCGCTTGGAACCACGCGTCGGATCTGGAGCATTTCTCCTCGCTGAGGACCTCGAGGTGCTGGCGGACCGTCTCAAACACCTCCCTCGACCGCGTTTCCCCCAACGCGGACGCCTCGCTGTCGGCAAAGACGTTGAAGGCGAGCTCGTCGGCCATTTCCAAGAAGGTCCAGTACATGACGTCGGCCTCGGCGTTCCCGTCTTCACCGCCAAGCCGCGTCCTCTCCAGTTGCCAACTTTCGCCTCGCGTCGAGCTGACGATCAGCTTGTAGCTGTCCTCGTCGAGTTGGACGGCGCCCGTCAGGACCCGGGTGCCCAGCAGGCTCCGGATCGGACGCAAGATCGGGCTCAGGAGCACGTGGACCGGGATCCGTACATTGGCGATCACCACCTCGGTGGAGCTGACGAACGACAGGCCCTCGTAAAACCCGCTGCTGGCGGCGAAGCCGCTGCTGACGCGGTCCGTGCCGGGGGCGGAAGCCTGCACCGAACCCGTCAGCGGGATCACCGTCTGACGCAACTCCTTCTCGAAGAGCCCGAGCTGGTTGAAGAGATACCCGGCGACGTCTTCACCCAGGCCCGATTTCTTCTCCACGCTGGGCTCCGCAAGGACCCGGAACGGCTCCACGATCGTCTTGCGGCGATTGCCGATTTCGTTGATCGCCAAAACGACCAGGCAGAGAGCCAGGGTCTTGACGACCGCCGCCCCGGAATTCTCGAACTTCAGGGACCTCCCCACGAACCGCAACGCCTTGCCCGCGAGCCGCAACGCCTTCCCCAAGAGGTACTCCTCGGCCTCCTTCGCATGCCAGCCGGTCAGGACTCCCCGCATGTCTTTGACCTCCGCGAGGACCAGCCAGAAGAAGAGGTAGCCGATCACCAGCAGCTGGAGGTCGATGTGCAGAAAGCCGAAGCTCATCAGCAGGTAGAGGCCGGAAAGGCTCACCAACAGGATCGCCAGGGCCACGGCGGCCGCCCGACGTTTCCGGACTTCCAGGGCCGAGACCTCCTCCTTCCGGAAGGCCCAGGCGGTCTGCCGAAAGCCCCGCGTCAGGACGAACACAAGGAGGATCACGGCCCCCAGCGCCCGCCAGGCCCAGATCGTCCAAAAGTCGTCGAAGGGTCTCGCCCGGAGCTCGACGGACAGCCAGAACACCGCGGTCCAGAGCACCGGCACCGCCATCCGCCAGCCCTTGGGAACGCGCAGGCACCAGGCCAGGGCCAGCAAAAGGCAGGCACCGGTCCAGAGGGCGAGCGGCGGGAAGAAGAGGTCGTAGGCCTGGATCTGAAGCGACGAGAAGTCTTCAGGATTGAGCAGACGGATGCGCAGGCCCGAGACGACGGTGACCCCGGTGGCGATGGAGAGAAGCCTGTTCAGGTGCGCCCAGCGGACGGGCTCGTCGCGGTGGACGAATTGGCGGACGGTTTCGGGGATCAGCGCGGCGGAAAACGCGATCCCGAGCAGGAGGAGGTAGAGCCCGGCACGCCACAGGCCGCTCCCTTGATACAGGATCACGCCGATCTCCGGTGCGAAAAGGAAGCCCTCGGAGGCGCAGAGCGTGTGCCCGACGAGGCCGAGTCCGGCCAGGATCAAGGTCAGGGCCCCGAAAGGCCGGTCGGGTGGAGGCCCCTCGGTGGCGACGCCGAGATGCGCCAAGGCGTTCAGGACGAGAAGCACGACGAGGAGGAGTCCAAGCCAGAACATCCGCTGTCTCCTTGTTGGGGTCGAGGTCCTTACTATACGACGTTCTCGGAACGGAGGGCCGAAAGCTGGACGCGTGAGCCGCCGTCGGGGCTAGAATCGCCGCCATGCCAAAGACGACGACGGACTCCGGAGGGCCGACCTACGTGCTGCGCGTCCGCGACCACTTCGAGGCAGCCCATCATCTCTACGCCTACCGCGGACGGCCCGAGCCGGTCCACGGTCACAACTGGAAGGTCGAGGTGGTCCTCGAGACGACGAAGCTCAGCACCGAGGGCTACGGCTTCGACTTCATGAAGGTCAAACGCGCCCTCACGAAGCTCGTCAAGCCCTTCCACCACGGCGACATCAACTCCGTCGCTCCCTTCGACGAGCTGAGCCCGACCACCGAGCACCTGGCGGCCTACTTCTTTGAGGCGATCAAGCGCCGGCTGCCCAAGGCGCCGATCACCGAGGTCACGGTCTGGGAGGGCCCCGACTGCTCGGCGACCTACCGGGTGCCATGACGATCGCCGGCGCCCTGCTCGACCTCGACGGGACCGTCTACCGCGGCAGCCAGGCCGTGCCCGGTGCCGCCCGCTTCCTCGAACGGCTGCGCTTTGAAGACGTCCCCTACCTCTTCGTGACCAACCGCGCCAACCGGACGCCCGAGGAGATCTGCCGGCGCCTGCGCCTCCTCGACATCCCCTGCGAGGTCGAGGAGGTCCTGACCTCGGCCCAGGCGACAGCGGAGTGGATCGGCGAGGGCCGGGTCTTCATGATCGGCGAGGAGGGGATGGAGGGAGCCCTCCTGGAGAAAGGCCTCACGATCACCGACCGCGACCCGGGCTACGTCGTCGTGAGCCTCGACACGTCGGTCGATTACGAAAAGCTGGAGCGAGCGTCGATCCTGATCCGTGGCGGCGCGCGGTTCGTGTCGACGAACCCGGACCTCGTCGTCAACACCGACAAGGGGCTCTCGCCGGGTAACGGCGCGATCTGCCAGGCGATCACGGCGGCGACGGGTGCCGAGCCGTTCGTGGTGGGCAAGCCCGAGAAGGTAATCATGGAGATCGCGCTCCGCCGGCTCGGCCTCCCCAAGGAGGAGACGGTCCTCGTCGGCGACAACCTCGCGACCGACATCGCCGCGGGCGTCGCCGCGGGGATCCGGACGGCGCTCCTCCTGACCGGCGTCACGAGCCGCGAGGACGCGGAGTCCTCGCCGCTTGCGCCGACGTGGGTCGTCGAGGGCTACGACGAGCTCGAGAGGATTCTCTGGCCATAGAGCACTGCTATGATCGGCTCTCCATGAGCAAGACCCCATCCTTTCGTCCCATCCGAAAAGTCCTCGTCGCGAACCGCGGCGAGATCGCCGTCAGGGTGCTGCGGGCGCTGCGCGAGTTTGGCGCCCAGAGCGCCGTCATCTACTCCGACCCGGACCGCGCCAGCCTGCCGGTCATCCTCGCCCGCGAGTCGTACCGGATCGGTCCGGCACCCTCGTCGGAGAGCTACCTGCGCGGCGACGCCATCGTCGAGCTCGCGAAGCGGATCGGCGCCGACGCCATCCACCCCGGCTACGGCTTCCTCTCGGAGAACGCCGATTTCGCCCGCCTCTGCACCGAGCAGGGCGTGACCTTCATCGGTCCGCCTGCCGAGGCGATCGCCGCCATGGGCTCGAAGATCCGCTGCCGCCAGATCATGATGGACGCTGGTGTGCCCGTCGTCCCGGGCGGACGCGATCCCCTCCCCGACGTCGAAGCGGCATGGCGCGCCGCCCGTGAGATCGGCTATCCCGTCATGCTCAAGGCCTCGGCCGGCGGCGGTGGCAAGGGCATGCGCCTCGTCACCAGGGAAGAGGACCTCGAAGCCTTCTACCGTGCCGCGCGCTCCGAGGCCTCCTCGAGCTTCGGCGACGACACCGTCTACATCGAGAAGCTCGTCGAGCAGCCGCGCCACGTCGAGATCCAGATCCTCGCCGACCACCACGGCCAGGTCTTCTCGCTCGGCGAGCGAGAATGCTCGCTCCAGCGCCGTCACCAAAAAGTCCTGGAGGAGGCGCCCTCGCCGGTGGTCGACCGCGACCTGCGCCGCCGCATGGGCGAGGCCGCGGTGCAGGCGGCGCGCGCCGCGGGCTACGTCAACGCCGGGACGGTCGAGTTCCTCCTCGACGTCGACGGCAACTTCTACTTCCTGGAGATGAACACCCGCCTCCAGGTCGAGCATCCGGTCACCGAGATGGTGACCGGGGTCGACCTCGTCCAGGAGCAGCTCAAGATCGCCCAGGGCGAGAAGCTCGATCCGGCGCTCGGCGAGGTCGAGCCACGGGGCCACGCCATCGAGGTCCGCCTCTACGCCGAGGACCCCTTCCGCGGTTTCGCCCCGTCGCCCGGTGTGATCGACGTCCTCCACCTGCCGGACGGTCCCGGGATCCGCAACGACTGCGGCGTCTACCAAGGGTCGGAGGTGACGTTCTACTACGACCCGATGCTCGCCAAGATGATCGCCTGGGGGAGCGACCGTACCCAGGCCGTCGCTCGGCTCTCCCGGGCTCTGGCCGAGCTGCGCATCGACGGCATCCGGACGACGGCACCGCTTTTCCTCCAGATCCTGCGCGACCCGGACTTCGTCGCCGGACGCCTCGACAATGGCCTTCTGGAGCGCAAGCTCGAAAGCGGCGAGTGGGGACCGGCCGGCGCCGGCCAGCGCGCCCCGGCCGACCTCGCGATCCTCGCCGCCGCCGTCGCCTACGCCGAACGTCAACGGACCGTGACCTCGCTGCCGTCGCCCGAAGGCGGCCGCCGCGGCCACTGGCGCATGGTGGCGCGGCGCGAAGCCCTGAGGGGAAGCTCATGGAGTTAGTCGTCAAGCACAGGGACCGAGAAGCCGAGGTCCACCTCGAGCGCCACGACCATTGTTACCAGGTCAGGGTCGACGGCGAGGAATACGAAATCGACTTCCGGCGAGTCGCCGGCGACGTTCTAAGCCTCCTGATCGACGGCCGGCAGTACGTCGTCTCGGTCCGCCCGGCCGGCGGCGGCCGGTATCGCGTCAGCGGGGGCGGCGACGTCGACGAGGTGGAGCTGATGGATCCGTTGACCTTCCTGGCCAGGAAGAGCCGGGTCGGCGATGCCCAAGGCGCCGCCCAGGTCACGGCCTACATGCCGGGCCGGGTGGTCCGGATCCTGGTCGAGGAGGGCCAGGAGGTCTGCGTCGGCGACGGGCTCGTCGTCCTCGAGGCGATGAAGATGGAAAACGAGATCAAGGCCGAGCGCGACGGCGTCGTCCGCGAGATCTCGGTCAAGGAGGGACAGCCGGTCGAGGGCGGCGACGTCCTCTTCGAGATCGGCTGAGGCCGCGGCCGGTTTGGCCGGCTCAAGAAGCGTCCCGGACGCCTGCGGACGATTCGTGTCACTGACAACAATCGATCGCAGAACGTGCGGACGATTCGTGTCACTGACAACAATCGATCGCAGAACGTGCGGACGGTTCGTGTCACTGACAACAATCGATCGCAGCACGTGCGGACGATTCGTGTCACTGACAACAATCGATCGCAGCACGTGCGGACGATTCGTGTCACTGA
>CBDUYN010000042.1:0-57128 GCA_965371445.1 uncultured bacterium | reverse complement strand
CAGAAGTTCCAGGTGGCGAAGGAGATCGAGGAGGCGCGTCGGAAGATTCGGGAGCTCGAGGAGTGAGTGTGTGCCACCGTTTCCCGGAGCTGAACCCGAGCGTTGCATCGGGATCCCCTCTTAGGCCCCTTCAGGGGTCTTGACCTTCATAGCACGGGCATTTATGCCCGTGTGGTGGCTCCAGGCCGTCCTCATAGCCCGGGCATTTATGCCCGGGTGGACGCGCGGCCTCTCGCCATGTCGGCATCGTGGCACGGACGGTCCGGAAAACTCGGTGTCCGTAGGGTTGTGCTGTGTCGCAACGGGTGTCGGACGCCGGCCGTCCGCTTTCAGCTCTCGAGAAGGCCCGCCACCGGGCCGGACGCCGGACGCGCCGCTAGGCAAGGCCTCGGCTATCCACCCCGGCGGGTAGGGTCGCCACCTACCTTTCCGGAGGGTGCAGGGAAGACCCTGATGGGTCAAGAATCAATCCAGCTCGGTAGACTCTCGGAAGCAGAGCCCTGAGGTGAGCATGAAGACGTTGTCCTTGTTTCTCGGCACGGCGGCCCTGGTCGCGGCCGGCGTTGTCGGTCGCCGGTTCGGCGATTCAGCCTTCGCGCCCTACGCCGTCTACTTCTTCGCCCTCGCCCTCCTGCTGCTGGGCCTGACGGCGCTGCGGGCCACCTACTACCGCTCCGGCGCTCCCTGGCCCCGAGCCTCCGACGAGCCCCGGCCCTTCCACCTGACCTGGCTTGACTACCTCAAGGTCCCGGTCTGCTGGTTCGACGCCTTCCGGCGGACCTACGCGGTGGAGCCGGGGCTCTACTACACCGGGACGCGGTACGAGCGCGAGACGCCGCTTCTGGTGACCGCGAACTACCTGCTGACGGTGGTGCTGGTGGCCCGGCGCCTGCGCGGCATGAACGTCCGGCTGCTGGTGGTCGACAGCGACGGCATCAACGTATGGTGCGGCTCCAGCAAGGGACAGCTGTCGAACGCCAGGATCCTGGAGCAGCTGGAGCGCTACGACCGGGAGCTGCTGACCGGCGAGAGGAAGCTGCGGCTGATTCTGCCCAAGCTCAGCCTGGCGGGCGTCGAGCTGCGGGGCCTGCACCAGGCGAAGATCCATCCGGTGATCGGTCCGATCTATGCGCGCGACCTCCCGGCCTACCTTTCGCACCCGCCGCTCAAGGACTGCGACGACGACCAGGTGGACTTCGACTTGCAGATGCGGCTCTTCAGCTGGTTGCCGGGCCTGGTCCAGTACTTGGGCTACAGCTTGGCGCTGACGCTGGCGCTCTTCGCCCTGGAATGGCTCTGGGGGATCGAGGTGCCGCTGGGGTTGATTCCCCTGACCGCCCTTCTGGGCACCGCGTACCCCATCCTCTTCCCATGGATTCCCGGCCACCGTTTTGCGGTCAAGGGGCTGTGGCTCGCGGCCTTCGTGAGCCTGGGTCTCGGCGGCCTGGCGGTGGCGGAACGGATCTCGCCGTCGGGCCTGGTGGTGGCGGTGATCTTCACCTTCGCCACGGCCCTCTTCGTCGGCCTTTCCTACACCGGCAACTCGGCGGTGAGCAACTACACGGCCGTGCGCCGGGAAATCGCACGGTTCCTACCTCTGAACGCCTTGCTCTACGTCGCCTGCATGGCGGTGTTCATCTGGACGGAGGTCAGCCGATGATCGCGGTGATTGAAGAGAGCTGCAACGGTTGCGGCATCTGTGTGAAGGTTTGTCCGCACCGCGTCCTCGCCATGCTCGGCAGGGTGGCGGTGCTCGCCGCCGTAGAGCGCTGCATCGAATGCGCCGCCTGCCAGCTCAACTGCCGCGAGGACGCGATCGTCGTCACCAAGGGCACGGGCTGCCTGGTGGCGATCATCCGCGAGGACATCCTCAAGCTGAATGGGAATCAGGCGTCCTGCGGTAGCTGTGGCTGAGACTCCGGCCGCCACCGGTCGCCGCTCCGCAGATCGCGGGAGACCCAGCCCCAGCCCGCCGACCTTGGAATTCGTGCGTGGCCCAGCCGCCCAGGTCGACGGATGGTTAATCGTGGTGCGGTTTGCCGTCCTTCGGGGTAGAATCGAGAGTAGATGAGACGCGTCAAGGCTTGGATCCTGCTTATCGGTCTCCTGGCGCTGGCCTTCCCTCCAGGCGCCGTGGCCGAGGACGCCGCCGCCCCTCGCTGGATCGGTAGCCACGGCGAGGCCCTCCCGTTCCAGAGCGACGAGGAGGTCCTTGCCTTCCTGCGCCAAGCCACGGCCGAGAGGGTGCGCGACATCACCTCGGGGATCAATCGCCACCTGCTGGTGCGGCTCACCAGAGACGGGGTCGAGGCGCAAGCCGTCTTCCGTACCGTCGACATCCGGAAGAGCCGCTACCAGACCGGCCGCCGCGTCTACATCGACTTCCGCGACCGCTACATCTACGAGTGCGCGGCCTACGAGCTGGGCCGCCTTCTGGGACTCGACAACATCCCACCCTGCGTCCCTCGGCGACTGTGGGCAAGACACGGATCGCTGCAGCTTTGGATCGAGGGCGCGATGACCGAGGAGGAGCGCATCAAGAAGGCTCTGAAGGCCCCCTCGTCGCTCGGCTGGGTGCGCCAGAATCAGACGATGCGACTTTTTGACGCCCTGATCCGCAACCTGGACCGCAATCAGGGCAACATCCTCGTCGACGGGAACTGGAAGCTGTGGCTCATCGACCACGGCCGGACGTTCCACAAGTCGAAGGAGATCGAGCGCATCGACCGCCTCATATGGTGCGAGCGGGGACTCTGGGAGAAGCTGAAGGGCCTCGACCGGGAGCAGATCGACAAGCACCTCGGCGGCTACCTCGAAAAAGAGGAAATCAAGCTCCTGTTCCGACGCCACGATCAGATCGTCCGGCACTTCGAGGAGCGCATCGCTGAATTCGGCGAGGACATCGTCCTCTACTCGTTGGACAAACCGCCTCCTGAAGGGATCGAAAGCCGTCCGGACTTCCCGCTCGTGGTCCGCTCGAGCGAGGAAATCCCGCCGCCACCGGCTGTAGGAGAGTCGAGCGGCGGAGGCCGAGGAAGGCGTCCCAGCAAGCCTTAGTCGTTGGATAAAGATCCAAAGCCCGTTGGAAGGGCTATCAGACCGCCCGGCCGAGATCCGCGCTCGGTAAAAACAGCGGCTTCACTCGGTGACCGCTCGCCTGCTCGTAGGCGTAGGCGGTCTTCAAGAGTGTCGGTTCGCTCCAGGCCCGTCCGAAAAACGAGATCCCCACCGGCAGGCCGAAGACGTAGCCCGACGGCACCGTGACGTTGGGGTAGCCCGCCACCGCCGCCGGCGTCGAGCTGCCGCCGGTGAAGTGGTCGCCGTTTATGAGGTCGGTCGTCCAGGCCGGGCTGCCCGTCGGGGCGACGATCGCGTCGAGCTCGTCTTTGGCCATCGCCTTGTCGATCCCCTCGTCGCTGGCCATTCGTTGCGCCTTGGCGAGAGCCTCGACGTATTCCGTCTCGGTGAGCGGCCCTTTCTCCTGGGCCTCGTGGAAGATCTCCTGCCCGAAGTAGGGCATCTCGACGTCCTTGTGGGCGTCGTTGTAGGCGATCAGCTCTTCAAGGTTTTTCGCCGGCGCTTCGGGGCCGAGCGCCGCGAGGTAGGCGTTCATGTCGGCCTTGAACTCGTAGAGCAGGACCTGGTAGGTGCTGCCTTCGAAGTCGCCGTAGGACGGCAGCTTGACCTCGTCGACGATCACGGCGCCACGCCGGCTCATCTCCTCGATCGCCGCCTCCATCAACGCGTCGACCTCGGGGTGGAAGCCGAAGTGGCCGCGCGAGACGCCGATCCGGGCACCCCGGAGGCCCTCGGGGTCGAGGAACTGGGTGTAGTCGGCGTGGGCGTGGCCCTCGGAGGCGGCGGTGGCCTTGTCCTCGGGATCGACGCCGGTCAGGGCGCCGAGGATCGCCGCCGCGTCGTAGACGGTGCGCGCCATCGGTCCCGCGGTGTCCTGGCTGTGGGAGATCGGGACGACGCGGGTGCGGCTTACGAGCCCCACCGTCGGCTTGACGCCGACCACGCCGTTGGCCGAGGACGGACAGACGATCGAGCCGTTGGTCTCGGTGCCGATGGCGGCGAACGTGAGGTTGCTCGAGGTCGCGGCCCCCGGGCCCGAGGAGGAGCCGCAGGGATTGCGGTCGAGGGCGTAGGGGTTCTTGCACTGGCCGCCGCGTCCGCTCCAGCCGCTGGAAGAACGGGTCGAACGGAAGTTCGCCCACTCGCTCAGATTCGCCTTGCCGAGGAGCACCGCTCCGGCCTCGCGCAGCCGCTTGGCGACGAAGGAGTCGGCGGCCGGGATCGAGCCCGCCAGGGCGTGGGAGCCGGCGGTAGTGGTCGTCTTGTCGGCGGTGGCGACGTTGTCCTTCAAGAGAATGGGAACGCCGTGGAGCGGTCCGCGCGGACCGTTCGAGCGGCGCTCCTCGTCGAGGGCCGCGGCGATCGTAAGGGCGTCGGGGTTGGTCTCGATCACCGAGCGTAGGGTGGGTCCCTGGCGGTCGATTTCCTCGATCCGCCGCAGATACATCTCGGTGACCGACTGGGCGGTGAAGCGTCCGGACTCCATGCCTTCCTGGAGCTCGGTGAGGGTGATTTCGTCGAGCTCGAAGTCGCCGGGCGCGGCGGCTTTCGCCGCGGGTTCCGCCGGGCTCTCCGTCGCTGGCGGATCGCCGCCCGGCGGGGCGCAGGAGGTGAGGGCCAGGGCGCCGCCGAGGGCGCCGAGAGCCAGAAGCTCCCTGCGGTCGATGGACGGGACGTTTTCCAGCGCGTCGGGACGTGTATCGCTCATCATGAGGCTCCCTTGTGGAGGTCGTGTCGGGGAGTCGATTGTTGCCCGGCGGAACCGTGCCGGTCAAATCGGGCTGGCAGGGTGAAGACGAAAGCCGAGCCCTTTCCCGGCCCCTCCGACTCCACCCAGATTCGGCCGCCGTGGAGCCCGACGATCCTCCGGGCGAGCGCCAGCCCGGTTCCATAGCCGTCGCTCGTCGCGTCCAGTTTCTCGAAGAGACCGAAGATCTTCTCGTGATAGCGAGGATCGATGCCGAGGCCGTTGTCGCGGACGACGATGGCGTTGTGCTCGCCCCGCCGCTCCGAGGTGATCTCGACGAGCGGCTCGGCCTTCTCGGGATCCCGGTAACGCAGGGCGTTTTCGATCAGATAGAGGACGACCTCGTAAAGCCGAGCACGATCGCCATGGACGACGGGGAGCTCGGAGGCGACGACGACCTCTACACCTTGCTCGGCGAGCGGCTCCGCGAGATGCTCGATCGCTTCATCGACAAGCTCGCGAAACGCGACCTCCTGAGCCGCATCGACGAGTCGGCCGACACGAGAGAACTCGAGAAGCCCTTCCAGCAGGCCCTGCATGCTCCCGGCGGCGTGACGGATGCGCTCGACAGCGTCCTTTTGCCCCTCGCGATTACCGCTCGCCGTGTCCTTCTCCAGCAGACCCAGGAATCCGTGAATCGTAAAGAGCGGGCTCTTGAGGTCGTGGGACACGGTGTAGGTGAAGCGCTCGAGCTCGATGTTTCTGGCTTCGAGCTCGCTCTGGATGGCGAGCAGCTCCTGGTTGCGGCGTAGCAGCTGGCGGACGCGAAGCCGGTACATCCCTCGCCCGATCAACACAGCGCCCAGGGCGCAGAGCACGTAGAAATACCAGGTCTCGTAAAACGCCCGACGAAGCTCGAAATCGAAGGTCTCCCCGGTTTCGTTCCATACGCCGTCGGCGTTTCGGGCGACGACTTGAAACCGGTAGGTCCCAGGATCGAGATTCGTGTAGCGCACCGAACGGCTTTCGCCCGCTTCGACCCAGTCGTCGGCAAAGCCTTCGAGCCGGTGGCGGAACTGGATCTTCTCGGAATGAACGAAGCTCAGGGCAGTGTAGCGAAAGTCGATCTCGCGTGTGCCTGGCGAGAGAACCGCACGCTCCGCGATCGGAATCGGTTGCTGGTCGACACGAACCTCCTCGATCACCACGGGCGGCGCGGCGTTGAGCTCTATCTTGCCCGGATCGAGGATCGCGACACCGCGAATCGTCGGAAACCAGAGACGCCCGTCGCGGCTTTTGTAACCCGCCGGCTGGGTGCCGCCGTTGCATTCGCTGGAACGAAGGCCGTCGGCTTCGTCGTACGTGACGGAGGTGATCCGGCCGATCCGGCCGGCGGCGAACGCTTCGAGATCGTCCGTGCGGACGCGGAAGATTCCCTTGTTGCTGGTCATCCACATCCAACCCGCTCCATCGTCAAGAGCACGATAGACGCGGTGGTCGAAAAGCCCGTCCTGGACCGAGTAGTTGACGAACCTGCCGTCCTTGAAGCGGCTCAGGCCTCCCTCCGCGGTACCGATCCACAACGCTCCTTTTGCATCTTCATGGAGGTGGTAGATGCGGTGATGGGGAAGGCCGTCTTCTACGGTGAAGACGCGAAAGGTACCGTCCTCATACCGGGTCAAGCCGTCGTCGGTGCCGATCCAGAGCACGTCGCGCGAGTCCGCGTAGAGGGCTCCGATCCGATCGTTCGACAACCCGTCGGCCGTCGTGTAGGTACGAAACTCGCCGTCCTTGACGCGGCTGAGACCGCCACCGTGGGTGCCAAACCAGACATGACCCTGCCGGTCCTCCTCGATGGCGCGCACGCCCGGCGCGCCCAGCCCGTCGGCCGTGGTGTAGGTGCGTATCTTTCCGTTGGCCAGGCGGGCTACACCCCAGGCTGCGGTACCGATCCACAGTGCCTCTTGGCGATCCTCGAGCAGCGAGCGGACGTCGTTTCCCGGTAGGCCGTCGCGAGTGGTGTAGCCCTTGAGTGAGCCGTCGGGATCGAGCCGGCTCAGACCGCCTTTCGTGCCCATCCAGACGGTGCCCGACCGGTCCTCGAGAATGGTCCAGACGATGTCGTCAAGGAGACCTTCCGGAGCGCCCAGAGTCCGGAACTTCGACTCGCGCAGGCGAGCGAGCCCGTTCGTCCTGGTACCGATCCAGAGGCCTCCTTCGAGGTCCTCCCAGATCGAGCGCACCACGTCTTCGCCCAGGCCGTAGGCGACCACGGTGCCGTCGGCAAAACGGTAGAGGCCGCCGTTCGTACCGATCCAGAGGTGGCCCCGGCGGTCTTCGTAGAGAGCTCGCACCGTTGGATGGAGAAGTCCCTCGCCAGGGCCGTAGTGGAGGAAGCCGCCATCCTCGAAGAGATCGACGCCCGAGTTGGTACCGATCCAGAGACGATGTTGCCGGTCTTCGTAGACAGCGAAGACCTTGGCGTCGGAGAGGCCTTCGCGGAGGCCGTAGTGGAGGAAGCGGCCGTCCTCGAGGCAGCTCAGACCGCCGCCGTCCGTGCCGATCCACAGGCAGCCTTGGCGGTCGCTGTAGATCGCCTCGATAGGCTCTTCGCCCAGGCCGTCCTCCGCGGTGTAGTGGGTGAACCGCGAGCCGTCGAAGCGGCTCAGCCCGCTCAAGGTGCCGATCCAAAGCTCGCCGGTTCGGTCCAGGTGGATCGTCCGGATACGCGGGTCTGGAAGGCCGTCGTCGGTGGTCCAAAGGCGGAAGCGGCCGTCCTCGTAGCGGTTGAGGCCGTTGGCCGTGCCGATCCAGAGGCCTGTCGCGTCCGGGGCGAGGGCCTGGATGACCTGGCTCCGGAGCTCAGGAGTGTTGCTGCGGTCGAAGACCCGGAAGCGGACGCCGTCGAAACGGACCAGGCCTTCTTCGGTCCCCAGCCAGAGGTAGCCCCGGTGGTCCTGTACGACGGAGAAGACCGAGACCTGGGGGAGGCCCTCCTCGCGCTGCCAGACCTCGTAGAGATACTCCTCGTCCGCGCCGGGCGAAGCCCGAGCAGGGGAGAGGACGGCCGAGACCAGAATGGCCAGTAGGAGGAGCGCAGGCGGCGCCAGACCCTTCAGCATGTTGCTCGCATCATATGTCAGGGAGTCGGGTCCGTGTCGCCGTCGGCGCTGTGGGTTAGACTCACCGCCCACTCGACCGAGAAGGAGCCCGTATGAGAAGAACCGCCGTCGTCTGCCTGCTCGCGCTCGTCGCCAGCCCCGCGCTCGCCTCCGAAGAGATCCCCTCGCCCGAGGACGTCTTCGGCCACCCTGTCGGGGCCGACCACAAGCTCGTCCCCTACCGGCAGGTCCTGGAGTACCTGCGGACCGTCGACAAAGCCTCGGACCGCGTCTCGATCGAAACCGCCGGCACCTCGACGCTCGGCGAGGAGATGCCGATCGTCGTCCTGACTTCGGCGGAGAACCAGCAGGGCCTCGAACGCTTCCGGGAGATCGCCCGCCGTCTCGCCACCGCGGACCACCTCACCGAGGACGCAGCCCGGGAGCTCGTCGCCGAAGGCAAGGCCGTCGCGCTGGTCACCTGCACCATCCACTCGACCGAGGTCGGCAGCACCCAGATGGCGATGGAATTCGTCCACGACTTCGCCACCACCGAGGACCCGGATCGACTGGCCTGGATGGACGAGGCGATCCTTCTCCTCATGCCTTCGATCAACCCCGACGGACAGGTGATGGTCGTCGACTGGTACGAGAAGTGGCTCGGCACCGAGTACGAGGGCGGACGTATGCCGTGGCTCTACCAGCACTACGTAGGACACGACAACAACCGCGACTTCTACATGCTGACCCAAAAGGAGTCGCGGGTCGTGAACGACGTCCTCTACCACCGCTGGTTCCCGCAGGTCTTCCTCGACGAGCACCAGATGGGGTCGACCGGACCGCGTATGTTCGTCCCGCCGCAGACGGACCCGCTGGCGCCCGAGGTCCACTCGCTGATCTTTCGCCAGGCCGATCTGCTGGGCACCAACATGGGCCGCCGCCTGGAGGAGGCGGGCAAGCGCGGCGTCGGCAACAACATGATCTACGACAGCTACTGGCCCGGCGGGACGCGCAACACGGCGTGGTGGAAAAACGTCACCGGCCTCCTGACCGAGGTGGCGAGCGCCCGGCTCGCGACGCCGATCTACGTCGACCCCGGCGAGCTGCGCGGCGGCGCCAAGGGGTTGCCCGAGTACACCCGGCGGGCCAACTATCCCTCACCCTGGGACGGCGGCTGGTGGCGGTTGCGCGACATCGTCGAGTACGAGCTCGTCGCCACCTGGGCCTACTTCGAGGCCGTCGCCGAGAACCGCAGGGACATCCTACGCAACATGTCCACGATGGTTCGTGAAGCCGTCGCGGCGGGAAGTGAGGAGCCGCCCTACGCTTTCATCGTGCCGCCGCGCCAGCACGATCCGGTGGCCGCGGGCAAGATGGTCGAGCTCCTGCTGCGTCACGGCGTCCGGGTCGAGCAGGCGACGGGGCCGATCGAGGTGGGCTATGCCGTCTATCCCGGCGGCACCCTGGTGGTCCCGGCGGCCCAGCCGTACCGGGCGTTCCTGCTGACCATGTTGCGTCCGCAGCGCTACCCCGAGGTCAGGCCCTACGCCGGAGGACCAATCTATCCGCCCTACGACGTCACCTCCTGGTCGTTGCCCCTCTCGATGGGCGTCGAGGTCGTCGAGGCTGGCGAGCCGGTCCGCGGCGAGCTCGTGCCGGCGACGGGGCCCGCGTGGCCTGAGCCGGCGATCGACGCCGAAGCCGCCGGGCACGTCATTCCCCACAGTGCCGACAGCGTCTACGTGGCGATGAACCGGCTCTTGAAAGACGGCTCGTCCGTCCAGTGGTTGGGCGAAGCGAGCGGCGCCGGCAAGCGCGGCGACGTCTACGTCGCGGCGGCGGAGGCCTCGGCGGAGTCCCTTGCCGAGCTGGCGGCCGAGCTTCACTTCCCGGTCTCGCCGGTGGTCGAGGCCCCGGAAGGCGAGCACTGGGACGTCGCCGCGGCCCGGGTCGGGCTTTTCAAACCCTGGGTCGCCAGCATGGACGAGGGATGGACGCGCTGGCTGCTCGAGCACTATGAGTTCCCCTTCGTAAACCTTTCGAACGAAGAGCTCCGCTCGGGCGAGTTCGCCGCAAAAGTCGACGTGCTGCTCTTCCCGGACGTTTCGAAGTCGATCATCGCGTCGGGAAAGCCGTCGGGCGACGGACCCCGGGCGCGCCGCTTCTCGCCGTTGCCTCCGGAGTATGCGGGCGGGATCGACGACGCGCCAAAAAAATCCCAAGCCGACGCGGAGCAGAAGAAGGGCAAGCGCGCGGCGAAAGAGGCCGGAGAGGGTTCGGAGAAAAAGGGCGGCCAGCGGATCAAGGAGTGGGTCGAGGCCGGCGGGACGGTCGTGGCTCTCGATTCGTCGAGCGAGTATTTCATCGACCTCTTTTCGCTTCCCGTCGAGAACGCCCTGGCGAAAGCGTCACGCGAGAGCTTCGAGTGTCCCGGCTGCATGCTGCGGATCGACGTCGACACCACCCATCCGCTGGGTTTCGGGTTGCGAGCCGAGGAGGCCGCCTACTTCGCCCGCTCGCCGGCTTTTCAGACCCGCGTGCCCGACGCCCGCTTCGGGCGGCACGTCGTGGCCCGCTATCCCGACGACGAACGCGACATCCTGATCAGCGGCTACCTCAAGGGAGGGGAGCTCCTGGAAAAGCGTGCCGCGGTGGTCGAGGTGACGGTGGGAGAGGGACGTGTCGTCCTGATCGGCTTTCGTGCCCAGCACCGGGCACAGCCGCACCGGACGTTCAAGCTGCTCTTCAACGCCCTCTACCAGGTGGAGAAGCCCTAGAGCCCGGGTTTCAACCCGGGTCAGTCGACGTAGCCCAAGGCGCGCAGCCTCTCCAGGACCTCCTCGTCGGAAGGGGTTTCCTCTCCGTCCGCCTCGTCCGCCTCGGCTCCCTCGTAGGTGTCGATCCATTCCACCTCCGGCAGGCCGGCAAAGATTTCCGGGCGCGGCCGTCCCGCCATGTCACGCGCCACGGGCAGCCCCAGAGCGTGGAGGACGATCGGCGTCAGGTCGAGCGTCGAGGCCCGGTCGATCAAACCGAGCCGGACGAAAAGCGGTAGCAGAGGATCGACGGCGTCGACCTTGTCCGTCAGGTGCCAGAGGATCTCCTGAAAAGCGGTGGTGACCGCGCGCTGCCCGAGGTACCCGGGGCGTACGCCGGGGCCGTGGACGAAGAGGACGCCCTGATGATCGTGGTTGCCCGAGATCGACGCGTCGATTCTGAGGAACCGGGTCAGCGGATAGGTCCTCTCACCGACCACGACCGTACGCTCCAGGGAGCTTCCGTCGCTGAGATGACGCGACAGCACCACCTGGATGTCGGCGCCTTGGGTGGCCGTCCGTGGCCTTTCGTCGAAGCTCGCTGGCTTCACCTGGCCGAAGAGTAGGGATCCGTCGTCCAGGCGGACTTCGCGCAGGGCTTCAGCGATTTCCGCGGTGAGGGACTCCGCCTCCCCGCGCGGAACGATGCCCGCCGGCTCGCGGCCCGTGAGGTTCAAGTTGATCCGTAGCCGCGGCTTCCACAGGGTTTCGACGAGCCGATAGGCGCGGCTACGGGCATGGTCGACCTTGTTCGGTGCGTCGCCTTTCATCTGGGCGTAGCCGAGGTCGGTGAGGATCCGGTCGAGCTGCACGGAGTACTTGGGACGCCTCGCCGCCCTCTGGCCGTGGTCCGAGATGACGATCAGCAGGGTGTCCTCGCCGAGCGAGCCGAGCAACTCCCCCAGACGGCGGTCCAGCCGTTCGAGGACGTCTGGCAGGAGGGAGCGATGACGCTTCGCCTCCTCCGGGCGGATCTCCCAGAGGTCCGGGGCGAACGGCTCCGGCTCGTAGTACTTCCAGTATTGGTGCGCCACTTCGTCGGTGCTGTGCTCATAGACCGCAAGGAAGTCGAGTGGCTCGCGGCGTAAAAGCTCCTGCGCCACGGCGAACGCACGGTCGATTTGGCCGAGAAAGATTTCCCGGGGCGAGCGGCCGCGACGTGCCTGCGTCGCCAGGAGCGGCTCGAGCTCCTCTTCCAGGCCTGGCGGGTAGGTGCGGTCCCTGGCGCCGAGATGCAGCCGCGAGACCATGTAGCCGTTGACTTCCTCGGGCGGGTAGGTGATCAGCCAGTCGACGACCGCGACCCTGCGGCCGGCCTCTCCCAGGACGTCCCAGACTGCCCGCGCCTTGCGGTCGGTGCTCTTGAAGGGCACCGCCCGGTAATGCGAGCCCACCTTCACGAAGTCGTCGATGCCGTGGTCGCGGACGCGCTTGCCGGTGGCCATCGACGTCCACACCTGGGCTGAGGACGCTGTCCCGTAGGTCATGAGGCTGCCCCAGGCCCCTTCCGCCATCAGCCGTTCGAAGGCCGGCAGGCGGCCGGCGCGCAGCATCGGCGAGAGGACGCGAAAGCAGACCCCGTCGACGGCGGCGACGACGACCCGGGCGGCTCGTCCCGGCGGCCGGCGATCCGGCGGCCGGCGATCCGGCGGCCGGCGATCCGGCGGCCGGCGATCCGGCGTGGCATCTCCCATCCGGCCGAGCACCGCCTCGCCCGCGAGGATCGGCAGGCCGGTCGCAAGCAGGACGCAGAGCGCGACGACTGCGAAGCGGGCCTTTCGTGTCCGCTCGGCGCCCAGCCGCGAGCCGAGCCGGGCGAGGACGACGCCGACCAAGACACCGGCGACCAGCGCCCAGGCGACATGACGCCAGGCGCCCGACCAGCGGTCGGCGTCGCTGATGGGCAGGCCGGCGAGCACGTCGATCTGCCAATAGACCGTGAGATAGGCGAGGACGATGAAGCTCGTCATCGCGGCGCTCACCACCGCGAAGGCCGGCCAGCGTTCCCGGCCGAGGAGCTTCCAAGGGAGGTGAAGCGCCGCTGCCAGGGCGAGGCCGGCGACGGCGAAGAGCAAGCCGTAAAGCCCCGCCGAGCGGACGATCAGGGCGAAGGCCAGCTCTCGGCTGGGAGAGGACACGAGCAGGTCGGCGCCGTTGCGCACGAGGCCCAGGGCCAAGAAGGCCTCGCCACCGAGGAGACCGGCGAGAAGGCCCGCGGCACAGGAGCTCTTCCAGGGCTTCTCTTCGACCTTCAAAGCTAGGCACCTTGAGATAGGATGGGCTCGTTTTCAGCGTTGGAATCGGGGAAGGGGTCCGGGGGGCCTGCCCGCGGGCGGGGTCACGGGCCACCAAGGCTACCACAACGCCCTGATCAGCGCCCGAGAACAAGGGCGCAATGCCTTGGCGTAGCCCTCGGAGCCGTCTTCCCGTATAATCTCCGTAAGCCCCGTGTCGGAGACGTCCAGGATGCGCCTGGTGGCCGACGGGGAGACGTCATTGAGGGTTCGCCGTGAAAGAGATCGCGCCCGAAATCACAGTGGATGAGGCCGTCCGATTCGGCAAGCCCGTCCTCAAGGGGACCCGCGTGCCCGTCGATCTCGTCGTCGGCAAGCTCGCCAGCGGCATGTCGGTCGAAGAGGTCGCGGAGGAGCATGAGCTCGCGCGCGAGGGCGTGCTGGCAGCTCTCGCCTACGCCGCGCGAGCCCTGGCGGACGAAGAAGTACGGGCCATCGCCTAGTGGCTCGTTTTTTCATCGACGAGGACCTGCCGCGTTCGCTGGCGCGGCTTCTTCGCAAGGCCGGATTCGACGCTGAAGACGTCCGTGACGTTGGCTTGCGGGGGCAACCGGATGCGCTTGTTTTCGAGTACGCGTCGAGATACGGCTTCGTGCTGATCAGCGGTGACCTCGGGTTCAGCAACATCCTGAGCTTTCCACCAGGGTCACACAGCGTCGCCGTCGCTCGCCGCGCTACGGATGCTCTACCAGGACACGACGCTCGATCGCCGGGGCGGCGTGCCGCAACACAAGGCCGGCGGCTATCCCCAGCCGTCGATCTGCGACCGGACGTGCTGGGTCGCCCGCTCGCCCCAGTGCACCATCGACCAGCTGACGGGCATCGACCGCGGCGTGATCCAATCACACGGCCAGTGAGACCGACTGGAGCACCACGTCGCAGGCCGACTCGGCGGCGAACGTCCGCGCCCACCAGAGCTTCCACATGGACGGCCGGGGTTGGTGCGACATCGGCTTCTCCGGTGGGCCGATGGACGTCGGCTTCCCCGACGAGATTACGACGACCGGCGGATCCGAGCTCGCGCTGCGCTACGTGACGGGCGGCCAGCCCGGTGCCGGCGTCAGCTATAGCGGGACGTTTCGCGTCGTCAACATGGGCTTTCCCTTCGAGACGATCAACGACTCGGTCACGAGGTCCTCGGTGATGGACGGGGTGCTGGGCTTCCTCTTCTGCACGGCGACGGAGAGCCCCGAGACGAGTTGCGGCGACGGCGTGGACAACGACTGCGACGGCCTCGTCGACGGCGACGATCCCGACTGCCAGACTTGTCTGCCGGCCGGCGCCTCGTGCACGGACAACGCGGACTGCTGCTCGAACAAGTGCAAAGGGAAGGCGGGCTCAAAGACCTGTAAGTAGGTCAGGCCATCGCGTCTCGCGAGCTGGCGCGAAAGAATTTGTAACCCAAACAGGCCCGGTCGCGGACTAATAGGATGAGTGGTGAGATCCTCTCGCCGCCGAACCTGAGGAGGACGTGAGATGATGAAGACCGTGTGCCTGTGTGCCTGCTTGCTCGTGCTCGCCCTGCCCGTGGCCGTTTTTGGGGCCGAGAGAGTCGTCGAGGAGAGCTTCGACGTGGCTCCCGACGCCCGGCTCTTCCTGGAGAGCCACAAGGGCGAGATCAAGATCCGGACGGCGGACGTCTCCGAGGTCCGGATGACGGCGAGGATCTATCCGGACGACGGACCGGCCGAGGACCTGGACCTCGTCTCCATCGAAACGTCGAGCGGCAAGGGCTACGTGAGGATCAAGGTCGAGTACGACGAGATCCAGCGGCAGCGCTCCGGGGAGCTCTTCAAGGACTCGGAGGGGTTCTCCCTTCCCTTCGTCGATTTCGACATCGTCATGCCGGACTCGGGCCGCCTCGATCTCGAGACGCACAAGTCCAAGATCGACGTTGAGGCGCCGTCGGGCGAGGTGATCATCGAGACCCACAAGGGCGAGGGCCGGGTCACAAACGTTCGCGGCGACTTCGAGCTCCGCACCCACAAGGGGGAGCTCGACGTCGAGATCACCGAGATGGGAGACATCGAGATCGAAACCCATAAGGGCACGGTGGACCTGCGCGTCCACGGCGCCGCCGACTTCTCCGTCCGGGGGCAATCCCACAAGGGGAGGATCTCCTTTGACGGCTACGACATCCCGATCGAGCGTGGCAAAGACCGCGAGCTGTGGATTTCCCACACCGAGGGCGGCGGCGACCACCGGATCGAGCTGGAGACCCACAAGGGCGAGATCCGGGTGGAATTCTTGAACTGATGGAGGAGGAGGAGCTCATCAGGAAGGCGCGAGAAGGCGATGCCGAGGCCTTCCTGGCGCTTGTGAAGAGGCACGATCGGCAGATCATGTCGGTCGTGTACCGCTTCAGCGGCGATCACTGCGATCGGGAAGACCTCTATCAGGAGGTCTTCCTGCATGGCTACAAGGCGATCAAGAGCTACCGCTTCCAGGCGAGCTTTCGCACCTGGCTCTACCGCGTGGCGCTCAACCGCTGCATCGACTACATGAAGAAAAAGCCGATCGTCAGAGAGGTCGAGGACTCCGCCGTCCCTCCCGAAGACTGGGAGCGGCGGGGGAAAGTGCGGGCCGTCCTGAAGGCCATGTCCCGCCTCAAGGGGCCGCAGCGGATCTGCTTTTTCCTGTACTATGTTGAAGGCTGGACGATCCGCGACATCAAGGCGCTGGTCGGGCTCCAGGAAGGGACGGTGAAGAGCCACTTGAACCGTGCACGGCAGAAGATCAAGAAAGACCGAGGGGTGCTCTTATGGCAGGCGAGCACGAGCTGAAGCAGCTTTTCGAAGGCATGGAGCCGAGCGAGCAGGAGCTCGCCGCCTACCGTTCCCGGCTGGCGGCGACCTTGGAGTCGCGGTCGCGCCGGACGCGCGGGTGGGTGTGGCTTTGGGCCGGCGGCCCCTTGCTGGCGTCGCTGGCGGTGATCGTGTGGCTCGTCTCTACCCCGCATGGCCTTCCCCAGCGGACGCTGGAAGAGCTCCGTACCCTGGTCACGGTCACCTCCGACCTGGAGGGTCTGCGGGAGA
Source organism: uncultured bacterium (assembly GCA_965371445.1). Classification (GTDB taxonomy): domain Bacteria; phylum Acidobacteriota; class Thermoanaerobaculia; order Multivoradales; family J023; genus DASWIG01. The sequence continues at coordinate 41,117 of CBDUYN010000042.1, read as the reverse complement.
CGGCGCAGCGCCTTGAGAAGAGCGCGACAGGGCTCGACCGCCACAACGCCACCATGATGCTCTGCCTGACCCAGCCCGACGGGGAGGCTCTGCAAGCCGCGGCCAGCGGAGTCGTCTCCGATCCACGGCCCGAGTTTCGCTCCTTCTACCTGGAGTACCTGCTCGACCATGCCGAGGCCTTCGAGCTCAACCCCGACCGGGTCGAGGAGCTGATGGAGGCCGAGGAGGACGCGCTTTGCCTCGATCTCTACGCCCGGCTGCTGAGCCTGGCGGAGTGGACCTAGCGGACTGTAACCGTGCCATCGATAGTGGGTGGCAAGGGCAAAAGCCCTGGCCACCCAGACAATTCACTAGCGATTCAAGTCCGGTACAGGGTCAGCGACGGTTATTCGAGAACCACGTTGACCGTCACCCAATGGCCGGCGTCGTAGGTCGCGTTGCCCCAATGGATGTAGGCCTTGACCTCGTTCCAGCCGTGCTGCAGCACGCCGGCCGGTAGGGTGTAGTTGAAGGATTGCGTCTGGCCGTTGGGGAGCCAGGAGAGCACGGTGTAGGCGTTGCCGTTGACCTCGACCACCATGACGCGGACGTAGCCAACGGAGTCCTGGTTGTGCCCCTGGCCCGTGAGCCGCACCGTGTTGAAGGCGATGCTGGGATCGACGTGGAGGTATTTGACTGCTTTGTCGTAGGTGTTGCCAGGAGCCTGGGTGAAGACGTTGGTCGTCCCGAGGCCGCTCGCTTCGACGCAGTTGGCGTCGAGCACCAGGTTGACGGTGACCCAGTGGCCGGAGTCGTAGTACGCGTTGCTCCAATGGATGTAGGCCTTGACCTCGTTCCAGCCGCTTTGCAGGACACCGGCCGGCAGTGTGAAGTCATAGGACTGGGTCTGGCCGTTGGGGAGCCAGGAGAGCACGGTGTAGGGGTTGCCGTTGACCTCGACCACCATGGTGCGGACGTAGCCTACGGTGTCCTGGTTGTGCCCCTGGCCGGTGACCCGGGCGCTGTAGACGGTCATCCCGGCGGGCAGGTAGACCTGGGCCGTCGCCTTGTTGTAGCTGTTGCCCGGGGCCTGGTTGAAGATCGAGGTGGTGGCGCATTGCGCGGTGATCAGGCTTTCGTCGACGAGCGGATCGGTGCCCGCCGCGACCTCGTCACCGTCACTGACACCGTCGTCGTCGGTGTCCGCGTCGTTGGGGTCGGTGGAGTAGGTCGAGACCTCGGCGCCGTCGTTGAGTCCGTCGTCGTCGCTGTCGGCGTCGTTGGGGTCGGTGAAATAGGTCGAGACCTCGGCGCCGTCGTTGAGTCCGTCGTCGTCGCTGTCGGCGTCTTTTGGATCGGTGAAGTAGGTCAGGACCTCTGCACCGTCGTTGAGTCCGTCGTCGTCGCTGTCGGCGTCGTTGGGGTTGGTGGTGTAGGTCAGGACCTCTGCACCGTCGCCGAGTCCGTCGTCGTCGCTGTCGGTGTCGTTGGGGTCTGTGGAGTAGGTGTTCGCCTCGTGCCAGTCGCTCAGGCCGTCGCCGTCGGTGTCCTTCGTGTTGATTTCCCAGTAGTCGGAATTCCCGTCGCCGTCGCTGTCGGCGCGGGCCGGGTCGGTGCGGTAGGTCGAGACCTCGGCGTTGTCGGCGAGTCCGTCGCCGTCGCTGTCGGTCGACTTGGGATCGGTGAAGTAGGTGAAGACCTCGTCACCGTCGGTAAGGCCGTCGTTGTCGTGATCGCTGTCGTTGGGGTTGGTGGCGTAGGTCGAGACCTCGTCGCCGTCGTTCAGGGCGTCGCCGTCGGTGTCGGGATCGGACGGATCGATACCGTAGTACTTCTCGTCGGAATTGCTCAATCCGTCGTAGTCGATGTCGGGTTCCGCGAGACCCGCGTTGGTGTGATAGGTGTTGAGCTCCTCAATGTCCGTCAAGCCGTCGCCGTCGGTGTCGTAGGAGCTCGACTGAGCCGTGGTCGGCGAGCGTCCGAGGTCGACCTCGGGTCCGTCCATCACGCCGTCGTCGTCGGTGTCGGGATCGTTGGCGTTGGTGCCCCAACTGGCCTCATCAGCGTCCGAGAGCCCGTCGCCGTCGCTGTCGGCGGTACTCGAGGGTTGCGAGGTGTATGTGAAGTAGGCGTCGGGATCGCCGCTGGAGTTCAAGAGGTCGTAGACGAAGAAGATGGCCTGCATGGCACCGAGCAGGCCGACCTCGGGCGCGTTGTTCGACACCATGTAGTCGGTGGTCGTGGGGCTCACCCCGGTGCCGGCGAACTGGTATCTCTGAAAAAAGCGCATCAACTGTATGGTCGAGTAGAGGCTGGCGGTGGAGGCGCTGTCGAGAAAGACGCCGACTCCCGCCTTTTCGGGTCGCTGGAGCTGGTAGTAGTTGAGCCAGAAATTGAAGTGGCCCGAGTAGTAACCATTGAGGGCGAGCTCGTCTTCGGTCCAGCCGGCCGGCATACAGCAGGCGGCCACGCCCAGGGAGCCGGCCGCCAGTCCGGAGCCGAAGTGAAGAGCCGGCCAGGAAGCGTCGTTGGCGAGATACCAGTTGGTCCCGTCGTCGGTGTAGACCCAGTCGTCCATGGCCGTGCTCGACAGGGCGAAACCGACCATAGTGCCGTCGGGCCGATCGGTATAGATCACCCCGAGGGGACCGGAGTTGAGCAGCAGGTCGCCGACTCCGGACAGCGCCGTGCTGACCGACGAGACGAAATAGGCCTGGGCCGTCCGTTTGTTGGCATGCTCGACCGACTGGACGTAGGCGACCGCGTCGTAGAGGTTGCCAAGCCAGGAGGTCATGACGAGCCCCAACATATTACCGCCGGTCAAGAGTTCGTACAGATCCATCAGCGACAATGCCGCCGACGCGAGGTCCGGGTCGCCGGTTATTTGGCCGAGCAAGTATTCGTAAGCCATACCGGTACCCACTCCTTGGACGCCTGACTGTAACAAGGTACTGGCGGTAGACATCCACTGGCTGGCCTCCTGGACGGCCGCCGCCGGATCCGCGACGGCGTTGCGGCTTTGCAGCAGGGCGTCGAATTCGGGCGACACGGCGAGCTCCACCGAACGGTTGGGCTTGCGTACCGCGTAGAGCGCGTAATCGGCGGCCACGCCGTTTTCCAGATAGACGCAGTCGCCGTCGTCATGAACCGCGATGTACCAGGTATAGGTGTCGGTGACGCTGACCTGGACAGGCTTCTGATAGGCGGCTCCTCCGTCGATGCTGGTGCCGTAGGAGCGGTAGACGGTGGTGCCGCTCATCTTGATGTCAATCGCCGCGCCGATTCCGCGGGCGAGAGAAAACTGGCAACTGTTGCCGAACGGAACGCTGTCGTAGGTCGTCGGGGTCACGATGGCGGTGCCGTAGTTGTAGGGTTGCCAGATCTGCGGGAACGGATCGTTGGAGGGCCTGGAGCAGGATCCGTCTGCGCCGAAGTAGCCGTTACCGGTGCCGTAGGGCCCGACGTTGAAGGTGTTGACCACCGGGTCGGCTTCTACCTTGATGATGTAGTAGCCGGCTCCGCCGCAGGCTTTCAGAAATCCGGAGCCTCTCGAGCCGCCGAGCATGCCGCCGGTCGAGATCCGAGCCGGCGTCAGGGGATCGATCTCGGTGGCGTCTTTGGTGGCGAGCATCATCTCGGGCAAGATGGCGCCGAGCGGGACGCCTTCCTCGACGACCTGGAAGGACGCCTGCGAGCCGGTGTCCTTGAAAGCCAGTGCCGCCGCGGGGTCGAAGTCGGGAACATAGGGGCTGAGCGCGCTGACGTCGATCATCGTGGGCTCGGCCAAGATGCGGACGTCCTCGGCCGCGGTGTCCCACGCGTCGGGGCCGGTGACGATCTTCTGAGCGATTTCTTCGCGGGGAGGCGGATCGACGAAGCCGCTGGCGAAGGTGGCTCCTGCTGTAAGAAGCAGGGCCAGGATCAGGATTTGGGAGACAACTCGGGCTTTCCGGTCTTGTGGTACCATGGCTTGTTCCTCTTTCGAAAATGGAAAGGTCAAATCACGACTACAAGCGACGGGACCAAGACGTCCGGTTCGAGAGTGAGGGTCGTTCGCATGAGCATCCTCAGACCACTTTCAACTGGCCAATCTTGCCCGTCGCGGTTTCGTCAACGAGTTTACCACAGCTGGCTTGGTGGGTTGGGAAGTGCCAGCCAACCGTCTCCGTGGCGCCGGTGAAGGGGCCGCGACATAGACAGATCCAGACTCCGAGATGCCTGGTATGCTAGGCTTTTGGCATGACGATGGCTCGCGCATCCGTCTTCCTCGTCCTCGTCGTCAGTCTCGTGGCGACGGCGGCGGCCGGTGAGCTCGTACTGATCGCACCCCACGCCGCTTGGAGCTACCTCGACGACGGCTCCGACGCTGGCGTCGCCTGGCGCGCCCCGGCCTTCGAGGACTCCTCGTGGGTGACGGGCGAGGCCCAGCTCGGCTACGGCTACGGCGACGAGATCACGCTGGTGCGCTGCCGTGTCGGCTGGCCCGAGGCGACCCCGTGTCCGGGCGGCGGCACGGCCGACCGCATCGTGACTACCTACTTCCGCCGCCGCTTCGAAGTCGAGGACCCGGCACGGCTCGACGCCCTCACCCTGCGGCTCCTGGCCGACGACGGTGCCGTCGTCTACCTGAACGGCCAGGAGGTCGTCCGCCAGAACATGCCCGCCGGCGAGATTTTCTACGACACCCTGGCCTCCGCTGCCGGCGGCGAGGACAACACGTTCACGGACTACCTGCTGGCGCCGGGCGACCTCGTGGCGGGGTCGAACGTCGTCGCCGTCGAAGTCCATCAGTACTGGCCCGGGAGCTCCGACGTCAGCTTCGCCGCCGAGCTCCGGGCGCTCGACCCTCTCCTCCCCGAGCTCGTCCGCGGCCCCTACCTCCAACTGGGGACCTCGACCGGGGGAGTCGTGCGCTGGCGCACCGGTACGGCGGCGGCGACCCGTCTCGAGGTCGGCACCGCGCCGGGCATCGTCGACGTCACCTTCCACGACGCTTTTGTGAAGACTGAGCACGAGGTCCACCTCTCCGGCTTCCTGGCCGAGACGCGCTACTTCTACGCCGTGGGCACCGGCGCCGGGCAGCTCGCGGGCTTCGACGAGGAGCGCGCCTTCGTCACCGCGCCTCCGGCCGGGCAGAGGCGTCCGGTGCGCGTCTGGGTGATCGGCGATTCCGGCACCGCCAACGCGGACGCCGCCGCCGTGCGCGACGCCTACCGCCGTCACACCGGCGGGCAGCCGGCGGACCTCTGGCTCATGCTCGGCGACAACGCCTACCTCGCAGGCACGGACGCCCAATACCAGGCGGCGGTTTTTGACATGTACCCGACGTTGCTCGAGCGCGTCTGGCTGTGGCCGACGCTCGGCAACCACGACGCGGCGAGCGTCGTCGGCACGAGCGGCCCCTACTTCGACCAATTCACCCTGCCGGCGTTCGGCGAGGCCGGGGGGCTGCCCTCAGGGACCGAGGCCTACTACTCTTTCGACTATGCCAACGTCCACTTCGTCTGCCTCGACTCACAACGCCTGGACGGCCTCGATCCGGCGAGCGCCATGCTCAGCTGGCTGTCGGCCGACCTGGCGGCCAGCGACCAGGAATGGATCGTCGCCTTTTGGCACATTCCGCCCTACAGCAAGGGCTCTCACGACTCCGACAACGCCGCGGACTCCGGCGGCCGGCTGACTCTCGTGCGCGAACGCCTGCTGCCGATTCTCGAGGCAGGTGGCGTCGACCTGGTGCTGAGCGGACACAGCCACAGCTACGAGCGCTCGATGTTGCTCGACGGGCACTACGGCACCTCCGACACCTTGCACGCGTCGATGATCGTCGACGGCGGCGACGGCCGTTCCGGGGGCGACGGGGCCTACGCCAGGGATGCGGGGGGGCGCGGCGCGGTGTATGCGGTCGCGGGCAGCTCCGGCTGGGTGGGCGGCGGCACCCTCGACCATCCGGCCATGGTCGTGTCGCTCGCCAGCCTCGGCTCCATGGTGCTGGAGATCGACGGCCCACAGCTCGACGCGCTCTTCCTGAACGCCGCCGGGACGGTCGACGACACGTTCACTTTGCGCAAAGACGTCCTCTTCGCCGACGGGTTCGAGTCGGGGGACGTGTCGGCTTGGAGCGAAGCCGTGCCGCCTTGAGCGTTCGGGGTCGCCTGCGGGCAGGAGCCGGCGGCCGGTCGTCCATGGCTGCGCGAGGGCCCGGAGCGATCACTGCGACCAGGCGGAAGTGTCGCCGGATTCGAAGCCGTCGCTGAACAGGCGGGCGTCGAGGTCGTGGGACCAGAGCTCGAATCCGGTGTCATGGTCTCCGGCGTTGAAGTAGACGCTGGCACCCGAGACGACGAAACCCCGCGGGCTGGAAGACGGCCGCGGCGGACGGCGACGTTGAAGGAGAAACCACCGCCGGTGATCGCCGCCCACACCGCCTGGAGCTACCTCGACGACGGTTCCGACGTCGGCGTTGATCCTGGCCCTTCGGTGTCTACGGTCTTGGATTCGATCTTCCTCAAGATGTCCGGAACCAGCGTCTCGCTAAAGCCAGCGAGGAAAGCGAAAACTAAAATTCCCGACTTCGAATCCAGGTCCATTACAAAGCCGACGAGGAGATCGGCTCTGATCAGCATGTAGACAAACACGCCGGCGACGACCGAGATGGCAATCCTCGAGATGCCGGAGAGAAGGTAGAAATGCCAGGGCGAATCGGGGTCAACGTCAAGCTTCTCCAGTTTTAAGGCTAGAGACAGAAAGCCACCAAGGCTCGCAAAGGCTGCGACATAGCAAAGGACGAAGATCTCGGGCGGCAGGTTCTTGGCCAAATTGTCCGCCGCGATCAATAGGATCAATGATATAAATATATTGATCGTGACGAAGATAAAGGCGCTACACAAATAGTAAATGCGACCGAGGACAGATCTCATCTTTAGGATTTTGTCGATGGTATTCTCGAGCAATTGCTTCGAGCTGCCTATGTTGCCCTGGAGGCCGTTGTTGATAGCCCTGGCAACCTCTCTTTGTAGTAGCTCGTTCTTGCGAAGTGGACCTGTTCTGATAGAGTCTACGTGGGATAGCTCCAGCTGCAGTTGAGTATACAACCTTGCTAGTTCTGAGGAAGTGAAAATCGTGTTGATGTCTCCGGGGTCTGTGCCATATATGATCCTGGCGCGCCATGGCGTCGGTGAGGGAGGCGCCGCGGGCGACGACGCGGCGCAGCTTCCGTCCCGGCGTCGCGAAGGGCTCCTCGGTCACGAGATCGAGGGCCTGCTCATCCTATCGTCCGTCGATCTTGCTATTCCAGCCTGGCCGCCGGAACGAAAACGCAGCCAATACGAGCGATACCACAGTTCGGACACGGCCGACGAGCGGCCCGTCTTTTCACCGAACGAGGCGCGTTGCACGAATCGGCGGGCCGCTCGCGCGGACCTCCGGCGACCTGCCGTACCCTCGTGCCGAGGGCGCGGGGCCAGAAGACAGGAGGAGACGGCAACGACATGGCGAACCCCCAGTATTCCGCGGCCCCTACCTCCAACGGGGGACCTCGAGCGGGGGCGCAACCGTGGCGAGGTAGGCAGGGACACCGTCGCGGAAGAGGGTGAAGAGCGGCGGCAGCAGGACGGCCGCGTGCAGCAGGATCACGGGATAGAGAAGCGCCTGTCCGAGCCGGTCATGGGCGCGTCCCCGCTCCTCGAAGTGAACGGCGAGGCGCCGCAGGACGTCCACCACGCGTCCGCCGGCCTCGCCCAAATCTAGACGCCACCCTCTTCTTCGAGAAACAGCTCATTTGTCAAGCGGGCTGCCGGGCACGTCCGTGTTCTGTGCTATCCTCGTCCGGACGGCCGGTCAGCGGCGACGTTCCGACCTTTTGAGCGAGACGACGATGACACGAGCAGAATTGCAGGAAGAGCTGATGGAGCTCCCTCTGGAGGAGCGCCTGGACATCGCCCAGACCTTGTGGGACAGCGCCGTACCGCAGCCGGAGCCGCCGGTTCTCACCGACGAGCAGAAGGCGCTTCTGGAGAAACGGCGGGCGGCGTTTCTGGCCGATCCGGATGCGTGCCGCTCCTGGGAGGAGGTCAAGGCCAGAATCCTCGCCCGGCTATGAAGCGATCGCTCACCAAGGGAGCGGAGGACGAGCTCACCGAAGCGGCTCTGTGGTATGAAGGTCGCCGCGAGGGGTTGGGCATCGAGCTCCTTGAGGAAGCCGAACGTATTTTCGAGCTGATCGAGGAGAACCCGAAGCTTTACCAGGTGGTCCATCTCGACATCCGCCGAGCCAATCTCCGACGCTTTCCCTACAGCATCTACTACGTCGTTCAACAAGACGTCGTCGGCGTTCTGGCCGTGCATCACAATTCCCGCGACCCTCGCCGATGGAAGTGGCGTCGAGCCTCGCAGTGACGGTGCTTTACAGCCCACCTCCTGCAAAGACTGCTTTCAGGAAACGGACGACGACCCAGGCGACGACGGCACCGACGGCGGCGAGCGCCAGGACAGGCAAGACGATCGTGAGCCGCTCGAGCGCCGTCTCGGCCTCCTGGCGCCAGGTCTTTTCCGCCCGTTCCAGGGCGTCGTCGAGCCGGCCGGCGATCTCGCCCACCTTGACGGTTTCGACGAAAAGGCGCGGAAAGGCCTCGGCCTCGCGGGTCAGCGCCTCCCAGAAAGCGTCGCCCTGTTCGACGCTGGCGGCGACGCGCCGGCCGGCGGCCTGGACGAGCGCGTTGCGGCTCGCTGTCGCCGACGTGTAGAGCGCCTTCACCAGGGGGACGCCGCTGGTGTGGAGGGTACCGGCGGAATAGGCGTAGTCGGCCAACGCCAGGCCGTGGACGATCGGACCGACCAGCGGCAGGCGCCGCACGAGCCGCGCCGCACCGCGCCGGCGCCCCTCGTCGGCGGTCAGGACGCGGGCCAGGTAGAAGGCCAGGGCCGCCAGGGCGTAGACCGCCACCAACGGCGGCACCACCGTGGCGAGGTAGGCCGCGATGCCGTCGCGGAAGAGGACGAAGAGCGGCGGCAGCAGGACGGCCGCGTGCAGCAGGATCACCGGATAGAGGAGCGCCTGTCCCAGCCGGTCGCGGGTACGGCCCCGATCCTCGAAGTGCGCGGCGAGGCGTCGCAGCACGTCCACCACCCGACCGCTGGCCTCGCCGGCCGCCAGGGCATGGACCTCGAAGGACGTGAAGGCGGCGCCCTGGCGCGCCATGGCGTCGGCCAGGGAGGCGCCTCGGCCCACGGCGTCGCGCAGCCGCCGGGCCGGTGTCGCAAAGGGCTCTTCGGTCACCAGGCCGAGGGCCTGGTCGACGGCGAGCCCGGCGTCGAACGCCACCGCCAGGCTGGCGTAGAAGCGCGAACGCGGGGAGTCCTGGCCGCTGAAAAAACCCATCGTCCGCCGATCTTGCCACGCGGACCTACCCGCCGGAGCGATCCACGCCTTCCGCGAGCGCTGCGAGCACCTTCTCGGGCGTGATCGGCAGGTCGCGGATGCGTACGCCGACCGCGTCGTAGACGGCGTTGGCGATCGCCGGAGCGGTGGGCACGAGGCCCGGCTCGCCGACGCCCTTGGCGCCGAAGGGACCGGCCGGGTCGTCGGTCTCGACGAACACCAGATCGATAGGAAAGTCCATCTCGCAGGCGGTGGGGATCTTGTAGTCCGTGAAGCTCGGGTTCAAGATCCGTCCGCCCTCGCTCTTGACCTCCTCGTAGAGGGCGTAGCCGACGCCCTGCGCCAGGGCGCCGTAGGTCTGGCCCTCCAGGGTCTGCGGGTTGAGCACCCGGCCGACGTCGTGGGCCGAGACCATGTGCAGGATCTTGACCTGGCCGGTCTCGACGTCGACCTCCACTTCGGCGCCCTGCGTCCCGAAGGCGTAGCAGGCCGAAAGGTTGCCGAAGCCCCGCTCCCAGTCGGGCAGGACGCTCGGCGGATCGTAAAACGCGTCCGCGGTGAGCATCTCGCCCCCTTCCCGGAAATGGGCGGCGCGCAGGAAGCGTCCGAGCTCCACCCGCGCCCAGGGTTCTTGCGGAGCGTCCTTGAGGAAAAGGGTTCCGTCGGCAAGCTCGAAGCGCTGCCGCGACGCCGCGGCCTCAAAGTCGAAGGCGGGCGCACGGTACTCCGGGTTTTTTTTCGTATGCCGGCGCAGGTTGGCGGCGACCTCGCCGGCAAAAAGGTCCTCGGCCAGGGTGAAGATCCGCTCGCGGAGCTTCGCCGCCGCCATCGCCGCCGCGTTCAAGGCGGTGAACGCGCCGCGGCTGGCGTGGGTTCCCACGTCCCAGGGACAGGTGGCGGTGTCGGTCTCGTTGACGAAGACGTTCTCGGGCCGCACCCCGAGGCTCTCGGCCACCCCGAGGGTGAGGACCGAATGGAGGCCTTGACCCATCTCGACGCCGCCGCTCGAAACGTAGACGTTGCCGTAGTCGTCGAGGCGCAGGAGGATGCCGCTGGCGTCGGAGCGGTAGATGCGTCCGGATCCGCCGACGTGGATCAGCGACGCCATGCCGACGCCGCGGCGCTTCGTCCTGCCCTGGCCGCGTTTCTCTTTCCAGTCGAGCTTTTCGGCCGCGGCGTCGAGGCATTCGCGCAGCGCGCAGGTGGTGATCTGAAGCCCCATGGGCGTCGTTTCGCCGGGCTGGTTGCAGCCGATCCGGCGCATCTCCAGGGGATCGATCCCCGCCTCTTCGGCGAGCTCGTCGAGGTTGCTCTCGATCGGCCAGGTGACCTCCGGGTTGCCGTAGCCCCGCATGGCCTGGCAGTAGGTGTTGTTGGTGTAGACGAGGCGTGCGTCGAAGCGCACGTTTTCGACGCGATAGAGCGAGGTCGCCGGCATCATCATGACGCCCGGGTAGGTGGCTCCCCAGGACGTGTAGGCGCCGTTGTCGAGAAGCACGTCGACCTCGCGCAGCACCAGCTTGCCGCGCTCGTCGCAGCCCTGCGTCACCTGGACGACGGCGCATTGCCGGGGCGAGAGGTTCGCGAACTCCTCCTCGCGGCTGTAGAGGATCTTGACCGGACGTCCCGTGCGCTCGGCGAGGAGGATGGCGACGTACTCGTAGGCGTGGGTGTCGAGCCCGCTGCCGAAGCCGCCGCCCATGCAGGGAACGATCACCCGGCTGTTCTTGCCGTGGAGGCCCATCGCGGCGAGGGCGCGGTTGAAGTCGCGCTGGGCGAGGAAGGGAATCTGCGTCTTGGCCCACAAAGTCACGTTGCCGTGACCATCGAATTCGGCGATACAGCCGGCGGTGCCCATGCAGCTCTGCTGGATCCGCGGCACCGAGAACTCTCCCGTGACGACGTGCTTCGCGGCCCGCCGTGCGGCGTCGAGGTCCCCGGAGAGGTGACGGAAGGTGAGCGGCAGGACGTTGTCCCGGCGCGGCCGTCCGTCGGGGTCTTTCTCGTGGACGAGGGGGGCGTCCTCGGCCATGGCCTCGCGCGGGTCGAAGACGGCGGGGAGCGGCTCGTACTCCACCCGGATCCGCTCGACGGCCTCGGCGGCGACGCCGGGGTCGACGGCGGCCACGGCGGCGACCTCGTCGCGCAGCGCCCGCACCTTGCCGCGCTTCAAGGCGAAGTTGTCGCGCAGGAAGCCGAGGCGCACCTCGGGCGTGTTCTCGCCGGTCAAAACCGCCCGCACGCCGGGGAGCTTCTCGGCCCGCGAGGTGTCGACGTGGACGATCCTGGCATGAACCGCGTCGCTGTGCTTGATCTTGCCGTAGAGCATCCCCGGCCGTTCCAGGTCGTGGATGTAGAGGGCCTTGCCCGCGGCCTTGGCGGGCGCGTCGGGCCGAGGGGTGTCGTGACCGATCCAGCGCAGCTCGCTCATTTCTTCTCGCTTTCGACGCGTTTCTGCTCGGCCGCCCGGCGCACCGCCCGGACGATCTGGAGGTACCCGGTGCAGCGGCAGAGGTTGCCGGCCAGGGCCTCGCGGATCTCGCGCTCGGAGGCCTCGGGGTTCTGCTCGACGAGCGCGTGGGCGGAAAGGATCATCCCCGGCGTGCAGAAGCCGCATTGGATGGCGCCGAGCTCTACGAAAGAACGTTGCAGGGTCGAGAGGGTGCCGTTCGTGGACAGACCTTCGATCGTCAGGACGTCCCGGCCTTCGATGTCGGGCGCGGGATAGAGGCAGGAGTTGACCGGCCGGCCGTCGACGAGCACCGTACACGCTCCGCACTCGCCCTGGCCGCAACCCTCGCGGGTGCCGACGAGGCCGAGCTCGCGGCGCAGCAGGTGGAGCAGGCGGTCGAAGGGGGCGGCGCGGGCCGTCACCGGAAAGCCGTTCAAGACGAAGGAGACGTCGATCTTCATGCCGGGGCTCCGGGGAGAAGCGAGCGGACCGCCCGTTCGAGCAGCACGCCCGTCAGGTGCCGGCGGAAGTCGGCGCTGGCGCGGACGTCGGAGATCGGCTCGACCGCGCTACGCGCCAGCTCCGCGGAGCGAGCCAGGAGGTCCGGAGTGATCTCCTGACCGGCGAGGATGTCCTCGGCGGCGCCCAGCCGCACCGGAGTCGGGGCCACCGAACCGGCGGCCACCCGTGCAGTGCGGCAGGTTCTTGTGTCGTCGTCCATCTCCAAGTAGACGGCGACGCTGGCGAGCGCCAGGTCGACCTGGACGCGCTTGTGCTTGAGGAATCTTGCGCGGCCGCCGGAAGGCGGATCGAGGACGACGGCGACCAGGATCTCGTCGGCCGCGAGGGAGGTTTCGCGCGCTCCGGCAAAGAGCTCGGCGAGGGGCATCTCGCGTTGGCCGCCGTCGCCGAGGACGCGGACCCGCGCGTCGAGCACAAGCAAGGCCGGCGCGCTGTCGGCGCAGGGAGCGGCGCCGCACAGGTTGCCGCCCAGGGTGGCGGCGTTGCGGATCTGGACGCTGCCGATCTCGCGCACCGCCTCGGCCAGGACGGGGTAGCGCGCCACGGTCGGCGCGTGCTCGGCGACGTCGGTCAGGGTCGTTATGGCGCCGACGACCGTGGCGCCGTTCGACGTAATGCCCGAAAGCTCCGGGACACAGCGCAGCGAGATCAGGGCCTCGGGCTGCTCGAGGCCGTGGTCCATCCGGACGAGAAGGTCGGTGCCGCCGGCGAGGAAGCTCGCGCCCGGGGTCTTGGCCATGAGTGCGCGGGCCTCCTCGAGGGTGCGGGGACGGTGGTAGGCAGGGCTCTTCATGGCGCGATCGTTTTCCTGGCATGGGGCGGTGCTCTTCGACAGGATAGTGCGGGCGAGCGCCGGTGGGCTATGACCCTGGTCATGACGGATCCGGGCGTCGGCGCGCCATCTGTTCCCAGGTTGTCGTTAGACCATCTATTGTTAGATCATGTCATGACCGTGCTGCGACGCCACGCGCCTTGGGTTAGGCATCCGGGCGCGGCAGACCCACCCCGATGGGTGGCAGAATTACGTGCTCGCTTGGGATAGAGTAGGGCTCGTCAGAACAAAGCGCCATGATCTGGATGCCCGAGAGCACGGATGGGGCTCAATGCGTCCCGGAATTGACGGGCAACTCATGGTGCGTGAGGCCGTTATCACGGCCATCCATCCATCGCCTCTTCAGGAAAGGAAGGAACATCCATGCATAGAAAGCTGAAATTCTGGGCTTGGCCGTTGTGCCTCGCACTCCTACTCGTGACGCCGGCTGTCGTGGCCCAGCCGGAATTCGTAGTCCAGACGGTCGACGCCGAGCTGGGCCCGGAACGCGACGAGTACCGCTCCAACAAGGTGCCACCGCTCGACAACACCCTCGAGACCGACGACGGACGCATCCGTGTCATCGTGCAGCTGGAAGAGCCGCCGTTGGCGCTCTACGAGGGCCGCATCGCCGGTCTCAAGGCCACTCGCCCGGCGCTCGCTGGCGCCCGCAAGCTCGACGTCAAATCGGCGGCCTCCAGGGCCTACCGCACCTACCTGGCCAAGCGCCAGGCGGCGTTCACCGACGTGGTGACCGCGGCGGTGTCGCGCGTCACCGTGCAGCAGAGATACGACGTCGTGTTCAACGGCCTGTCCATGGTGATCGACCGCGACGAGGCCGAGCTGATCGCCAGGCTGCCGGGCGTCAAGAAGATCTATCCCGACAAGATGTACTACGCGACCATGGACGCCAGCCTGCCGCTGGTCAACGCGCCGGCGCTCTGGGACGAGCTCGGGGGCCGCGACAACGCCGGCTCCGGCGTCAAGGTCGCCGTGGTCGACGGCGGCATCCAGCCGGAGAACCCGATGTTCGACGGCACCCATTTCTCCTTTCCCTCGGGCTTTCCGCTGGCCGACGACTACTGCGGCACGGTAGACCCCTTCTTCTGCAACGGCAAGCTGATCGCCGCGCGCCACTTCCGCACGGTACCGCTGCACCCCGCCGAGGTCGACTCGCCGCTGGGCGTCAACGGCCACGGCACCCATGTCGCCGGCACTGCGGTGGGCAACTTCGTGGCCGGCGCCACCGCCCCCGACGGGGTGCCCGAAGACATCTCCGGTGTGGCGCCGGGGGCGTGGCTGATGGTCTACAAGGCCCTGTGGTGGAACGGCTCCACCGGCTCAGGCTCGACCACGGACCTGCTGGCGGCGATCAACGCCGCGGTGGCCGACGGCGCCGACGTGATCAACCACTCGTATGGCGGGCCCGCCGGTGAGGATCCCAACACCGACGCCTTCGGCCCCACCCTCGTGGCCGCCACGGCCGCCGGCGTGCTCAACGTGATCGCAGCCGGCAACGCCGGTCCCGGTGCCGGGACGGTGGCGTGCCCCGGCTGTCACCTGGTGGCGCTCACCGTGGGCAACAGCACGACCAACCGGCTCCACGCCCTGGCCTTCGACCTCGCCGGCGGCCCCGCCGGCCTCGCCTGCCTCGAAGGCACCGGGCCGACCCTCGGCGTGACCGTCGGTCCCCAGCCGGTGGTCTACGCCGGCGACGTCGGTGATCCCCTGGGTTGCAGCGCCTTCCCCGCCGGCTCGATGACCGGCTCGATCGCCCTGATCTCGCGCGGCTCCTGCACCTTCGCCACCAAGGCGGCCAACGCCGCGGCGGCCGGCGCCGACTTCATGGTGGTCTTCAACAGCGTCGCCGGGGCGCCGATCACCATGGGCGGCCTCGGCGGCTCGACCATCTCCTCGTGCATGATCTCCAATGACCAGGGGATCGCGGCGCGCGACTTCGTCCAGGCCACCCCGGGGGCCGCGGGGCAGGTCAACCACCCGGCGGTCCGCCTCACCAACGACGCTCTCGAAGACGACATGTCCTCGTCGAGCTCGCGCGGCCCCAACGGTGATCCGGACTTCCTCAAGCCCGACATCGCCGCCCCCGGCACCCGCATCATGTCGGCCTGGTCGCCCATTCATCCCACCGGCGGCAGTGACTTCATCCTCATCAACGGCACCAGCATGGCTAGCCCGCACGTGGCCGGCGCCGCCGCCCTGATGATCGCGAAGCACCCCGACTGGACGCCGGCGCAGGTCAAGTCGGCGCTCACCAGCACCGCGGAGCGCGGCCTGGTCAAAGAGGACGCGGTCACTCCCGCCGACGCCTTCGACCGCGGCGCCGGGCGCCTCGATCTCGACCGCGCCCGGGAGGCGGGAGCGACTTTCGACCTGGCGTCGATGGCCGACAGCGCCTGCCTCATCGGCTGCAGCTTCACCCGCACCATCCAGAACCACGTCGGCAGCTGGGCCGAAGGAGTCACCAGGTGGTACGCCCTGGTCGAGTCGGACGACCCGAGGCTGGGCATTACCGTGACGCCCAACGACGTCCTGCTGAGTCCCGGCGAGAGCCTTACCTTCCAGGTCGACGTCGACACCTCCCTGGTGGCGGACGACCAGTGGAAGTTCGGCGCCGTGGTGTGGAGCACCAAGAAGAAAGACGACATCGAAGGGCCCCGGGCCCCCGACGCCTACTTGCCGATCGCGGTCTTCGCCGCCTCGAGCAGCGATCCGTCGCAGCTGACCAAGTCGGTGGACAAGACCGTGGCCGCCCAGGGCGAGACCCTGACCTACGACATCTCGCTCAGCAACCTGACGCTGAACGACCCGATCGACCTGGTCGACGTGATCCCGGCAGGCTCCACCTTCGTGCCGGGATCGGAGTCGGCGATCGTCAACGGCGTGCCGGATCCCACCTTCACGTATGACTCCGGTTCGAACAGCCTGACTTGGTCGGGGGTGCTCGATCCGCAGACCCTGGAATTCATCCCCGGGCTGACGCCGTTCGGCTACATCCCGTTGAGCATCTTCGTCGGGAAGCTGACCTGCAGCAGCGTGTGTGACGACACCTCGATCACGCTTTCCGGCATTCCGGGATTCACCTATGGCGGCGCCTTCTACAACAGCGTAGTGATGTCGTCGAACGGCTTCTTCGTCGCCGGCGGCGACAACACCAGCGCCTTCTCGCCGTTCAACCAGAACCTGCCCGACCCGGCGGTGCCCAACAACGTCATCGCGCCGTTCTGGACCGACCTGGACCTGGACGGCACCAGCCCCACCGACTCGGGCGGCGGCGACTTGTACGCCGCCTTGCTGTCCGCCGGTCCGACCACCTGGCTGGTGCTCGAGTGGCAGAACGCCGAGCTTTTCGCCTTGCCCGGTTCCGTCTTCACCTTCCAGGTGTGGATCGAGCAGGGGTCGTCGAACATCTCGGTCGTCTACGCCAGCCTTTCTCCCGGCATTCCGTCCTTCCTCACCGTCGGGGTCGAGGACCTGGCGGGTACGGCCGGCTCGTCGCGCTACTTCAACGGCGCCGGCACCGCGCCGGCGCTCGGGCTCGGCGGCGAGCTGGTGGTCGACGCTCAGCCGGGCGGCACTGCCGACTTCACCTTCCAGGTCGAGGTGGGCTGCGGCCTGGATCCGATCGTCAACATCGTCGACGTGACCAGCGGTCCGACCACGCTGACGGCGGTGGCCACGACCGAGGTCGTCCCCGGTCCGAGCTGCCAGTAACGACGGCGATGCGGATTCCTGTCGGCCTCTTTCCGTGACCGACAAGGCGCCGGATCAGCGACCGCTGGTCCGGCGCCTTTTTTCTGGCTCACCTTTCACCCGGACGCATTACCAGCGCCGCGCCGGCGATCACCAGCGCCTTGTGGCCAGAGCCTGGCTCACGCAATGACTCCTTCAGACCGCAGCGTGGCGATCTCGGCGGCCTCGAGCCCGATCTCGCCGAGCACCGCCTCGGTGTGCTCCCCATAGGACGGCGCGAACGGCAGCCGTCCGCCGACCTCCTCCAGGTAGGGTGTTGTGACCGCCGGAGGCGGCAGGCGGACGACGCGTCCGTCGGGCGCCATGGTCGAGAGCGTCGCGGCCTGGACGAAGGGGAGGCCGGGCACGTCCTCGATGGGGGTGATCGGCGAGTGCGGGACTGCCGCCGAGCGCAGGCTCGCCGCCACCTCCGAGAACGTGTGCCCGCGGGTAATCGCCTCGATCGCGGCGTGCAGGTCCGCCTTGTGCCGGCGGCGTCCTTCGTTGGTGGCAAAGCGTTCCTGGCCGAGGGACTCGAAGAGAGGCTCGCGCACCAGCCGGTGCCACTGGGCGTCGCTGCCGATCGCCACGTAAACGTAGCCGTCGCTTGTACGGTAGGCGTTCACCGGGATGAACTGGCGGTGCTCGTTGCCGGCCCGGCGCAGCTCCTCGGGCGGGCTGCCCATGTCGAGCATCGGCAGGAAGGTGTGGAGCCAAGAGACGGCCACCTGGGCCATCGAGATGTCGATGCGCCGTCCCTCACCGGTTTCGGTGCGTTCCGCCAGCGCCAGGATCACCTGGACGAACGCCTCGTCGCCGGCCTTCAGGTCGATGAACGGAGGACCGCATTGGAGCGGTGGTCCGTCGGGGTGGCCGGTGATGTCCATGTAGCCGCACAGCGCCTGCATCATCGGGTCGTAGCCCGGCACTTCGGGCGCCTCGGGACCCATGGCGGAGATCGAGCACCAGACGAGCTGCGGGCGCTCGCGGCGCAGGGTCTCGTAGCCGAGGCCCAGCTCCTCGTGACGGGCGAGGAGCGTGTTGGTACAGAAGACGTCGACGGGCAGCTCGCGCACCAGGCGGCGCAGGAGCTCCCGGCCTTGCTCCGTCTTCAGGTTCAACGCGACGGCCTCCTTGCCGGCGTTGGGGGCCACGTAGTAGCTGTGCCGGTCCTCGCCGGCGACCGGACGGCCGATCGAGCGGTTGGGGTCGCCCTTGGACTTGCGTCCCGGGACCGGGGTGGCCTCGGCGCGGATGACGCGGAAGCCCTGATGGACGAAGCGCAGCGTCGCGTAGGACATGCTGAGCGCCTGCTCGACGCTCAGGACCACGGGCCGTCTTTTCTCGCCGCTCTCCATGGCTAGAACCGGATCGGCTCCTCGAACGTCCCGAAGACCTCCTGCAACGCGGCGCAGACCTCGCCGACCGTGGCGTAGGCCTCGACCGCGTCCATCACCGAGGGCATCACGTTTTCGCCGGCCCGGGCCGCCGAGCGCACCCGGTCGAGGGCGGCGGCGACCGCGGCGCCGTCGCGCTCGGCGCGGACCTTGCACAGGCGCTCGAGCTGGCGGGCGGCGTCCTCCTCCCGGTAGGGATGGAATTCGATCTCCTGCGCCGCCTCCTCTTCGACGAAGCAGTTGGCGCCCACCTTCTTCTCCTCGCCCGAACGGATTCGCTGCTCGCGCTCGTAGGCCTGGCGGTTGACCTCCGCCTGCACCCAGCCCCCGGCGATCGCCTCGACGATGCCGCCCTGCTCTTTTAACCCCTCCATCACCTCGACGATCAGTTCTTCCATCTCGTTGGTCGTCGTCTCGACGAAGTAGGAGCCGGCCAGCGGGTCGACGGTGTCGCAGACCCCGGTCTCGTGCATCAGGATCTGCATGGTGCGCAGCGACAGCCGCGTCGCGTGCTCGCTCGGGATGGTGTAGGCCTCGTCATAACAGCAAAGCGCCATGGTCTGGGTGCCCGAGAGCGCGCTCGCCATGGCGTAATAGGCGCCGCGGACGATGTTGTTCTCCGGCTGCTGGACGGTGAGGCCGCCGCCACCGCCGCCGGCGATCATCTTGAGCTGCATCGAACGGGGATTCCTCGCGCCGTACTCCTCCTTCATGATCTTCGCCCACAGCCGCCGGCCGGCCCGGAACTTCGCCACCTGCTCCCAGAGGTTGCCGTGAATGTCGAAGTTAAACGACAGGCGGCCGGCGAATTCGTCGACGTCGAGGCCGCGCGCCACCACGTGGTCGACGTAGGCGCGGGCGATCGCCAGTCCATAGGCCATCTCCTGCGCCGGCGTCGCCCCGGACTCGCGGATGTGATAACCGCAGATCGACACCGGAAAATACTTCGGGACGTGGCGGGCACAGAACTCGATCGTGTCGCCCACCAGGCGGATCGACGGCTCGACCGGAAAGATCCAGGTGCCGCGCGCGACGATCTCCTTCAAGATGTCGTTTTGCGCCGTGCCGCGCAACGTCTCGAGCGCGAACCCGCGCTTCCTGGCCATCGCGAAGTACATGGCCATGAGCGGCGCCGCGGCACCGTTGACGGTCAAGGAGACGCTGATTTTGTCGAGGTCGATGCCGTCGAAGGCCTCCTCCATGTCGGCCAGCGTGTCGACCGCCATGCCGACGCGGCCCACCTCGTCCTCGGCCATCGGATTGTCGGAGTCGAGGCCGCATTGAGTGGGCAGGTCGAAGGCCACGTTCAGGCCCGTCTGACCATGACGGATCAGGTAGAGGAAACGCTCGTGGGTCTCTTGCGCGGTGCCGAAGCCGGAGTACTGACGCATCGTCCACGGACGCTGGCGATACATCAGCGGATGGATGCCGCGCGTGAACGGATACTCGCCGGGCGCTTCGACGCCGTCCCAGCCGCCGCTCGCTTCGACGTCGTCGGCGGTGTAGACCGGCTTGACGTCGAGGCCCGACTCCCAGAAGACGTCTTTCGTTCCCCCGGAGGGGGACAAATCAGACTTTGTGCTCACGGCGCTCTCCTTTCGCGGATGAAGTCGACGATGCCTCCAAACGGCGCGCCGACGGCGAAGACCTCGGCGATGCCGAGCTCGCGCAACGCTTCGTGATCGCGCGCCGGGATGTTGCCGCCGACGATCCACAGGACCTTGTCGAGGATACCGGCGGCCGCGAGCTCCGCCGCCACCTTGCCGCACAGCGTCAGGTGAGCGCCCGCCATGATTGACAGGCCGACGACGTCGACGTCCTCGCGGACGGCGGCCGCGGCGACCTCGGCCGGCGACTGGCGCAGGCCGCTGTAGATCACGTCCATGCCGGCGTCGGTCAAGGCCCGGCAGACGAGCTTCGCCCCCACGTCGTGGCCGTCGAGGCCCGGCTTGGCGATCAGCACCCGAATGGTTTCTGTCATCACCGGAGTCCTTTTGCGATCGATATCCGGAGGATTTCCGAGGTGCCGCCGCCGATCAGGGTGAAACGGACGTCGCGCAGATAGCGCTGCACCGGATGGTCGGTGGCGTAGCCGTAGCTCGCCACGACCCGGGCGGCGTGCTCGCAGACGCGCAGCGCCGCCTCCGACGCGAAGAGCTTCGCCATCGCCGCCTGGTGCGCGTTCTCATGCCCCTGGTCGCTGCGCCACGCCGCCCAATAGGTCATGCGCCGCGCCGCCTCGAGGTCGACGGCCATCTCGGCGAGGTGTGCCTGGACGGCCTGGAAACGGTTGATGGGACGCCCGAACTGCTGGCGCTCGGCGGCGTAGGCCACGGCGTCCTCGCAGGCGGCCCGGGCGACGCCCACGGCAAGCGCCGCCGTCATCACCCGCACCTCGGCGAGGATTTCCCCCAGGTAGGCGCGTCCCTGGTGCAGCTCGCCGAGGAGGCAGGTGGCCGGCGTGTCGTCAAAAAAGACCTCCGAGGTCAGCGACGAGCGTACCCCCATCTTGTCGATCTCGCGTCCCACCTCGAGGCCCGCGGCACAGCGCTCGACGAGGAAGATCGAAAGCTCCTTTTCGCCGGTGCGCGCGAACACCGTGAACATCTCGGCCACCGGCGCCGAGGTGACCCAGGTCTTGCGGCCGGTCAGGTGGTAGCGTCCGTCGCGCCGGGTGGCGCGGGTCGAGATGGCGCCGAGGTCGCTGCCGGCGTCGGGCTCGGTCATGCAGATCGCCGCCGCGGTCTCGCCGCGTAGCGCCGGCAGCAGGAGGCGCTCGCGCACCTCGCCCGCGGCGAAGCGATGGACGAAAAACGTCCCCATGAGCGACTGCATGGCGCAGGCTGCCGCCACCGAAAGGCTGCCGCGGGCGATTTCCTCGACCGCCAGGACGTAGGAGACGACGTCGGCGCCCGTGCCCTCGGGCTCCGGGTAGCGCATGCCGAAAAAACCGATCTCTCCGGCGCGGCGAAAAAGCTCCGCGGGGAAACGCGGTTTCTCGTCGAGCTCGCGGGCCACGGGACGGATCTCGCGTTCGGCGAAGTCGTGGAACGTGTCGCGGACGGCACGCTGGGTTTCGGTGAGCTCGAAGTTCATGTTCCCTTCCGTAGGCGAGCCGTCTCGTCTTCCAGGAGCTCCAGGGTGTCGGGGTCGAGGGCCACGCGGTAGAGCTCGCAGGCGGCGTCGAGGGAGATGACGCCGTCCCTCACCTCCTCGCACACCTTCTCCGCCGGACGCTCCCAGGGCGGACCGTAACCGCCGCCGCCACCCGCGTGCTGGACGTAGAGCGTGCCCTCTTCGACGCCGGAGACGAGGTCCTTGCTAGTCGGGACGTGGACAGATCCATCGGATCCGTGGAGCTCGATCTTGTTGAGGGTGCCGTCGCCGCCGCCGAAGAGGCCGAAGGCGGGTTCGACGTCGCCGTCGCCAAAAGTGACGATCTGGGTGTCGCCGGCGCCCACCCGGTAGCGCGTCTCCACCCCCAGGCCGCCGCGGAAGCGGCCGGCGCCGGCCGAGTCCGTCAGGTATTCATGCTTCACCAAAAGGTGCGGTGTCTGGTGCTCGAACATCTCGTAGTCCTGGTCGAGAACGCCCCCTGAGGCGTCGATCATGCCGATGTGGTCGTAGCCGTCGCAGTCCGCGGTGGCGCCCGAGCCGCCCTTTAGGCCAAAGAAACAGATGTCGACGTAGCTCTCGCCGCTGCGCGGGTGGATCCCCGTTGACAGCGAGCACAAAAGCTGGTTCCAGCCCGCCGTCACCCGCTCCGGGATCACCGGCGCCAGGGCACGGATGATGGCGTCGGCGTTGGGCGGACAAAGGTGGTTGCCAAAAGTGGTGGCGGCGGGGTAGGAGGCGTTTAAGATCGTCCCTTCCGGGATGACGATCTCGATGGGCTGGAGCATGCCGTGGTTGTGCGGAATGTCGGGGTTGACCATCTGCAAGAAAGTCAGGATCGTCGCCGAGGCGCTCGACGTGTAGGTGCCGTTGACGAAACCGTCGGTCTGCGCGTCGGTGTCGGAGTAGTCGAAGACGATCCGTTCGTCCTCGACGTGGACCGCGACGCGAATTTGGTACTGCGAGCCCGGGTTCTTGCCGTCGAAGTAGACGGTGGCTTCGCCGCGGTAGACGCCGTCGGGGATCGTCCTGATCTCGGCCTCCATCATCTTGCGCGACGCCTCGTAGAGGAATTCCTTGTGGGCCTCGAAACGTTCCAGGCCGTATTTTTCGATCAGCGCCCGGAGGCGCCGCTCGCCCACCGTGCAGGCGCCGATCTCGGCGCGCATGTCCTCCTCGACGATCGGCAGGCGGACGTTGGCGAAGATCAGCTCCCAGACGTCGCGGCGCAGCTCGCCGCGCTCGTAAACCTTGACCGCCGGGATGCGCAGGGCCTCCTGCCACACCTCGGTGGCGTTGGGGTTGTAGCCGCCGCGCACCGCGCCGCCGATGTCGGCCTGGTGCCCCTTGGCCGCCGACCAGCCCACCAGGGTGTCGCCGTGAAAGATCGGTTTCATCGCCGCGACGTCGTTGTTCTGGTTGCCGAGGGTGAAGACGTCGTTGTGAAAAAAAACGTCCCCGGGATAGACCTCGCCGCGGAAGCGCTCGGCGATGTGCTGGCAGACCGGGCTCAGCGAGAAGGAGAGGATTGGAAGGTTCTCGGTCTGCTCGAGCATGCGCCCTTCGGCGTCGTAGAGGCCGGTGACGAAGTCCTTGGCCTCGCAGAGGATGGGCGAGCGCGTGGTCTTCTCCATGGTGATCGACATCTCGTCGGTGATCGCTTTCAGGGCGTTGGCGAGGATCGCGGCCAGGACCTTGTCGATTTGCGGCTCGCTCATGGCGTTTCCTCCCGGCGGGTGAGGACCAGGGTGCCGTGCTCGTCGAGGCGCCCGGTCCAGGCGGCGCTCAAGAAGATCGTGGTGTCGGTCCGTTCGACGAGGGCGGGTCCCAGGACGACGTTTTGGGCGCGGAGCTTCTCGCCGTCGTAGACCGCGACCTCGGCGAACGAGCCCGTCTCCGGGACGAAGGCCCGCCGCCGGCCCTTCTTCGCCGCGGACGCGTCGCGGCCGCCGGCCGGGAGCCGGGGCAGGGCGGGCGCGGCGGTCCGTCCCAGGGAGCGGACACGGACGTTGATCAGCTCGAGGCCAGTCCCCGCGGCCTCGAGGTCGTAGCCGTAGAGGCGGTTGTGCTCGGCGTGGAAGGCGGCGGCGACGGCGTCGAGGTCGAAGCTTGCGAGGGCCTCGCGCGGCACCGGGACGGTGACCTCGTGGTACTGCTTCAGGTAGCGCAGGTCGAGGGCCGGCTGGTGCTCGACCTGGGTGGCACCCTCCTTGGCGAGCAGCGCCTCGCCCTCCTCGGCCATCTCGGCCACCAGGGCGCCCAGGGTGGCGTCGAAAGACTCCAGGGGACCGACGGCGGAGCGCACGAAGTCGTGCTGCAGGTCGCAGAGCAGCATCCCGGTGGCGCACAGCGTCGACGCGGTGCGCGGCACGAGCAGCGTCGGGATCTCGAGCTCGGTGGCGATCGTCGTGGCGTGGAGCGGGCCGGCGCCGCCGGCCACCACCAGCGGAAACTCGCGCGGATCGAGGCCGCGCTGGACGGTGATCTCGCGCACCCCGTGGGCCATGTTGCCGTTGATCACCCGGTACATGCCGGCGGCGGCTTCCTCGACGTCGAGGCCGAGGGGACGGGCGATGCGGCGCTCGACGGCGTGGCGGGCGCGTCCGGCGTCCAAGGGGAGCTTGCCGCCGGCGAAAAAAGCCGGGTCGAGGTAGCCGAGCACGAGGTCGGCGTCGGTGCAGGTGGGCTCCTCGCCGCCGCGTCCGTAGCAGGCGGGGCCCGGCAGGGCGCCGGCCGAGGCCGGCCCCATGCGCAGCAGGCCGCCTTCGTCGATCCAGCCGATCGAGCCGCCGCCGGCGCCGATCGTGGTGATGGCGAGCATCGGGAGAGCGATCTTCAGGCGGTCGATCTCGCCCTCGTTGGCGATCGCCGCGGCGCCGTCACGGACCAGGGAGGCGTCGAAGCTCGTGCCCCCCATGTCCATCAGGATGCAGTCCTCCGGCCCGTGGATGCCGGCGCAGGCGGCGGCGGCGCGGGGACCGGCGGCGGGACCGCTCAGGAGCGTCGCCGCCGGCCGTTCGCGGACGAGCTCGGGCAGCGCCACTCCGCCGCTCGACTGCATCACCAGGAGGACGCCCGCGAAGCCGGCCGCCGCCAGCTGTTCGGTGAGGCTCTCCAGGTAGCCGCCCAGCACCGGTCCGACGTAGGCGTTGAGCACCGTGGTCGACACCCGGTTGTAGAAGCGGATCGTCGGCAGGACGTGCGCGGAGACGCTCAGAAAAGCGTCGGGCAGGAGATCGCGGAGGATCTCGGCGGCCGCGTCCTCGTGGACGGAGTCGGCGTAGGAGTGGAGGAAGCAGACAGCGACGGCCTCGACGTCCTCGTCGCGCAACTGCTCGGCAACGGCGGCGACGGCGCCGCGGTCGAGGGACTCGAGCTCTTCGCCGCGAAAGTCGAGCCGTCCGGCCACTGGCAGCCGCAGGCGTCGCGGCACCAGGGGGACGACGTTCTGGTAGCGGTTGTCGTATTGGCGCTCGCGGATGCCGCGGCGCATCTCGAGGGCGTCGCGCACGCCCTCGGTGGTCAGAAGCGCCGTGCGGGCGCCGCCGCGGGTGAGCACGGCGTTGGTCGTCACCGTCGTGCCGTGGACGATGAGGCGGGTCTTCCGGACGAGCTCTTCGACGCTCATCCCCTTGGATTGCGCCACCGCCCGCAGGCCGTCGAGGACGCCGACCGCGGGGTCCTCTGGGGTCGAGAGGACCTTGAAGGTCTCGGCCTCGCCGTCCTGCGACCAGGAGAAGAGGTCGGTGAAGGTCCCTCCGACGTCGATGCCGATCTTGAAGCTCACTTGGCCACCATCTTCCCGAGCGTACTCCGGGCGAGCCCGGCGGGATATGACCCCGGTCATGAGGCGAGCGATGGCGCTCCCAGTGGCGTCTTTGCGGGACGAAGAGCCCCAGGATGCAGCCGAGGCGTGCCCAAGGTTCGGCGGAATCGTGTAGCATGGAGCGGCGAGGACGAACGACATGCCATCGCCCGCCCACAAACGCCTCACCGTCGACGAGTTCCTGGACTGGGACAGCGGAGACGACCACCGCTACGAGCTGATCGACGGCGTCCCGATGGCGATGGCGTCACCGCTGCGTGCTCACCGGATTCTGGCCGCCAACTTCTCCCGACGCTTGGGTGAAGCGCTCGACGATCGGCCCTCCTGCACCGTCGGCGTCGAGGAGCCGATCGCGATCCCCGGGCGCGACGACAGGTGCCACGTCGCCGATCTGGCCGTGGCCTGTCAGCCCCATGAGCCCGGGCAGCGATTGACGCCGGAGCCGGTGGTGATCGTCGAGATCCTTTCACCGTCGACCGAAAACCGTGACCGGCGGGTGAAGCTCCCTGACTACAGGTCGATCCCCTCGATCGAGGCGATCGTGCTGCTCGACCAGGAGCAGTTCTACTGCGAGGTCCACCACCGGCAGGCCGGCGGACGCTGGCTCGTCGATCTGCTTCAAGGTGCCGAAGCCCGGCTGCGACTGCCGAGTCTGGGCTTCGATCAGCCGCTTTCCGTCCTCTACGCCAAGTTGAGCTTCCCGGAAACGTAGTCTAACGCCTCGCCCTACGGACAATTCGACCACAGCGGGCAGTCGCCTGTTTTGAAGTCGGTGCTGATTCTTACGAAATTTCCGGCGGAAAAGGATCCCATCGGAAGTTCACGCATGTCCGCTACGCAGGCGCAGTGACGCTTAGTGGGAATTCCGGCGACGATGCGAAGCCGTATCAGGAGAAGCAGGTGAAAGAAGCCATTGAGGAGGTCCAGCCATGAAGCTGAGCGACCGATACCACAAGTGGGTCGAATGGAGCGAGGACGACGCTACCTACCTTGGCAAGTGTCCTGATCTGATCACCGGGATCCATGGCGAGGACCCGGTGCGGCTTTACGCGGAGCTTTGCGAGGTTGTCGAGGACGTCGTCCGTCACTTCGAGAAGGAAGGCCGAACCCTTCCACCTCCCCGCACACGGCCGGTACAAGTGGTCGCCTGATCCGGCAGTGGCCAGGGTCGCGAAATGGTCGACCTCAGCGATGGGCATGGCTCCTCGGGAGTTGTTGCAATAGCGGCAGATGTAGAAGCAGTTACTGTAGTCGTTGACCTTGATTTTGTCTTCGCTGACAGGGATCCAATGCTCCGTCTGCGTGATGCCAGTACCTTCGGCGCCATCAAGAGCGAGGTCCGCTTCGTGGCAGAGACAGAAGGAGCACGTGAACCCGAGCTCCCAACGCAGACGTCTCAGACTCTCCAGCGCGGCCATAGAGGAAGAGCCGGTAGTCCTCGGGCGGCAGGAACACGCGGCCGGACCGCCTCCACGCGAGCCAGAGTCAGTGACGGGAGTGGAGAAGCTGCACAAGGAGCTCACGTAGATCCCGGAGAAGCTCGGACTGCTGATCAGCCACCGCCGACTGTTCAGCGAGGAGTTGGCCAAGGATGGTGACGATAGCCTCATAGAGCTCCCGCTGTTTCTGGAGCTCCACGATCTGTTGACCCCGTTGGCGGTTGGCGACGAGTTGCGAACGGTTGAGTCGAAGCTGGCGCATGGTGAGTGCGCCGGTTGGGCTGCCGGATTCCAAGATGCCGCCGGGAAGCTCGACAAAATGGGCCGCGAAGGGCTCCTCACGAGGATTCCATAGTGGCGTAGCGGCCGGACTTTCGGGCCAGTAGTCGTGCTTGTAGAGATTGCAGCGACTGCAAGCGTAGATCAGGTTGTCCGATCGTCGCTACCGCCCCGCGCTCGGGGGCAATAGTGGTCGATGGTCAGCTCGCCACCAGCATCCGTCTCATGGATCCCACAGAATTCACAACGATAGTTGGCGCGTTGCCGAACCAACTCGCGGAGCTCGGCGGGGAGACTCATGCGGAGAGTGCTATCTGCTGACCGAGCTCCAGACGCAGACTCGCGATCTCGCGGCGCAGTGAGTCGTTGTCGGCCATCGTTTGCCGGATCTGGCGCGTTGCTTCGGCGATCTGCTCCAGGGATGCGTGGATCCGTTCGGTGAGGTCGACTGGCTCGGTGTCGGCGGATGCGAGCTCCCGGGTCTCGGCAGCGTCCTGAGTCGCGTACCAGCCCTCGAGCAAGGCCTTCTCTTCGTCCGTGAGGGACTCTCCGCGGACGGCGCGATCATGCAGATGCAAAGCTCTTTCGTCTGTCATCACTCGTCCTCCGACGTCTATTCTGTCTCTGGGAGCGCGAAACGTCAACGGCCACAAAGAGTAGCCTACACCTCGACAAGCCGGAAGGCGTAGGTCGCGACCTCTC
Source organism: uncultured bacterium (assembly GCA_965371445.1). Taxonomy (GTDB): domain Bacteria; phylum Acidobacteriota; class Thermoanaerobaculia; order Multivoradales; family J023; genus DASWIG01. The sequence goes on along the minus strand of CBDUYN010000042.1, from coordinate 13,470 downwards.
CATCGCGGCCGTAGAGGACGAGCCGGTAGCCTCCGGCCGGCAGGAACCCGCGGCGGAACGCCAGGTGGAACATGCCCGCGGCCGTGGGTCGAAGGCCGGTACCCGACCACACCTCGACGCCTCGGGAATCCTTGATCGTCGCCGAGTAGCCGTCGTCGACAGGGCCGTCGACGAGGCCGAGGACCAGCACCCAGGCTCCGGCCGACTCCGGCAGCTCCACCACGGTGGGCACGGTGGATCGCTCAGCGGCGGCGCCTTCCGGCTCCGGATAGGCGATGGTCACGTTGACCGCCGCCGCCGGCAGCGGCTCGCGAACGGTCCGGTCGATCACCAGGCCGGAGCCCAACCCGAGACCGAAGGCCAGGATCGCCGCCGCCGCCAGCCGGGAAAGGGACGGCCAGCGTCTCGGAGCGGGCGCCTTCCGCGCCGCGATCTCGATCACCTCCGCCGGACGAGCTTCGCCGGTCGTGATCCGCTCGTGGAAGCGCTGCCAGCGGGTGGCGAGCGCCTCGTCGGAGATCTCCCCGACACCCTCTGCCGCGTCCACGTCCGGGAAGGCCTCGCTGCTCGGCTACCGCCCGACCTCGACGTTCGTCGATGAGCAGCAGGTCGGCGCGTTCTTGCTCCGCGAGCCAGATGGCTCTTCCCGTTCGCCTCGGTGCAGGAGCCGCAGGGCAGGGTCGATCACTTCAGGTACGCCTCGCGTTTCCAGCCAACCCGGAGGATCTGCGATCCACCGCTGGATGAGCGGTCCTGCCCCCGGATGCCGGAGCTCTTCCGCCACGCCTCCAGCCAGGGCCTCCAAGGCACTGCGCGGCAGGTCCTCCCAGCGGCTCATCAGCTTCTCGCCGAGGTCGTCAGGGATCTGAAATGCGACTTCCATGCGGAATCTCCGGTGGCCGGTCAGGGACCTGGCACTGTAGCTCTCAGAATACGGAACCGGACGCTCGGTAGAGCCGGGCGCCCTTCCAGGAGGCAGTATACCAAACCCTGCTGTCCTTCGAGCCGAAAAGCAGAAGGCACCCGCGCCAGCCCACGGGCTTTGGCCCGCGAACGTGGGGAGCTGCCGTCGCGAGAGCTTCGCCCAAGGTTCAGCTACCGGGTGTGAGGTCCCGTTCTACCGGAGTGGAAAGGAAAAGGGGGAAACGAACTGGCTTACAAGTGTCTCAATCCCCCGAAGGGTCCACATCCGATTTCCACCCTTTCGGTTCTGTCGCGATCCCGCAGGGATCCTAATGTCTCAATCCCCCGAAGGGTCCACATCCGATTTCCACCTCAAGAAGGGGCTTACTCTGTTGGGTAGTCTGGAATCGATTGTCTCAATCCCCCGAAGGGTCCACATCCGATTTCCACCCGACTCTCGGCAAGCGGATCTACGCCGTCGCCGCGAGTCTCAATCCCCCGAAGGGTCCACATCCGATTTCCACTGACGATTTCGAGTCAGGTGATCTCTGCGCTTGGCTGAACTGTCTCAATCCCCCGAAGGGTCCACATCCGATTCCCACCCGATCGCCGCGATCTGGATCTACACCACACCGTAAAAGTCTCAATCCCCCGAAGGGTCCACATCCGATTCCCACGAGAGGGACCGCGGAATGTTAGCGAAATCTGCGCATCCTTGTCTCAATCCCCCGAAGGGTCCACATCCGATTTCCACTGAAGCGTCGTTCAAGGAGGTCGTATTCGATGGTCGTGTCTCAATCCCCCGAAGGGTCCACATCCGATTTCCACGAAATCTTCGTGCCACATCTCGCAGGCGACCTCGCCTTTGTGTCTCAATCCCCCGAAGGGTCCACATCCGATTTCCACAGCTGCCCTCCTAAGTCCTTGAAAACAAAGGACTTAAGTACCCCGATCCGCTAACCTCCCCAAAATCGCCCCCGGCGTTCCCGATAGTGGCCGGTTCCGTTCTGGAACCAACGCACCTAAACTGCTGAAAACAAAGGGCTTAGGGCGGTTTCGGCGATTCCGCTAACCTCCCCCCTTTTTCGGGGGTCTCGGAGGTTAGCGGATTCCTCCTATGTGGAGGACCAGATTGCCCACATTCGCGAGGCAAGTCCTTTCGCGTGGGATAGAGTAGGCCTCACCGATGTTCAGAGATCACCCAGCTGTGAAGAAAATCTCCACATTTCCCGATCATATGTTGTCAAAGAACAGGGATCACCTCACGAGTGTGATCACCTCGACTTTCACCAGTCCAAGTATACAGCATCCGGGGCTCCCCGTCCATGACCATGTCCTTGAGGGCCTCGACCTGCTGCCGGAGCTGTTCCCGCCAGGTCGGAGTCTCCTTCCCCTCGCTCGGCGAGCGCAGCTGCTCCTCGTAGAGCCCGAGGTAGCGCTGGAAGGCGTCCGGGACCAGCCGCAGGCCCTTCTCGCCGCCCTCGAAGTCCTCCGGCGTAACCTGTCCGCGGTTGAAGAGCCGCAGGGTGAGCCGGTCGATGACGGGCTGCCGGAAAATCTCGACGATGTCGAGAGAGAAGGACTTGCGACCGTAGCGGATGCCGTGGAAGAAGCCGACGGCGGGGTCGAAGCCCCGAGCCTTGTCCCTGCGGGACGCCTGCGCTCCCAGCAATAAGAGCTCATATGATGGCTACGAAGTTCATTTGTAGATGTCGCTGCGGTGCCCTATCGCGACAACTTCGACCAGCAGGTGAGCATCCTTGATGAGACAGATGATTCGGTAGTCTCCAACACGATAACACCAGAGACCAGCGAGCTTGCCCAATAGGGGGCTTGCCCAAGCGCCTCGGGTCCTCGCTGGTGGCGGTCCGCTCCGTCAAGAAGTGGACGATCCTGCGCTGGACAACCCGGTCAAGTCGCTCCAGATCCCTTCGCGCTCTTTCGCGGAGCCTAACTTTCCAGGCCAAGATCCTGGACCACTTCCTCGAGGGAGTAGGTCTTCTCGGGCTGTGCTAAGCGCTCTTCCGCAATACGGGCCCACTCCTGATCTTCACGGTCCTCCCGGAGAGCATCAAGAAGCCTCTGGCGGGCGAATTTGGTCTTGCTGTCGGCGGTCTTGGCCCCTAACGCTTCAAGGTGTTGCTCGATCTCTGCGTCCATGGGTATGCTGAGCATTGTGGCCTCCTAGAGTCGCTCTCCGCTGCCGCAGCTCCCGGTTCCGAGCCGGTCGGGCCGGAGACCTGGGGCGTCTGCTGACACCAGCCTACACCACTTCGGCGTCAGAGGGAAGCCCCTGGACGAAGTCCGTTGAAGACCGGGCGAGGGGCGTGGTCCTGCCGGTGCCTCGACGGCTCTTGCGGTTTCGTCCCTGTGGGACGAAGGGCAGGCGGGACGCCTGCGGTCCCAGCATAAGAGTCGTGACGTGCTGCGCGGACAGATTTCCTTGACGTGCATCTCCCAGCTCCGACCCCAAGGGCAAGCCTCAACTTCGACGTCCTTCTAAGGAAGGCCCACGGCCAGCGACGCAGCCACTAATTCTAGGAGCTGGCCCCGGGCGGCGATCCGCTTGCCACCCAGATAAATAGATGGCGATTTAGTTGTCAAAGATCCTCGACGATCCTCAGCTCGTCGTCGTCAAGTCAGCATCGCGTCACCTGGTAGTCGAGGACGATTTCGACAGGATCGTCCGCATGTGTGGCCCGCGCTCGATCGTCTGTTTCCTTGGGTTTGACGATCTGCATTCGGCGTCCTGGTCGCAGGGCTACCAGGAACGCTCCCGCCGTAGTCGCCTTTCTGCCGCCGGTGACGTCGATGACGACGTCGGACTCTTCTACACCTTCGGGCAACCTCTGGAAGACTCCGTCTTCGATCCTCTCCCGGACAACCTCCGGGTAGCTCTCGAATTGGCTGTCCGAAATAGGGATCGTTTCAAAGGGTCCGCCGTAGACGCCTTCCTGGCTGATCTCCTCGACGACCTCGGTAGCCGCTGACCTCGACCGATCGGAGTGGACCAACCAGACATGCTTCAAGGACGCGGCATGATAGCGGACGGCTGCCTTGGCGGACTCGCTTCCAGGCCCTGGGCTCACCAAGACCACGAGCCCCCTACAGGGCCTGGCATTGTCGATCAACGTGTGAGAGAGATGGACGCTCAAGGGTCGTCGGAGGTGCCAGAGCAGGTAGCCACCGATGACGAGCACGGCCAGGGTCGGCGCCCCGATCAGGAGGAGCCGCCAAAGCTCCGAGTCGGCCTCGACCGAAGCTGCCGCGAGGTTACCGGCAAAGCTGAGCAAGGACGACACGACGAGGAGCAGGATGGGGAGCGTCAGGGGTTCTCGCCGATGAGCCGGGCTCTTTCCCATCGCTTACCTCCTCTCCGTCACGGCCACGAGCCGCCACGAACGGCCGACGCGCTCGACGTCTACGTCGGCCTTGACGGGCCTTCGTTTCTTCCTCTCGACCATTCGTTCCCGCGCTTCCGGGCTCAGCCTCTCGATCAGAAGCTTCGCGTCGTTCTGACGCGCCTCTGCCGTCTTGCCGCCGCTCGCGGCCCGAACGACGCCACCGCCCCCGGGATCGTACGAGACCGTCGCGCCCGACCAGGTCTCCCGATCCGGGTTCCGCAGCTCCCGGGCGAGCTCGCCGGCCGTTCTCGGCTTGGGCCTCGACGGCGATACGGCAGATCCATTGCGAGCCGGGCGCTCTTTTGCCACACTCTCCGACGGCATCAAGCGCCGAGCCCAGCTCAGGACGTAGAGGCATTCCTCCGCGGTCAGATCGGGATTCTCCTTCAGAAACCGCTGCGTTTCCCCCTTGAGGACGGCATAGTTGGCCTTGGGGTTCTGCTGATTCTGCGACGCGATAGGATCGAGCTGATCGAGAAGTCCGAGGAATCTTTCGAGCTCCCCCCGGTCGCTGTGGGCCGCAAGAAAAGACGTCAGCTGTCCAAGGCATGACGGAGGAATACCCACCGCCGCCACCTCGGCACCGCGCTGTCTCAAGGACACGTCGCGGAGCGCCGGGACCGGCACGTTGCCCAGTCGGCCGATCAGGACGTCGGCCAGCTGCAACAGCTCTTCCTTTCTCCGGGCTTTCACGTCACGACCTCCCGAGCCTGCAACCGGCTCACCAGGGTCTTCAACGAAGCCTCGCCGTCGATGGACAGATGGCAGGCGGCGAGGCACTCCCGGGTGAAGTCGGCGACGGCCCCTTCGTCGTCCTGCCACTCGGCGCCGCCGAACGCCAGCCCCTGGCGCAGACGATAGCGCCGGACGCGGAATCGAACCCAGCCACACTCGTCGTACTTGCCCCCTCCGAGCCTCGGCGTGAAATGGTCGACGCCGAGGCTCAGCAGGACGCCGCCGACTTCCTCCCGGTTGAGGTTTCGGAAGCGGAGCGTCGCGGTGAGCGTCACACCCTCGGGCAGGGCCAGCGCCGGGATCGTCTTTCGCTGATCGGCGCCGGCCGGCATCCTGCCGTAGAAGCGCCGGCCCTTCTTCTGCCGGGGCGGATAGGCGCCGGAAAGCAGGATCATGACCGGCTCGACGTCCTCGGGCAAAAGCGCGTCGTCGAAGCTGACGCGTCCTTGGTAGCCCAGCGCGCCGAAGAGAGCCGCGGCGGCACTCAGGGGTTGCTGACGCCTCTTGTTGTACCTCTCGTCGAACGGCGCCGCGCTCGACGTCAGGACCTCGTAGGTCTGACGGCAGACGCCCTTGATCGAGCTGCCGGGGATCACCGGCCGTCCACCCTGCCGCGCCACCTCCTTGACGAGCTGGCCCTCAAAGACTCCGAACGAGCCGCAGCCGACATGGACCGGACGTAACGTCTCGACAGCGAGCTCGATCGTCCCCGTGCGGAGCTGTCGGTCCAGGCGATCGTGGAAGACCGGCTCGGCATCGCGCCGGACGCGCTCGACGGGGATCGAGAAGTGGTTCCTGGGTGGGTTTTTCGCGTTCGCCATGGTCCCGTTCCTCAACCGGCCCTTCGTCCCGAACCTGCCCGCGACGCGGTGAAGTCGGCCAACGGCTGCTGGGCCGTGGTCGCGAGGAGGCGTTCCAGCTCCGCGCCGGTGGCCGAGACCCGGTAGCCCCTCCAGGTCCGTTCGGAGCGAACGCCCTCCGGCAGGGGCATGGAGTCCTTTTCGAAGAGGTCGTAATCCCGGCGGTCGCCCGGCGACGCAAGGGCGCCGACTCCGAGGAGACGCCCCTCTTCGCGGGTGACCATCTCGATCTCGAACGAGTGGCAGGTGAGCTCGACCTGTCCCAGTCCCCGGGATTTGCCGAAGCCGATCGGCACGTAGCCGTCGTTCATGTCCTGGAGGACGCTGGCGATCAGTCCGAGCTGCCACAGCTGGAAATTCTGGAAGCGGATCTCGGTGTGGAACTCGCCGGCCACCACCACCTCGAGGTCGAAGAGGGCCCCGGGACGGGCCTCGCCTGTTTCGCGGTCGATGGCGACCTGGTTGCGCCGCTCCGTGACGTTGGCGACGCGGGCCGCCGCGCTCATGGATTCGTCGTCGGCGTCGGGCGGCCAGGGGTAGGCGTCGAAGACGCTGCAACGTCCGGCCACCGCCAGGGAGCCGAAGGTGCGGCAGGCGGGACATTGCTCCTTATATACAGTCGACGTGTCGTGCCGGCCGCGTGGGGCCTTGCAGGCATGGCGGCGGTCGAGGGGATCGCACACCTGGACGCCGATGCCCTGGAGGACGCGCTCTGCATGGCTGCGCACGGCGCCCTTGAGGCTGGTCCCGGGAAGGTAGACCGTGTCGCCCACCCGCGCGTGGCGCGTGCGCACGAACTCCATTCCCGGACGGGTCGGATCCGGCGTCTCGACGCCGCTCTTGATCAGCCACGGTCCCCGCGGCTTGAGGACGATCCGGAGACAGGCCTGGTTCAGCAAGGTCTTGTGCATGTCAATCCTCTCCCTGTCCGAGGTAGTTGCGAAGGGCTTCGTCGGCCTGACGTTTTTCCTCGTCGTAGCCCAGGGTCTGGAATCCCTGGCCGCCGAGGAGACGTGCGGCGTCGGTGCGCTCGACCTTGACGTCCTTGAGGCGTACGCGTCCGAGGCCGCGGCTGGTCAGGCCGCCGAGGAGGATCTGGCCTTCGTCGAGGAACTCCAGGAGCTTGAAGGTCAGGGCGCGCTGGATTTCGTTGGCGTTCTCGAGGAGGATCTCCATCTCGAAACGCGTCCCGGGAGACACGGCCTCGTAGTCGTACTTGATGCCGCGTTGTGCCGTCCGCAGGTCGCGGTTGATCCCGACGCCGTCACGGATCTCGGGCGGTGGCGACGTGTCGGGGGACTTCTGGGGCAGATCGTGGATGAAGATGCGCCCGGCGAGGAACGGGGATCCGAAGAGTCCGCAGACGTCGCAGATCTTGTCTTGTACGTGGTCGAAGGGAAGCTGTTTCTCGTTCCTGTCGCGATCCGCAGCCTTGATGCAAGGCTCCTCGAAGAGGTCGCAGGATCGAAGCTCTTGGGAGCCGAGGCCGCGCAGGGTCTGCTCCAGTCCGGACCGCAGAGCTCCCTTGAGCGAGCTGCCCGGGATGTAGGGCCGGCCCAGGCCGTCGCGGATCAACGGCTGGTCGGTCGCGGCGACGTCGAAGCTCTTGCCGGCGCCGATCCGCAGGGCGCTGGCGGCTTCCAGGTCGGCGGTAATTCGGTAGCGGGACAGAAGCTTGTCGAACGACGAGGGGCGAGAACGTGTTTCAGTCATGAGTCGAGGTCCCCGCGAGTTGGCAGCGGTAGGTGTACTCTCGGATGACGTAGCCGAGGAGAAGCGACGCGAGCCGCGACTCCACCTGATGAGGCTCGCTTCCGGCCTTGTCGCCGGCGTCGGTGATACGTTTTCCGATCTGCTCATGGAGCAAGCTCTCCAGGCCGCGGCCGGAATCCTGGTCGTCCCAGCCCTGCCGTCCGCGCCCGATCTGGTAACGCAGAAAGTTGACCAACACAGCGAGCGAGCCTTCCGACTGCGACGCGCTGAGAAGGTTGCGGAGCTGCGAGCCGCTGACCCGCGCTTTTGGGAACCCGCGTCCGCGACTTACTTCGCGGGGCTCGGAGATCTTGTACTCCTTGATGTAACTCTCGGCCGACCGCACGAGGTTGGGCTTCTGGTCTTCGATCCAGGTCAAGGTCTCAGCATTCATGGTTTCCTCCAACCGGGTTGGTGGGTGCTGTCGGAGAAGCGCACCCATCCGTATCCTTCTTCGCGCCGGGCGCCAATGCCATGGGTTTCCACGGTTCGCAACCGATCGAGCAGCGCGTCCTCGAACGGCGAGTCGACGGCCAGGAGCAACACCGAGCCGGCGAGCACCACGGGCTGGTAAGCCTTGGGCGCGCGGGCTCGGGTTTGAAAGCCGCCACGCTGTCCTGTGCGGACCTGTCCGTAGAGCCGCTCGGCGCCTGGCAGGCTCAGCGCGCGCTCGAACGCGTCCTCGCCGCCGGTGACGCCGTCCGCCGGCGCGATCATGTCGCTCGTGAGAGTCGCGGCCAGGTAGTGTTTCTGGCCGTCCGGATCCGTCGCGCTCTTTCCGATCACTTCCTCCACGCCAGCGAGCGCGGCGCGGACGGCTTCGTCGAAACCGCGAAGCCGTTGGACGAGCGCCTCGCTGGCAGCAGGACGCGCCTCGACGATGTTCATACGGCCGTAGCCCTGTCCGCGTCCGTGGCCGACGCGGAGCGTCTGTTGCGCGGCGTCGCGGAGGAGCTTGCGTCCCTCGGGACCCACGTTGGCCAGGCGGACGGCGAAACGGGTTCCACGTTCCAGGAGCTCCAGCGAGAAGAGCTGTCCGTCCTTGCCCCGTGCGGTCTCGGCGTCGAGGGCCAGACGCGACATGACGCGGCGCTCCGGGGTGCCCGCGTCGAGCCAACGGCCGGCCGCGACGGTCCGGTCGGCGCACACCGGGCAGTCCTCGTCGAGGGCGAGATGGATTCCCGACTCGGCGAGACGGTGGTGAACGCAGTCGCGCAACAAGGTGTCGACGACTCCGTGTTTCTCGCGCGCATGCTTGCATGTGCGTAGCGTCAGGGGAGCGACCTTCGGCGGTGGCGCCTCGGAATCGTCGGCGAGGGGGATCGCGTCGCCGAACCGGAGGCAGGTCTCCGGATCGAGCAGCAAGCTCCGGAACCACGACTCGTCGGTCTGGTCCGTCTCCTTTTTCTGCTCGCGGAGCGCCGCGGTGATCACGGCGCCGCGCAGCGTCGAGGCAGGAACGCCCAGTTGGGTGACGCGGAAGTTGCCGACCTGCCAATCGGTTCCGATGCAGACGGGATCGACAGCTTCGAGGACCAGCTCCAGCGTTTCCTCTTCCGGGATCTCGACGGTTTCGAGGGTGGCGTCCTGGGAGATGGCGTCCTGGCTTTCACCGAGGCTCATCTCCACCCGTCCGAGCCCGGTGGTGCGTGCCGCGCCGAGAGCGAAGACCGCGCCGACAGCGGCGCCGACGAGCTTGCGGTCGCCTTCGTCGAGCTGGGTGGCGTCCACGCTGGCCTCGAAAACCAGACCGGTAAACGGCGCGATGATCTCCCGCTGAAAGAGCCTTTCGGCGGCGGCGTGCCGGGTGCGTCGGTCTATCGAGACCTGGGGCCGGACGCCGTAGCCGTATCCCTTGCGAAACCGTTCGGCGGCTTTCTCGGGGAGCCGGGCGTCGGTAAAGAAGACCTTGGTGGTCGGACCGCCGGTCTTCCGGGGCCAGCCTTCCGCGCCGAGGATCCGGTCGACGACATCCGGGTCGTCGCAGAGCCGTACCATTTGCTCGCGGACGGCCCCCTTGATCGCCGACGCCGGGATGTAGGGGACGCCGTCGGCCCGGCGTAGGGTCGCGTCATGGAGCTCGAGGGCTCCGCCGCCGCCGAGGAGGAGGCCGCCCTTGAGCTCGATCTGTAGCGTCTCGTTCATGCCGCCTCCCTCCTATGTCTCGGACGTCCGAGAAAGTCGAAGACTTCCACCATGTCCACGAGGTCCGTGCTCTTCCAGTCTTGTCGCGTCGAATCGTCTTCCCAGAGGAGGGTGTCCACCTTTTCCAGGCTGACGCCGAGAGCGTCGCGGTAGGCCGCCCAGCTGTCCCGTTGCCTGGAGCGGGCGTGCTGGTAGAGCCACAGGCTGCGGCTCAAGGTGTAACCGCGCAGGACCTCCTGACGCATGGCGTGGATCTGCGACCTGGGGACGTTCTCCGCCAGGGCGTCGGCGCGTTTCAGGAATGCCTTGAGCTCCTCGAACGTGTAAGGCCGCCGCGTGAAGAGCAGGCCGTTCTCTCGTCCTCTGGGCTTACGTTGGTAGTGGTTTTCGCGCAACTTCGCGATCGAGCTGTTGAGGGGGTTGCCGGAGCGCAGCACCATGAAGTCGACGGCACTGCGGCAGCCGTTCTCGTGGATGCGTCGCTTGGCGCTGTCGAGAAGATCGTGGGCGTACTCGACCAGGAACTGGATCGGGAAGTGGAAGCTCGCGAAGACGATGCCCACGCCGACGCCGAAGTGGGCGATGCGTTCGCGGAGATCGTGCGCCTTCTCGGGAAAGGCTTTTCGGAGCAGCTCGTTGTCGTCGAAGCTGAAGTGCTTCTCGATCGCCGGGATCAGGGCTCGAGCTGCCGGGAAGGCCGCCTTGGCGGGAAGCACGAGCACCAGGTCGTCGCCGCCGCGGATCGGAGTCTGGAAGCGCAGCGTCGACTTGTCGTGCTCAAAGCGCAGCTCGGGTAGCTGATCGAGGACCTGCCGGACGGCCTCGTCGAATGCCGTCTCGACCGCGTTGCTCAGCGCCCGGTGCTGCGCCAGGGATTCGAGCGCCTGGAAGGCCTTGCCGACGTTGGCGCCGTCGGCGTAGAGGACCGCCATGTAATGCTCGTCGCCGACGAGCTCCTCGAAGGTCCGTGCCTGCTCGTCGTCGCGTTTCGCCCAGCCGCCGGCCTTGCGGCGCGTCTCGCAGGGCCTGCAGACGGTTTCGTCGTCCCCGCCGGGATGAAACGTCACCTCGCCGATCCGTTCGCCGCAGGCGTCGCAGCGTTTCTCCTGCTGGTCGGCCGAGATCAACGGCACGAGCCCCGCCTGGTGGGACCGCTCCCGGGAAAGACGCTTCAGGAGCGCCGCCACAGTGGCGGCGTAACGCGTTGTCTCGCTACGGGGACGCAGGACCTCGTTCAGGCGATCGTCGCCGACGGGGGTGATCCTGGCATCCGACAGATCCTCCGGCCAGACGGCGAGCGCCGAAGTCACCGTGCGAAGATCTCCGTCCGTCGCACGGCTCAGCCCTTTTTCGAGGGCCTGCCGCAGATCCCTGACGTGCCGCGCGGGAGCGAGGATCAGACCGCCCCCGCCACCCGCGTAGACCACACCTTCTTCCGGGAGCCCGAGCTTGGACAGGATCCGATAGACCGAAGATTTGCTATCTTCACGGGTGAAGTCGGCGATCAGCAGACTGCCGCCGTAGACGTCGACGGGACGGCGGACCTTGAAGACGTAACGCTGGATGCCGGGCGTCTCGAAGGCGACGAGCGCCAGCGGCGGCTCGGCGCCGAAGAGCTCATGAAGGGCGTCGTCGCCAGCATCCGTGGGGAGGTCGAGCTGACGGGAGCCGGCTTCGATCTCGAGAGCGCGGCGCATCCCACGGGACAGCCGTTCGGAGATCTGGGTGAACGTGGTCTCTTTCAACAGAGGATCCTCCTAGGCGATCTCGACCTTGCCGAGGCCGAACGTCGTTCCCTTTCCCACATGGACCACCTCCGCGGCCTGCAGGAGCTCGCTGAAGGGGTTCAGGTCGCCCTCCAGGGTGACCTCGCCGACGAAGCCGCCCATCTTCATTTTGGTGTGCTGCCGGTTGCTGAAGCGTTGCCAGTCCTTCCACCGGAGATCCTGGCTGACGACGCGGACGTCGTCGGCGCGAGCGAGGAGCGGCTCGTAGTCCGCGTCCAGGGTCAGGGACGGGACGTAGAAATGCGCCAGCTCCAGGACGCGCCGCAGGATCCGGAAGGCGAGCGTGCGAAAGGTGAAGTCGTCGACGAGGCGTCCCTTGACCTTGATGCGGGTCGGGGTCACGAAGCGGAGCCGCAGGCGTTCGCGGTGGAGCGGCTGGCGGGAAGGGTAGAGCGCCGGCGCGGATGCCTCCCAGGGGCGGACGCCGCGCTGGAAGCCGAGGCGCCAGGACCCGTCGCCGTCCGGATAGCGGACCCGGTCGAGGGCGAAGGGGATCCGCCGGGCTCCGAGGCCGTCGCGCCCCATGCGCTGGAGGGCCTTGACAGCGAAGCTCTGAAGCTCGATGACCTGGCCGAAGAGCAAGAGGTCGAGCTCCAGCTCGTCGCCTTCCCGGGTTTCGCCATCCGTGCCTTGGGACTCGTCGAGGCGGGGCTCGAAGAGGTACGGCCGTGGGGCCGCCGGGAGGCCTTTGAGGAAGGGCGGCAGGTCGCGTCCGAGGGGCTCTTCGAAGATCCGTGCGTGGATGCAGTCCTGGCTCAGCGCGCAGGTGGCGCAGGACTGGTCGGGAGTCATCGCGCAGACCGTCCGGCGCAGGGCGTGGCCGAAGGCTCCCCGCAGGAGGGAGCCCTTGTAGGCCGGGAGCTGACCGTCCCGTTGCGCGACCAGCGTCGAGCGAAGGCGGACGAAGGGGACTCTCGGCAGCGCTTCGGCCACGCCACGAGCCCGCGTCGCCTCGGGCCCGCCGTCCGCGAGGACGGCGACAGGCCCGTGGCGCGGCTCAGGAGACCGCGACTCCGAAGACTGCGAGGTCAGGACGGCGTTCCCCACGTCTCCCTCGCCTCCTTCTTCGTGGGATCCACCTCGCCGTCACGTCCTGACTTCGGTGTGTCGTCGGTCTTGGGGTCTTCGTCGTCGTCTTCTTCGTCCGCCAACCAGGGGGCGAGCTCACTCGGCAGTTGTCTCGACATCGCTTCAGCTCCTTTCCGGGCCGTCATTCGTGTCGGATCGCACAGCGATCGTACTCTCTACTGGCCCTAACACTGTCTCGGGCGAAATTGTTGGACCTTTCTAGCGTCAGTCGCCCGACCGCGAGAAAGGCGCCCAGAAGTAGGGAGCTCTCCACCTTTCCTCGGCGAGGATCGCCAGTTGGGCCTCGCGCAACGCCGCCGCGGGCGGCAGGCCGTCTTCGAGCAGATGCCGCTCCGGATCGCCGATCACGACTTCGCCCACCGCCTCTCTGGCGGCCTCCTCAGTGGCTCGGCCGAGGGCTCGCCAGAAGGTACCGCTGGACGTGCGCCACGGCAAAGCCGTAAAGCCACCTTCCTGGATCCGAGGACATCTGATCGCTCCTCCCATCACACTTCGGTTGTCGTTACCTGCATTCTATCAGAAACGGCTCTCGGCTGCAACCCGGCTGTGCGGGCTGTGCGCCTCCCGAAAACCGTGGCGTTGGCGCCAGAGGGTGTCCGGCTCCCAAAGGACGGGGCGGTCGCCGCGTCCCATGCGGCGAGCATCGGGCGGCGGCAGCGCAGAGCTCGAAAGGCCTCGAATCTCAGCCCCGGAGGGGCGGCGGCATCTAGGAGCCTGTAGGGCATAGATCCGGCAGGCTGCGCCTGCCGGGGGGAATCCCCCCTGCCCCCCTTTCCTAAAGGGGGGTTCAGAGAA
>CBDUYN010000041.1:0-57893 GCA_965371445.1 uncultured bacterium | reverse complement strand
CTGCCCACCCTCGGACCCCACCAAGGGACCCTCCGACACCTCCGGCTCTGCGTCAGGACGAGATTTCTCGCCAGAAATCTTCTCCCGGCGAAAAGCAGGACGTGATTTTCTCGGGGCTTATCCTTTCAGACCTCTAATATCAGCCCGTTTCGACCCCGAAAGATCGATCAAAGCCAGGTTATACCCCGATTCCCGCTCCATCCCGCCCTTTCGCCAGATCTCCGCTTGACGTGGGATGACTCCATGCCATAGGGTCTTGCCGACCGTACGACGACCAGAGGGGACACGGCGCGGCGGCGCCAAGGGGACAGGGTCCGAGGTGTTCCCAAGGAGCTGACGAAAGATGCCGCACAACCCCTGGAGCAAGGTCCTCGTCGAAATGCGCGATCAGAAGCGCCTGACCCAGGAGCAGGCGGCGGAAGGTGCCGGGGTGGTGAAAAACACCTGGTACCGGTGGGAGAACACCAACTTCAACCCGACCGACAAGAACCTGAAAAAAGCTGCCGAGGGTCTCGGATGCGAGATCGAGGATCTCAAGGCCGCGCACAAGGCCGCGATGCCGGACGCTTTCGCCGCCGCTTCCGCCGGGGCGGTCCCGGGGACTCGCACCGAGCTCGACCAGCTCCGGGCCGGCGAGAGCATGGCCCACTCGATAGGGCGCCTGCTCGGCGAAGAGGTCGCCTCCGATCCGCTCATCGAGCGCCTGCTCGGCCGGGCGCCCGAGGAGGATCCCGATTTGACGCCGCAGGAGAGGTCGAGCGAGCTCTTGCAGCACGTCAAGGGCCGCACCCAGGTCCTCGTCGCCGCGACGACCCACATCCTGACCGACCTCTTCCTCTGCTATCCACAGGTCGAGGCCGTCGCCACCGAAGAAGAAAAAGAGCACTTCTCGCGCATCTACACCGACCTCCTCAGCCATCTGAGCCTTTCCCGGTCGATGACGGAGTCGCTCCAGGACATCAGCTCCCTGCGCTTCGCCGCCCAGCGCGCCGCGCAGGGCGAAGACCCGCCGCCGGAAGACGACTGAGCCGAATCACCGTTTTTTTGGGACACGTCACCATTTTTTTGGGATCGCGGTCGAAATCACCATTTTTTTGGGATCAAATTCCCAAGTTTTTGGGGTGGACTCCCGCCTTTTTCCCGTCGACAATGATTGCAGCGGCGCCGGAAACGAATCCGGCCGCACAATCCCGGCGGACGGCCGGGGGAAAGAAAGGAGGATCGTTTTATGTTTAAAACGATCACCAACAAACTGCGGTTCGCAAGAACCGTCGTGACCCGTGTGAAGGGCTTCGCGCCCAAGATGGCGCGATCATTTCTTCAGCGGGCCTCGGAACACTTGCGCGAGGGAGAGCAGCTGCATCTCGAGTGTATCTCCCTCATCCAGGTGGTCATCGGACGGATGATCGAATTCGCCCGGCACCAGTTGGAGAAAACCGAGACGTGGCACCGTAACGCGCTACGCCTCGAAATGCAGATCCGGGCGCGGCGCGACCGGTTCGCCGAGGAGCTCTACCAGGTGCTCTTGAAGGCTCGTAAGACCGTGGAAGGTTTCGGCCGCGGGATGAGCGAGCGCTTCCTGGGCCTGGAACCGAACTTCGGCCGATCCGATCCGCAGGTGCTCGTGCGCTTCGGCCGGGAAACGATCGAGGTCCTGACAGATCCGGACTCGACGGCCCTGGCCGAGGAAGGCACGGACGCCGACACGCTCGCACCGCAAAAGCACGTCGAGGAAATCCAGCCTCTGATCCTGCGGCTCGACGAGACCCTCGACGAGCTGGAGGAACAAAGGCGCGTCACCGAAGAGGCCTTGAAAGCCAAGACGCAGGCCCTCGACCACTTCACGGAGGTCTTCGTCCACGGCTCTCGTTTCCATGAGGCCTTCTACGTCCTGGCGGGCGAGAGGTTCCACTCGGTGCGCCTGCGTCCCAAGGTGGGCCAGGCGGGGCGTCCGGAGCTGTCCGAGGACGTCTTCAGCTTCTTCGAGGATCCGGTGGAGCCCTCGGTGGAGGAAAGGGCCGGCGAGGATTCCGCGCCGGTTCAGGAGGAGAATCCGCCTCCGGAGGAGAGCTCGTGCGACGGTGAGGAGGACGTCGTTTCGCTCGACTGACCGACTCGCGGTCACGTTCCACCCGTCTCCTGGGGCCGGCGGCAACGCCGGCCCCTTTTTTTGCGGCCGCACCCCGAGATCCGGAGCGCCGGGCAGAAAAAATGCCACCGGTACTTGGTACCGGTGGCTGCACCCAGGAAGGAGGATGTGTGAGGAGTCTCAGGAGCCTTCGGAGTTGGCAGGAACCGCTTTCTGGATCGAGCCCAGGAAGTGAGCCAAGGCTTCAACCTTCTGTTTCACGCCGTCGTCGCCGCCATCCCCGAGCCGGGAGAACGCGTCGCCCCAGATCGGCATGTCGGCCTTCGTCGTGTGGCCAGGTACCAGCTCGCGGCCGTCGATGATCTTGACGACGAGCTCGAAGGGGTACTCGCCGCCGTTCTTGCCGGCGAGGGTCGTGAGATCGGCAGGCGGTGTGCTAAGAGAATCGGCAATGGATCCGTCGCCCTCGCCTTTGGGACCGTGGCAACTCTTGCAGTAACTACGAAAGAGGCTCTTACCGACGTGGATCTGTCCCTGGTTCGAGGGCACGTCGGTCTGCGCGGGCAACACCTGCGCGACGACCAGGCTCAGGGCCATCAAGAGCCCAACGAAGAGCGCCGCTGCCGGGATGCCTGAGGACAGCTTGCGCCAGACAGTGGCTCTACTTTTCATCGTGGGTCTCCTCGGTCGACTGCGGTCTCATCGGTTTGCCCTACACCTTGTGATTCTGCAGACTTCCTCGGGCCTTGCCACCACCCGCCCGGGTGGTTTCCGGCACGTCGGCGGGTGGTTTTTCGGGACACGAGCGATTCAGCTCGCTGGCAAGCATCGGTCGCCTCGACACGGCGGCAGCCACCCGGTACGATCGTCCGGCGCCTGAAGCGCCCACTATCGCAAAGGAGACATTTCATGCTGCGAAACCTCTGTATGGCCGCCCTCCTGCTGCTGCTTGCAGCTCCGGCTCTCTCAGAAGAGCCGGTCGACTGGGACATGGTCAACCGGATCCGGGACGAAGGCCTGCGCCGGTCCGAGGTCATGGACACCGTCAAGCACCTGACCGACACGATCGGACCGCGCCTCACCGGCTCGCCGGAGATGAAGGAGGCCAACGAGTGGAGCCGCGAAAAGATGGCGGAATGGGGCCTTCAAAACGCCCACCTCGAGGCCTACGGCCCCTTCGGCCGCGGCTGGACGTTCAGCCGCGCCTCGGTCCACATGACGGAGCCCCGGCAGCTGCCGCTCGCCGCGCTGCCCGCGGCCTGGGCGCCCGGCACCGACGGCCCCGTGCGCGGCCATGCGGTGAAGCTCAAGATCGAGTCGAAAGAGGACATGGAGCGCTGGCGCGGCAAGCTCGCTGGCAAGATCCTCTTCGTCGACGACCAGCGCGACCTGCGCGACGCGGACGAGCCGGCCTTCCAGCGCCGCTCCGCCGAGGACCTCGAGAAGATGACGATTTACGAGATTCCCGGGGAGCGCGGACGCGGCGGACGCGGTGGACGCGGCGACTGGCGGGCCCGGGCGCGGAAACGTTACGAGATCAAGAACGACCTCCACGCCTTCCTCGTCGAGGAAGGCGTGGTGGCGATGGTCAAGATCAGCTCGCGCGACGGCGGACTCGTCCGCGTCGGCAGCGCCGGCTCTCGCAAGAGCGACGAGGACCCCGGCGTCCCGGTGGTCGTGATGGCCGCCGAGCAGTACAACTGGATCCTGCGGATGCTGCCGGATCCCCCGAAGCCGAAAGACAAGGGAAAGGGCCGCGAAGGCGAGGAGAACGCCGAAGGCGAGGAGAACGCCGAAGGCGAGGAGAATGCCGAAGGCGAGGAGAACGCCGAAGGCGAGGAGAACGCCGAAGGCGAGGAGAACGCCGAAGGCGAGGCGGAGGAGGCGGAGGAAGAAGAGGCGGAGGAAGAAGAGGCCGAGGAGGAAACCTGGGAGATGCCCGTCGAGCTCGAGATCGACGTCACCGCCCAGTTCCACGACGAGGACGAGATGGCCTACAACACCTTCGCCGAGATCCCCGGTACCGACCCGGACGCCGGCGTCGTGATGCTCGGCGCCCACCTCGACTCCTGGCACGCGGGCACCGGCGCCACCGACAACGCCGCCGGCTGCGCCGTGATGATGGAGGCGGTGCGCATCCTCCAGGCCCTGGGCGTAAAACCCAGGCGCACGATCCGCGTCGGCCTCTGGTCGGGCGAGGAACAGGGGCTCTTGGGCTCGCGCGCCTTCGTCGAGGAGCACCTCGCGAAGCTGCCGATCGTCGAGGACGAAGAGACCAAGGACCAGCCGCGCTGGATGAAGAAGATGGAAGGCGAGGTCGAGACCCTGCCGGACCACGCAAGGTTCTCCACCTACTTCAACCTCGACAACGGGAGCGGGCGCATCCGTGGCGTCTACGCCCAGCAGAACGCCGCGGCGGCGAACATCTTCGAAGCCTGGCTTGAGCCGTTCCACGACCTCGAGGCGACGACGGTCGCGACGCGCAACACCGGCGGAACCGACCACCAGTCTTTCGACGCCGTCGGCCTGCCGGGCTTTCAGTTCATCCAGGACAGGCTCGACTACTTGACCCGTACGCACCACACCAACATGGACGTCTACGACCATCTGGTGCGCGAGGACCTGATGCAGGCCTCGGTCATCGTGGCCTCGTTCGCCTACCACGCGGCGATGCGTGACGAGCTGATGCCGCGCAAGCCCATGCCGCGCTACGAGCCGCGGGAAGAGGACTAGCTGGTGTAAGATGGACGCCACCCCGAACCCATCGGGCAAGACGCCCGAGAGAGGTAAGCCATGAAGAACCGGATCCCCGCGGCTGCGCTGGCGCTCCTCACCGCGGCGCTTCTCGGCGCCTGCGCCTCGACGAGCGAACCCCTCCAACCCGTCTTCTGTGCCGGCGACGCTCCCGGCCTCATGAGCGCGGAGAGCTCCATGCCCCGGGGCCTCCTCGCCGCCCCCGAGCCCGCCGAGGGCGAGCGCTACCTCGTCGTCCTGCGTCGCACGCCGGGCGAGCCGGCGGCCCTCGCGCCGCAGGTGGCCCCGGCGCTGGCGACGGCTTTCGCGATGCGCGACGTCGAGACCTACTCCGCCGTGGGCATCCTCGCCGCCGAGATGGACGAGGAGGCCGCCCGGCGGCTCGCCGAGGACCCGCGGGTCGCGTTCGTCCAGAGGAACGGCACCAAGAGCGTCTCGCCCATCGTGAGCACGGCGGCGTCGACGCCCTGGGGGCTCGACCGCTCCGACCAGCGCGAGCTGCCGCTCGACGGCGTCTTCGAGCCGGGAGCTACGGGTAAGGGCGTCCACGTCTACGTCCTCGACACGGGTCTCGACGACAGCCATCCGGACTTCGCCGGCCGCGTCGGCGAGGGCTTCAGCTCGCAGCCCGGCGGCACCGGCGACGACAACGACCACGGCACCCACGTCGCCGGGACGATCGGCGGAACGCGTTACGGCATCGCCAAGGAGGTCGTCCTGCATCCGGTCCGGGTCCTGAGAAACGGCACCGGATCCGACGCCGACGTCATCGCAGGGATCGAGTGGGTCACGGCCCACGCCCGGGAGAACGGCTGGCCGGCGGTGGCCAACATGTCGCTCGGCGGCGGCGCCGCGCCAGCGCTCGACGCGGCGCTCTGCCGTTCGATCGCGGCCGGCGTCGCCTATGCCGTGGCCGCCGGCAACGACTCGCGCCAGGCTTGCGCCAGCTCGCCGTCGCGCGTCGCCGAGGCGGTCGGCGTCGGCGCCACCGACAAGCGCGACCGGCGGGCGGTCTTTTCCAACTACGGCCTCTGCGTCGACCTCTTCGCGCCGGGAGTCGACGTCGAGTCGGCGCAGCGCGGCGGCGGCGAGCTCGTCATCTCGGGCACCAGCATGGCCTCGCCCCACGTTGCGGGGGTGCTGGCGCTGTGCCGCGAGCGGCAACCGGAGGCCGGGCCGGCGGACCTGGAGCGCTGCGTCCTCGAGGCCGCGACGCCCGGGGTGGTCGCCAACCCCGGCGCTGGCTCGCAGAACCGGCTCCTCTATGCGAAAGCGGACGGCCCTTGATGAGAGCCGTCGTGGCCTTGGCGATGCTCGCCGGCCTCGGCATCACGGTTCCGCGAGCCAGCGCCCAGCCGATCGTCGTTCTGGACCTCGCCGCGACGACGACGGCGAGCGGCCAGCTGGCCCGCGTCCACGGCGCCTCCGGCTCCGGCTCCTACGGCGTTCCCGTGGCCGGCGGCCTCGACGTCGACGGCGACGGCCATGCCGACTCGGCGGTCGCCTTCATGACCGCGAGCCCGGGAGGTCTCCTCCGAGCCGGCGAGGTCGACCTCGTCTTCGGCGACGGCACGGTGACCGGCACGATCGACACCGCCGTCGACTCGGAGCGGGTGCTGCGGATCTACGGCGTCCAGGCGACGGAGACGGCCGGCAGCGAGATCTGGATGGACGACGTCACCGGCGACGGCCTCGCCGACCTCCTGATCTGCCGTCAAAACTACTCTCCGGCAGGACGCATCGGCGCCGGGGCGTTGACCATCGTCGCCGGGGGAGGAGCGCTTCGCACCCGCGCGGCGACGTTCATGCCGCTCGAGCTCGACGAGCCATCCGGTGCGGTGACGATGACCCACGTCCTGGGAACCGTCGCCGACGGCCGGTTTTGCATCTGGGTACGCACCGGCGACGTCGACGGCGACGGCACGACGGACATCGTGGTGGGAGCGGACCAGGAGGGCCTGACGACGCACCACGGCGCCGTCTACCTCCTCGCCGGAGGCCCGCACCTCGCCACCGGCGACACCTACGACCTGGACGACTGGTCAAACGGCGCGGCGTCGCCGCTCGCGGGACTCGTGGCGCGCGTGACAGCGACGGAAAACGCCGGCGAACATCATCTCGGGGCGACCTGTCAGATCGCCGACCTCGACGGCAACGGCCGCGGCGAGGTGCTGGCGGCGGCGACGCTGAATCGCATGGGCGCCTCCCTGGCGCCCGCGGGCGGTACCGCTCACTCCGCCGGCGGCGACGGCACAGGCCGCCTCACCATCCTCTGGGACGACAACTTCGACCCACCGTGGCCCGACGTCTTCGAGCTCACGTTGGACGCCCTGCCCGGCAGCCGCACGACGATCTCTGGCGGCGACTTGAACCTCAACTTCGGCGAGGAGCTCCTGGGAGGGCTCGACTTCGACGGCGACAGGTCGGCCGACCTCTTCGTCGGCGACTTGACGGGCGACGGCACCGGCGGAGCCCGTCTCCAATCGGGCATAGGATATGTCTTCTACCAGGCCGCCTCGTTGAAGGGAGCGTCCTTCAACATGACTTCCCCGCCAGTGGAAATCGACTTCTCGATGATCCTGGGTCCCAACCAGGGCGCCGTCGGCGGCGACACCGTCGCCCAGGGCGACTTCAACGGCGACGGCCTCGGCGACCTCGCCTTCTGCTCGCCCCACGGCGCGCCCCAGGGCCGCACGACAGCTGGCGTGGCTCACGTCTTCCTCGGACGCGCCGGCGGCTGGCCGGCCCTCGTCAACACGGCCGCGTTGCCGGCACCGGAGCTGCTCGAGACGATCGAGATCCAGGGCGCGCAGGCGGGCGACACCCTCTGCTACAGCGCCGCGGCGGGCGACCTCGACGACGACGACCGGCCCGAGCTGATCATGAACGAGATGCTCGGCGACGGGACGTCGACGAACGGCGTCGGGAACCTCGTCCTCGTTCGTCCGCTGCCGAGGGAGCTCCTCTTTCGCGACGGCTTCGAGTCGGGGACGACCACGGCCTGGTCGGCGGTCGTCCCCTAGGGTGTTGCGGTGAGCGTCGTGCCGTCGTCGTGGAGATACTCCAGCAGACGTTGCAGGCTCAACGGGTTCAGGATGAGCTCGAAGTGGTCTCCCTCGACGTGGAAGGGGTCGCTCGCGATCGACGCCTCCTCCTGAGGCGAGAGCCACAACTGGCTCGCGAGGCTGGCGTGACCGTCGCCCACCGTGCTCGCCCGCTTCAAGAGCTCGGGACGCTTTTCGAGCTCCTTGTCGCCGGTGAAAAGCAGGCGCCAGCCGTCGTCCTTGGGAACCAGGACGGCACGCTCCGGCGTCGGATCCGCGGGATTTTGGATCAGGTAGTAGCGTGTCGCGGCGAAGCCCGGTGCGTCGCGCCGGAGAAGCGCCTGGAGGCGTTGGGCGTCCGAGAGCGCACCGCGTAGGAAGCCGCGCCACTCCCCGGGTCCGCCGAAAAGATCCGGACGACGCCCCACGCGCCGGCGGGCCGCCTCGCCAAAGATCGACCAGCCGTATTCCTCCCAGGCCTCGGCGTCGTAGAGGTCGACCTGGAGCTCGCCGCCCTCTTCGTCGAGGAAGTAGCCGTCCAGGTAAGCCGGCAGGTCCTGGTAGAGGGCCGGCATGGTGAAGAGCGTCTCGGGCTGGAACTTGCGTCCGAGAGGGAAATACGTGCGGCCGCGGTCGAGCTCGCGCAGGATGCGGAGGCTCCCTCCGTTCGAGGTGCCGATCAGGATGATCTTGGCGACAAAAACGCCGTCTCGCTCCTCGATCCGGCCGGCTTCGGCGTCGGCAAGAGCGGTGGCGCCGTATTTCGCCAGGTAGCGGCAGATGTGGGCGCCGTTGGACTGGCAGATCAGGTCGACCTCGAGGCGTTCGCGGCCCTCCGCCCGGCGCACTCGTCCGAGCGCCTCGGCGAGCTCGCGGGCCGCTTCTTCGTTGGAGCGCCGCCAGTCGTAGGCGAAGAGAAAGAGCGTGTCGCCGGGGCGCGGTGCTGCGAGGTCGCCGCGGCGGTAGCCGTTCTCCTCCAGCATGCGGGCGATCGGCGCGTAGGCCTCCTTCTTGATCACCCCGAGAAGCGTCACCTCCTCGAGGATGGCGACGGCCTCCAGGTCCTTGTCCGCGTCCTCGTCGCCGAGCGACAGGGCCATGGCGTAGGCACCGTCGCGGGGGAAAAAGAGGCTCTTGCCGTTGCCCCAGACGATCTTGCCCGTGCCGCGCTCGCGCAGCACCGTCCCGGTGATCCCGGGGACGAGGACTACGGGACGCCGCGCCTCGGCGTCGCGCAGCGGTGGGTGGACCGGCGTCGGCACCTGCCCGGCGCAGGCGCCGAGGAGGACGGCGAGGAGGAGCGGTAGGAGTTTCGGCAAGTGGTGCAAGAGCCGTCGGGAGGTCGTTCTTGGATTCCCTCAGAGAGCGCACAGTATAACAAGATGCAGCGGGCCACGCCCAGGTGGCGTCTTGACATGGAGTGATTCCAACCTCTACACTCGAAGTGATGAACAATGAGGTGAACGATGCGCACCACGATTTCCATCCCTGAGAACCTCTTCCTGTCGGCCAAGCCCTACGTCGGTCGCCGGAGCTTCAGCCATTTCATCCGTGAGGCTGTACGTCACTACGTCCTCTACCTCGAACGGGAACGGCTTATCCAGGAGATGGAGGAGGGCTACCGATACGAGGCGGAATCGCCCTCTCTCGACCCCATCTGGACGACAGTCGAAGGCGACGGGCTCTGATGGAGCGGCTGGCGCGTGGCGAGGTCCACCTGGTGGCGTTCGACCCGGTGGTCGGTTCCGAGACCGGGAGAACTCGGCCTGCCGTCGTCGTGCAGAACGATCTCGCCAACAAGACCAGCCCGACCGTGACGGTCGTTCCGACGACGAGTCAAACCGCGCGGGTGTTTCCCTTCCAGGTGCGACTTGCAGCGGGTGAAGGGGGCCTGGATCAAGAGAGCAAGGCTCTTTGTGAGCAGATTCGAACGGTCTCCCGATCTCGATTCCTCCGCCGTCTCGGACGACTTTCACCGGAACGTATGAGAGAAGTTCGCGCCGCCTTGGACCGCCACCTCTGGCTCTGAGGTTTTGTGGTAAAAAGGCCCTCCTTCGGCAGCCTTCGCGGGCTGCTCGCCACCTCCGCACATCCCGAGAACGTCAGGAAGGTTCCCGTGCAAGACAACGAGCCCCTCTCGATGCAGAAGATCGTCTCGCTGGCCAAGCGCCGCGGTTTCGTCTACCAGAGCTCGGAGATCTACGGCGGTCTGCGCTCCGCCTACGACTACGGCCCGATGGGCGTCGAGCTGAAGCGCAACCTCATGAACGAGTGGTGGCGGGCCATGGTCCACAGCCGCGAGGACGTCGTCGGCATCGACGCCTCGATCGTCATGCATCCCGAGGTGTGGAGGGCGAGCGGCCACCTGGCGGGCTTTTCCGACCCGCTCGTCGACTGCAAGGTCTGTGGCGAGCGCTTCCGTGCCGACAAGGCACCCGAGCTCAAGCCCGGCGAGGACGCTCCCATCACCCTCGCCGACAAGGGACGCGCCAGGGCAGCCCTGGTGAAGGCGAAAGAGGCCCTCGGCGTCGAGCTGACTCGCCAGGGCAAGACGCTGCACGGTGCGGTGGGCGGCGAGCAGGGCTACGTCTGCCCCAACTGCGGCTCGCCGTTGCTCTCCGACGAGCGGCAGTTCAACCTCATGTTCCGCTCCTTCCTCGGCCCGGTGGACCCGATCGGCGACGTCGTCGCCGCGGTCGAGGCGGCGGTGCGCGAAGGCCTCGACGCCACGGCGGTGCGCGAGCGGGCCGAGGCGGCGCTCGCCTCAAGCTCCATTTACCTGCGCCCGGAAACGGCGCAGGCGATGTTCGTCCAGTTCGCCAACGTCGTCCAGTCGCTGAGCCCGAAGATCCCTTTCGGCATCGCCCAGATGGGACGGAGCTTCCGCAACGAGGTCACCGTCGAGCACTTCATCTTCCGTTCGGCGGAGTTCGAGCAGATGGAGATGGAGTACTTCGTCGAGCCGGGCGACGGGCCGAAATACCTCGAATACTGGAAAGACGAGCGCATGAGGTGGTGGCGCTCGATCGGCCTGAAGGACGAGAACCTCCGCCTCCGCGAGCACGAGAGCGACGAGCTCGCCCACTACTCGGACGGCTGCTTCGACGTCGAGTACCGCTTCCCCTGGGGCTGGGACGAGCTCGAAGGCATCGCCTCGCGGACCGACTACGACCTGAAAGCGCACGCCGAGGCGTCGGGTAAGAACCTGACGTACTTCGATCCCCAGAAAGCGGACCCGGAGACCGGCAAGAACGGCTGGCGCTACCTGCCGCACGTCATCGAGCCGGCCGCCGGCGCTACCCGGGGTCTCCTGGCCGTCCTCTGCGACGCCTACGACGAGGAGGAGGGCGACGAGACGGGCAAGGGAAAGCGTACTCTCCTACGGCTCCATCCGCGCCTCGCGCCGGTCAAAGCGGGCATCCTGCCGCTGGTCAAGAGAGACGGCATGCCCGAGGTCGGCCGCCGGATCGCCGCCCGCTTCTTCGCGGCCGGGATCAACGCCCGCTACGACGAGCAGCACTCGATCGGCAAGCGCTATGCCCGCCACGACGAGATCGGCACCCCCTACTGCCTGACCGTCGACGGGCAGACCGCCGAGGACGACACCGTCACCATCCGCTACCGCGACGACCGGCGCCAGGACCGGATCAAGGTCGACGAGGCCGTCGAGGTGGTGCAGGCGGCTTTGCAGGCTTAGGCGCCGAGCCTCTCTGCCCGCCCCGACACCCGGGGTTGAAACCCGGGTGCCGGCCGACCTCTGATATCCTGCTTGCCCAAGAGAGCCCCTCCGCAAACAACCGGCAAGGAGCCATCGACGTGTCCGAGAGAACCATCCTCGTCACCGGCGCCGCGGGATTCATCGGCAGCCATACGGCCGAGGCCTTCCTCAAGAAGGGCTACCGGGTCGTCGGCATCGACAACTTCAACGACTACTACGACCCGGCGCGCAAGCGCGCCAACGTCGAGGAGGTCCGCTCGGCGATCGACGATCCCGACCGTTTCGTCCTCGTCGACGGCGACATCTGCGACCGGGAGCTCGTCCGCTCGCTCTACGACGAGCACGACCCGGCGGCGGTCGTCCACCTGGCGGCCATGGCCGGGGTGCGGGCCTCGATCGAGAAGCCGGCCCTCTACTACCGCGTCAACGTCGACGGCACCTTGAACCTCATCGACGAGGCAAGAGAGCACAAGACCGGCAACTTCGTGCTCGCCTCGACGTCCTCGGCCTACGGCTTGACGGAAGAGATCCCGTTCGTCGAGACCGACTGCTGCAACACGCCCATCTCGCCCTACGCGGCCTCGAAGCGCGCCGCGGAGCTGATGGCCTTCACCTACCATCACCTCCACAAGATGAACGTCACGACGCTGCGGTTTTTTACCGTCTACGGGCCGCGCGGGCGTCCCGACATGATGGCCTACAAGGTCCTCGACTCGATCGACACGGGCAAGGAGATCCCGCTCTACAACGACGGCCAGATGCACCGCGACTGGACCTACGTCGGCGACATCGTCGACGGCGTCGTGGCGGCGGCGGAAAAGCCTCTGGGCTACGAGGTCTTGAACCTGGGCCGCGGTGAGCCGGTGCTCTTGCGGGACTTCGTCGACTACATCGAGGCCAAATCCGGCAAGAAGGCCAACCTGGTCTCCAAGCCGATGCTCGCCGCCGACGTCAAGTACACCTACGCCGACGTCTCCAAGACGGCGCGGTTGCTCGGTTACGACCCCAAGGTCTCGGTGAAGGAAGGGATCGACCTCTTCTGGGAGTGGTACCGGAAGGCTGTGTCTCCCCCCCTTGATCCCCCGAGGGGGAAAGTCCGGCCCGGCGGGGAGTGACCGCCGAGCTTTCCTTCGAGCCCGTGGCGCTGTGGCCCCGGATGCCACGAGTCCCTTCGGCGAGGTGATTGACGTCCGGGTGGTCGAGGATTCCGGGGATTCCGCTCAGCCGGCCTTCACCGACCACTTCAGCTACGGCGACAGCCTCTACGGCCCGTTGATCGAGACGGCCAACCGCCTCAGCTACACCATCTATCCCGTCAACACGCCGTTTGACGCCGAAAGCAGCAACAACATCGACGCCACGCTGCGCCTCATCGCCCGCGACACGGGCGGCCGGGCCCTGTTTCGCGAGACGACCCTGAACGCCCTTGAAGAGGTGGTCGCCGACACCCGCAGCTACTACTGGCTCGGCTTTACCCCGGATTGGAAGGGCGACGACGAGAATCACCGGGTCGATGTCCGGCCCCGCGACAAGGGCTGGGCCTCGCAGAGCGCTCCAGGAGACGAGAAAACGCACATCGACGTCCACCATGCCGTCACCTATGTCGTGGCGCGATTCGCAGGTTTTGAACACCCCGACGCGCGTCGCCCACAGGTCAGAAATTCAGGGGGCCAGGGCAAGAAACCCATGAGCGAGGACGCCGCCGCGGCCGTCTACGCCCAGCTCACCGCCATTCGATGCGTGGTCGGGAAGCTGCCCGCCGGACGCCTGGAGCTGCGGCTCGATTTCGGCATGCTGTTCTCCGCCGCGCCGGCGCCGGAGGAGATGGCGGACGTCGACGGCGTCGTCTTCGAGGTCTTCGACATTGACGGCAAGCTCGTGTTGATCGAGAAGATCCCAGCCAGGGTATGTTCCCGCTGTGGCGAAGAGACCTTCGGCCGCGAGACGACGGAGACGGTACGCCGCCTCGTGCACGGCGAAGCCGAGCCGGTGCGGTCGGTTTCGCTGGACGTCTTCAGCTACGCACAGACCCGGGTCGCCTGATGCGCCGGCCCCGCACGGAGCTCGACTTACCGGCCTCCTGTCCGTCGCGATCCTCGGCCGGCGGCGAGGCCGAGCGCAGCCCTTCCACAAAGCCGAGGAAAACCGCGATCTTCGCCGGCCAGACCTGCCGCAGCTCGTGCGCCTTCCCGAGGGCGACGGTCATCCGCAGCGGATCGAGCTCCGAGGTGTAGAGCGAACGGAAGACATGACGGAAGCGGCGCAGCTCGTCGAGCTTGTCGAAGGCGTCGGTGTCGATGACCGGCGGACGGATCGGCATGAGGTCGAGCCGCATCCGCCGCAAGAGCTCGACGTGCCAGCCGGCCCGTTCGTCGAAGCTGTTCTCGAACGCGTGGGCGATGTTCTTGAAGATGTTCTCGAAGGCGTTGTAGAGGTTGTGCAACCGGTAGCCGACGACGATACATTCTTCCTGCGGGGTGCCGCGGTCGAGGCTCACCGGCGCGAGGGCGGCGAAGATCCCGTCGATCGCTTCGAGGTCTTCCCCGATGCTGCGTTCAAGGACGAGCATCGTCTCGTGCATACACGCATTCTCCGCTGTGCTCGACCGCCACTGCCACCGCGCCGGCGCGGGGCCGCAGGTCGACAGCCGTGCGAAGCGCCTCCTCCAAGGCCCGCCAGAAGCGGCTCTCCGCCGCCGGATCGTCGCTGTCGACGGCGACGTCGACGTCGGAGCCCTCGCCGAAGCGGCCGGGCCGGAGGATCGAGCCGAAGAGGTAGACCGCCCGCAGTGTGGGCTCGTGCGGAGCCAGGTCCAGGATCGTCCGCCGGACGGCCGCAAGCCTCTCCCGGCGCCGCGCTTCGCGGGCGGCGCGGCGGAGAGCATGACGCTCCCGGTGGTAGGCGCGGGCAGCGCGCAGGTCCTCTGCGCTCGGGATGGTTCTCACAGCTCCAGTCTAGCACGCCGGCTCGCTCGCCTCAGACCCAAGAGCATTGGGGCTCGTGGCAAGGCCAGGCGAGGCTCGCCCGGACGTCCTCGGCGGGATCCGTCCTCTTGCGCCGCGAGCCACGGTCTGCGTCCCTTGACCTTGCCACCCGAGCCAGCCGCGTATTCGACGCGATGGCCGCACGCACGCCGGCCGGCTCAACGCAGCGGCCCCTCAAACCTTCCGCGCCGGCCGACGTACCAGAAGTAGAGTGATCCACTTTCAGGAAAGGAAAGCATGATGGGTAAAATGTTGCGCATTTATTTGATAGGCTTCCTGCTGAGCGTGACCGTCCTGGCGGCGGCCGGCCCCGGAACCTCGGAAGAGGCGCCCGCCAAGGCGGGAGAGTGGCCGCAGTGGCGCGGACCTCACCGCGACGCGGTCTCGACGGAGAAGGGAATCCTGAAGGAGTGGCCCGCGGCGGGGCCGAAGCTCCTCTGGCGGATCCCGGTCGGTGAAGGATTCTCCAGCATCTCGGTCGCGGACGGCCGCCTCTACACGCTCTGGGACGAAAGCGAGGCGCAGTACCTGGTCAGCCTCGACGCCGCGAGCGGCAACCAGCTATGGCGCCGGCGAATCGGCGAGAGCTTTTCCGACTACTACGGGAACGGTCCCCGCTCGACCCCTGCGGTCGACGGCGGCATCGTCTATGCGGTCAGTGCCCGCGGGCACCTCTACGCCGTCGACGCCCGCGAAGGACGACAGCTCTGGAGCCACGACTTGGCGGCGGAATATGGCGGCCGGGTGCCGAGCTACGGGTATTCGTCCTCGCCGTTGATCGAAGGGGAAAAGCTCGTCGTCGAGGTCGGCGGCAAGGACGGCTTTGCCTTCATGGCGTTCGACAAGTCGACCGGTGAGGTCGTCTGGGCCTCACAGAGCGACGCGGCCGCCTACTCCTCGCCGCTCGCGGTGACCGTCAGCGGCATTCGCCAGATCGTCTTCTTCAGCGCCAGCGGCCTTTTCGCCCTGGCGGCAGAGGACGGAGAGCTCCTGTGGACGTATGCATGGAATTCCGCCTGTCCGTCTACCGGGATTCCCCTGAACGTGGCGCAGCCCATCTTCATCGCACCCGACAAGGTTTTCCTCTCGGGCGGCTTCGGCACGACGACGGGCTCGGCGGTCCTTCGCGTCCACCGTGAGGGGGAGGGATTCCGCACCGAGACCATCTGGCGGGCCGAGCAGATGCGCAACCAGCTGAACTCGTCCGTTTTCTTCGAGGGTCACATCTACGGTTTCGACGTGGCGATCTTCAAGGCGATCGACGCCCTGACCGGCGAGGAGAAGTGGAAGGCGCGGGGCTTTGAAAGGGGCTCTCTCCTCGAAGCCGACGGCCATCTGATCGTCCTCGGCGAGAAAGGCCGGCTGGCTCTGGTCGAGGCGACGCCGGACGGCTATCGTGAGCAGGCATCGGTCCAGGCCCTGGAAGGCAAGTCCTGGACCATGCCGACGCTGGCCGGAGGCCGGCTCTATCTGCGCAACCACACCGAGATGGTGAGCTTCGACCTTTCGGAGGGCGCGGCAGGATCCGTGGGCTCGCGGTAGCGGCCCTGCCGAAGAGAGCCCCTCCGCGAGGTGCCGTGCCGGCGGTCGCGCCAACGCGCCCGCGACGTGCTAGAATGGACGGCAGAACCCATATGGCCATCGACCGTGGGGCCGGCAGGCCCGGCGCCAGAACCTCTGACTCCAGGAGACGAGAAAATGCACATCGACTTCCACCATGCCGTCACCTATGTCGTGGCGCGATTCGCAGGTTTTGAACACCCCGACGCGCAAATCGTCGCCCACAGCTCACAGTACGTCGACGACGCGATCAACGGCGGCACCATCTACTTTGACAACGGGGCACTCTACAACCGCGTCGCCTCCGCCCACAAGATGCTCGACTACCGCAACTTCCGGGAGCTGGCGAACCACCGGGTCTGGATCCCGTTCCACTTCCTGCCGGGCAACGGCTTGAAGCCGGCGGGGGAGGATCCGCCGGGAACGTCGACGAGCTTTATCCACAAGATCGTCTGCCGGCCTGACAGCCCGATAGCCCGAGACATGGTCCGGGCGGCGATCGTCGACAAGGACAAGCCCTACGGCCTGCACCGGCTGGGAGTGACCATGCACGTCTACGCCGACACCTGGGCCCACCAGGACTTCGCTGGCGTCAACCACAAGGCGAACCTCATCACCGAGCTCGACGACGGCGGAACGGAGACGCAGGGCATTCTCGACTGGCTGGGCGATTTTTTTGGCGACAACCTCTTCGACAGGAGATCCGGCAAGCTCATCGGCGACGCCCTGCCCCTGGGCCACGGCGCGGCGCTGACCTACCCCGACCGTCCCTACCTGGAATGGAGCTTCAAGGACTACACCGGCAAGACCGTCGAGCGCAACAACCCGAAGGACTTCCTGGCTGCCACCGACGCCTTGTGCCGCGCCATGAAGAGATTCATCGCGGGAGATCCGGATGCCAACGTGTCGGGACTGACCGAGGCGCAAAGCGCCGAGATCGACCGGCGCTTTCGAGGGATCAAGGATCCAGACCAGGAGGTTCGTCACCAGGAGTGGCTCCGGGCGATTCGCGCAGGGGAGCTCGGATTCCCCAGCGTCGAGCTGACTTTCCAGGCGAAGGGCAAGGGATCCTGGAAACACGAAGCCCTGGAGACGCAGGCGGAAAAGGAAGCAGGAGAAGAGAGATATCCCTACTCCGCCGACTTCCTGCAAAGCAACTGGAAGCTCTTTCACGACGGGATCCTCGCGCATCGCTTCGCGGTGGTGCACGACATCCTGCCGCGCTACGGTATCTGTGCCGCCTGATCCACCATGTTCCCCGACGAGATCCTCGAACGTAACCACGCCTTCACGTTTCACCGTGAGCCACGGCCTCTACCGTCGCCCGAGGCCGTGCCGCTCGCGGTCGTGGCCTGCTTCGACCCGCGGCTCGATCCGCTGCTGCGGCCTGCCCTGGGCCTCGCCGAGGACGAAGGGTTCTTCGTGCGGACCGCCGGAGCGTTGCTCGTGCCCGGCGACCGGACGCTGCGTGCCCTGGCCGTCGCGGTCTACCTGTTCGAGCTCCGCCAGGTGCTCGTCGTGGGGCACAGCAGCTGCCGCATGGCCGCTTTTGACATCAGCTCCTTCATCGACGCCTTCCGCCGCCGCGGGACCCAGCGGGAAGCTTTCGGCAACGACGACCTGCGGAGCTGGGCCGGCGCCATCGCCAGCCCACGTCAGGGTGTCCTGGCTTCGGCGGCGGCGATCGCCGAGGCGCCGTACCTGCCCCGCGACCTCCTCGTCGCAGGCGCCGTCCTCGACGACACGACCGGGCAGCTCAAGATGGTGCTCCACCCTGAGGAGTCGGCCGTCGAGGCCCTCGCCGGTGGAGAGGAGCCGAAAGAGGGCGAGGACGCCGGCGCAAGAGAGCAGGCGCCCGCGCAGGTCGAGGTGCCGCCGCCGCCGTCGGCCGCTCCCGAGCTCTCCCCGGCGCTGGAGACGGTCCGCACCGCGGTCGACTTCCTGGTTTCCCAGCCGCAGATGACCGAGGCGCTCGGTTCCCTCGACAAGGCGCTGCGCAGCGAGCGGGACCTGAAGCGCCAGTTGGAGCACGTCCGGAAGTTCGTCGAGCTCGGGGCGGGCGACCTGGCGGAGGTGCGCGCAGCCTTCGAGGCGGTGCAGGGGGATCTTGCCTCGTCGACTCCTACCGTCCTGCGGCGGGTGATCCTTCCGTTGCTGAAGAGAGGTCGCAAGCGGGCTCGCTGAGCCGGGGGCCTTGGCAAACCGGCGGAATCGGGACGGCAAACTCTGATATCCTATCTGCAGGCTACCAGGGGAGCGGCAAAGCCATGACGATCGGCTCGTTCTACAACTACTGCATCGTCGCCGGGCTCGGCTACGGGATCGTGTCCGCGATCATGAGTTGGCTCGGCGGCGGCGACGGCGACGTCCACATCGACGCCGCGGGACACCTCGACGCCGGGCACATCAGCCCGGTCTCCGGACCCGTCATCGCGACCTTCGTCACCGGCTTCGGTGCCGGCGGCATCCTGGCCGTCAAGGGCCTTGAGCTCTCCGCGGGACCGGCGGCGCTGGTCGCTGCGGCGGCGGGCTTCGTGATGGCGGGGCTCGTCTTCGGCGGCCTGAGCCTGCTGCTCTCCCACTCCCAGGCCGGCAGCCAGTACGCCACCGAGGAGCTCGACGGACGCCACGCCGAGGTCATCACCACGATACCCGCCGGCGGCACCGGTGAGATCGCCTACGTCGTCAAGGGCCAGCGCGAACGCGCCGCCGCCCGCATCGAGGGCGGCGAGGCCGTCGCCAAGGGCTCCCAGGTCGTCATCGAACGTATGGTGGGTGCCATCGCCCACGTCCGCCTTCCCGACTAAACCCCAAGGAGAAGAGCCATGGGTTTCCTGTTCACTCCAGAGGGCGCCTTCATCGCGGTCGTCGTGGTCGCCGTCCTGGCGATTCTGGTCTACGCCCGGCGCTACCGCAAGGCCGGCCCCAACCACGTCATGGTCATTTCCGGCGGCAAGAGGAAGCTGCGCGGCAAAGACGTGACGGGCTTTCGCATCTGCAAGGGCGGGGGCGCTTTCATCATCCCCATCCTGGAGCGCGTCGACATCCTCTCCCTGGAGGTCATGACGCTCGACATCACCACCCCGGAGATCTACACCAAGCCCGGCGTACCGATCGTCGTCGACGGCGTCGCCCAGGTGAAGATCAAGGGCGACGAGGTCTCGATCCGTACCGCCGCCGAGCAATTCCTGTCGAAAAGCGTCACCCAAATCAAGGAGGTCGCCCTGCAGACCGTCGAGGGACACCTGCGGGCCATCATCGGTACCCTGACGGTCGAGCAGATCTATCGCAACCGCGACCAGTTCGCGGGCTCGGTCCAGGAGGTGGCGGTCTCCGACATGGCCAACATGGGTCTGGAGATCGTATCGTTCACGCTCAAGGACATCCGCGACAGCCACGGCTATCTCGATGCGCTCGGCAAGCCGTCCATCGCCGAGGTGAAGCGCGACGCCCTGATCGCCCAGGCCGAGGCCGACCGCGACGCCAAGATCCGCTCGGCCCGCGCCAACCAGGAAGGCGAAGCCGCCAAGTACTCCGCCGACACCCAGATCGCGCAGGCGAAGCGCGACTTCGAGTCGAAGAAGGCCGAGTTCGACGCCTCCGTCAACACCAAGCGGGCCGAGGCCGACCTGGCCTACGACATCCAGAAAAACCGCACCGCCCAGGAGCTCAAGCGCGAGGAGGTGCAGATCTCGATCGTCGACAAGGAGCAGCAGATCATCGTCCAGGAGCGCGAGATCCAGCGCCGCGAGAAAGAGCTCGAGGCGACCGTCAAGCGCCAGGCCGACGCCGAGCGTTACCGCGTCGAGACCGAGGCGGCGGCGACCAAGGCGCGGGCCGAGCTCGAGGCCCAGGGTCAGGCCGCGGCGACGCGCCAGCGCGGCCAGGCCGAGGCCGACGTCATCCGCGTGACCGGCGCCTCCGAAGCCGAGATCACCGCGCTCAAAGGAACGGCCGAGGCCGAGGCCATGGCCAAGAAGGCGGCCTCCTTCAAGCTGTACAATCAGGCCGCCGTCCTGCAGATCCTGATCGACGCGCTTCCCGAGATCGCCCGGGCGGTCACCGAGCCGCTCTCGAAGACCGACTCGATCACCATGGTCTCGACCGGCGGCGAGGGCACCGGGGTCTCGAAGCTGACCAGGGACGTCGCCAAGGTCATCGCCGAGATGCCGGCGATCGTCGAAGGCCTCTCGGGCATCGACCTGCGCCACCTGGCCGCGGAGCTGCCGGCGATCCGCAACGCCCTGAAGGAGCGTCCGGCGGAGCCGGAGCCCGAGGAAAAAAGCGAAATCGAGGTGGCGAAGCCTCCGACGAACGAGATCCTCTGAGGCGGCCTGGCCGAACGGTCACGGTAGGAACGCCGAGTGCACCCATGAAGATGGTGGCTAGCGCCGCAACGCCAACGGCTAGGTAGTTGAGTTGGAATTCAGGCATAAGACCTCCGGGGTTATCGATAGTCTGACGGCTCGGCACGCGTCTTCCAGAGCTCTTTCAAGAACGTCCGGGCGTCTTTCAAGTCCTGGGTGTCGAAGCCCTCGTTGAACCAGCGATAGGCCCCGTTGAGCCGCTGGTAAACCTCGTCGTCCTCCTTGAGCTGGGGAAGGAGCCGGGCGTAGCTCATGGCGCAGCGCAGCTCCAGGGACTTCGACTCCTGGCGAAGGGCGGACTTCAAGCCCTGCTCGAAACAGAACCTGGCCGCCTGGCGCTCGCCGCGGCCGCTCTTACCGAGCTTGCCGGCGGCGAGCAACAGCTCGCCCTTCAGACGCCAGAGCTCCGGCTCGAAGTAACGGTCCAGGTTGCCGCGGGTGAGGCTCAGTCCTTCGTCGACGGCGGCCAGGCCGTCTTTCACTTCGCCAAGGGGTAGAAGACCCTCGGCAAGGTAGGCGAGGAGATGAGGACGAAGGAGCCGAACGCCCATGGCATGATACATGGCCAGGGCCTCGCGCAGCTGCGAGACCCCCGCCTCGGGATCTCCCAGGCCGATCAACGCACGGCCGTGCATCCCCGTGGCCCAGGCCAACCAATAGGGAAACCCCTCCTTGCGCGAGATGGCGATGGCCCGTTCCGCAAGCTTTCGCGCCGCCTCGCTGTCACGGCGGTGAAGGAGGACGACAGAGCTCATGGCCAGTGCCTGGACGAGGGTGTCCGGGCTTTTGGCCTCCTCGGCGAAAGCCAGGGCCTTTTTTTGACTGGCCAACGCCTTCGTCGGGAAGCCCAGCATCCACGAGCTCCAGGCGGAATAGAGGTGGGCCATCAGGAAAGGAACGTGGACGAAGCGCTGGTTCCAGGTCTCCTTGGGGGCGCTCTCGTGGAGGGCGATCGTCCGCGTCATATGTTCCAAAGTGCGCTTGTGGGCCGGTTGAAAAAAAGCGTTCGTGCCCCGGGCGTCGTGCGCCGCGATCAGGAACTGGCGGTCCTCGGTGTGTTGGGCGAGCTCGTAGAGCTGGTCCGCCACCCGCGTCGCCATTTCCTGGCTCGACTGCACCAGGTGAAAGGTCCAGAGGCCGTGAAGCGCCGCGAAAAGCTGCGGGATCTCGCCCAGCTTCTTGGAGAGCTCCAGAGCACGGTCGAAGTTGCGCTCGACGTCAGCGGCGGGTCCTTCGACCTCCATGAGGAGACGCCCCAGGGCGGAACGCAGCCCAAGCTCTTGGCGGTCCCTGTCGGGAGTCTCGGCGAGCCTCTCCAGGAACTGGAGCCCCCGCGTCAGGTTCTCAAGCGCCTCCTGGTTCGCTCCGTCGTAAAGGGCCTGGCGCGCCGCTTGCAACAGGTAGTCGACGGTCTTGGAAAGCTCCTTCGGCTCGGGATTCTCCACCCCGGCCATCGCTCCGCTCCAGTGATAGGCGAGGAGTGGATAGCTCGGCTCGAGGTCCTCGCCGTGGTGGTGCTCGTACCACTCGGCGAGGCTTCGGTGGGTCTGGCGCCGCTGGGCAAAAAGCAGCAGGTTGTAGATCACGTCGCGGGTCGCGGGGTCCTTGAAGGAGTAGACGGGCTCCGCCCCGGTGACCTCCAGGGCGACGAGGCCGAGCCGGGAGAGCTCCTGCAAGTAGCCCGGGACGTTCTCCCTCTCGGCCTCCAGGGGATAGACGTCGCGCAGCGTCGCGAGGGCGAACTCCCGTCCGATGACGCTCGCCACCTTGAGCACCATCTCGAGCGACGGTTCGAGATGGTCGACACGGCTCGTGACGATGCCTTCGATCGTGTCGGGCAGCTCGACGCCGCTCAGGTTGCGGACCGTGCGGCAGATCCCGTCCTTGACGCGGATCAGCTCTTTCTCGAGCAAGGCGTGGGCGAGCTCGCAGCTGAAGTAAGGATTGCCCCCGGCCTTCTTGTGGATCAGCACCGCCAGGGATCGCGGCAGGTCTTCCACGCCCAGACGGCGGCTGACGAGCGCCCGCGTCTCCTCGACGCTCAGGCCGGAAAGCGTCAGGGTCTTGGTCTGTGGGTCCTTCAGGATCCGCCACGATTCCTCGGGAGGCTCGTCGCCGGAGGAGCGCATGCCGAGCACCAGCAGGAGGGGCCGGATGAGCTTCCTGATCATGGTGAGCAGCGTCCACGAAGGGGAGTCGAGGTACGCGGAGTCGTCGACGAGCAGCACGACAGGACGCGGGCCGGCGGCCTTTCGCAGCACCTGGACCAGCAGCCGGTTCGTCCGGTCGGCGCGTTGAGCGCCTTCGAGCGCCTCCGTCACGCCCGTCTCGGGCAGGTCCAGGGGAACGACGGCGTTCATCAAGGGCAAGAGCGCTAGCCAGGTTTGCTCGCCGGCCTGGCGAAACCACTTTTCGAGGAGGTTGCGTGCCCCGCCGGGACCGCACCTCTCCAGGTCGAGGATCGTCTCGAAGACCGGCCGCCAGGCGGCGAGCGCCGTCGTTTTCTCGATGGCGCCGGCCTGGAGGTAAAACGTCGCGACGCCGGAGGTGCGGCGGGCCTCCTCGGCGAGCTCCAGGAGCAGACGCGACTTGCCGATCCCGGTCTCGCCCTCCAGGCGGACGACGCTCGACCCCTCCTTGCGGAGCGCCGTCAGGCGCTCGAGAAGGAAGCTGCGCTCCGCCTGACGGCCCACCAGGGCCGGTGGGGGTGGTGCGGTCTTCTTCTGAGGCTTTCTGCGCCGCGTGCCGAGGAGCTGAAACACCGAGATCGACTGGCGTTTGCCCTTGACGGAGAGACGCCCCAGGTCCTTGAAGACGAAACGCGCCGCGGTGGCCTCGACCAGGGAGTCGCGGATCAGGATCTGTCCCGGCAGGGCCCGGGTCATGAGCCGCGCCGCCATGTTGGCCTCGGTCCCCAGGAGGCCGTAGACCCGGCGGGTCGGGCTGCCGTAGGCGCCGCCGCGCATCCGGCCCTGGCTGACACCGATCTGCACCTCGGTCACGAAGCCCATCGCCGGCGGCGGCTGAACCAGCTCTAGCGAAGCCGCCAGGGCCCGCTCGGCGGGGTGCTCCACGGCCACCGGCGCACCAAAGGCGATGTAGAAGTAGCTCCCCTTGTCGCCCGTGGTCAAGTCGACCAAAGAGCCCCCGTGGCGTGCGAGGATGCGCTGCACCCAGCGGACGTAGGCGTCGAGCTTGCGGCCCGCGTCGTCATCGCCGTCGTAGTCGATGCCGCCGAACTTCAAGAAGACGGCGACGGCGGGACGCAGCTCGGCAAGGAACTCGCCCTGGCCGCTGCGCAACCTCTCGTAAATCGTCGCCGGCAGCCAGGGCCGCACCATCTCCTCGCCGAGCGGCTGGTCGGAGGAAACCGGCCAGGGGACCTCGGCACCAACCTCGGTCAAGCCGGCGACGACGTAGAAGGAGTCTGCGGCTTCGCCGGCCCCCGCCACGCGCTCGTCCCTCAGCCGGAGCTCGTCGCCGAGGCTTTCGACGATCTCGCGAGAGACCAGCACCTCGCCCTCTTTCGCCAGCCCTTCGGCCGTCGCCACCCGGTCGAGCGTCGCGCCGGCCAAGGCCTCGTAGACCTGAACCTGAGGATCGCCCACCAGGAAGCGCCGCACCGGCCCCTCCGCCACTCCGACCTTGACCGCCAGGGGCACCGTGTCGCCCGACGGGATCCTGACAGCGCTCGACCAGCCCATGACCTGTTGCATACGCAGCCCACAGGCCGTCGCCGTACGGCCGTCGTCGCCGTCGAACCAACAGGTGATGGCGTCGCCCGAGAAGCCGATGACGCTGCCGTGGCTGCGGTGGATCTCGTCGATCATCCCCCCGAAGACCCGGTTGAGATGAAAGGTCAGCTCCTCGGCGCCGCGCCGCGGCCCGAGGTCTTCGCTCAAGAGCCCCGCCAGCGGCGTAAAGCCCGAGATGTCGAGGAAAAGCACCGAGCCGCAGGTGCG
The DNA here is from genome assembly GCA_965371445.1 of uncultured bacterium. GTDB lineage: Bacteria > Acidobacteriota > Thermoanaerobaculia > Multivoradales > J023 > DASWIG01. The sequence continues at coordinate 33,415 of CBDUYN010000041.1, read as the reverse complement.
CTCGGGCAGGTCCTCGCCCCGCGCCAGGGCTCGGCGCCGGTCCATGGGCACGTAGGCGAGAAGCGTCCGGGTCTCCTGCCCCGAGCGGTCTCGAAGCGTCTCCCGGAGAGCCTCGTAGCGCCCCTGGAGCTCGCTCAGCTCCTCGATGCGGTCGCGCAGCCGCTGGCTCAGGATCCGGATCAGCCCCAGGGCGATCTCGCTACGAACCTGCATCAGCTGGTGGAGCTTCTTCTGGTCGAGCCGCAGCAGGACGCTTTCCTCGACGGCCCGGACCGTGGCGACCCGCGGCACCGAAGAAAGCACCGCCATCTCGCCGAAGACCTCGCGCTCTCCCAGGTAGTCCAGGGTCCGCTGGCCGTCCTCGAGGCGCAACCGGCCGGAGACCACGATGTACATACACTCGCCGACGTCGCCTTTTTCGAAGAGGGTCTCGGATTCCTGGACGGCCACTTCCTCCGTCAGGTCCGCGACGGCGCCGAGCAGGTGGTCATCGGTGCCCGCGAAAAGCGACACGCGCGCGAGCAGCGCCATACACTCCTCAGAGCTGAGCTTCGTGGCGGAGGGCACCGCAGCGGCAGAGCTTCGCCGCGACTTGGACGACGACTTTCCGGACATCGCGGCGAGTATACCAGAGGCCCCTCTCAAAGGACGGCATCGACGGCGGAGGCCGCCAGCGAGGGGCCTATCCCAGCCCGTCAAGCCAGCTTGACCTGATAGGGTGGGTAGGGCGAGATTCGTCTGTTATTTGTCCTTCAACCGCCCGGCCCGACCGACTCCGCCTGGCTTCCTCCCTTCAGCGAGTCGAGCAGCTCCCGGACCTTCGCCCGCTGGACGAGACCGAGAGAGCGCGCGCCGTACCCGCCGCCGGGCTCCCGGCGTTCGAGCCCGGCGAGCACCCGCACCGCGGCGGCGTAGACCGGGCGCTTGTCGCCGAAGTAGCCTGAGCGCAGAGAGGACCCGCTGATCCCCGAGCGCGGTCTGTCCTCGGACAGACCGGCCGCCTTCAGCCACCAGGCTCCGGGAGCATCCACGGCCGTCGCCACTGGTGCCAGCCACCACGGGTGCGAGGGCCTTCGGAGCTGCAGCTGTGTCAGGTCGTACTCAGGGTGCAGCTCGTCGGCATCGTCTCTAAGGGTGCTCTTCATAGACTAGGTCGGCCAGGCCCGACGATCGACCCGTCGTCGCCGTCGCCCCAGTGATGGAACAACCCCTCGGCAAACGCCAGCGCCGTCCCGAAGGCGAGCCCGCTGTCGATGACGTCGTCGAAACGTTTGTTCTTCACCACGGTCTCCTTGCGGGGGTGCAGCGCGCAGAAAACGGCATGCGCGGCGATGCGCTCGAGCCACGGGGCCAGCACCGCGTGGGTCGCGCTCGCCGGGGCCTCGCGATGGAACAGGGCGGCGAGCCCGGAAAGCGGACGGCGGGCCGTCACCATCGCTCCGTCGGGGGCGAGAGACTTCCAGGTCCTGGCCTTGTAACGGCGCATCTCCTGGGAAGAGGCCTGGCCGTAGTAGCCGCCTGCTCCGAGCCACCAGATCGCCTCTGAAGGGAAAACTTCGATCAGCTGCCGTTCGTCCTTGGTTTCGGCCCCCCGGTAGAGCACGAAGCCCATGTCCAGGAGCCTCGCGACGAGCTTCTCGACGCGGGGCGGCAGGGGAGAGCCCGCCTGCACCTTGAGATCGCCGTTCCAGGCCCGTCCGGCCTCGCCGATCCGCTTCCTCGCGGCGTGGAGAGCCCGCTCCGCGTCGCGGAGCTCGAGGCCCGAACGGCGGCCGGGATAGTGGCACTTGGGCCTCTCCGGCTGCCCTCGGCGCCGCCGTGCGAGAAGCGGTGCGTCGAGCGCCAGGACCGCGCGGTCGAAGCGTCCGGCGAAGCGCTCAAGAACCTCCGCGACGCCCGCCGCCAGGAGCTTTCCCTCGCCGTCGTAGTTGGCTTGGAGGTACTCGGTCGCCTTGAGATTCCGGGCGCTTGTCAGGTCGACGTCCTCGAAGAGCAACGAGCCCGCTTCACCGACGAGCGCCGCAACGATCGTCTCGACGCGCGAGGCACGGATATTCGGCGAGCCACCCCACCAGGCGACGTCGATGCCGAGACAGAGGGTTCCAGGTTGCTGGGTCATCATTCCACCCAGCGTAGCACAGGACGTCAAAACGTCTCTGCGGGACGAAGAGCAGGCGAGACGCCTGGGCTCCCAGCGTGGCCCAGGTCCGGGGACGGTACAATACCGTCCCGACGTCTCGTACCCTGGGCTTCGACAGTGAAGCCGCTCACCCTGCACGTCGCACGTTGACGACTGAGGACACCATGACGGCTCTTCGCCGCGATTTCCGTTACGCCGTCCACCAGCTGCTGGCACGGCCCGGCTTCACCGTCGCCGTCGTCGCCAACCTGGCGTTGGGGATCGGCCTCAATTCGGCGGTTTTCAGCGTCGTCGACGCGGTGCTCCTTCAGCCCCTGCCGGTACGCGCCTCGCAGGAGCTGATCTCGATCTACAGCTCCGACCCCGGTGACGTCATGGCTTCCTCGCCGCTGTCGGCGGCCGACTTCAACGACCTGGAAGATCGCTGCCAGAGCCTCAGCGAGCTCGTTGCCTACACCTACACGCCGATGGCGCTGGAGGTCGGTGCGGAGAGCCGCCTGGCCTTGGGTGTCCGGGCGACGAGAGACTTCTTTGACGTTCTGGGCGTCGAGGCCGCCGTCGGACGCCTCTTCACCCCGGCCACGGGCTCCGGAGAGCCGGGGGCCGAGCTTGCGCAAGGTCGGGAGGCGGTGCTCAGCCACTTGGCCTGGCGGCGCCGGTTCGGTGCCGATCCCGGCGTCATCGGCAAGACGTTGCGCCTCAACGGCCGTCCGTCGACGGTCGTCGGCGTCCTGCCGGAGAGCTTTTTCGGGCTGACTCGCGGCGTGGCGCCCGAGATCTGGGTCCCGATGACGACGCGGGGAGCGGCTCGCGAAGCGCTTGGGGGACGCGATACGCGCTTCCTCTGGGTCGTAGGCCGCCTGGCCCCGGGAGCGACGCTCCCTCAGGCACGCTCGGAGCTAGGGGCCATCGCCAGCGGCCTCGCGGCGGAGCTTCCGGCCACTCACTCCGAGCGCGACTTCGTAGCGTTGGCCACCGACGGAGTGCGGATCCTGCCGGGCGTCGACGCGACCCTCGCCGCAGCGTCGCTGGCGGTGATGGGCGTTGTCGTCCTGGTGTTGCTGGTGGCCGGCACCAACGTCGCCAACCTGTTGCTGGCGCGGGGCCTCGCCCGCCGTCAGGAAATCGCCATCCGTCTCGCCCTGGGCGCCCGTCCCGCTACGGTGGCTCTCCAGTTGCTGACCGAGAGCCTGCTCCTGGCGCTCGCTGGCGGCACTCTGGGTTTGCTGATCGTCCTCGCGAGCCACGTGGCGCTCTCCGACCTGCGACTGCCCTTGCCGGTGGACCTGGCGCTCGGTCTCGCCATCGACGGCCGAGTGCTGCTCTTCACGCTGGTGGTGTCGATGGTGAGCGCGGTGACGTTCGGCCTGGCGCCGGCGGTCACCGCGACCCGGCTCGACCTCACCCTGGCGCTGCGCCAGGGCGCTGCGCCCAGCAGCTCGCCGCGCCGGCTAGGGGGAGTCCTGGTGATGGTCCAGGTGGCGACGAGCCTGGTCCTGCTACTCGACGCCGGGCTCGCCCTGCGCAGCCTCGGCAACGCCCATCGCGTCGACCTCGGATTCGATCCCTCCGGGGTCGCCGTGGCGACCTTCGCGCCCCAGCTCCAGGGCCGCTCGCGGCGCGAGACCGAGCTTTTCTACGAGCGGCTCCTCGACGAGGTCCGGGCGCTGCCCGCCGTCGAGTCGGCGGCGCTGGCCAGCCACCTGCCGCTCACCGTCGAATTACGCGTCGACCGCGTCGCCGCCGGCAGCGGTGCCGCGACGGCGGCCGAGCGCTGGCCGAGCGTCGACGTGGCGCTGGTCGGTCCCGGCTATTTCGAAACGTTGCGAATCGAGGTATTGAGCGGCCGGACGTTCCGCGACTCCGACCGCGCCGGCGCGCCGCGGGTAGCAGTGGTCAACCGCAGCTTCGCCGATCGATTCTGGCCGGATGAAAAAGCGGCAGGCCGGCGGTTGCTCGTCGCCGGCGTGGAGGGCTCCTACGAGGTGGTAGGCGTGGTGGGCGACGGTAAATACCGGACGCTCGGCGAGCCGCCGCGCCCCTTCCTTTATCGCACCATCGATCAGGACGGCGGGCAGCGCCGGGGCGTCGCGGGCGAGATCACCACCGCTTCGCAGACCCTGGTCGTCCGGGCGCGCGGAACGGCCGCCGCGGTGCTGTCCGACCTACGGCGGGTGGCGCGCGATCTCGACGAAGAGATCGCCTTCGCCCGCCTCGAACGGCTCGAAGACACCTTGAAAATCGTGCTCTTCCTGCCGCGGGCCGCGGCCTGGACCTTCGCCCTCTTCGGTCTGCTCGCCCTGCTGCTGGCGTCGTTGGGGATCTACAGCCTGACGGTCTACACGGTCAGCTGGCGAAGCCGTGAGATCGGTGTCCGAATGGCACTGGGGGCTACGCGCCACGAGATCGTGGGTTTCGTGGTGCGGCGCGCTCTGGCGCTCGTTTTTTGGGGCATCTGCGGCGGGCTGGCTCTCGCCGTCGCCACCACCCGGCTGCTCGCGGCCGTCCTCTATGGGATCAGGGCGACCGATCCTCCGACCGTCCTTGCGGTGGCGTTGCTCCTGCTCCTTGTGGCGCTGCTGTCGAGCTACCTGCCGGCGCGGCGCGCCTCCGGCATCAGCGTGACGTCGGCGCTGCGCGTCGATTAGCTCGCCTTCGGCACCGGAGGGGCTCTTCGAATGGCTCTTCGCCGAGGACTCGACCCTGTGGGCCAGGAAGAGCTCGGCCAAAGCCCAGGTCTCGGCGAAGGTTCCGGCGATTCCTTGCGCAGTCTCTGCCCAGGATCGCTCGAGATCTCTTGTAGACTTCGAGTCCCACGTCCTTGGAGGAGCATCGAGATGAAGCGATCTCACGTCCTTTTGAGCCCTGCAGCCGTTCTCCTGCCGGTCTTGACCTGCCAGGCCGCCGAAGCCCAGGGCTTCGACGTGGTCCTCACCGGGGAACCGGTGATCGCGGTTTGGCTGGCGCAGCGGCTTCTCACAGATCTGAAAGCAAGAGGGAATGGATCATGAAATTCGTCTTCGAGCAGATTCGCACAGGCGGCGACCGCAACTTCGGCTACCTCGTTGGCGACCGCGAAAACCGCAAGGCCGTCCTGGTCGATCCGAGCTACGATCCCAAGAAGCTCGTCCGCCGAGCCGCCGCCCAGGGCCTCGAGGTGACCCACATCGTCAACACCCATGGCCATCACGATCACACCAACGGCAACAGGAAAGCACAGAAGCTTACCGGAGCACCGCTTCTCGCCCACAGGGCGGCAGCGGCGAACCCCGAAGTTGCGGTCGACCACGGGGATAAGCTTACCATGGGCGACTTTTCCCTGGAGTTTCTCTACACGCCCGGCCACGCGGACGACCACATCTGTATCCTGGTAGACGACGTCTGTATGACAGGCGATATCCTCTTCGTCGGCAAGATTGGCGGCACGGCGACGCCGGAGGCGGCTTGCACCGAGTACGAGAGTCTCACCCGCGTGCTGCTGGAGCTTCCCGATGCGACCACCGTCTGGCCGGGCCACGACTATGGATGCCGTCCGTCCTCCACCCTTGGCCTTGAGAAAAGGACCAACCCTTTCCTGCTTTGCAAGGATCTCGAGGACTTTCTCGAGCTCAAGGCCGATTGGGCGCGGTTCAAGAAGAAGAATGGGTTGGTGTAAGCCGATTCCACCCAGAGGATTCACCAGGCCATTGACGTCCCCAGCGGTCGTCTTCAAGGGCCTCCCCAACGGCTGCGGCGCTTTGAGCGGCGAGCTCTTCCGCCTCCTTGGCGTAGAAGCGGTACCCTTCCCGTGCCAAAGCCTCCCGTTCGCGCTGGCGGGAGCGTTCGAGCAGGTCGCTGACAAGACGGCTTCGGCGCGGCTGTCCGGTGTAGGCTCCAACCCATGAAGAAGCTCCTTGTCGCCCTCGTCACCCTGGTCCTTTTCCTGGCCGTCCTGTTGGCGGCCTCTTACCGCGCCGACGTCCCCGTAGCGGAGCTGGAGCGGCTCTATGCCGACGAAGCCTCGCGCTTCGTCGAAGTCGACGGCCTGGAGAGGGTGCACTACAAGGATGAGGGCGAGGGCGAGATCCTCGTCCTCCTGCATGGCTTCGCGTCGTCGCTCCACACCTGGGACGGCTGGGCCGCGGAGCTTCAAAGCGACTTCCGCGTCGTCCGTCTCGACCTCCCCGGGCACGGCCTCACCGGCCCGCGCCCGGACGGCGACTACCGGACCGAGGCCTTCGCCGAGTTCCTGGGCCATTTCCTCGACCATCTCGGAATCGAGAGGTGCGCGCTCGCCGGCAACTCGATGGGCGGCGCCGTCTCCTGGCTGTTCGCGGCTCGCCACGAAGAGCGGGTCTCGAAGCTCGTCCTGGTCGATGCCGCGGGCGCGCCACCGGACACGACCGCTGCCGGTGATGCGTCCGGAGGCAGCAGCGCGGTCATGAGCTTCATCCAGGCGCCGGTCATCCGGCGGCTGGTCCCGCGGATCACGCCGCGTTTCCTCTTCAAGGACGCCCTGCTCGAGGTCTACGGCGACGACAGCCTGGTCACCGAGGAGCTCGTCGATCGTCACTACCAGCTGACGCTACGCGCCGGCAACCGCGACGCCCTGGCGGCGCGGTTGCAGAATCGTGGCGAGGACCTGAGCGGCCTGGTCGCGGGCATTGCCGCGACGACGCTCGTCTTGTGGGGAAGCGAGGACCGGTGGATCCCGGTCGAGCACGCCGAACGCTTCCATGCCGCGTTGCCGAGCTCGGAGCTGGTGGTCTACTTCGGCGTCGGTCACCTGCCGCAGGAGGAAAGCCCCAGGCGTTCGGCGGACGACGTCCGGACCTTTCTGGTGGGCAAGGACTAGCCGAGCCAGCTTTCGGCGAGCGGCCGGAGGACGTGCACGACGACATCGATGACGAAGTGCGACAGGATCGCCGCTTCGAGGCCGTAGCGCCAGAAGAGCCAGCCGAAGGCAAGACCCGGAGCGAGGATGATCAAGACCGTCCGTACCGCCACGATCGTCGGCACCACTTCGGCGAAGAGCCCCTCGTTGCTGATGTGGTACCAGCCGAAGAAAAGCGCCGTCGCCACGTTGGCCGTCCACAGGGCGATCGTCCGGCCGCGTCCCTCGCCCGTCACCCGGAAGATCTTCATCCCCAACCAGGCGACCAGCGACAGCAGGAAGAGCCGGTCGAAGACCTCCTCAAAAAACGGTGCCCAGAAGCTCGCCAGGCCGCTGCGCCAGGCCGGGACGTCGATTCGAGCGTGAATCTCCGGCGCCGGGAGGTCGATGCCGAATCCGTAGAGGAAGACCGCGTCGATGCCGAAGGCGACGAAGGCCGCCGCCACCGCCCAGAAGACGGCCGGGCGTACGATCCGTCCGATCGGCCGCGTCGGTGCCTCCGCGCCCTGGGACTTCTGTAGCCAAGACTCGAGGTAGGGGGCCCCGAGCCCGATCTTGCGCGCCACCAGGAGCCCCAGGCCGGCCGCCGGCAACATGAAGAGACCGTTTTGCAGCAGCACGACGCCGATCATCAGGCTGATCGGCGAGAGCGCGGCGATCGTCCGGGTGCGCGAGCAGGTGCGCCAGTTCGCCGGCTCCCCTTATCCGGTGCTGCTACACGGCGAGACGGGTACCGACAAGGAGGTGGTGGCCCGGGCCGTCCACGACGCCAGCCCGCGTCGCGCGGCGGCGTTCCTGGCGGTCAACGTCGCGGCGATCACCCCGGGCCTGGCCGAGGCGGAGCTTTTCGGGGTCGTCAAGGGGGCGTTTACCGGTGCCGACCGGGATCGACCCGGCTACTTTCAACGCGCCGACGGGGGGACGCTTTTTCTCGACGAGATCGGCGAGGCGCCGAGCGAGCTCCAGGTCAAGCTTCTGCGCGCCCTGGAGACCCGTGAGGTCCAGCGGGTGGGGAGCGAGAGCGTCGAGCGGGTCGACACGCGCATCGGCTCGGCGACCGACGTCGACCTGGAGTCGATGATGGCAGCGGGGGAGTTCCGTTTCCCGCTACTGCACCGCTCAACGACCTGATGAGGGAATATGGCATCCGTCGGGCCCGGGACCTCACCGCGGACGAGATCCGCTTTGCCTCGTCGCGACACGGTGGGGAGCGCGACGCCATGGCGTCCGAGCTTGGGGTGTCGCGCAAGGCGCTCGTCCAACGGATGAAGGCCTTGGGGTTGTAGAGCATGGAATTCATCGTCGCAGTCTACGAACACCGCCACGGGAACCACCACCACCACGGGTGAACCCTGGGCCTCGGCTCGTGCAACCGAGGGGCGGTTCCGGATCAAGCGCCTTTCCTTGGCGCGATCCCTTCGAGATAGCTCAGGAGCTCTTCTCTGGCGAACGAGGACCGATTGAGAAAAGAGCTCTCGAAGCTGTCGGAGCGCAGTCTGTCTAGCCACTCCAGGATCTCGCTGGGACGGTAGAGCCCGGTGCCGGCGGCGGCCTGGAAGAGGGCCGCGTATTCCTCGCGCAGGTTGACCCGGAAGACCTCGGGATCGTCGGTCGAGATACTGAGCCGCAGCCGCCTCGTCCCGTCGGTCGGAAGACGGACGGGGTGAAGGTGGAAGAGGGGGAGCTCGATGAAGTCGTTGAGCCCGGAAATCAGAAGGTTCGACGTAGGGTTCGCCTCGACAAAAAGCTTCGTGCGGTTGATGCGTCGGATGACCCGTTCCTGGAGCGTCCTCAGGGCCTCGATCCAGCAGCCGGCGTCGGGGTTGACTTCGATCAGCTCTTCCCGAGACGACGCGGCTTTCCCGATTTCTTCGAGGAGGCGTTCCTGAAGCTGCTCCTCCTCCTCGCTTGGGGGACGCGTGGCGTTCGCAGCCCGTACCTGTCCGAGCCAGTCCCGCCATGTCCTCGCCAGGTAGTCTGGTGGTTGGACACCGCAGGCTTGGAGGCGACTTTCCACGAGGTCGAGTGCCTTGCCGTCCTTTCTTTTCTTTTTCAGCAGGAGCTCTCGCGCCCACAGGAGATCGACCAGGTGGTCTCCCAGTTGGGGAAAGCTCCTCCGGCCGCGTAGCCGGTACCATTGCTCGACGTCAAATCCCACCGCCAGAGCGTGCCCTAGCCGGTCTCCGATGCGAAGGTCGAGGAGATCGATCGCCATGTCGACCTGGCGGATTCCGGTCAGAAGGTCGCGGCAGTCTTCCCCGACGTGGAAGGTTTTGCCGAGGTACGAGGGGCTACCAAGATTGTAGGGGCTGCGCCAGCGCGAGAGCGCGGCGTAGGCCAAGGCGAAGCGCGACGGTGGGCTGTCGAGCTCGCTGCCGGCGACGTCGGCGCCGAGGATGAAAGGGTGCCACTTAGGGTGGTCGTCGAGCCAGAGGAGCACTCCTCGAAGCATCTCCGCGTAGGCTACGGCCGGGATCCGGCGGCTCTTGTGGAGGTGGAGTACCAAACCGAATTGGAGATCGGGCAGCGGCGTCTCGCGGCGATCCGCGTCGTTCGGATCGACGCGTCGTAGAGCCCGCAGAGCGTCGCCGACGCCTTCCGCCGCGGCGAGGAGAGTCAGTCCGTGCTGGCGTCCCCGCGCTGGCGAGAGCCGTAGCTCCAGGCGCCGCTCGAGGCGCACGGCCGCTCCCCGCAGAGGCTCTCGCGCCCGGTGGCCCGGCGAATTGGCGGTCGGCGCTTGAGGCAGGAGACGCTGGCGTGTGCCCCCGCCGAGCCAGCGGATCACCGTCGCTCGGACCTGGTAGCGGATGCTGGCCCGCAGCCAAACTTCCTGGCTGCGGGAACTCGGGTCGTAGCGTCGCCGGAACTCTTTGTGTCGTTGGTGGCTGCGGCGGTAGCGGTCCAGACCGTGAATCCCGGGGTAGTGGACGAGAAGACGGAGTAGGGCGTGCTTGATGCGGATGTAGCGCAGAAGGTCCTTGCCGAAGCCGCCTTCACGGTCGCCGCCGGCGCTGCGTAGGAAGCGAAACGCACTCGCCAGCAGGTAACGCTCGCCGAGCGCCGGGGCCTCGCTCGGAGCCGACAGGCCCAGCTCCGTTTCCACCGCCTGGGTCAGGTAGTCGCGGTAAGGGATCTCGCCCTGGGGATAAATCCAGATCGGGCAGCCTTCGAGGGGCGGACCCATGGGGTCGTGCGGGGTGCGGTAGCCGACCCGGTCGAGCGCTTCTCGAAACGTCCGGATCCAAGGCTGGATCTCGGTTTCGTTCGTCTCCGGCAGCGACGGTTTCCCTTCCGGCCCTTGAAGCCCCTGGATCCGCCGAAACGGATGGTCCGCACTCAGCCTGGAAAGACACGCCGCCAGCCGCAAGCGCAGGATTGCAGACTCCAGCAGGCGGGCGATCCACAGATCCGTCAAACTTCTCGCAGAACACGTTTCCCGCTCTTCCTCGGCGCTCGCCCTGGCGGCAAGCCTTCCCGCCACTTCCACCGAGACGAGCCCGAGCATCAGAGGCAACCAGAAGGTGATCGGCGGCGCCGCGCCGCCCAGATGGATGTGGGTCTCGGCCAGGGGACGCTCCAGGAGGTCTTCCAGGTCGCGGTCAAGCGCCGGAGGGATCGGGTCGCCGAGAAGATGCCAGGGGTTGATGTTCGTGTAACTCCTGCCGCGTTCATGACAGAGGGCGGCGACACGCGCCGCGATCAGTTGGTCCTCGTCGAGCAGGCTCCGGGGCAGACGCAGGGGGATTTCGCTACGCAGGAAGATCTCGTCGCCACGTAGCTCGAGCAGATGATCCGCCAGTTCCTCGAGGCCGCGTAGACAGCAGGGCCACCTCTCGAACACTTCGCGGGTGATCTCGACGGCGATACGGTCGCCGATCTCCGGATGCCGGGAGAGAAGCTTCCAGGCGAGGGCTTGTTCCTTCTGCCGTCCTTGGGATTGCTCGATCCGTTCCCGCAACGAGAGCCGGTCGGCCAGGACTTCGAGCCGGTAGGCGTCGAGTGTCGGAGTCTCAGGCACTGGCGTCCTCTTTCGCCGGCTCCAGGAACCAGGGACCACGCAAAAAGCCGAGGGTCGCGCGAGCGATCGGATGGTCGCTACGTTCCAGGTCGAGCTCTTCGATCCCTTGCCGGAGGCGATCTCGTTCCTGCTTTAGCTCGTCGAGGTTCTTTTTTTTTAGATCCGCGAACTCAACGGTCGTCACAGCACTCGGCAGCTTCTTCTTCTCGATTCTCAGGCAATCGACGAGGGTCTGGTAGTAGGCGTTTCCACAGAGGATCGCCAGGATGTGGAGAAACTCCGGGCTGACGCGATCCTCGGCCCACTCCTGGATTTGCACCCAGGGTAGACGAGAGACGTTGTCCGTGAGAAGGACAAGGCTACGTACGTCGGCCGGCAGGATTTCGGCTCGCTTCTCCAAAGCTACAGTTTCGCCGGCCCGGGCGCCGAGCTTGCGGGAGATCTCGAGGATATCCGACTCGTACGACGGGCCGCCGGCCTTGAACAGCGGCGACCAACCCGCATGAATGCGAACCGTTCGATCCTCTGCGATCAACCAGCGGAACCACGGACAGGCCAGCAACGACGGCAACACCGGGCTCATCCGTGCCAGGACGCGAGGGGCCGGCTGGAGCACGCAGCGACAGAACGGCAGCTGCTCGGACAGCGGCGAGAACTGCTGCAGGAAACCCACCCGCAGGAATTCGGGGTCGCTCCGGCAGGCGACGTTGAGGATCAGCTCCGTCCAGAGAGCGTCGTCGGTGCCCTGGGGAAGGTTGAGCGGCCGACTCGGCTCGGCTTCCAGGGCCCAAATCGGCTCACCGCGGCGCGCCTCGAAAGCGACTCTCTCCCAGCTTGTCTGTCGGACGTTCTCGAGACTCCAGGCGAAGCGTGCCGCCCACCAGTCGAGGCGACGTAGGGGGAGCTTGCGGGCCAGGGGCCCCTCGCCTCGACACTGGGCGAGGAGAACGATCATCTCCTCTGTGCTCAGACGAGGGCGCCCGGAAGACCCCTCAGATCTGTGGCCGTGCAGGCGCCGATAGAGGTCGAGCAGGCCCCGGGGATGACGCGGAAGCAGCGGCACGACGTCGCGGACCTGGATGGCCATTGCCGAAACTTCGTCCTCGATCAGTTTTTGCAACGACGACGAGTCTGGAGAATTCTCGCCCGGAGCCTTGAAGTCAAGGGCGTCTTCCGAATGCCAGGGTGTCAGGTCGACACGGTGATGGAAAGGGATCAATTTATCGAGGAGCCGTTCCTTGGTAAGGCCGCTCACGCCGCCGGCATGCTCTTCGTCCTGGCTGAAGCGCTGGCTGAGATGGTCCTCGTCGGCCACCATGAGGAACATGAGGCGGTGATTGGAGAAATCGTGAAGGAAGGTGGCCAGTACCCGCGGGTTGAGCCGTCCGACGGCCAAGTCAGCGTCCTCGAGGAACACAAGAATGCGCCGGGTGCCCGCTCCGAGCAGAGGCAAGACACTCTTGATCCATGTATCGACTCTGGACTCGATCCTCTGCCGATGCCCCAGCTCCCTCTGGGCAATTTCGCTGTACTCCGAGACGGTAACCGCCAGGGAGAGTTTCAGCTCGCGGTAGTGTCGATCGAGAGGCAGATAGCTTTCCATCAGCTCGGCACACGCTCCGTCGAACTTTTTGACGACCAGAGGATCTTCCGGCGAACCTTTCGGCTCCCTTCGGGGCGAGCGACCATTCTCCGCCCGCGCCTTCAGGTAATCTCGAATGTTCTCCTTCAGATAGCTCGTGAGGCTGATACCAAGAGGGATGTCTGGTGGCAAGGTGGTGCAGTCGAGAGGCGGCCAGCAGACGTGAAGTTGATTCGCGGAGCCGCCTCTTAAGTTGTTGTAGATTTTCTCCAAAACCGTCGACTTGCCGGAGCCGCGAGCGCCGAAAAGACCGAACGAAGCGAAATCTTCTTCCGTCTTTCGCTGATGGTCTTGCACATCGGCCGCCTGGGTTTCCTCATCGGCAGGACTTTCCTCTTCTGCCGTGGCGTAACCTGTCATGAAGTCCTGAATCAGGTCTACCGTGTTTCGGATGGCGGCCTTCTGTTGCGGGCTGAGTAGCTTGTCTGTCACTCTTGACGACGACATGACCTTAATCTCCCTCAAGCGAAGTTGTGAAGGGTGAAGGCTTCGACGGCGAGAGAGCGCCGGAAAGCGGATCGCCATTCCCAGGCGTCCTCTTGCTGGTTGAGGCGGATCCAGTTCTCGATGAAAAGCTCCAGCAGGAGGGCGGGCGACTCGTTGGCGTCGTTCCTGCATTTATCGTCGCGAAGGAGCCGTTCGACGAACATGGCGACCTCCCTTCTCTTGAGCTGCTTGGCCAGGCTCTGAGACCAGGACCCAAAAGCCGGCAGGCCCTCCTTCTGAAGAAATCGGACAGCCTCTTTCAAGGTCTTGCACTTCGCTTTCTCCTCCTGCCCGACGAGAAGGCGAAAGAGGGCATGCACGAGAAGCGGTTCGCCACCGCTCCACTCCCGAAACTCGTTAAGGTCCACGCTGTCCGGTAGAGACAGGCGGCGACCCATCTCATGGATCTCCCCCGGTTCCAGGCTGGTGGGAGCGTAGATTTCCGACAGGCTTCGCAACGTCGAAACCGGGCGCCTTTCCTGGGGATCGAGCAACCTGACGGATTGACCGAGAAGGATGATTCCGAGGCTGGCCAGAGGACGACAGGAGTCTTCCAGCATAGCTCTCAGACGGCCGAAGAACTTCATGGCTATCTCGTCGTCCAGGGCTTCGAAAGCACGAAACGCCAAAGCGTCGATTCGTAGCCCATCCTTCTTGTTCGCCATCTCATCTGTCCGTTTGGCAATCTCGATGATAACTTCGATGGGATCAGTGCTCTGGAGGACGGCAGCCTGGATGTCTTTTGCCCAAACGCTCTCATCGCCGTCGAGATCCACCTCCTTCTCCAAGAGAACCTCGACTTCACGTTGCAGACCCTCGGCGATCGCCTCCATCCGCTGTACGGTGTCCTCGCCGCGGAGGTAGGCGTTTCGGAGGTCTACCGCGAGGACTCTGGGGCCTTTCGTATCTCTTGCGAGCCAGTGAGAAAAAGAGGTCAGGCCACCATTGGAGCCGCTGACGACGATCACGGCCCGACTATCGGAGGCAGCCTTGGCGATACTCTTTTTGTCAAAAAGGACCTTCTTTCCTGGCAACTCCACGGGTTCGTTACCCCGGCTCAGAAGATGCAGCCGCCAGGATCTACCGTCGTCCCAGACGACTCGAAGGGGACCCGAATCGTTTTCACTGAAAGGGAAAGGGAGAGCGATAGTCGATGGCTCGGTTCCATTGACAACGCCAGCAATCTCAATTTCGCGATGGTTCATGACGACTCACTCTGGTTTCTTTAGCAACATCGAGACGAGCTTCCAACGTAGTGCGCGGCTTGAACACTCTCTTGACTTAAGTCACAAAGGAGTATAGACGTAACATTTTCCTCACGATCCTGTCGTCGATGAGCTCTCCCGCTTCGAACTGGCGCTGAATCTCAATCGGATAGAGGTGACTCTGGAAGTAATAGCGCCCCTTGATGGGTTCGAAAGACAGGATCAGTGTAAGACTCAGGCCGAGAAGCAGAGCCTGCAGGTCGATCCGCTCAAAGAACTTCTTCGCTTCGGTGAGCTCGTCGTCGCGTAGCAGCGAGCTCAGAACGTCCGGGAACCATTCGCGCAGGTTTCCGATGTCGAAGCTCAACGAGCGCGGGTCCCGGGCTCGGATGTTGGTCTGGATCGGCGGCGGGGCACCCCGGAAGTAGATCCGCTTGATCGCCGTGAGGAGGAGAAGCTCGACCAGGAGTCCGGCTTTCTCCCTATCGTTTGCTTTGATGCCCGGGACGAGATCGCCGAAGTTGATCTTCGTCACATGGCTCCAGGGCGAGTAGCTCGGCTGGCGGGCCACCTCCTCGACGTCGGAGGCTCGGAGCACCGAGCGCCGTTTTTCCTCCAGACGATGGACGAGCCCCAGGCAGATGGCCTGTAAGAGGTGGGGAATCCGGTAGCTACGTTCGAGGAGATAGCGTACGCCGAGCTGCTTCTCCTCTTCGGACTCCCACACAAGCTCCAAGGGCGGCGCTTCAAGGAGGTCGACGATACCTTGAGCGGCCCGGTCCGAAAGCTCCGCGAGAACCATGTAGGGACGTCCCTCTTTCGAGGACGTCCAGTGGTAGAAGGGCGACTTGGGGCTGTAGCAGGACCCGGCTGCCTGAAAGTAGCCGGTCATCACGAATCGCGCCCTGGCGCTGTCGTGGAGGCCACGGAAGGCGCGTATGAGGTCCGGCTTGGAATCGATGAGATCGTCGATCTCGTTGAGGAGGACGATCGAAGTCTTCCCGGCCGTCCGATTCCTTTCGATCAACGACTTCAAAAGCTCCAACGTCCCGGCCCTTTCCATGCCTGGGCGGCGGCCACAGAGCTCGCGGAGCCCCTGCTGCATCGAATCCGATCCCTCTTGAAGGTCGAAGTGGTAGACCTCGATATCAGAGCGCTTTTGCAGCTGATGTAGGATCTGGTTGAGGAGGCTCGTTTTTCCGATCTGGCGGCTTCCCACGATCAGGAAGCTCTGCTCGCGCACCGATTGGAGCATGGTGTCGATCTCCTGCTGGCGACCGAAGAAGATCCGGCTTCCCGGAGGCAAGGCGCCTTCCGCCCTGAAAGGAGCCAGGGCCGTGAGGCCGGCTCCGGCGCGGACCTTTGCCCAGAAGGCGCTGGCGAACTTTGGGTGAAGGGCCGCCTCCTTCAGATCGTCGTCGGTAAGCTCTACCCAGCGGTTCGGCAATCGCTGGCTGGCTCGGCCTGGTCGCAGGACGATGAGACGTCCTTTCGGATTGCCCTCTCCGCCCCGTTGCATCACCGCCCTCAAAAGGCCCCGGCTCGGTTCGGAGAGCTTACCGCTCTCCGCGGAGCCCAGCAAGATGGCGAGGTAGTACGGGAACCCTCCCTCGGGAGTCCTCTCGCCAAGGCCCAGGAGAATGTCCCGGGGCCCCTCGAGGAGGCCCCCCCACTCCTCGGTGGAGTCTTCCGGGCCCTGAGCGAGTCTCTCCGTGGGGTGGCCCGTCAGCTCCCGGAAAATCCGCAGAAGGTTTTGCTGGGAAGGTTCCCGTTCCCCTCTCAGGGCCTGCCAGGCGACCGTGAGATCATGGATCGCTTCCGCCTGAGAGACGCTCAACCGTGGCTGGATCTTGAGGAGCATGCTCGGAGAGAGCTGGACCAACTCCTCGAAGGAGAGTCCCTCCAGAGCGGAGGCTCCTCCGGTGAGGAAGCTGTAGACCTCCGTCGGCGACTTGCCTTTGTCCGTCAGCTCCCGGATCAGACGGCCGTAGGGCTGCCCGGCGCGAACCAGACCCTCGACTTTCTCGGCGGCTCCGATCGTCACCAGGGGCTCGGCCGCGTTCCGTATCCCTTGCCTGGAGTCGAAGAAGGTCGTGAAGCTGCGCATCGAAGGATTTGTCTCCGCCGTCCCGTCGACAGAGAATCCTTCCACGCGAAGCTGCCGCTCTTGCTGGCGGAGATCCCCATCAAGGGCCCGTGCCGCTCGCGATCCAACCCTGTCTCCCCGACGCAGGATGACCTTGGGCGTTCCGGCGCCGCGTGGCGTCGAGGAGAACTCTTCGGCGACCACCATCGCCTGGCGTACCTGGTTGAAACGTAAGATCGCGATGGAGCAGGATGCCGTCATCAGGAGTTGGATTGAAAGCGGCGGCAATCCGGCGAGATCGCTTTGAAAGATTCTCTGCGCCGCGTCACTTTCCAGAATCCGCTTAACCCCCCCCGATCCGGCATCAAACGACGGATCCGTCGAGGCTTTGCGCAACAGCAGGGCAAACCGTAAGTCTCCCCCGAGCTCCCTGAGGACGGCCCGGCCGACCTTCGTGCTCTTGGAGACCCATACCGAGGTCAGCCAGGAGGCGGCTTCCTGCCAGATGCCCTCGTGCTCGTTCTCGTCGGGAAGGCGGTAGGCCTCGACGAACTTCAACCCGGTGGCCCGACGACGGAGCTGTTGACCCACCTCGTGTCCCAGAAAGAAGAAGATACGGGGGTCTCCGGAGGCATTCCCGGAAAGAAAGTTGATGATTCCGTTGGTCTCCCGGTGAAGCTGAGGGTCGGCGAGGAGGCGGTTCCAGACCTCGTCGCAATTGGCCACGTGAATCGTCAGGCCACCGCCTTTCAGGGAGGCTGAATCTCCGGTGTCGAAGGGCACACGCCCTCCCTTGAGGGCCGTCCTGAAAGATTCCAGGTTCAGGTAAGCCGGAAATGCCCTGCCGGGGCCGACCTCGCCGAGGGCTTGATCGAGATCGATCGTGCGGGTGCCAGGACCCTCGAATTGGCGAACGAGGCCCGCCCGGCCCAGCTCGTCGTCGATCAGCACCACGACCGTCTGAGCCGGCAGGCCCATGACCCGCTCTACCAGGGCCTGGCTCCAGAGCGGAAGGGTGTCCGGAAACGGTGCCTCGGCGGCCAAGCTCCGGGCATCCGGCGGAGGGCGCAGCGGCAACGTGATCATCGCCCAATGCTCCCCGCCCTTATCCCACCTGAGATGAACCGAGACCTGGATCTTCTCCTGATCGGGAGCTACCGTTCCCCGAACGTTGACCGTCTCGGACTCCGACCGCTGCGGATCGACGGTGTCCACGCGGCCTTGGAAGCGCAGCGGACTGCCGGCGGCGCCGAGCCCTCCCCGGGCTCCGAAGTCGACGTCGTACTCGAGGGCCGTCGTCCTCCGGAGAGCTTCCGGTGTGAGCAGAACCTCGAGCTCGGCGGTCAGGCGCGACGGACGCCGGTTGCTGCGCGGCCGCAGGTGGAGACGTACTTCAGAGCGCAGGCTTTTCTCTTTCGCCTCCACCCATTGTGCCAAGGCCTGGCGCCCTTGACGGAGCAGGGCGTCGCAGAGCCCCTGCCAGACCTTGTGAGCCTTGAGAAGGTCTTTGGACTCCGTGCCCAACTCATCACGCTGCTGCTCCAGGGAGCGCAGCCGCTGACCGGTCTCCTGCAGCCAGTTCCTCCAGGCCAACAGGGTGTCCTCGTCATCGGGCGGCTCGCGTGGGCACCACAGGGCCATGCGTTGGAAGATCAATCCGAGAAGGGTGTCGGCTTCGCCGTAGATGTTGGCATCGGCGAGAATGGAAAGCAGCGCGCCTCGGGTTTCGTCTTTTGCGACGTCCGACGGATCCACGCAATCGACGTAGCGGGCAAACAGGCCGATCGCGGATTTCTCCTCGCGCCAGTTGGAGAGCGCCTTGGCGAGATCCCGGAGTCCGGTGTGAACCTCTTCGTCCTGTGCTTGCGCACGCAGCGCTTCGCCGAGGCGCACCAGAGCGCGCAGGGTCCCTTCGAGAGGAAGAGAGTCCTGGCTGCCGCTCAACAGTGTCGCGGCGGCCTGGCACACCGACATAGGAAAGCGAGCGAGCTCCGAGAGCAGCCGAACGAGGATCTTCGAGGTCTCCTCTTGGGGTTCGTCCAGCTCTTTGAAGAGTTGCTCGGCCACCAGATGAGCGACCCAGCCGTTCTCGAAGAGCCTGCCGGGCAGCTTGCGGAGTCGGTCGACCTGGCCGGGAACGCCGGAGCGCCGCGAAAAACGCAACACCTCACAGAGGAGACCGGGGGCCCTTCGCGAATCGGGGCCGGTTTGCGTCAAAAAGGCGAGCTTGTGCCAGGCCACCTGTTCGAGGCTTTTGCCACTTCTCACGTCCCCGTTTCTCAGTTCCTTCAGGAGAAACGTGAGATCTTCGACGCCGAGCGCTCTGGCCAGGGCTTCCTGGCGCTTCGGAGCCAGCTCGCCCGAGCGGCTCACGAGGCAGACCAGCGCTTTCTGGGCGGCTTGGAAGCTCAGGCTGGAATAGATCGCCGCCGGATCCTCCTTGTTGTCGAATCGTTGCAGGGTCCTTCCCAGCTGCCACGACTCGTTGTTGCTTCCGGAAGACGTGGTCTCCGGCTTCAAGAGAGCTTCGCGGGCCCGCTCCAGACATTTCTTGGAATCGCCCGTCGAGCGCAGTACGGTCAGCATGCCGGACTCGTGGGCGAGGACCAGGTATTCGGGGTCTCCAGCAAGTTGTGCCGGCACGAAGGTCGAGGCCTCCGTCGGATCGTTGGGGTAGGAGAGGAAGCTACGGGTCCCGTCCTTTTCGTAAAGCGCCACATGCCCCTGAGCCCCCACGACGCCGACTCGTCCCGACCCCCGGAGGCCCTCCACCCTCCGGACGTTGCCGTGGGTCACATGGTGGATCCATCGAATCCTCTGCCACGGCGCCAGGGACGAGTCGAGGTGGGTCGCGAAGAGATGACCGTTGCGCGTGATGCATGCCAGCAGGGGGCAGGCGGTTTGCTCGTCGCAGATCAAGCTCAAGTCCAGGACGGTCGAGCCGAGGTGTCGGCGACCCCGCTCGTGAACGACCTCGCGGCCGGCTTCGTCGAGCTCTAGGAGCACCACGTCGCCGTATTCGCCCGCCACGACCTGCCACTTCCCGTCGCGAGTGAAGACGTCGAGAGTGCTGATCTGCTGCAGCGGCGTCTCCCAACTCCTACACACGGCCGGCTTGCCCTCCGGGCCGACAACCACTTCCAACAGTCTGGCCGGTTTCTGGTAACGGTTCTCCGCCACGAGAAGCGCGTCTCGTCGAGGAAACGGAACGGCCGCGACAAGCTGTCCCTCAGGTTCCCCGTCCTCGTTGTTTTGTAGCTCCACGTTCAGGGAGAGGGCGTCGCCCAGATTTCGGACGGCCGTCTCCGGATTCAGGGCCGCGAGGACTCCGTGCCGAGTGCCAAAGACGACATATTCCCGCTCCTCTGGCCCCACGATGGTGTGGACGAACTCGGGAGCGCGAAAACGCGAGCGGCCTTCGGGACTTGTCGGCACCCGTCGGAGGAAGACTTCTCTTGCCGGGTTCCCTCCAGGATGCTCGACCTCTTCCAACTCGTAGAAATCGATCCACGAGCTCCCGAAGGCGACGACGAGACTCTTCCCCGAGAGGTTCAAAGCCACGAGGTGTCGACAGCCGGCGAAGGCCTCGCCACTGGCGGAGAACGCCGCCGTGACGAAGGGTTCCAAGGCGCGGGAGAGATGGACGCCGGCCCGCCGCAGGGGTTTGTCGACGGGATCGAAAAACGCGGCCACGTTGCGGGAATCTTCCAAGAGCTGAGCGTACTTGTCGCCGCCAGCGACCCGAAGGTTGGAGTGGTTTTCCTCGGGGACTTCCCGGAAGTGGACGTCGAGGACTTCCTGAATTCGAAAGGGTTTTTGGTCATAGCAGGCCCAGACCAGCTCCGGGAGGCCGGTACCTCCCGGATCCAGTTCCCATTCCGAAAGGCCTGCCTCCAGTCTGCGAATGGCCGGGAGCAGGACAGCCGCGTGCCGTTCCCGGGAGTAGAGCTCTCCCAGAGCGTCGCGAAGCTCGGAGCGCTCGACATCCTCGGGCGACGCCAGCAGGCGGTCGAGCGCCAGGTAGTGGAGGAGCCGGTGAAGGGAGCGTCCCTCGGCAGTGTCAATCTCCGGCGTCTCGTCAAAACGCTGGGTACACCACCGGATCCATTCTTTGGGACTCCCGATGGACTCCGTCAGCGCAAGACGGCGGACCTCGCTCTCCCAAAGCTCTTTCAACCAATCCGGGCCGACCTGCGCGTAGCGGACCACCTCGCGGAGGTTGTCGGCAACGTAGAGGTTCCGCCATTTGCCGTTCCCCGTGGCGCAGTCGATGGCCAGGGCACGGCCTCGGAGGAGCTGCCGCCACGCCCGGGCCCACTCGCCCTTCCCCTGGACGAGGTCCAGGGCCTCGAGCTGCTTCCGGCCGCTCGCGAGCACCACGCGGATGCGCTCATCTTTGTCCTTGAGATCCTCCTTCCGGAAAGAGAAACAGACGGCTGCGTGGACCTCGTCGGGGAGGTCCTTGGAGATCACCTCGTTGGGAATCCAACGAGACCGAAGCCGGTCTCCTTGCTCTACCCAGGCGACATGGCCTTGGCCGTAGGCCACGAGATTACCCGGTCGCGAGGTCAGTGCCCGCAGCTCCAACGGCCAGTAGAGGGATGTCATGACCTCGAACGGGTCGGCCCCACCGTTGCAAAAGACTCTCCCCTGAGCAAGCCATCCGAAGTGCTCCGGGAGACCCTCGTGCTCCCAGTAGATGGTCTCCGAGGCCGGCAACAGCTCGACCGCGCCTTCCCGAGAGCGGACGAGCGCCCGATACAGCTGGTGATCTTCCGGCTTGTGCTCACGAGGCACGACGAGGACGTGAAGCTCAGTCCAGGGGCCGAAAGGACGCACGGCCCGGCTGGCCCAGAGGCCGTGGATGCGTCCGCCCCGGGGTTGGACAGCGGGGATCTGGAGGGAAGTCCAGCCGTCGCCCTTCTCCGCCGACGTGACGGCCACGAGGCCCGACTCGCAAGCCGCAGCCACCAGGGGCACGTCCGTCTTGTCGAGGAAGGAGGCGAGGGCAACCGGCTGGAAGGGAAGGGGAGGGCTGGTCCAGACAGGAACGAGCTCGTCGCCGAGCAGTGGCAGCAGGCGCCGGAGCCGGTCCACGGCCGCTTCCACGTCCTCCGGCGGTCTGTCGGAAAGCTCTTTCAGCTCTTCGAACCTGAGATAGGGGACGTCAGTGGGGTACCTGTGAAGCATCTTCCTCCGTGAAGATACGCTCATCTCTTTGGGCGAACCGACGGAATCAACCGATTATACACGACTTCGACGTCTCCGTCGGCGTCCGTCAGATCGCGCCTGTCGAGAAAGCGCTCGACCTTGGTCAGGAAAGCGAGCCAGCGGCCGCTCAAGGGGCGAGCGTCTGCCGGTGATCCCATCATCCTCATTTAATGGGGACGAGCCCTGGTGGGCTCCGGCGGCTCAACGGCAGCTTGCGAAGTTTGTCCCCCAGATGGCCATGGAATTCACCGCCGCAGTCTATGAACACCGCCACGGTAACCACCACCACTGGTGGACCCTGGACCTCGGCTCGTACAACCAGAACCGCTCCGGACGCCACGCCGGCAAACTGCGCCAGAGGCTCCTCGACGATCTGCGCAAAGCTCTCGGCAAGGCCCGGCCGGCCGCGCTCGAAGGCTAGCAGCTCCCCTACGGCATCGAGCTGCGGTGCTCGCGCCTGGAGCTGCGTCTCGGCTGCGGACGACGCTACTCGGGACACTTCCCGCTCGTTTTGGCACCGCGCCGGACGGCGGTGGAGAGCTCGCTCGTCGTCGCCTACCATCGCTGCGCCAGAGCGCCTGGTTCCCCTTCGACGGCGAAGGCCTCCTAGAGGAAGGTCGACGGCGATGTCTTTGTCGCGGCTGTAGGTGAGAGAGAAAGACGTCATGGGGGGCATGGGGCGTCATCTTAGCGCAGGGTGCCGTAGGTTTTGCCGGCAGTTGGGGGAGGTGGCCCTCCTGGAATCTCCGGAAGTTGACAAACGTGGATCATCGGCCTATGCTGGTGGCATAGGCCGACAAGGAGGGCTCACGATGTCAATCACCGCCAAGATCTTTCGCAATGGTCGCAACCAGGCCGTCCGCATTCCGGTGGAGCTCAGCTTCGACACCGACACGGTCACCCTTGAGAAGCAGGGGCACGCGCTGATCGTCCGACCGAGCTACACCGGCGGCTGGGACCGCTTCTTCACCGACGAGACGCTGGTCCTGCCCGAGGACTTCGACGTGGGCGAGGATCCGAGCCCGCCGGAACGTCGCCTCTTCTGATGTACGTCCTCGACACGGACACCTGCAGCTACCTGATGAAGCGCACGCATCCCGCGCTCATTGCCAGAGTGAAGCGTTTTGCGCCGAACGAGCTCAAGGTCTCGGTCGTGACGGTGTTCGAACTGGAGTACGGCGCTCGCCGAAGCGCCCGCTGCGACGAGATCAAGAGAGTCATCGGTGCTTTTCTCGACAATGTCGAGGTGTTGGAGCTCACGACCGGTGCGGCAACGCAGGCCGGTGTCATCCGTGCCGATCTCGCCGCTCAGGGTGCGCTGATCGGGGCTTACGACCTGTTGATCGCAGGCCACGTCCGCTGGCTGGGGGGAGTGCTCGTAACCAACAACGTCCGAGAGCTCTCCCGCGTCGACGGGCTCAGGGTCGAGAACTGGATCTGACCGGCGGATGTACGAGGCCAGGTCGAGCTGCCGGTCGTCGATCGGGATCTCGTCTTCGGTGTCCTTTTCGGCCATGCGGCCGTCGGTGGCCAGGAGCACCACGCCGCCCTCCTCGAGGTCGCGGGTGGCGACGAAGAGCGCGTCGTTGAGCAGGCTACCTTATCGGAGAACCCGTCGCGCCGCCCACTTTTGTCCACCTGGTAAGCGCCTTCTTCCTGGCGATCTGCAAGCCTCTGGCCCGTCCGATAGAACCCTGAGCTGCAACCTTTGTCCCCTCTCGTGCGTCTAAGGTAGTGCACCTCTTGATTACCGGGAGAAGAGAGACGTTGGCGAAGCAGAAGGCCGACATGATCAAAGGGACCCTGGACATGCTGATCCTGAAGGTCCTCTCCCTCGCCCCGATGCACGGCTGGGGGATCACGGAGCGCATCCAACAGGTGTCCGAGGACGCCCTCCAGGTCAACCAGGGATCGCTCTACGCGTCGCTCCACCGGCTCACCCGGGAGGGGTGGATCGGCTCGGAGTGGCGGACGACGGAAAACGGCCGCCGGGCGCGCTACTACAAGCTGACCCGGGCGGGAGAAGAGCAACTGGGCATCGAGCAGCTACGCTGGACGAGGCTGGCGGACGCGGTCGGGCGCGTCCTCACCCTGTCGGCGGCCTGAGGAGACAACACCATGCGCGGAATCTCGGACCTCATCTTCAGACTGCGGGCCTTTTTTCGGCCGGCGACGATGGAGCGCGAGCTGGACGACGAGATCGCCTTCCATCTCGAGATGGCGACGGCCAAGAACGTCGAGCGCGGCCTCGACCCCGACGAGGCGCGCCACGCGGCCGAAGCGAGCTTCGGCAGCCTGACACGCCACAAGCAACGGGCCCGGGACGCCTGGGGCGTCGTCCTGCTCCAGGAGGTGCGCGGCGACGCTCGCTTCGCCGTCCGCCAGATGCTTCGCCGTCCGTCCTCGGCGCTCCTGGCGGCGATGGTGCTGGGGCTCGGCATCGGCGGCACGGTGGCGTTGTGGAGCGCCGTCCACGGCCTGTTGCTGCGGCCTCTGCCCTACGCCGCCGAAGAGCGCCTACTCGTCTTCTGGAGCGACGGCGACTGGTTCGAGGTCGAGTACGACCACGTGCGCGAGCACGCCCGCGCCTATGACGAGATCGCCGCCTTCACCTGGACCTCGTCGTCCCTGCGCCTCGACGAGGGGACCACCCTCCTCGAGGAGGGTCTCGTCACCGGCAACCTCTTCGACGCGATCGGCGCCGAGCCCTTTCTGGGGCGAGGCCTGGAGCCGGCCGACGGCCGGCCCGGAGCAGAGAAGGTCGTCGTCTTGGGCTACGGCTTCTGGAGCCAGGAGATGGGCGGCGATCCTGAGGTCCTCGGCCAGCGCCTGAGCTTGGGCGGCGAGCCGGTGACCGTCGTCGGTGTGATGCCGAAGGGCTTCTTCTTTCCCTTCCCCCAGGTCCGGGCCTGGCGTCCGCTGCAGATCGATCCGGCGTCCGGACACTACGCCTCGAACGGTTACCTGGCCCTTCTCGGTAAGGTGAAGGAGGGGGTCAGCGCCGAGCAGCTCGAGGACGACGTCGCGAGCGTCGCCGCCGCCCTCGGCGAGCGCTTCGACTACCCCGACGCCTGGGACAAGTCGAAGGGCGCCTACGTGCGGCCGCTGCGCGAGTTCCTCTTCGGCCGTCTGCGACCGGCGCTCCTGCTCCTGCTGGGCGCCGTGACGCTCCTGTGGCTGATGGCGTGCGCCAACGTCGCCGCCCTGGTGGTGACGCGAACGGCCGACCGCCAGGAGGAGATGGCGGTGCGTGCCGCCCTCGGCGCCGGACGCGGCCGCCTGACGCGCCAGGTGCTGACCGAATCGATGGTCCTGGCGCTGGCCGGAGCCGGCATCGGCGTGGGTTTTGCGGCGGCGCTTTTCGGCGTCCTCGTGGCCCGGCTGCCCCTGCGCTACGGCTTCGGCGAAACGTTGGCCCTCGACGCGGCGAGCCTTGCCGCGGCCCTGGTTCTGGCGGTCCTGGCGGCGGTCGGAGTGGCCGTCTTCCCCTTGCTGAGCCTGGCCCCTGGCCCCGCGGCGGACGCGTTGCGGACCCGGTACGCCGGCCGCCGGGGCGCCGGACGCCGCGGCGCCCAGGACGTCCTGGTCTTCGCGGAAGCCGCCCTGGCCGTCGTTCTGGTCACCGGCGCCGCGCTCTTGATCCGCAGCGTCGGCAACCTGCGCGGTGTCGATCCGGGGCTCGATCCCGGCGGCGTCCTGGCGGTCGACCTCGTCGTCGGCGAGCAGGAGATGGACGACGACGCCCGCAAGGCCTTCTTTGCCGCCGCCGTCGTCGAGGCCTCGGCCCTGCCCGGCGTCCGGGCGGCGGGCCTGACCAATCGCTTGCCCCTACGCGACAACGGCGTGCAGGGGCCGGTGCAGATCGAGAGCCGTCCGGAGCTCGGCGACCGGGCGTCCAACAGCTTCTGGCGGAGCGCGACTCCGGACTACTTCGAGGCGGCCGGCATCGAGCTGCGCCGCGGCCGCCTCTTCGACGAGCGCGACCGGGCCGAGAGCCTGCCGGTGACCGTGATCAGCGAGTCCTTCGCGCGCCGCGTCTGGGGCGGCACCGATCCGATCGGCCAGCGCATCAAGACCGGCAACGAGGGCTACCGCGACTGGCTCACCGTCGTCGGCGTGGTCGAGGAGGTGCGGATGCGTTCGCTGAAAGGTTCCAACACCATGGTGCTTTACCGGCCCCAGGAGCAGCGTCCGTGGAACGGTATTCGCAACACCCTTTTGCTGCGCAGCGACATCGATCCGCTGACGCTCGCCGGCAGCGTCCGGGCGGCGATGCGCGAGCTCGACCCACGGGTGGCGGTCGCCCGGGTGACCCCGCTCTCACGAGTCGTCTCCGAGGCCATGGCCGAGCCCTTGCGCCTGCGGTTCTTCCTGCTTCTCATGGGCGGTCTCGGGCTCGTCCTGGGAGCGGTGGGGATTTACGGTGTCGTGGCCTACCAGGTGACGCGGCGCCGCGGTGAGATCGGCCTCCGCATGGCCCTGGGCGCGGCGCCGGGGCAGCTCTGGCGCGAGGTCGTCGGCCGGGGCCTTGGACCGGTCGCGGCCGGGACGGCGGTGGGGCTGGTCGCCGCTTTGGGCCTGGCGCGTCTGCTGCGCGGCTTTCTTTTCGAAGTCTCGCCGGACGATCCGGCGAGCTTCGTCGGCGCCACCGTCGTGCTGCTCCTGGCCGGGGTGGCGGCCGCCGCCCTACCGGCCTGGCGGGCGGCGCGCCTCGATCCGGCGGGGGCTCTGCGGGCCGAATAGCCCTGATGCCGCAGTGAACACCATGTAGGCGCTACATGTCACTCGGTCCTGAGAGCCACCATGGGATCGACCCTCGATGCCCGCCTCGCCGGCAAGTAGCTCGCCGCCAATCCGACGAGCACCATCACCGCGGACACTCCCAGGTAGGTGCCGACGTCGAAGGCTTCGACGCCGAAGAGCAGAGTGCCCAGGGCCCGCGTCGCCACAAAGGCGATCCCGGCGCCGATCACGATGCCGGCCGCCAGCACCCGTGCGCCCTGGCCGACGACCATCAGCCGCACACGCATCGCCGCCGCGCCCAGGGCCATTCGCAGGCCGATCTCGCGGGTGCGCTCGGCGACCGCGTAGGAGAGGACGCCGTAGAGGCCGACCACGCCCAGGATCAGGGCCAGCACCGATGCGAGCCCGAGCGTGAGCGCGGTGAAGGAGAGTTGCAACATCGAATCGGCCGCAAGGCCTTCCATGGTGAACATGCGGTACATGGGAGCGGTGGGCGCGACTTCGCGCACCATGGCCCGAATCTCGGGTGCGATCTCTTCAGCACGCGGGGTCTTGACGACGTAGGCGGGCGACGAGATCACCCGGCGGTTCTCCGGGTCCTGCCCGACCAGCGGAAAGTAGACCATCGGCTCCGGCGCCTGCCGGAAGCCATATTGCAGGACGTCGACGACGACCCCGACCACCGTCTCCCAGGTCTCCTGATCCTGCATCTGGAGACGCTGCCCGATCGGATCCACGCCGGGCCACAGGAGGTCGGCCGCCGAGCGGCTGACGAGAATGTTGCCGAGCTGCGAGACATGGTCGTCCGGGGTGAAGGTCCTGCCCCGAAGCACCTCGATCCCCATGGTACGGAAGTAGTCGCCGGCGGACCAGGTGTAGCGCAGCAAGGATCCCGCGTCCTCTTCAGCCGCAGTGTCCTCCGTACGGAAACGTTGGCCGGCAAGACCTTCGTTCAGCGGCACGTTCTCGACGATTCCAACCCTCTCCACCCCTGGGAGCGCCGCCACCCGGTCCATGAAGTCGGTGTGGAAGCGGGCGTAGGACGCCGCGTCCTGGAGATGGGCGCCTTCGGGAGCGATCTGGAAGGTGAAGATGTCCTCGGTGTCGTAGCCGGGGTCGACGTTGCGGAGCTTGTCGAAGCTCCGCAGCAGCAGTGCCGATCCGATCAGCAGCACCAACGCCAGGGCCGTCTGCGCGGCGACCAGGGCGTTGCGCCCCCAGTGGCGGCGCCGGATCGAGCCGCGGCCTCCTTCGTGCAGCTGCGAAAGGCTCGGAGCCGAGAAGCGGACGGCCGGCACCAGCCCGCACAAGAGGGCGGAGCCGACGCAGACTCCGAACGTAAAAAGCAGCGTGGTGGGGCCGATCGCGACCTCGCCCAGGCGGGGAAGGTTGGCGGGGGCGGCGCTCAGCAGCAGGGGCACTCCGACCCAGCCGAGGGCCACCGCCAGGCCTCCGGCGAGCCCGGCGACGATCCCGGCCTCGGCCAACTGCGAAACGATCAGACGGCCGCGCGCGGCGCCGAGGGCACGCCGGACGGCCATCGCCGGCTGCCGCTGCTCGGCACGGACCATGAACAGGTTGGCCACGTTGGCGCAAGCGATGACCAGGACGATGGCCACCGCGCCCAGCAGGATCCAAAGAGGGCCGGAGACGGAGCCGAGCAGCTGCTCCTCGAGCGGCCGCACCACCGGACGGTACTGCTCGATCAGGCGGGCGTAGTTGGCCGATCCGCCGAAGCGCTCCGGCAGCTGCCGGGCCAGGACCTTGAGCTCGGCGGCGAGAGCCTCGAGCTCGGCTCCCGGCGCCAGGCGGGCCACCAAGGGCTGGCCGAAGCGGCCGGGCTGGATGCCCTCAGGGCGGAAGTTGAACGGAATCCAGAGCAGAGTGCCGTCGTTCGGGAACCAGAAGTCGGGCCCCATCACCCCGATCACGGTGCGGTCCTTGCCGCCCGCGTAGTAGGTCTGGCCGAGGACCGCCGGGTCGGATCCGAACCACGTCGTCCAGAGCGCATGGCTGATCACGATGACCCGATCCTCGTCCTCGGGCACCGGCAGGCGACCGTGGATGGGTTTCGCTCCCAGGGTGTTGAAGAGCGACGTCGTGGGTGCCGACATCCTCACCCGCTCGATCCGGTCGCCGACGCGCAGCGTGTTGGTGAACGAGTTGAAGGTCGAGACGTCCTCGATCAGCTCGGACTGCTCCCGGTACTGGACGTAAAACTCCATCGCCAGCGGAAACTCCTCCGGGAAATCGGATCCCGGCGCGGTACCGGCGATGTACACCAGACGGTCGGTGTCGTTGTAAGGCAGCGGGTCGAGAAGCACCGTGTCGACGACGCTGAAGATTCCGGCGGTGGCGCCGATGGCAAGCCCCAGCGTGCCCACCGTCAAGACAGCGAAGCCAGGGGTGCGGAGCAGCGCGCGGCACGCCTGTTGAAGATCCCTCGTCCAGTTGCTCATCCTTGTCGTCCTTTCCTTGGTTCGAGGTTGCCTGGCGTCGCTCTGGAGCAGCAAATTGCTTCTGACCCACTATCTAACGCTCGAAGGCGGGCTCAGGTTTCATCCAAGCACGAAGCCGGAACCTGAAACGCCGGCTCTGCTAAGCTCCACGGCACGTCAATGACCGCCAGGATCGACATCGACCACCTGCCCACGACGTCCCCCATCTTCGTTGGACGCCAAGACGAGCTCGCCCTCGCCGGTGAAGAAGCGCCACGCCCGGGCGAAGAATTCGTCGGACGAGGCTGTTCGTTGCTCGTCCGTCCCCTGGCTGTAGAAGGACCAGCCGAAGACGCCGGCGTTGTCGTAGTGACGTCCGGCGAAGACGCCAACGGATGGGGCAAGCCGGACATCCTTATGGCGAAGAGGATCGGGGAACGTAAATAGTTGCTTCAGCCTTCGGTGGGCGGCTCGATGTGGCCGCCGAACTTGTGACGCATCGCCGAAAGCACTTTTTCGGCGAAGGTGTGCTCCTGACGCGAACGAAACCGGGTGTAGAGGGCGGCGGAGAGCACCTCGGCCGGCACCGACTCTTCGATCGCGGCCTGGACGGTCCAGCGCCCTTCCCCGGAGTCCTCGACGAAGCCGCTGTAGCCGGCCAGATCGCCGTCCTCCAAGAGAGCGATGGCGGTGAGGTCCAGGAGCCACGAGGAGATGACGCTGCCGCGCCGCCACACCTCGGCCACGTCAGCGAGGTCGAGGTCGTAGCGGTAGCCCTCGGGCAGCTCGTCCTTGGCCGCCGAGCGCAGGATGTCGAAGCCCTCGGCGTAGGCTTGCATGACGCCGTACTCGATGCCGTTGTGGACCATCTTCACGAAGTGGCCCGAGCCCGGGGGACCGCAGTGGATGTAGCCCTCCTCGGCGGTTCCGCCCTTGCCGTCCCTCCCCGGGGTGCGCTCGATCTCACCCCGCCCCGGCGCTAGCGCCCGGAAGATCGGGTCGAGGCGCCGGACCGGCTCGGGGTCGCCGCCGATCATGAGGCAGTAGCCGCGCTCGAATCCCCAGACCCCGCCGCTGGTCCCGACATCGACGTAATGAATGCCCGTCTCGGCCAGAGCGGCAGCTCGGCGCACGTCGTCCTTGAAGTAGGAGTTGCCGCCGTCGACGACGAGGTCTCCTGCCTCCAGGCGCTTGCCGAGCTCGCGGACAGCCGATTCGGTCGGCTCACCGGCGGGCACCATCACCCAGACCGCCCGCGGCGGCGTCAGCCGTTCGACGAGCTCCTCGAGGGAGTAGGCCCCCACCGCACCTTCGCCGACGAGGCGCTCGACGCTGTCGCGGTCCAGGTCGTGGACCACCCCCTCGTGACCCGCTCCCATGACGCGGTGGATCATGTTGCCGCCCATGCGGCCCAGGCCGATCATTCCGAGTTGCATGGCTCAAAGCCTCCAGTTAGGTCGTTGCAGCTGGGGCATCGTAGACGGCGCGCCGCATAGCCCTGAATCTGTCCGGCCTCAGAGCCTAGAGCCTACCGTGCCTGGAGGCAAGTTGAGATCACCTTGCAACCTTTCCTCTCTTTCGTGCGTCTAAGAGATTGCACCTCTTGATTACCGAACCCAGAGCTGTTCTTCTTCGCCCGGGCGCGTGTTATCCTCCAAGCGTGAGCGAGGGTCACGACGACATCTCTGTCGGCCCGGATGGGATGAGCCGCAGAGACTTCCTACAACTTTCAGGAGCTGCTGCCGCGGCGTTCATCCAGCCTCCGGGAGCACGCGCTCGAACCGTCACCCTCTTCCTGTGCGGCGACGTGATGACGGGCCGCGGAATCGACCAGGTGCTGCCGCATCCGTCGAATCCCCGCATCCACGAGCCGGTCGTGAAGTCGGCCCTCCGCTACGTGAGCCTGGCGGAACGCGCCAACGGTCCGATCCGGCGAGGCGTCGACTTCTCCTATGTCTGGGGCGACGCCCTCAAAGAGTGGCGCCGGGTGGCACCGGACGTGCGCATCGTCAACCTGGAGACCAGCGTCACCCGCAGCGACGACTACCTCCCCAAGGGCATCAACTACCGGATGCATCCGCGCAACGTTGCATGCCTGACGGCGGCGGCGATCGACGGCGTGATTCTCGCCAACAACCACGTCCTGGACTGGGGCCAGGAGGGGCTTGTCGAGACTCTCGATACGCTGAAGAACGCCGGTGTTGCGACGGCCGGTGCAGGGCGCAACCTCGACGAGGCGCAGAGCCCGGCGCTTTTCGAGGTGGCCGGGGGCCGGCGCGTCGTCGTCTTCTCTTACGGCGCGGTCACCAGCGGCATCCCCCGCGACTGGGCGGCGACCGAGACGAAACCGGGCGTCAGCCTCCTGGGCGACCTTTCCGAAAGCACCGTCGAGCGGATTGCCGCGCAAGTCGCCACGGTGAAGCGTCCCGGCGACCTCGTGGTGGCGTCGATTCACTGGGGAGGAAACTGGGGTTACCGGATCCCCCGCGAGCAGAGAGCTTTCGCCCACGGCCTGGTGGATCGGGCTGCGGTCGACGTCGTCCACGGCCATTCCTCGCACCATCCGAAGGGGATCGAGGTCTACCGCGGCAAGCCGATCCTCTACGGCTGCGGCGACTTCCTAAACGACTACGAGGGGATCAGCGGCCACGAGTCGTTTCGCCCCGAGCTGGTGCTCATGTACTTCGTGACCTTCGACGCCGCCGCGAAGCTCGTCAGCTTCCGCATGACGTCGCTCGAAGTGCGGCGTTTTCAACTACAGAGGGCATCGCGCGCCGACGCCGACTGGTTGTGCGGCGTCCTCGACCGGGAAGGCCGTCCGCTCGGCACTCGGGTGAGCCGCCAGGACGAGAGCTCCCTCGTCCTCGAATGGTAGGCCTCCCCACCGCGCCGCGTTCGTCCCCACGTTTGAAGTCGCGGCCGAGCACGAGATCGTGGCGCAGCAGGTGAAAAAAGCCTGCCGAGGCCACCATCGCGTGCAGGCGCTCCGAACGTTCGCTGGCGAGCTCGACGTCGTCGCGCATGTAGACCGCGACCTCGCCGTCATCGCCCAGGGCCTCGCGGTGGTCGACGAATTTGGCCGGCGCCATCGGGAACGTCGGGAACGTCGGGCTGGAGTCGAAGACCCGGACCAGTTGACTGGCAATGGCGCTTTTCGATCCGGTCACGTAGGACTCCTTTCTGGCCTGACGTCCAGCAACTCTTCCTGCACACGCAGATCCATGGCCGCGGGTCTCCGGCAACTATGGCGCTTCCTCGACGACATGACGCCTCGGCCCCGAACCGGCCGGACCAAGCGGGTCTGCCGGACGTAGCCCGAGAAGGCGGCGTCCTCGGAGGGTTCGGCTCTCATCGGTCTCCCGGAGACGGAATCTGCGATAGACTGCTCTCAGGCGGAGTACCCGGATGTCGAGCCTAAACAGATCACCGTTTCGGTGGCCGGGCTCAGGAAAGAGGTGCCACCATGCTGAACCTTCGCAGCCACTCCTACTCTTGTCGCACACTGCACTGGCTTCTCGGCGCCCTCGGCCTCGCCGGCATCCTCCTACCCGGCGGCGCCCTCGCCCAGACGCCAGGCGCCTGCTGCCTGCCCGACGATTCCTGCGTCGAGAGCTCCATGGACGGCTGCCGCGGCGTCGGCGTCTACCAGGGCGACGGCATCCTGTGCGCCAACGCCATCTGCGGCAGCCCGACCAGCGCCTGCTGTCTGGACGACTCCAGCTGCATCTCCGTCGACCGGGACGCCTGTGGCACCGCGGGCGGCACCTACCAGGGTGACGGCGCGCTCTGTGAAAACGTCTCCTGCCCCCTGGTCACCGGTGCCTGCTGTCTGCCGGACGCCAGTTGCACGGACGGCCTGGCAGGGGACTGTGAAGCGTCGGGTGGCGTCTACCAGGGTGGGAGCACGCTCTGCGCGCAGGTCACCTGCTCGGAGCCGATCGGTGCCTGCTGCCTCGCCGCCGACTGCATCGAGGACGTGGAGTCGGTCTGCACCGGGACCGGCGGCGTCTACCAAGGTGGCGGCACGCTGTGCGCGCAGGTCACCTGCGCCGTCCAGACGGGCGCCTGTTGTCTGCCCGACGAGAGCTGTGTCGTCGCCGACACCGTCAGCTGCGCAGCGGCCGCCGCCGGCACCTACCAGGGCGACAACACGCTCTGCGCCGAGGTCTCCTGCGCGGCGCCTGTGACGGAGGCCTGCTGCCTGCCCGACGGCTCCTGCCTGGACCTCACCGTGGCCACCTGTAGTGGCACGCCCCAGGGCGCTGCGTCGAGCTGCCCCCAGGCCACCTGTCCGCTCGCGCCGACCGGCGCCTGCTGCCTCGCCGACTCCTGCGACGAGCTGACGGGTAGCGAGTGCACCGACCTCGACGGAACCTACGAGGGCGACAGCACGACCTGCTCCCCGCAGTTGTGCAGCAACATCTTCGCCGACGGCTTCGAGTCGGGCGCCGTCACCGCCTGGTCGTCTTCGGTGGGCGGTGTCTGAGCTGACGGCGGCCGTGTCGCCACGACGAGCTCCGCCGGCTACCCCAAAGGGCTGTCTTCTACTGGGAGCGCCGGCGGGACGCCGGCG
>CBDUYN010000040.1:0-61129 GCA_965371445.1 uncultured bacterium | reverse complement strand
CGAGCGCTGGCCGACGGACGCCGGTTACCGCGTAACGACGCCACGTGCAGCCTGCACACGTCGCCGTTACGGCGTACTGCCGCGACCTTCGGGGGGTCACCGGCCGTGGTTTCCGCGGTCGGACGCGGCGTGTCGGGCGTGATCGAGGGCTGTTCCCGCGTCCCGACGCCTCGGACCGACGACACGCGTCGCCGTTTCTCGCCCCGGCGGGTTTTGGTCACCCGCGAATCCAAGCTCGGGCCGGATTTCAGAGAGGTCTCCGCCGTCAAAGTCAAGCTCGGGCCGGATTCCAGAGAGGTCACCGGCGGCAAAACCAAGCTCGGGCCGGATTCCAGAGAGGTCTCTGCCGTCAAATCCAAACTCGGGCCGGATTCCAGGGAGCTCTCCGGCGGCGATTCGAAGCTCGGGCCGGATCTCAGAGACGCCTCCAGCTCCTTCTTCTTCTTGCCGCCGTGGCGACGACCCTTCTTGCTCGTCTCCTTGCGCAACCGACCGGCGAAAAAACCGAGGCGAATCGACCACCATGGAAAATCCCCGGGGCTTCCGGTAGGATCGCGCCGGCCATGTTTACCGATTTCCTCTTCCACCTGCGCTCCTACGGCCTAAGGGTCACCCTGACCGAGTGGCTGGGGCTGACGCGTGCCTTAGCGGAGGGCCACGCGCGGGCCAACCTCTCGGTCTTCTACCACCTGGCGCGGGCGCTTCTGGTGAAGAACGAGACCCTCTACGACCTCTACGACCGCGCCTTCGTCGACTACTTTCGCGGCGTGGAGCGGCAGTTCAACCTGAGCGAGGAGCTCCTCTCCTGGCTGGAGGACCCGGTCCTGCCGCGCGAGCTGACGCCGGAGGAGCTCGCCGCGATCCGCGCCTTCGAGCTCGACGAGCTGCGCGAGAAGTTCCTCGAACGGCTGCGCGAGCAGACCGAGCGCCACGACGGCGGCGACCGCTGGATCGGTACCGGCGGCACTGCCCCTTTCGGCCACGGCGGCGCCCATCCGGCGGGGATCCGCATCGGCGGCACGGGAGGCGGACGCTCGGCGATCCAGGTGGCGGGCGAGCGCCGCTTCAAGAACCTGCGCGGCGACCTCGTGCTCGACACCCGCCAGATCGGGGTCGCGTTGCGGCGGCTCCGCCGTCTCGGCAAGGACGAGGGACCCGAGGAGCTCGACCTCGACGCGACGATCGATCGTAGCGCCCGCGCGGGAGGCGAGATCGACCTCGTCTTCGCGCCGCCGCGCAAGAACCGCATCAAGCTCCTGCTTTTAATCGACGTCGGCGGCTCCATGGACCCCCACGCCGCGCTCACCGAGCGTCTCTTCAGCGCCGCCCATGCCGCCAACCATTTCAAGAGCTTCGAGAGCCGCTTTTTCCACAACTGCATCTATGAGCGGCTCTACACAGACATCTACCACCTGCACGGCAAGCCGACGGGTGAGATGCTGAAAAAAATCGACCGGACCTGGTCGGTGATCCTGGTAGGCGACGCCTGGATGAGCCCCTTCGAGCTCACCCACGCCGGCGGCGCCATCGACTTCTACCACCACAACCGCGACCCGGGGATCATGTGGCTGCGCCGGCTCCGCGAACGCGCGCCGAGCTCGGTCTGGCTCAATCCGGAGTCGCGCCGCATCTGGCGCTCGCCGTCGATCGCCCTGATCCGCGAGGTCTTTCCCATGTTTGAGCTCACCCTGGAAGGGCTGGCCAAGGCCGTCGACGTCCTGGGCGGACGGCGTCCCAACCGGCCGCTGGAGACGAAGCTTGCGTCGCAGTGGGTGAATTAGCTTTCGAGAGAGGCTCAGCTCTTGGCTGTACGAAGCGGTTGCGATCTCTTGGCCGACGTCGGCGGGACCTATGCCCGCTTCGCGCTGCGCGTCGCGGGCCAGATCGAACGTATCTCCATCCTGCAAACCAAGGAACACGACAGCCTGGCGGCGGCGATCGAGGCCTACCTCGCCGGCGCCGGCGGTAGCGAGCGGCCGAGCCGGGCGGCGATCGCCGTCGCGGCGCCGGTGGGCTCCGACCGGATCCAGCTGACCAATCTCGCCTGGAGCTTCTCGATTGCCGAGCTGCGCAAGAAGCTCGCTTTTGACGAGCTCGTCGTCATGAACGACTTCGAGGCCCTGGCCCTTGCCATCCCCGACCTCGACAGGACCGGCACCGAGCTCCTACGCCCCGGCCGCGTCGTCCCCAAGACGCCGCGCGTCGTCCTCGGCCCCGGCACCGGGCTCGGGGTCTCGACCCTGGTCGAAGCCAACGGCGGCTGGATCTCGTTGCCGGGCGAAGGCGGGCACCGCGACTTCGCGCCGGCGAACGACGTCGAGTGGGAGATCGCCCAGGCGATCTCCAAGGAGCACGGCGGGCACGTCTCCTGCGAGCGGGTCGTCTCCGGTCCGGGGCTCGCCACGATCTACGGGGTCCTCTGCGACCTCGAGGGGGAAAAACCGGAGGAGCTTCAGCCGTGGGACGTCGTCGCCCGAGCGGCCTCGGGGGTCTGCCGTTTCTCGTCCCGCGCCGTGGAGATCTGGAGCGCGCAGCTCGGCGCCGTCGCCAGCGACCTCGTCCTCTGCCTGGGCGCCCGCGGCGGCGTCTACCTGGGAGGGGGCATCCTCGCCAAGATGGGCGACGTCTTTCGCCGCGACCTCTTCCTCGCCCGCTTCGAGGACAAAGGACGCGCCTCCGCTTATCTGCGCGACGTCCCGGTCTACCACATCAACCACTCCCAGCCCGGGATCCTGGGCGTCGCCCGCGCCCTGTCGCTGCGATGACGGGAAGTCGCTCGAATCCTGTAGACTGGTGACGTCATGGCAGAGCTCGTCCAGATCGACAGCCAACCTTCCGCAAGGCCCCTGCCGCGGCGGCGGCGTCCGGAGTGGCTGCGCATCAAGCTCGCCACGCCGGAGAGCTTCCGGCAGGTGCGCGGCCTCGTGGAAAAGCTCCATTTGAACACCGTCTGCGAGGAGGCGCGCTGCCCCAACATCTACGAGTGCTGGGGCGAGCACGGTACCGCGACCTTCATGATCCTCGGCGACACCTGCACCCGGCGCTGCGGCTTCTGCGCCGTCGCCACCGGGAAACCGGGACCCGTCGACCCCGGCGAGCCCAGCAACGTCGCGGAAGCAGTGGCCAAGATGGAGCTCCGGCACGCCGTCTTGACCTCGGTCGACCGCGACGATCTGGACGACGGCGGCGCCCGTCACTGGGCGGCGGTCGTCGAAGCCGTCCACGAACGCAATCCGCAGGCCGCGGTCGAGGTCCTGACCCCCGATTTCCGGGGCGTCGTCGACGCCCTCGACGTCGTGCTCGCGGCGCGGCCCGAGATCTTCTCGCACAACGTCGAGACGGTGCCCCGCATGTACCGCAAGGCGCGTCCCGGCTCGAGCTACGAGCGTACCCTGGCGCTCCTCGCCGACGCTGCCGGGCGCCGCGACCGGGGCGAGTACGCCGGACGCGTCAAGACGGGGCTCATGGTCGGGATCGGCGAGAGACGCGAGGAGCTCTATGCGACCCTGCGGGACGTCCGGGCGGCCGGCGTCGAGGTGCTGACCTTGGGGCAGTACCTGCAACCGACGACCAAGCACCTGCCGGTCGACCGCTACGTGCCGCCCGAGGAGTTCGCCGAGTACAAGCGCTTCGCCCTCGAGCTGGGATTTGCGCACTGCGAGTCGGGTCCGCTCGTGCGTAGCTCCTATCACGCCCACGAGCACGTGGGCGGGATGCTTCGCGAGCCGGCCGCCGCCGGCTGATTTCCCGGGAGGCTCCGGGGCCGAAGCCCATCTGGGTGGACGTGGATGGCCAGGACGTGGCTACGGTACGGCTTGGCGTTGTCACGTGTGGCGGGCCGATGGGCAGAGCCACTGTGCTATCCTTGTCGAGGAGGCGCCGATGACCGACGAAGAGCTCAAAGCCCTGGTGGCCGAAAACAGCCGTGCGGTGGCCGAAAACAGCCGTGCGGTGGCCGAAAACAGCCGTATGATCCGCGATTTACGGGAAGAGACCCTGGCCACCCGCCTGGAGGTGGACCGCCTGATCACCGGTATTCACCGCCAACTCGGTGCGCTCGGCAACTCGCTTGGCCTTTACACCGAGTCCATGTTCAGGCCCTCCCTTGAACGCGTCCTGCGCGGACGGTTCGGCATGACACAGGTCACCGCTCCCGAGTACATGGAGGTCGACGGCGAAACCTACGAGCTCGACACGGTCGGCCACGCCGGGGAGAAGATCGACGAAGTCTACGTCGTCGAAATCAAGAGCCATCTGCGGCTCGACGGCATGCAACAGCTCCTCGGCCATCTGAGGAGGTTTCCGCGAGGTTTTCCCGAGCACCGCGGAAAGAAGCTCTTCGGCATCCTCGCCGCCGTCACGATTCCCGAGGGGCTGCGCTCCCTGGCCCTGAAGAAAGGCCTCTACCTGGCAACGCTCGCGGACGACCTGGTCGAGCTGGCGACGCCGGACGACTTCGTGCCGCGCCCTTTCGGCCTCCGCAGCCTGAATCCCTAACTGGGGCCGGCGGGACGCCCAGCAGGGGAGGCTACAAGCGGTGTAAAGGCTCCGTAAAAGAGCATCGAAAGCCCACTCTACGGGGTAGGTTCCCCACCCCGTGGGGTGTTTCTGCGTCGACACCTCCGTCCCCATCATCGGGACCATGAACGGACACCGCCGACCCACCCCCAGGTTTCCCACCCTCCCCCTCCTCCTCCTCCTCGTCCTCGCTGCGATCCCCGCCACGGCGGACAACTGGCCCCAGTTCCGCGGCCCCAACCGCGACGGCATCTCGCAGGAAAAGGGCCTCTTGCGCGAGCTCGGCGAAGGAGGCCCCAAGGTCCTCTGGTCGACCGAGGTCGAGCAGGGCTACTCCGGCGCCGCCATCTACGACGGCCGCGTCTACTTCAACGACTACGACTCTGTGGCCTCCGAATGGCTGGTACGCGCCGTCGCCCTGGAAGACGGCAAAGAGCTCTGGACCTTCAAGGAGACGCGGCGCATCCGTCCCAACCATGGCATCACCCGGACCGTCCCCGCGACGGACGGCAAATACGTCTTCTCCCTCGACCCCAAGGCCACCTTCCACGCTCTCGACGCCGCGACCGGCAAGGAGCTCTGGCGCAAGAACCTCGTCCGGGAGTACGGCACCAAGATCCCGCCCTGGTACACCGGCCAGTGTCCCCTGATCGAAGACGACCGGGTGGTCGTCGCTCCGGGAGGCTCGGCGCTGGCCGTCGCCTTCAAGAAGGACACCGGCGAGGAGATCTGGCGCACCGAAAACCCGAAGGCCTGGCTCATGTCGCACGCCTCGCTCATGCCGGCCTATCTCGGCGGCGTCGACCAGTACCTCTACAACACGCTCCAGGGCACGCAAGGGATCGACCGGGCGACCGGCAAGCTCCTCTGGCACCACAAGTTCAAGTTCAACGTCGCCGTCTCGCCTTCGCCGCTCGTCGTCGATTCGGAACGCGTCTTCGTCACCAACGGCTACGACTCCGGGGGCACGATGTTCCGCGTCGCCAAGTCGAACGGCTCGTTTACGACCGAATCGCTTTTCGTCCACACCCCCGAGGAGTGGAACTCCGAGATCCACACGCCGATCCTCTACAAGGACCACGTCTTCGCCGTCGACAAGAAGAAGCGCGGCCAGCTCACCTGCCTGACGAAAGACGGCAAGGTCGTCTGGAGCTCGACGCCCGCGTCGTTTGACATGGGCAGCTACATCCTCGCCGACGGCATGTTCCTGATCCTTGACGGCAAGACGGGCCTCCTGCGCTTCGTCGAGGCGAGCACCGGGGGCTACAAAGAGATCGCCCAGGCGCAGGTTCTGGGCGGCCACGACGTCTGGGCACCGATGGCGCTCTCCGACGGCAAGCTCGTGATGCGCGACCTGGTCCGCATGGTCGCCGTCCAGGTCGGGAAATGACGTAGGTCATAAGAATTCGAGGCGAGAACGAGTCCAATCAGGACCGACGAGGGAGAAACGGCATGACGTACCAGACGATCCGGACGATTAGCGGCAAGGGCCACCAGGCCGACCAGTTCACCCGG
Source organism: uncultured bacterium (assembly GCA_965371445.1). Classification (GTDB taxonomy): domain Bacteria; phylum Acidobacteriota; class Thermoanaerobaculia; order Multivoradales; family J023; genus DASWIG01. Next base: position 55,096 of record CBDUYN010000040.1, on the reverse strand, counting down.
GCGCTGCGCGGGCTTGCCGTCGACGCCGAGGACCGTCTCTACGCCGTGGGCGACGAAGCGGTGAAGGTCTTCGACGCCGAGGGCAGCCTCCTCGGCCAGTGGCCGACCGGCGCCCCCGGCTTCTCGGTCGCGGTCCACGGCGAAGAGGTCTGGGTCGGCGAAGCCGGGCAGGTCGAGGTCTTCTCGAGAGACGGCCGGCGCCGCGACACGTGGCGCGACGGCGAGCGCCTGGGGCTCGTCACCGCCATCGGTTTTGCCGGCGAGGACGTCCTCCTGGCCGACGCCGTCGCCCGCTGCATTCGCCGCTTCGAGCGTCGGGGAGGCTTCCTTAACAACATCGGCGACCAGCACCGCAAAGGCGGTTTTCACATCCCCAACGGCGTCGTCGACTTCGCGGTCGACGCCGAGGGCGTCGTCCACGTCGCCAATCCCGGGATGCACCGGGTCGAACGCTACACATTGGGCGGCAAGCTCCTGGGACGCTTCGGCCGCTTCGACGGCGTCGACCCGGCGGGCTTCCCCGGGTGCTGCAACCCGACCAACGTCGCCCTGGGTCGCAGTGGCCGGGTCTTCGTCACCGAAAAGGCCGGCCCGCGGGCCAAGGTCTACGACCCGGAAGGCGTCTTCCAGGAAGTCATCGCCGCCGAGGAAGCCTTTGACGCGACCTGCAAGAACATGGACCTCGCCGTCGACTCCCGCGGCCGGGTCTACGTCGCCGACACCGTCCGGCTCCGGATCTCGGTTTTTGAGCCGACGGGTGCGCCTGGGGAGAAGGGGGAATCCGAATGAGCGACGGCATGACACGTCGAGAAGTCCTGGGACACGCGGCCCGCACCGGCGCGGTCGTGGGCCTGGGCGGGATCACGGCCTTCCTGGGTTTGAAAGCCCACAAGACCTACGCCTGGGAGATCGACACCAGCAAATGCATCAACAGCCAGCTCGGAGCGGTGGGCGTCGAGGTCTGCGAGGCCTGTGCCACCGACTGCGTCGTGACGCTCTCGGCGGTGCGTGCCGTCAATCACTTCGACGAGTGCGGCCGTTGCTACATCTGCCCGGCTTACTTCCAGATCAAGAGCGCCGTAGATTCCGACGGGTTGCCGAGCGAGAAGCTCTGTCCGCGCGATGCGATCGAGCGGAAACCGATCGGTTACGTCGATCCCGACGACCCGGCCAACAACTTCTACGAGTACACGATCGACGAGGAGCTCTGCAACGGCTGTGGCCGTTGCGTCATGGGATGCAAGGAGCCCGCGGGGTTGGGCTCGATCCGGTTGGAGGTGCGCCACAACGTGTGCCTCGATTGTAACCGCTGCTCGATTTCGACCGCGTGTCCCGAGGACGCGTACCTGCGTGAGGAAACGACGGTGTAGAGAGCTACAACGTCATGAAGCGACACCTCTTCCTCCTCCTCGTCCTCCTTGTTTTCGCCGCCCTGCCGGCCGCCGGCCAGGTCGACTACAGCCGGCCCGTCGAAGTGGCGCCGACCGAGGAGGTGATCGGCGACGGCTACGTCACTCCCGAGGTGCAGCGTCCGCTGCCGGTCGCGCCCTGGCGCCAGGTGCTCGACATGGCGCTTCTCGGAGTGGCGCTCCTCGTCGCGGCCTGGCTCGTTCTGAAGCGACGTACCCGCGCCGGCACGCTGACTTTCGCGCTCGTCTGCCTCGCCTACTTCGGCTTCTACCGCGAAGGATGCATCTGTCCGATCGGCTCGATCCAGAACGTCACCCTGGCTCTCGTCGATCCGGATTACGCCATACCGTATTTCGTCATCGCGATTTTCGTCCTGCCGCTTCTGGCGGCGCTTTTTTTCGGCCGGGTCTTCTGCTCGGGCGTCTGCGCGCTGGGCTCCATCCAGGAGATCATGCTTTTGAAGCCCGTCAAGGTCCCGCCGCGGCTCGACAAGGCCCTGGGGTGGCTCAAATGGATCTATCTGGGCCTCGCGATCGTCTTCGCGGTGCTGCCGGCGGCGAGCCGTGACTTCATCATCTGCCGCTTCGACCCCTTCGTCAGCTTCTTTCGCTTCACGGGATCGTTTCACATGTTCCTGATCGGCGTGGGTTTCCTGCTCTTGGGAATCTTCGTCGGCCGTCCCTATTGCCGTTACCTCTGTCCCTACGGAGCGTTGCTCTCGGTTTTTTCGCGCCTTTCCTGGAAGAGCGTAACCATTACCCCGCACCGCGAGCTTGACTGCGGGCTTTGCAACGAGGCCTGTCCCTACGGCGCGATCGAGAAGATGCGGGCGATCCGCACCACGTGCCTCGCCTGCGCCCGTTGCTACGCTTCGTGTCCCGTCCACGAGAGCTGCACCTCCTGCGCGGCGGCCGAGGTATGAGGCACGGCGAGAGAAGGAAGCTCACCGCCTGGACGGCCGCCGTCGCCGCGGTCGTCCTCGCCGCGGCGAGCCTCTACCTCGTCGGCGACGCGATCGCCGAGCGCCGGCGCGTCGAACGCGAAAAGGCGGCGATCGCGGAGCTTAAGGAGCAAGTCCTGACCGACGCCGAGGGCGCACCGGTCCTCGAGGCCGAACACGAGCGCCAGACGAACCGGTCGCTTCTGCGCGACGAGCGGAGCTACGTCCTCGCCTGGGTCGTCTTCGTCTCGGCCGCCTTCTTCCTCGTCGCGGCGAAGCTTTACCAGGGGCTCGGCAAGCCGGCCCTGCCGACGCGCGAGGAGCTCATTCAGATACGGGCGGGCCCAGGCTCGTCGGTGGGCTTTACAGCCGTGGCTTCCCGGGCCGCGGGAAACGGCTCGTCCGACGAGATCGACCTCGCCTTCGTCGACGCCGTGGTGGAGCGCGAGGGCACGAGCCGCGAGGCGGCGATCCCGATCCTCCAGGCGATCCAGACGCATTACCGCTACCTCCCCGAGGAAGCTCTGCGCCGCCTCTGCGAGCTCACCGAGATCACCCCGGCGCAGGTCGCCGGCAGCGCCACGTTCTACGCCCAGTTCCGCAGCAAGCCGGTGGGAGAGCACGTCGTCCGGGTCTGTCACGGCACGGCCTGCCACGTCGCCGGCGTCGAGCAGGTGAGCGAGGAGCTGCGGCGCCAGCTCAAGATCCCGGAAGGCGAGGACACGGACGCGAAGAAACGCTTCACCCTCGATCCGGTGGCTTGCCTCGGCTGCTGTAGCCTGGCACCGGTGATGATGGTCGGCGAGGAGACGGCCGGACACCTGACGCCGACCAGCGCCTGGGAGGCGCTGCGCACCCTGGAGGAGATGCCGTGAGCGTCGAGCTGCGTGTCGGCCTCGGCTCCTGCGGCATCGCCAACGGAGCGCGTCCGGTCTGGAAGGCGCTCAAGGAGGCCGCGGGACGAAGCGGCGCGGCGCACGTCGTGAAAGCCGTCGGCTGTGGCGGTATGTGCCACCGCGAGCCGCTCGTCGAGGTGGTCGAGGACGACGGCCTGCGCGCTTTTTATTCCAACGTCACGGTCGAGCTCGTGCCGTCGATCTTGCGCCGCCACCTGCGGCCCCGCCGTCTCCTGGAACGTGCGCGCTTCGCCTACGAACGGCTCGCCGACAGCCTCTCCACCAACGGCCGTCCCGTGGCGTCGCCCGTCGTCGCCCGCGAGGCCGACGAGACGCGGATCGTGCTCGAGAACTGCGGCGAGATCGATCCCACGAGCCTCGACGACTACCGCGCCCGCGGCGGCTACGAGGCGCTCGCCTCGTGCCTCGCCTCGCAGACCGCCGAGGAAGTGATCGCCATGATCACCGAATCAGGCCTGCGCGGACGCGGCGGCGCGGGTTTCCCCACCGGCCGCAAGTGGTCGCTCGCCCTGGCCCAGGAGGCGCCGAAGTACGTCATCTGCAACGGCGACGAGGGCGACCCCGGAGCGTTCATGGACCGTCTCGTCCTGGAGGCGGATCCGCACCGCGTCGTCGAAGGGCTGGCGATCGCGGCCTGGGCGATCGGCGCCGCGGAAGGTTTTTTTTATATCCGCGCCGAGTACCCGCAGGCGGTGCGTCACATCCGCCAGGCGCTCGAAAGCGCCGAGGCGGCGGGGCTTCTGGGCGAAGGGATCCTGGGGAGCGACTTTAGCCTGAGCTTCGAGGTCCGGGAAGGGGCCGGGGCCTTCGTCTGCGGCGAGGAGACGGCGTTGATCGCTTCGCTCGAGGGCAAGCGCGGCATGCCACGGCTGCGTCCTCCGTACCCGGTGGAGCAGGGCTTTCGGGGACGTCCGACGTCGATCAACAACGTCGAGACCTTGGCCTGCGTCCCCTGGATCGTTCGTCACGGCGCCGCGGCTTTCGCCGCCTACGGTACCGAGACCTCCAAGGGGACGAAGGTCTTCGCGCTGGCCGGCAAGATCCGCCACGGCGGGTTGATCGAGGTCCCCATGGGGGCGACGATCCGCGAGATCGTCGAGGAGCGCGGCGGCGGCATCAAGGACGGCCGGCAATTGAAAGCTGTCCAGCTCGGCGGACCCTCGGGAGGCTGCATCCCGGCGTCGCTCGCCGACACGGCGGTCGACTACGAGGCCCTGGCCAGGACCGGCGCCATCATGGGCTCGGGCGGCCTCGTCGTCTTGGACGAGCGCGACTGCATGGTCGACATCTCGCGCTTTTTCCTGACCTTCACCTGCCAGGAGTCGTGCGGCAAGTGCACCTTCTGCCGCGTCGGCACGCAGCGCATGCTGGAGATCCTGGAGCGCATGAGCGAGGGACGGGCGCGTCACGACGACCTCAAAAAGCTCGAGGAGCTGGCCGACCGCGTGAAACGTACGAGCCTCTGCGGCCTCGGCCAGACGGCACCCAACCCGGTGGTGACGGCACTGCGCTACTTCCGTGACGAGTTCGTGGCCCATATCGAGGGCCGTTGCCCCGCCGGACGTTGCGCGGGTCTCGTCCACTATTCAATCAACGACAAATGCATCGGTTGCACGCTCTGTGCCCAGGCCTGCCCGGTGGGAGCGATCGAGATCGTGCCCTACGAAAAACACTTCGTCGACGACGACCTCTGCACCCGATGCGACATGTGCTATCAGGCCTGCCAGGACGACGCCGTGGAGATCGTCTCGCCATGACGAAGCTACGAGCTGTGACGACTCTCAAGGTTGTAATCGACGGCCGCGAGGTCAACGTCGAGCCGGGAACGACGATCCTCGACGCCGCCAAGGAGCTCGGGATCGAGATCCCGACCCTCTGCCACGTCGAGGGCCTGGAGCCGACGGCGTCGTGTTTCCTGTGCTGCGTGCAGGTCGAGGGGATGCGGACGTTCTCGCCGTCGTGCGCCATGCCAGTCGCCGACGCCATGGTGGTCGAGACCGACACGGAGGACGTCCGGGCGTCGCGCAAGATGGCGCTGGAGCTCTTGCTTTCGGACCACGCGGGCGACTGCGTGGCGCCGTGCGCGGTGCGCTGTCCGGCGGGGCTCGACATCCCGGGTTTCGTCTACGAGATCGCGGCGGGGGAGAACCGCCGGTCGATGGAGGTGATCTCTCAGACCCTGTCGCTGCCCGGCACGTTGGGACGGATCTGTCCGCGGCTGTGCGAGGAGAGCTGCCGGCGCTGCGACCACGACGAGGCCCTGGCCATCGCCGGGCTGCACCGTTTCGCGGCCGACGAGAACCAGGCGGCCCGGGAGCCCCATGTGCCGCCGAAGGCGCCGCCGAGCGGCAAGTCGGTGGGGATCATCGGCGCCGGCCCGGCGGGTCTGACGGCGGCGTTCTATCTCCTCCAGAAGGGACACGCCTGTACCCTCTACGACGCCAGCTCGCTCCCCGGCGGGATGCTGCGCTACGGCATCCCGGCCTATCGTCTGCCGCGCCGTGCGCTCGACGACGAGATCGACGTGATCCGTGCTCTCGGTGCCGAGCTTCGGATGGGGACGCGCTGGGGGAAGGACTTTTCGTTGCAGGATCAGCAAGAGCGCCACGACGCGATCTTCGTCGGTATCGGCGCACAGCTGTCGAGCGGCCTGCGCTGCGAGGGGGAGGAGCTGGCCTATTCGGGGATCGACTTGCTGCGCCGGGTGGCGAAGGGGGAAAAGCCCGAGATCGGCAAGAAGGTGATCGTGGTGGGCGGCGGCAACACCGCCATGGACGCCGCACGCACGGCCGTGCGCCAGGGGGCCGATGTCCGGGTCTTCTACCGCCGGACGCGCAACGAGATGCCCTGTCTCCTGGAGGAAGTCGTTGGGGCCGAGGAAGAAGGCGTCCGGCTCGACTACCTGGTGGCGCCGGTGCGGCTCAACCGGTACGGCGCGGGCTTGCAGCTGACTTGTCAACGCATGGAGCTCGGCGAGCCCGACGCTTCGGGCCGGCGCCGCCCGGTGCCGATCGAGGGATCGGAGTGGAGCGTCACGTGCGACACGGTGATCGCCGCGGTGGGCCAGTCGGTCGAGCGCGCGCTCGCCGAGGCCGAGGGTTTGGCGGTGACGGGCTGGGGCATCCACGCCGAGGAGAGGACGCTTCAGACGAGCGTCGAAGGGGTCTTCGCCGGCGGCGACGCCGTCCTCGGCGCGGACCTCGCGGTCCGCGCCGTAGGCGCCGGGCGCGCCGCCGCGGAGTCGATCGACCAGTATCTGAAGGGGGAGAAGGTCAAGGGGCTCCACCAGTGGACCGATGTCGCGCTCCACCTCGTGGACGACGCCGAGCGGGCGGCGCTCCTGCGCGAAATCGAACGCGCGCCGCGTGCGCCCGCGGCGACGATCGACATGGAGCGTCGGCACGGCAGCTTCGACGAGATCGAAGCCGGCATGGATCTGGAGCGTGCCGACCGCGAGTCGCACCGCTGCCTTTCCTGCGGTTGCCGCAAGGCGGTGGGTTGCAAGCTTCGGCTCTATGCCACCGAGTACGCCGTCGATCCCTATCGTTTCATCGGCGAGCGGCGGCGATTCGACCAGGACACGAGCCATCCGGAAATCGTCTACGAGCCCGGGAAATGCATCATGTGCGACGCCTGCGTTCGGATCGCGGCCGAGGCCGGCGAGGAGCTCGGGGTGTCGATCATAGGCCGCGGCTTCGACGTCTCGATGGCGGTGCCGTTTGACAAGCCGCTCTCGGAGGGTCTGCGGAAGGCGGCGAGGCGGTGTGCCGAGGCATGTCCGACGGGGGCGATCTCGCTGGCGTCGGCGCGGTCTTGCGACCTGCCGGGCTGTGGTGGGTGCGGGGTCGGCACGGGGAGCGATCTCGTCTCGATCGGGGTGTGACCGCCGTCTGACGTCTGGTCTCGCGACGGACCGACGCTCCGCGTCGTCTCCTCTGCCGCTGGCGCAGAGCGTGGGGTCTGCTGTGCTATGCTTGAAGCCTACCGAAGGGCCCATCCCAGCCAAAGGGAACCCCAGGACCCAAACCAGACCCGGAGAAGACCATGGTTCGCACCCAGATTCGGCTTGAGGACACACAGCACAGAAAGCTCAAAGCCATGGCCGTAGAGCACTCGACGTCATTGGCTCAACTCGTGCGGGAGGGCGTGGACCGACTTCTCGAGAACGCCGAGCGCGATCGCCGTTGGCAGAAGCTCGGCAAAAGCGCGGGGACCTGTCATGATCCGCAGGGGGCGCCGGACGTCGCCGTGAACCACGATGCCTACCTCTTCGAAATCTACTCCGGAAAAGCCTGAAGTCTTCGTCGACACCTCGGCCATCTACGCGGTCACCCTAAAAGAACTTCTCCCCCTCCGCCATCCGCAACGGCAGGTACGGCTCCAACTCCCCAGGCTCGAAACGGCAAAGCCCGATCGTATGCCAGAAGCCCCCGGACGTTTCCCCGCCCAGCTTGTATCGCCCGTCCTCCGTGAAGGCCACCCACCCCTCCGCCAGATGCACGAGGACGACGAGGCAGGCGCCGCTTTTGACGTCCCAGATGCGTACTGTACCATCCTCGGAAGCAGACGCCAGAGAGGAGCCGTCCGGGCTAAAGCATAGGCTCCAGACATCAGATTGATGCCCGAGGAGTTGCCGTTTGTGTTCCCAAGATGGTCCTGACCACAGGCAGATTGTCCGATCTCGCGAGCCTGTTGCCAGCAAAGTACTGTCAGGACTAAACAAAACGCTCCTAACATAGGAATTATGACCAGCGAGTTTCAGAATTTCTTTACTCGACTTCACTGACCACAGTCGGATCGTTGTATCATCAGATCCTGACGCCAAGACAGAGCCATCTGGATGGAAGCACACGCTTAAGACCGGCCTCTGGTGACCGATGAGCTCCCACGACTCTCCCGAGGCCACTGACCATAGGCGTACCGTTCGATCAAAAGAGCCCGACGCTAACAGTTCGGCGTCGGGGCTGAAACGCACACTCCTGATCCAATCTGAATGGCCGACAAATTTCCTTACCTCTCTGCCTGACTCTACCGACCATAGGTGTAAGGTGTGGTCGTGGGAAGCGGAGGCCAGCACATCTCCATGGGGGCTGAAGTTGACATCTCTGACGGCAGCCCGGTGGCCTCTGAGTTGGTGTATTTTCTCTCCGGATTCCGTTGACCACAAATGCACCTTGTGATCCTCGGAAGCCGACGCCAGCAGGGATCCGTCTGGAGTGAAACACACGCCCCTAATAGCAGCCGATGAATTACCCTCCAGCCGACGGATTTCGTGACCGAGTGTGGCGTCCCAGAGTTGTACGGAACCGTTATTGTATCCTGCCGCAAGCAAATCCTGATCTGGATTCCAGTCGACAGCGTACCCTTCCCAGGATGACGAGGATTGCGGCGTCGCGGCGGTCGGCTGTGGCGGCGCCGACCCGGTAAGCTGCATCTCTTGAAGTCCGGAGAGGTCGGCTTTCGCGCCCACTAGCTTAGCAGCAATGAAGCGAGTTGCGCGCAGGTCCGCATCCGTCAGGTCGGCACCCAGAAGTCGCGCCTCTGAAAGGTCAGCGTCACGTAGATCAGCTCGGCGAAGGTCGGCCTTGGTTAGGTCTGCACCTAGAAAATTTGCAGACTGAAGACAAGCATGGCGGAGAGAAGCTTCGACAAGTTTTGCTCTACTTAGATCAGCGAATGAGAAGTCGGCATTGGCGAGCATCTGGCCGGAGAAGTCGTGGCCTCGGAGATCTTCGGAGCGAAACTTCAACTTTTTCGGTAGGATCTCACCAAGTCGTTTGACGATGGTAAGAGCGTTCTTTCCTGAGACCTCGTCTCCAGAGCGCAAGGCGTGGGTCGCCCACCCGAGGGCAGGGTCGCGACCCGCGAGGTCGCAGAAGAAATCGGCCATGAGGTCGGACATCTCTCTCATCGCGAGAACTTCCGCCGAGCCGGAGGCCTTGACTTCCGCGGCGGCCTGGCGGGCCACGAGCCATTCGAGGACCGACTGGTGGACGAAAGAGAACATGCCTTCGTCGTCGCGGACAAGAAGCGTCGCCGATCCGACCTGGTGCGTCGTCTCGTCCGGGCTCAGCCGCTGGTCGGCCAAAACCTCGACGGCTCGCTGGACCTCCTCGTCGAGCTCACGGACGTGGACCGACTTCTCGGTCCGTTCCCAGAGGCAAGTGGCCAGGTGGGTGACGGCGGCCCACCGCTGCTCCGCGGTCAAGGCAAGCGGCGCACCGAGCGGCTCCTGCCGCTTCACCTCGAAGCCGAGCCAGCGGTTGACGAGCGCCTCGTAGAGGCCCGCCGCAGTGACGTCGCCGCCGTCGGTGCGTGCTTTGGACAGCTCGTCGTTGCTCAGCTCGGAGATGAAGCTGAGCATGCGGGGGTTCTCTGACAGACCCATCAGATCTTTGACCTCGTCGAGGAGGTTGAAGCGCTCTTCGGCCGCCGTCTCGTCGTCGAGTTGGTTAACCAGAAAACGGCGGATTTGTTTCTCGTCGAACTTCTGAAGGTAGGTGATGCGGCTTCCGGGAAGCAGCGCGGCCTGCTCTCCGAGGACCGTCTGGATTTGCTCATCCGTCTCGAAGTGCTGGGTGCGGCTCGTCACGACGACCTTGGAGCTGGCGCGGGCGGCTTCGGCGAGTGTGGCGAAGTGGTCGACGGCACGGTCGTAGCTGACCCGCAGGGCGAGCTCGTCGAAGCCGTCGAAGAGCAGGACGACACGTCCCTGTTCCAACATGTAGCGGAACGCGTCGCGTCGAGGGTCCATGCCAGCGTTCATGAAATGCTGTCCGACCAGGACGTCGAGGCTCTGGCTCTTTTCGAGGGCCCGGAGCTCGACGAAGATCGGGACGACGCGTCCCCCTTCCGCGCCCAGCCGGCGCGCCAGCTCCCGGAGGAGAAAGGTCTTGCCGGTGCCGAAGTCGCCCAGGACGAGTATAAAGCGTCCGCGGTCCTCGAAGATCCAATCGTGGACGACGGAGATTGCGTCTTCGACTTCGTTCTCGCGCTGGTTGAGGACGTAACGCATCCGCTGCTCGACGTAGAGATCGGGCCGGTAGTCTGGATTTTGGGCCAGGGTGCGGGCCTGCTGCCCGAGGTAGCCGCGGAAGTCGATCAGCCCCTGGTACTCGACGAAGCTGCGTAGCCGGATGCGCTCCCCAGCGGCCCGGCGCACCAACTCCTCGGACGCCGGGGCGCCGCCGTGGACCAGGGTCGAGAGCACGCGGGGTCCGTCTGCTGGTAGCGGCGGTGGACGGTGAGGAAAGCGTCGAGGGTGGCGTCGTCGATGTCGCCGGTCCAGGCGCCCACGGCGTAGCAGCCGGCGATCTCGCCGACGCTCTCGGTGACGGCAAGGTACGGGACCGGCGTGTCCCGGCGGACGCCCTGGATCTCGGCGTCCGTCCTGGCGCGCAGCCGGCAGACGCGTTCGACGCGGGCGAGAAAGTCGTCGCGCGGGACGCGTTCCTCGTCGCGGAAGCGGACCTCCGGCCGCGGCGCCGCGCCGGGAGCGTCGTCGAGCGTCCCTCCGACGTCCTCGAAGGCCACCTCGTGGGCGACGATCCAGTCGCCCCCGCTCTCCGAGAAGCGGGTGTCGCCGATCCAGCGCTTCTGGCCGGGGGCGTAGCAGCGGGCGAAGCGTTCGAGCCGACCCGTCGAGAAGCGCAGGACCTGGTACTGGTTCGGCACCTCGCCCGGACGCTGCCCGCTTTCGAGTGCCGCGCTCCCTGTCGACACGACGGGCAGCTTCTGTCCCAGCCAGTGGAGCTTGCCGTCGTGCGTGTGGCCGTGGAGGACGACGTTCAACTGCAGACCGAGGACGCGGACGAAGTCGTCGACGTCGCGGAGGTTCTCGTCGTCCCGGGTGGCACCGCGCAACGTCGCGCCGGAGGCGCGCCCGACCATGACCATATTGTGATGGACGGCACCGACGCGCAGCCAGCCGCGTTCACGGTAATCGGTCAGGCGTTCGCGGAACCAGCGGAGCTGGCGTTCGCCGACGTGGCCGTAGTGGTCCTCGTCGCGGTGGCTTTCGGCCATCGTCGAGTTGAGGCCGGCGACGACGAGACGCAGCTCCGGCATCTCGTAGAGCGTCCAGGGCTCGTCCTCGGTGAAGCGCAGCGCCGGGAGGTCGAGGTAAAAGGTGTGGAACGTCCGCACCCAGTGCCTCCATTTGCGGTAGTAGGGAGGCTGGGGCTCGACCTCGTCAGAGGCGCACTCGGCGAAGTAGGCCTCGCACGCCTTGCGGTCGACGTCGTGGTTGCCGGGAATGACGGCGACGTGCCGGCGCGGCACGTCGAGGAAGTCCGAGAGCCTGGCGAGGAGCTCGAAGGCCTGGTCGAATTCGCCGCGGCGTCCCCATTCGGCGAGGTCGCCTGTCAGGACGACGAGGTCGGGACGGAGTCCCTGCTCGCCGTCGCGGAGCTGGCCGAGGTCGTCCTCGAGGCGTTGGCAGAGGGTGTCGAAGGGTTCCTCGGAGCCGAAGCGGTGGTTCTTTCCGAACTGGGGGTCGGAGAGGTGGAGCAAGGTGATCGACGACGGCATCGGGCGTCCTCCCGGGGGATGTGCTGAGCATACGACGCTTCGGGCCGAATGAGGACTCCGGAGTCCCGGAGGAACGACACCATCCAGCCCTGGACTTCAATCCAGGGGTGGGCGCCCACGCGACAGCATGGCCAGAATCTCGTCCCGCGTACCCCGGTTGGCCTCATCGACAGGCGCCAGGACCATGAATCTTCGTTTCTCCCCGTCAATGGCGATGAAAAGGCCATGTTGGGTCATGAAGTCCCGGCCTAGCAACAGATCCTCGTACCCCGACATCTGCGGCACCTCGCCTTCCTGCTCGACCACCGAAACAGGCCGGTCCAAATCACCCAGAGGCAGACGAAGAGCGCCGATCGAAAGGTGGGCTCCTTCGACGAGGACTCCGTCAGGATCCATTTTCGGCTCTTTCCGAGTCGCCGATGCCGACGCAGCTTCCGCCTGCTCACGGATCCATCGATAGCTGATCAGCGTGCAGTCCGCGCCAGGATCCAGGAACGCCTCGGCTTCGAGAGGCCGGCTCTCCAGCCATAGCTCGAATTCGATCTTGACGGTGACGACGAGGCCCTGAGCAATGTCGAGCGTCTCATCCTCGGGATACCTGCGTCGGTGGTAGCCGGCAATGCGAAAGGACTCTTCGGCGACAAGCATCTCAGGACGACCGGGGGCGCTTGAAAGCCCGTCCCCGAACGACGGGCCGGCGTCGTGGTCGGCGATGAGGATCGACGACGACGGGCGAAGACGAAGGATGGTCTACGAACGCCTGATCGTAGGCTTTGAAGGCCGCCTGGCGATCGGTCGAGTGGTAGACGACTTCTTCACCGACGAGGACGACGAACTCTCCGGGATACTGGCCGGCCAGCCGGTACTGCCGTTGCGGCAGAGACTCGGCGTCGTCGGCTGTCGTCGTGGTGGCCGCCAGCTGTGCTTCATCGGCCGGTGGCGTCCTACGGTGGGTCTCGGACTCGAAGTAGTCCGCGACGATCTCCGACAGCGTCCTCCCGATTTTCGTCGAGTACGTCTTGGCCCGGTGGATCAGGTCGTCGTCAAGATGGAGTACAAGCTCGCCCATGGTCGCTACCTCTCGGCTTGAGCCTACCACAACGGTCACGGGTTGGGATCCCCGCCGACCGTCAAGTCGAGGAGCTCATGTCTCGCGGCTTGGCGCGAGCTTCCCCGGCTATAGTCATACCTGGGAGCTGGCCACCTGCGAGCGCAGCGGCCTAGCCTTCGCGATGCTCCGGCAGGTAGAACGAGCGTTGCATCTGGTCGATCCTGGCCAGACCCTCGCGAGTCACCACGACGAAGTCGCCGTCGCAATGGATCCACCCCCGCTCCACGAAGTCCTGAAGCGGCCCGGCGAGAGGCTCGACGAAATCCGAGAGCCGCAGCCAACCGCTGCGTAGCTTCAGCACCATCCGGCGGACGAGCTGCTCCTTCTCGTCGAGCGCGTAGGCACGCCCGAGCGGCAGGTGTCCCCTGCCGAGGGCGCGTAGGTAGGCCTCGACGCGGGGGACGTTCTGCTGATGGACGCCGCCGAAGTAGGAGAAAGCCGAGACGCCGATGCCCAGCGCCTCGGCGCCGCGCTCCTGGGCTTCCTGGTAGAGAAAGCGGTGACGGGCTTCGTCGTCGACCGCCTCGCCGGGGCCGGTGACCGTAAAGCCGCGGCGTTCAAGCTCCGCCAGGCCACGCTCGAGCCGGGAGCTCTCCACTTCCCAGGGGAGGACCCTCAAGTTCGGATCACCGCGGAACGCCGCCCGTTCTACGTGCTCCCCCAGGCGACGCTCCGAGCGGCGTAGCGTGATCGCGTCGGGCTCGAGCTCGACGAGATAGTCGAGGCTGCGCTCGAAAGAATCGTCGCTCTCACCCTCCATCCCCACCTGGAGCCGGACGTCGACGACCCGAAAGTCGTAGCGCCGGATCGCGGCGTAGGCCTGCTCGACGTCGTCGCTCGTGTGCTCGTAGCCGTTGCGGGAGAGCACCTCGTCGTCGAGGTGGAGGGCGGCGAGGCTCAGACGCGTCACCCCCAGGCGGTGGAGCTCGCGCATGCGGCTCGGCGTGACCGTCGCCGGCGCGCACTCGTAGGTGATCTCGCGCACCTCGCGTAGCGGAAAGCTCCCCTGGATCTCGTCGACCAGCTTGCGCACCAGCGGAATCGACAGCGCCGGCGGCATGGCGCCGCCGAAATAGACCGAGTCGAGCTCGCGCTCCCCGAGGCCGGGCAGGCGGGCGTAGGTCGCGAGCTCGGCAAAAAGCGCGTCCAGGTAATCCTCGATGCGCTCACAACTCTCTTCGTCATGCGTCAAGTAATAACAACGCTCGCATTTCTGAACACAGAACGGAAGGTGGACGTAAAGGCAAAACGGCAGGTCGCTCGACGGCCGGTCCAGGACCGCGCGGTACTCGCCGAGCGCCGCCTCGCTCCAGTAGGAAACCGGTGGATACGCGGTCACGAAGGCGCTCGCCGGGACGGTCCTTCTCGGCCGGGTGCCCGCGGTGAGGGCCGCCGGAGCTTCCTCCACCTCGCTCGTAGCTCGAAACGGAAGCACCACCCCGGCGGGAGATCCCCCGGCGGGCGACGGGGACGCGGAGACCAGCGACGTTTTCGGCATATCGGCTCCTCGAATCCAGGCCATGGGTCCTGGACGCAAAAGGCTATCCGGTTCCGAGAGAGGCAAGTATGACCGACGTCATAGTTTTACCTACACCCGAGCTTCTTTCGAGCCTCCGTTCGCTTGCCGGAGGTTCTGACGGCGGCCCGCCTCCATATGATCCTGGTCATAGGCTTCGGGGCAACCCTCTGCGAGGCTCGGCAGCGTATCGAGAGGAGCGAGAGCAAAACCTCTTCATCGCGTCTTGTGGAGGGGAAAACCCCCTCGGAGTCAAATGAGATGATTGCACAAGCCTACTTCCTGGACGAGCCCGCGAAGCCGCTCGTCCTACGAGACCACCCGCTCGCCGATCCCGGCGCTGGCGAAGCCGTCGTCGAGGTCGAAGCCTGCGGGCTCTGTCATACCGACCTCTCCTACGCCAGCGGCTCGGTCCGGCCGCGCCACCCGCTGCCCCTGGTGCTCGGGCACGAGGTGGTCGGCCGGGTCGTCGCGGCGGGCGAGAGCTACGCCCATCTTGAGGACAAAGCGGTCCTGGTACCGGCCGTCCTGCCCTGCGGCGAGTGCGACTACTGCCGGGCCGGACGCGGCAACGCCTGTCCGACGCAGAAGATGCCGGGCAACGACATCCACGGTGGCTTCTCCACCCACCTGGTGGTTCCCGCCGGACCCCTCGTCCCCCTCGACGGCATGCCGTCGTCGATCCGCCGCGACGAGCTCTCGGTGGTCGCCGACGCGGTCTCGACGGCCTACCAGGCCGTGCTACGGGCCGAGGTCCAGGAAGGCGACGCCGTCTTCGTGGTCGGCGCCGGAGGAGTCGGCGGCTTCCTCCTCCAGATCGCCCACGCCCTGGGAGCCGCGACGATCGCCCTCGACGTCGCCGAGGAGCGCCTCGACTCGGCGAGGCGCTACGGCGCCGAAGAGACGTTCAACGTCGCCGAGCGCGAGCCCCGCGAGGTCAAGAAAGCCGTCCTCGGGATCGCCCGCGATTGGGGCATTCCGTCGCTGCGTCACAAGATCTTCGAAACCAGCGGCACGCCGCAGGGGCAGACTCTCGCCTACAGCCTCCTCTCCCAGGCCGCGACGCTTCTCCAGGTGGGCTACACCTTCGAAAAAGTCACGGTCCGGCTGTCGAACCTGATGGCCTTCGACGCCACCATCCATGGCTCCTGGGGCGCCCCCCCCGAGGTCTATCCGCAATGCTTGCAGCTGATCTACGACGGCAAAGTCGTGATCGAGCCCTTCGTCGAGCATGCCGCGATGTCGGAGCTCCCGAAGCTCCTCGACGACATGGCCCACCATCGTCTGACCAAGAGGATGGTCCTTCATCCCGGAAGCTGATCGATCCTTCGAGAAACCTTCGCAATCCAGAGGCATGAAAACCATGACACAGCTGTTCGATCACCAGCTGGTTCCCGACTACGAGCTCCAGCACATCCGCTACGAGGAACGTCCGGTCCTCGACCGTTCGGGCGAGGCGGTGGACGGCCTCCGGCAGATCTGGATCTGGCTCGACAACGAACGCCAGCTCAACTCCTACACCACCGCCGCGGTCAAAGAGGTGATCCTCGCTTTTCGCCGTGCCAGCTGCGACCGCCGGGCCGTCGCCGTGGTCTTTACCGCCAGCGGCAACCGGGCTTTTTGCACCGGCGGCAACACCGAGGAGTACGCCACCTACTACGCCGGCCGGCCGTCGGAATACGCGCAGTACATGCGGCTATTCAACGACATGGTCACCAACATCCTGCTTTGCGACAAGCCGGTCATCTGCCGGGTCAACGGCATGCGCGTCGCCGGCGGGCAGGAGATCGGCATGGCCTGCGATTTCACGATCGCCGGCGACCACGCCACGTTCGGCCAGGCAGGACCCATCCACGGCTCGGCCCCCGACGGCGGCTCGACCGACTTCCTCGACGTCTACGTCGGCTTTGCCAAGGCCGCGGAGTCGCTAGTGCTCTGCGAGGCCTGGTCGGCCCACAAGGCGCTTGCGCTCGGGCTCGTCAACGACGTCGCCCCCGTCTACCGCGACGCTTCGGGGAATTACATCCCCAACCCGCTCGTCGTCACCGACCGGCAGCTCGACGAGTACGGCCGCCCGGTCTACGGGGACTTCCTGAGCGGTGCCGAGCGCGACGCGGCAAAAAAGGTGATCGCCGAGTGCCAAGTCGACCTCGCCGCCCTCGACGAGGCCGTCGAGCGTCTGGTCACGAAGCTTCTGCACACCTTTCCCGATTGCTCGCGGAAAACCCTCGAAAGCCTGCGCAAGAAAAAGCTCGCCCACTGGTACGCAAACAGCGAGACCAACCGTTCCTGGCTGAGCCTCAACATGAACACCGAGGCCCTGGCGGGCTTTCCGGCCTTCCAGTTCGGAGCCCGGGGCGAACGCGAGATCGACTTTGCGGCCCTGCGCCGAAACCTCGCCGAAGGACGCCGCTTCGACCGCCACCTCGTCGAGGAAGTCCTGCCGCCGTCGGTCAAGGAACGTTTCCGCGAGGATCACTTCCCTACTTCCAAGGACGACGCATGAGCTACGAGAAGATCGAGGTCGCGCTCGTCGAGGGCTCAACCGTCCTGGAGGTGGTTCTGAATCATCCGAAGGGCAACGTCCTCGACGCCGCCATGATAGGCGAGATCCGCTCGGCGCTCGACGAGCATCGGGAGCGCAAGGAGCTGCGGCTCGTCCTCCTACGCGGTGCCGGCGGCAACTTCTCCTTCGGTGCCTCGGTCGAGGAGCACCAAAAGGAGCAAGCGCCCGCGATGCTCGGGACTTTTCATGGCCTCCTGCGCGAGGTCGCCGCCTATCCGGTACCGGTGGCGGCGCTCGTCGAGGGGAGCTGCCTGGGTGGCGGCTTCGAGCTCGTGCTCTGCTGCCACTTTCTCTTCGCCACGGCCGGGGCACGCTTTGGCTGTCCGGAGATCAAGCTGGCTGTTTTCCCACCGCTGCTCGCGGCCATCGGGAGCCACCGGTTGGGAAGCCTGGTGGCGGAGCGCCTGCTCCTGACCGGCGACACGCTGCGGGCCGAGACGGCCGAAAGCCTGGGCTTTTTGACCGGGCTCGTCGCCGCGGGCGAAGAGGCGCGCGACGTCGTCCTCGGCTGGTACCGCAAGAAGCTCAAGCCGCTCTCGGCGTTTGCCCTACGCCAGGGGACGCAGGCCGTACGCCGCGCCTCGGGCTGGCTCGACGAGCTCGACCGGGCCGTCGAGGCGACCGAGCGGCAATACGTCGACGAGGTCCTCGCGAGCCACGACGGTAACGAGGGCATCGCCGCTTTTCTCGAGAAACGCCAACCCGCCTGGCAGGACGCCTGAGCCCTGGGTGAAACCGGAGGAACCGACGCCATGACTTCTGCTGACGCTGCCACCGCAACCTCCGGCGCCTCGGCGCCCGCCGCCGCCGATCCCGCGGCCGCGATTCTCGAGCGGTGCCAGGGGCTCCTCGAGGACCTGGAGCTTGCCGCCGTAAGGCGTTACAAGGAAGAAAACCCCGGGACGCTCGCCATCGGCTACATGCCGATCTACGTGCCGCGGCCGCTTCTCGAAGCGATCGGCTGCCTGCCGGTGGCGCTTTTTGGTGCCGGCGAGCTCGAGATCATCCGCGGCGACTCGATCTTCCAGTCCTACATCTGCCACATCCCGCGCTCGACCGTGGAGCTCGGCCTGCGCGGCAACCTGGACGTGCTCGACGGCATCCTCTTCCCGTCGATCTGCGACGTCATCCGCAACCTGGGCGGGATCTGGAACCTGCTCTTCCCCGACCGCTACACGGCCTACATCGACCTGCCGCAGAACTTCTCACCGCAGATCGGGGGCGCTTTTTACGTCCGCGAGATGCGGCGTATCGCCGGCGAGCTCGCGGGCCGAGGCGCCAAGGAGCTTCAGGGCGACGCGCTGCGCGAAGCGATCGAGCGCGAGAACGAGCGCCGCTCGGCCCTCCGGGAGCTCGACGACCTGCGCCGCGCGGAGCCCTGGCGGCTGCCGGCCTCCGACGCCTATCTCGTGGGCCGGGCCGGAGGGGTGCTGGCGACCGCCGAGCACACGGCGCTGGTACGCGACATGATCGCCGCGGTCAAGTCTCGCGAGCTGCGCGTCTACGACAACGTGCGGGTGATCATCGTCGGCTCCTTTTGCGAGCAGCCGCCGATCGCGCTCATCCGTTCGCTCGAGAAAGCGGGCTGCTACATCGTCGACGACGACTACCAGCTCGGCCTGCGGATGATCGAAGGTCCGATTGAGACGAACGGCACGGATCCGCTCACCGCCCTCTCCCAGGCCTACCTCGAACGCGGCGCCGCCACGGCCTCGCGCTACATCGACCAGGACGAGAAAGGGGCGGCGCTCATCGAACGGGTCCGCCGCTCCGAGGCCGACGGCGTCATCTTTGCCGCCGCTTCTTTCTGCGACCCGGCGCTGCTCGACCAGCCGATGCTGGAGCATGCTCTCGATCGGGCCGACATTCCACATACCAACTTCAAGTTCGCGGAAAACACCGGGCAGTTCCAGGTGATCCGCGAGCAGGCAGGAGCTTTTTCCGACTCCGTCAAGCTCTGGGGGGCCACCGCATGACAGAAACCGCCGCCACGACCACGAACGCCAAGGGAGACGCCCCGCCGCCTCCCCCGCCGTCGAAGGATGCGAGCCAGCTGCGGCAGAAACGCATGATCGCGGACCATTTCGACCGCCTGGCTCGCGCCAAAGACGACGGCAAGAAAGTCGTCTACACCTTCGTCCCGGGCAACCTCGCCGAGCTGATCGGCTCGCTCGGCATGCTCCCGGTGCTGCCCGAGATCAACGCCCTCCAGTCGGGGATGCGCAAAAAAAGCGGCGGCTACATCAGCGAGGCCGAAAAACTTGGCCACTCCGAAGACGTCTGCACCTACGTCAAGTGCGACGTCGGCATGCTGCGCTCCGGCAACGTCGGTCCGACCGGCACCAAGCTCCCCGAGCCCGACCTGCTGCTCCTCTCCTACACCGGGTGCTTCACCTTCATGAAGTGGTTCGAGATCCTGCGCGAGGAATACGACTGCCCGGTGGTGATGCTCCACGTCCCCTACCAGGCCGACGGACAGCTGACGCCGGAGATGCGCAAGTACGTCGTCGAGCAGCTCAAGAGGGAAGTCATCCCGAAGATGGAGGAGATCTCGGGCAACAAGCTCGACATGGACGAGCTCGCCTCCCGCATGGACCTCTCGCGCCAGGCCGAGGACGACCTCGTGGCGGTCTGGGAGTCGGCCCAGAACCGTCCGTCGCCCATCGACGGCTACTTCGGCGGCGTCTACTACATCGGACCGATCTTCTCGGCCTTCCGCGGCACCGAGGACGCGGTGGCCTACTACCGGGAGCTGCGCGGCGAGGTCGAGGCCCGGGCCGCACGCGGCGAGGGACCGGCGACACCCGACGGCGAGCTGACCGAAGAGAAGTTCCGCCTGGTGGTCGAAGGTCCGCCCAACTGGACCCACTTCAACGACTTCTGGCGCATGTTCTCCAACGAGGGGGCGGTCGTCGTGGCCTCGACCTACACCCGGGTCGGCGGGCTCTACGACACGGGTTTCCGTCACGATTCGGCCCAGCCGCTCGAAAGCCTTGCCGAGTACTGCCTCGGCTGCTACACGAACCTGAGCCTGCCGAAGCGGATCGATCTCCTGGCGCGCTACATCGAGCGCTACAGCGCCGACGGTTTCCTGATCAACAGCGTCAAGAGCTGTAATTCCTTCAGCGTCGGCCAGCTGATGATGCTGCGCCAGCTCGAAGAGCGTACGGGGACAGCGGGAGGCTTCATCGAGTCCGACCTCGTCGATCCGCGCTACTTCGGCAAGTCCAACATCGAGAACCGGATCCAGAGCTTCCTCCAGATGCTCTCGGCCCGCCGTGAGGGGAGCTACGCATGAAATGTGTCGTCGGCATTGACCTGGGATCCACGACCACCAAGGCGGTGCTCCTCGAGGAGGACGGCAAGGTCGTGGGACGCGGCATCACCAACAGCCGTTCCAACTACGACGTCGCCGCCGCCGTGGCCCGCGAGGAGGCCTTGACGGCCACCCGCTTCGAGCTGCTGGAGCGGGCCCTCGCCAGGCACGACGAAAACGGCGGTGGGGCCAAGGACCTTGCCGCGCCCTTGAAGGACGCCTTTCGCCTGGAGCTCTACCTCGACCAACTCGGAATCCTCCGCGAGGGGATCCTGGCGCTCGTCCAGAGCCGTGAGATGGCCGAATGGCGCGGCATGCTGGAGCCGGCGGTCACCGAGATTCTGGGCGGTGCCGTCGAGGAGGCGCCGTCGCTTTTCACGGCCGGAGCCGAGCGGCGAAGCGACTTTTTCCGCGACCTTGCGGGCGCCGCCTACATGAGCGCGGCCGAACAGGTCGCCGAGCGCGGCGACGCACCCTTCGACCGGCTGCTGGCACTTTACGACCGGGCGATCCTCGACGTCGAGACGCGTCTCCAGCCCCACACCTTCGGCGAGCTCCTGACCAGCGCCGCCGCGCGCGTCCGCTCAAGCGGTGGCATGAACGGCGACGCGGGTGTCGTCGAACGGGTGGTGGCCGAGGTCAGCTTGGAAGAGATCGAAGAGCAGTCCTTCGTCGGCACGGGCTACGGCCGCCAGACGTTGCCGTTCCCCAAGGAGGCGGTGCGGAGCGAGATTCTCTGCCACGGCCGCGGCGCCCATCGCTTCTTTGCCGACACGCGGACGGTTTTGGACATCGGCGGGCAAGACACGAAGGCGATCCAGCTCGACGAGGGCGGTGTCGTCACCTCGTTTCAGATGAACGACCGCTGTGCCGCGGGCTGCGGACGCTACCTCGGCTACATCGCCGACGAGCTCAACCTGGGTCTTCACGAGCTAGGTCCCCTGGCGCTCCAGGCGCGGCGCTCGGTACGGATCAACTCGACTTGTACGGTCTTTGCGGGAGCGGAGCTTCGCGAGCGGCTTTCTTTGGGAGAGAGACGTGAGGACATCCTCGCGGGGCTCCACCGCGCGATCATGCTGCGCGCCATGTCTCTGCTCGCTCGCTCAGGCGGCATCTTCGACCAGTTCACCTTCACCGGCGGGGTGTGCAAGAACCCGATGGCGACGAAGATCTTGGGCGAGCTCGTGGGCGAGAACTACAGCGACGACATCACGATCAACATCCATCCCGACTCGATCTACATGGGGGCTTTAGGAGCGGCACTTTTCGCGCTCGACGACTTGAAAGCCGGACGGCCTTCCATGTTGCCGAGCTTCATCGAGGGTTAGAGGGGGAGTAAAAACATGAGCGAAACGAGAGAGCATCTGACCGCCGGGGTCGACACCGGTTCGAGCGCCGTCAAGGTGGCGGTCATGAGGAGCCGTGCCGGGCAGGACGGCGAGGTCTTGGCGACGTCGATTCAGCGGATCCGCCGTCGCGGCGTCCGAGACGTCGTGCGTAGCGCCTTTGCCGAGGCCTGCGAGAGAGCCAAGGTCCGTGAGGACGACTTCGACTACATCACCTCGACCGGCGACGGCGACGCGACCGACTTCCACACCGGGCACTTCTACTCGATGACCTGTCACGCCCGCGGCGCCGTCTTCCTCGACGAGGAGGTCCGGGCGTCGATCGACATAGGGGCCTTTCACGCCCGCGCGATCCGCCTCGACGAGCGCGGCAAGGTCCTGAGTCACCGGATGACGAGCCAGTGTGCGAGCGGCAGCGGACAGTTCCTGGAGAACATCGCGCGTTACCTCGGCGTCCCCCTGGAGGACGTCGGCAAGCTTTCGGTCAAGGCGAAAAACCCCGAGAAGTGCTCCGGGGTCTGCGCGGTCCTGGCCGAGACCGACGTCATCAACATGGTGAGCCGCGGCATCTCGACCTCCGACATCCTGAAGGGCATCCATCTTTCGATCGCCGGGCGGCTGGTGCGTCTCCTGCGGGCGGTCGCCAAAGACGGCGCGGCCCTCGCCACCGGCGGCCTCGCCAAAGACGAAGGGCTTCTGGCCGCCATGCGCGAGATCGCCAAGAAGGACGAGGCCAAGGGCAAGCCGCCGCTCGATCTCCGCTCCCACGGCGAATCGATCCTTGCCGGCGCCCTGGGCGCGGCGCTCGTCGGCGCCTACCGTTTCGAGCAGCTCGAGGAGTTGGGACGTCTGCCGGCGAGCGCCTAGGAGTAGACCAGCCTGGTGGTGGTATCCTGCGCCTCACGCACGACCTCCGTCTCCTGCCGCGCCGTACGGTCGTGGTATAAAGGCCCCCGTTCCTGGAGGTAGATGCCATGACCCGTCTTGCCGAGAAAGCCGTCCTCATCACCGGTGCCTCGTCCGGCATCGGCGCCCACCTGGCCCGCGAGGCCGCCCGCCGCGGTGCCCGCGTCGGGCTGCTCGCCCGCCGCGAGGAGCGCGTCCGCGACCTTGCCGCCGAGATCGAGGAGGCCGGCGGACGCGCCGCCTGGGCGGCCGCCGACGTCACCGACACCGAGGGCCTCCACGCCGGGCTCGACCGGCTCGCCGACGAGCTTCAAGGCGACGACGTCGTCGTCGCCAACGCGGGCTACGGCCGTCCCGAGCCGCCCTACAAGTTCAAGCCCGGGCGCGCGATGACGATGTACGACACCAACCTCCTCGGGACGCTACGGACCTTCGACTGGGCCCTGCCCCGTTACCTGGAGCGCCGTTCGGGACACCTCGTGGGCGTCGCCTCGGTAGCCTCCTATCTCGGCATGGCCGACAACGCGGCCTACTGTGGCTCGAAAGCGGCGATGCGCGTTCATCTCCAGAGCCTCCGGTGCTCGCTGCGTCCCTACGGCGTCGCGGTGACGACGATCTGTCCCGGCTTCGTCAAGAGCGAGCTGACCGACATCAACGAGTTTCCCATGCCGTTCCTCTGGGAGACGGAGCGCGCCGCGCGCAAGATCGCCGACGCGATCGAGAAGGGCCGCAGCGAGGTGGTCTTCCCCTGGCAGATGAAGCTCATTCTGATCCTCGCTCTGCGCGTGTTGCCCAACGCCCTCGTCGAACGGCTCCTGGCACCCCGGCGCAAGCCCCGGCCCCCGGAAGCGTCCGGGTAGGGGCGCGGAGCGCGGCGATGCAGCTTCGCCTTTCCGCCTTCTGGTTCCTCTTCCTGGGCGGTTGGGGGGTCTTTTTCCCCTACTACAGCCTCTACCTGTCGCAGGAGCTCAACCTGCCGGCTTCGCAGGTCGGCGTGGTGATGGCGGTGATTCCGCTCCTCGGGCTTCTCGCGCAGCCGTTTTGGGGACAGCTGGCCGACCGGACGGGCTCACGGCGGCTCGTCCTGGCGTTCGTCGCGGCCGGCACCGCCGCCGCCTCGCTCGGCCTCGCCCTGCCCCGCGGCTTTCTGCTGGCTGCCGCCGCGACCGCCGTCTTCGCGGTTTTTTCGACCTCGGTGCCGTCGATGGCGACCGCGGTCACCCTGGCCGGCGTCGAACGCGACGACATCGGCCGTTTCGGACGCATTCGCATGTGGGGGACGGTGGGCTTCCTCGTCCTGGTGATCCTCTTCCCCCGCTTCCTCGAAGCGGTGCCGGACACCCTCCTGCCCGGCGGACGCGGCGGCCTCGTCTGGATGTTCCCGGCCACTGCGGCGCTGCTCCTCCCCGCGGCGTTCCTGGCCCTCGGCTTGCCGAGGACGGCGGCGCTCGGCCTGCGTTCCGAGCCCGGCGACCTGCGGCGGCTGATCGGTCACCGGCCCGTCTTTCGCCTCCTCGTTTTCGTCTTCTTCGTCCACCTCTTCATCCAGGGACCGATCAACCTCTTCCCGCTCTACGTCGCCGACCGTGGGGGCGACGCCTCGACGGTGGGACGCATGTGGATCTTCATGCTGCTGCTGGAGATCCCGCTGATCGGTTTCTCGGGGGTGACGCTGCGGCGTCTGGGGGCGCGGGGGCTCTTACGGATGGGTCTCGTCGCAGAAGGATTGCGCTGGATGGTCTGCGCTCTCGCGGAGGACCTCACCCTGGTCGCTGCCGGCCAGTTGCTCCACGGCCTCGGTGTGGCGGGCATCCTGATCGGCGCGCCGCTTTATCTGGAGCAGGCGGCGCCCGAGCGGCTCCGCTCCACCGGACAGGCGCTTGTCGCCACGATGACTTTCGGGGCCGGCGCGATCCTCTCCAACGCCGCTTTTGGTTTCCTCCTGGAGCGTTTCGGCGTGAGCCTGCCCTACGCTCTCTCCGGCGGTGGTGCCCTGGTCCTGGCGATCGTAGTACGGGCCTATCTACCGGTGCCGGCCCTTCCCGAGGGAGAAGCGGACACCGCTTCGAGGTGTTGACGACGGTGCTGCAAACCCCGCGCCAGGGCCGTCTCGTGGCGGTGGGTCCCGGTCAAATGGTGAAACCTTCCGACCGTTTTGCGGTATCTCCCTGGTGGAAAGAAGAGCCTCTGACAGCCCGCCGGACGGTTGCCGGCAGGCGGTTCGTCGACGAAAGCGAGGTAGAACAAATGAGTGAGCTGTGGCGCGATGTCCGTAGCGCGATGCGAAGTCTCTTCAAGAGCCCGGGATTCGCCGTCGTCGCGGTGATGACGCTGGCGTTGGGTGTCGGAGCGACGACGGCGATCTACACCGTCGTCCAAAGCGTCCTCCTGGAGCCTCTGCCGTACCCCGAGCCCGAGCGGATGGTGCTGATCCAGGAGAAGAACCCCGAGGCCGGATTTCCGCGGTTCTCGCTCTCGCCGCTCAATTACCGCGACTACCACGACATGAGCACCTCGTTCGAGGCGATGGCGGCGCGCAACGGCACGACTCTGGCGCTCGCCGGCGAGGGCAGCGGCATGGCCCGCCGGCTCTCCGGCCGGGCGGTCACGGCCGAGTTCCTGCGGGTCTACGGCGTCGAGCCGTTCCTGGGACGCGATTTCACCGAGGACGACGACCGGCCGGGAGCGGCACGGGTGATCCTCCTCGGCCACGGCGTCTGGCAGGACCTCGGAGCCGACCCGAAGCTCGTCGGCCGGGACATCCGGATCGACGGCGAGCCGACCACGGTCATCGGTGTCCTGCCGCCGAGCTTCGGGACGCGGACCGAGGCGTTGGTGCCGCTCGCGTTTGACTACGAGTCGACGGGCCGTGGCGGCCACTACCTGATCGGCTTTGGCCGCCTGAGGGACGGAGTGAGCGTCGAGATGGCGCGCCAGGAGCTTGAGACCATCGCCGCCAGCCTCGCCGAGACCTACCCAGATTCCAACACCGGCTGGGGAGCCATCGTCGACCCGTTGCACGAGCGGGTCGTCGAAAGGATCCGGACAGCGCTCTGGGTCCTGATGGCGGCGGTCGTCCTGGTGCTGCTGATCGCCTGCACCAACGTCGCCAACCTGACCTTGGCGCGCGTCGCCTCGCGGCAGCACGAGCTGGCGCTGCGCGGTGCCCTGGGCGCCGGCCGCTGGCGCCTGTTGCGCGAGCAGCTGACCGAGAGCGCGGTGCTGGCGCTCGTCGCCGGGGTGGCCGGCGTCGTCCTCGCGAAGTACGCCACGGCGTGGCTCGTGGCGATGAACGCCGACGACATCCCGCGCTCCGAGTCGATCGTGCTCGACGGCGGCGCCCTCGCCTTCGCGCTGCTCATGACCCTCGCCACGGTGGCGCTCTTCGGCCTCCTGCCGGCCTGGCGGGCGGTGCGCGGCGATCTCGCCGGCTCCTTGAAGGACGGGGGCCGTGGCCCCGCTGGCAAACGCGGAAGCTTGCGGCTCCGCTCCGCCCTGGTGCTCGCCGAGGTGGCCCTGGCGCTCGTGCTCTTGGTGGCCTCGGGGCTCTTGATCCGGTCCTTTGCCAGGCTGCTCGACGTCGAGCCCGGATTCGATCCGGACCCGGTCTGGACCGCCGGGCTTTCCCTCCCCGACAACGCCTACGACGAAGAGGCCGAACGCGCCGTCTTTTACCAGCGGCTCTTGGCGGAAGCCGCCGCCCTGCCGGGAGTCACCGCCGCCGCTTCGGTGATGCCGATGCCGCTTTCGGGCGATGACTGGATCAACACCACCTACCTCGCGGGGGAGCCGCTCCCCGAGCCGAACCAGGAGCACACGGTCAACGTCCGCTTCATCAGCCCGGGCTACTTCGGCGCCGTCGGCATCCCGTTTTTCGCCGGCCGCGACTTCGCCGCCACCGACAACGCCGACGCGGCACCGGTGCTGGTCGTCAACCGGAGCGCCGTGGATCGCTTCTGGCCCGGCGAGGAAGCGCTCGGCCAACGCATCTCGTTCGGCCGCCCCGATCAGGACGAGGTTCGCTGGTACACGGTGGTCGGCGTCGTCGGCGACGTCCATCACGCCTCCCTCGAGCAGGAGGCGCAGCCGGCGTTTTACCGCGCGGTGTTTCAGGACACCCCCTCGTACGCGACGATCGTGCTGGCGACGGTGGGTGACCCGGGGTCGCTCGCCGGGCCGCTGCGCGAGCTGGTGCACCGCCTCGACGCGAACCTGCCTTTGGTCGGCGAGCAACGGGCGAGCGACCTCGTCGCCGGCTCACTGGCCGAGCCGCGCTTCAACGCCACTCTGTTGACGATCTTCGCCGGCCTGGCGCTGGTGCTGGCCGCGATCGGCGTCTTTGGCGTGGTGGCCTACCTGGTGACATTGCGCCAGCGGGAATTCGGCGTGCGCGTGGCGCTCGGCGCCCGCGCCTCGCAGATCCTGTCGCTCGTGCTGACGCAGGGGATGCGGCCGGTGCTGGCCGGCGTCGTCCTGGGGCTGGGCGGGGCTTTTGCGGCGAGCCGGTTGCTGGCGAGCCTGGTCTACGGCGTCGGCGTCTCGGACCCGGTCACCTATGGGATCGTCGCCCTGCTGCTCGCCGGCATCGCGTCGCTCGCCTGCCTGGTCCCGGCGTGGCGCGCCGTCCGGGTCGATCCGATGGAAGTCTTGCGCGACGAGTAGGATGGCTGCTCAGGCGCTGGGCGAGGGTATCGGCGAGATCCGGTTGGAGAACGTCGAGCTGCCGCCTGGATTTCCCGGTGACGAAGAGGCGCAGGCGCTGCGCCGCCAACTCCGTGAGAAGAAGTCGCAGCCCAGGCCCGCGATGCCGGCGTGTCACAGCCATTCCCTGGCGCGATTCGCGAGGTTCTTGAGCAGGTGGGACCAGATTTGCTTCGCAGGGAAATTGTTCAGGAAACTTGGTGATTTTCCCGCCGCCCACTGTGGCAGAGTCCTCTCAGAACCCACAGGGGAAACAGCAATGGAAGAGTCATTGACGACAGCGGCCGGGCCGGTTGTGGAGCCCATGGCCGGGAGCGAGCGGGGTGAGCCAGGGAGTGGACCCGCCGAAGAGGAGCACACATCAGCAGACGACGACTCCGGGGAGATTACGGGCACCCACCTCACCGAGCTCTGGCAGGCGGTGAAGCGCCGCCGGGAGGAGCGTCGCGGCGAAACGTGAGTTTCTGGGGAGAAATAGCTCGTCCGTTTCACCGGGTGTGATGGCGTCAGGCCGGCCCGGTGTACCCTCTCACCATGTGCCCGCCGTAGTTGGCGGGTGACCGGGTCGGCTCACCTGGCGCGGCCGCGCGAAACGACCGAACCTGGAGCTCCCGCCACTTGCAGGTGGCGATGACACGGGGCCAGCCCGGCGGACGCCCGCGGCGCTTCGGCTCGGCCGGCGCCTCGGGCACCAGCGCCACCGCCGGCGTCGCGGCAGGCTTCTCGGCGGGCTTCTTGGCGGTCACGGTCTTGGCCTGTGCTTTCTGCTGAGCCATCTGGGTCTTTCCCCTTTGGTCTGTTCATCAAAGGAAACGGCCTCGCCCGGTATCGGACCGGGCAAGGCCGACAAGAGGCGGTATTGTAAGCGCAAAGCCCGCCGGGGAAAGGGCAAAAGAGGCTAGGCCGACTCGAGTGCCGCGAGGACCAACCGGCCCTCCAGACGGCGACGCTTACGGATCCCCGCCTGGCTGTGGGTCTGCTGCATCGAGGCCACAAGCTTGCCCACACGGACCCATTCGCCCGCGAAGATGGGTCCCTTGAGGATGTTCAGGCCCGGGTTCGCGGCGCCCCGGTTGTAGGCGAGCGAGAGCATGACGGTATGCACTTCGCCCGGGGTCGCGGGACGCTCCAGGCCGGGGAAGCCTTCCACGACGGCCTGCCAGTAGGAGCTGGCGACGAACGGCATCATCTTGATCGCCTCGAGGCGCGTCACGTGGATCGTGTCGAGGACCTCCTTCTCCCGCTTGAGCGCCGCCTTGGCGGATTGACCCCTCACTCCCAGGACCCTCCCGATGGCGGCGAGCTGTTCCTCGTCGAGCCGCGGCTCATAGGTCTCCGCGATGAGCTCGGGCCGGGCATGGCCGAGGTCGAGCCCCGGGTCGAGCGTCACCCCCGAGGCTCCGCCCGGCCAGTAGGGCTTGCCCGCGTGGCCCTCCCTCCGGTGGACCCACATGATGTCACCACGGAAGCCGGGGAGCATCTTGGAGGTGTCGATGACGAGAGGCTTCGTGTGCTCCGAGTGCTTGGCCAGAGCCTCCCAGGTCGCCGCGCCGACGACACCGTCGGCCTCGAGGCCCTCGGCCTCCTGGAAGGCCTTCACCGCGGCCTCGACCCCGGGACCGAAGCCGCCATCGACCGCGAGGGGATGACCGGCGTCGGTCAAGGCGAGCTGTAGGCGTTCGACGTCGTCGTGGAAGATCGAGCCGCGCTTCAAGGTCGGGTTCTGCATGGGTCTCTCCTGGTGGGTTGGTATGGGGCTATCCTAGCCGCTCTTTGAAGGTTGCGGTTCCAAGATGATCTAGACTCGGGTCGATGGACGAGAAAACGGACGAAGTGACCCGACTTCTGATGGCCTGGTGTGAGGGCGACAAGGAAGCCCTGGATCGGCTCATGCCCCTGGTCGAGGAGGAGCTGCATCGTATCGCCGAGGGCTACATGACCCTGGAACGGGGCGACCATACCCTGCAGCCGACGGCGTTGGTCAACGAGGTGTACCTGCGCCTCGTCAAGCCCGAGAGCGTCAGCTGGCAGAACCGTGCCCACTTCCTCGGCTTCGCGGCGCTGACGATGAAGCGAATCCTGGTGGACCATGCCCGAAAGCGCCGGGCGAAAGCCCGCAACGAGGGAGTCAAGCCGCTGCTTTTCGACGAGCTTCGCGACTTTCCCGTCGAGCTGGACGACGAGGTCCTCGCTTTGGTCGACGCGCTCGCGGATCTCAAGAAGATCAACGAACGGCAGAGTCGTGCGGTGGAGCTCTACTACTTCGCCGACTTGACCGCCAAGGAGATCGGCGAGGTCCTGGGATGCTCCGAGTCGGGAGCGAAACGAGCCCTGCGAGCCGGACGCGCCTGGCTACGCCGGGAAATTCGCCCCTCCGAGGAGCCGGAGACAAGATGACCCCGACCGAACGCTGGCACGTCGTCTCGGAGCTCTTCAACGACGCCCTGGAGCTTCCGCCGGAAAAACGTCGGGGCTTCCTTGAGCGCTCCTGCGACGACGAGCTGCTCCGGGAGGTCATGGACCTGATCGCCGACGAGGAGCGGGACGGCGACGGCCTCCTCGCGCGGCCTTACTTCTCCTTGCACAAGAGGCCCACCGAGGAAGAGCCCGGCGCGGGCCGCCTGGTTGGCCCCTACCGGTTGGTGCGCCGGCTGGGACACGGCGGCATGGGGACGGTTTATCTGGCCGAGCGGGCCGACGGCGAGTTCGAGCAGCAGGTCGCGGTCAAGCTCCTCAACCCGGGCCTCGCCTCCGACGAGGTGCTGCGCCGTTTCCGGAGCGAACGCCAGATCCTGGCCAAGCTCTCCCACCCCAACGTGGCCCAGCTCCTGGACGGCGGCACCACGGACGACGGTCTGCCCTACTTCGTGATGGAGCACGTGGACGGGCGGCCGATCGACGAGCATTGCAACGCGCTCGCCCTCTCGATCCGCGAACGCCTCGGCCTCTTCCGCTCGGTCTGCGCGGCCGTGAGCTTCGCCCACCGCAACTTGGTGGTCCACCGGGACCTGAAGCCCGGTAACGTCCTGGTGACGTCCGACGGCCGGGCCGCTCCCGGCCGGGCCGCTCCCGGCCGGGTCAAGCTCCTCGACTTCGGCATCGCCAAGCTTCTCGAAGGCAAACAGCCGCTGATGACCCGAGAGGGACTTGCTCCGATGACGCCGCCTTACGCGAGCCCGGAGCAGCTCCGGGGCGAGGCCGTCAACACGGCCTCCGACGTCTACTCGTTGGGTGTCGTCCTCTACGAGCTCCTCACCGGACGCCGTCCGCACGAGGGCAAGAACCCGGAAGGGCTGGCCCGGGCCATCCGCGAGGAGGCACCCCGGCGTCCCAGCACCGTGGAGCTCGGCGAAAGGCTCCGTGCCGAGGAGCCGAAGCGGCTGCGCCGGCGGCTGGCGGGCGATCTCGACAACGTCGTCCTGAAGGCGATCCGCAAGGAGCCGGAGCGGCGCTTCTCGTCGGTGGAGCAGCTCTCGGAGGACGTACGGCGTCACCTGGAAGGGTTGCCCGTCCTCTCGCGGCCCGACACGTTCGCCTACCGGGCCGGCAAGTTCGTCCGCCGTCACCGGTGGGGCATGGCTGCGGCGGGACTCGTCGCCGTGCTGGTGGGGGCCTTCACCGTCTCGACGGCGGTCCAGAACGCGCAGATCGCCCGCCAGTACGAGGAGATCGTCCGCGAGCGCGACCGCGCCCGCAGCGTCACGGACTTTCTCGTCGGCGTCCTGGGAAGGTCCGATCCGCGGCGGGCCAAGGGCGAGACGCCCACCGTGCGCGAAATCCTCGACGACACGGCGGTTCGGTTGCAGTCCGAGCTGCGTGACGAGCCGCTGATCCGCGCCGCTCTCCTCGACGCGGTCGGCCGCGTCTACCTGAGCCAGGGGCTGAAAGGAGAGGCTCGTCAGCCCCTGGAGGAGGCCCTCGGGCTGTGCCGGGCTCACCGCGACGCGGACGATCCCGCGCTGGCGGAAGCCCTGCACAACCTTGCGAAGCTGGAGCGTGCCGATCGCCAGGACGAGAAGGCCGAAGGGCTGATGCGGGAAGCGATGGCGATCCAGCGCCGCGCTTTCCCCGAGGGGCACCGGGACCTGGCGCGCGGACTCAGCAACTTCGCCTCCCTCCTTCGGAAACGCCGCCGATGGGACGAAGCGGAGAAGCTCGCGCGGGAGGCCCTCGCAATGCAGCGACGCCTCTTCGGCGAAGACCACATCGAGCTCGCCGTCACGCTCAACAACCTGGCAGGCATCCTCGGCGACAAGAGGCAACCTGACGAAGCCGAGACTTTTTACCGGAGGTCCATCGAGATTCGCCGAAGGATCGAAGGCCCCGACGATCCCGGACTTGCCAACACCCTCAACAACCTGGCGATCCTACTCGTCGACCAGCTGAGCCGTCCCGACCAGGCGCTTCCCCTCTACCAGGAGTCCTTGCGGATCCGGCGAAAGGTTTACGGCGACAGCCACCCCCGCCTGGTGAACAATCTCAACAACCTGGCGCTGTTGCTCACGGCGCTCGGCCAGTACGACGAAGCCAGGATCCTTTTCGACGAGGCCCTCGCCATCCACGGAAACGGCCGGAACCGTCCCGTCTTGCAGAAGAACAAGGCCCTTTTGCTGGCCGCGGCCGGCGAGCACACCGCTTGCGAAGAGCTGACCCGGGAGGTCCTCCCGCTGCTGCGTCGAAACGACCGGATCGCCGAGGCGAAGAGCATCCGCGGCGCCTGCCTCGCCGGCCTCGGACGCCGCGGCGAGGCCGAGTCGCTCCTGCGCGAGGGCTACGAGACCCTGCTCGACGTCCTCGGCGAGGACGACCGCCGGACCCGTCAGGCCGGCGAACGCCTCGCCGCGGCTTTTCCTTCCTCTCCCTCCGGGTGAGACCCTCGCCATTTCCCGGGGTTGAAACCCCGGGCTACATTTCAAAGGACGCCCTTTGGGCTTTGCGGCTGAAGCCGCGGAATCTTCCGGCTTTAGCCGGTAAGCCCGCAGGGCGCCTTCTTGAATGTAGCCCGGGGATTTATCCCCGGGGAATGGTTCCGGTCTCCCCGCAGGGAGACCGGAGGTTTCCGGTCAAGGCATCGTTCCCACCCAGACGCCGTACTCCCCGGCCCAGCCGTCAACCCCCGCCACCCGGACGTAAAACCGCCCAGGACCGAGGGTGCGCACGAGCCGTCCGGCGCCCCAGGTCTCGAGACGTTGCCCGTCCTCGTCATAGAGGACACCGCGGACGCCGTCGCCACCGGCGAGATCGACGGCCACCGTCTCCTGGCCGGCCAGGATGAACGTGAAATGGTCCTCGTCGTCCCCGGTGTCGACGACGCCCGTCTCGTCGTCCGTCCACGACAGCGCCGTGGCACAGAGCGGACGGTCCGGGTGATCGTCCGCCGCCTCCGCGCAGAGCGCGAAGTGCTTCACGTAGAGCTCGTACCGGACGTCGAGCACCGAGTGCGGCCGAAGGACGAGCCGCTTCGCTCCCGCGTGGACGGGCGCGGCCACGAAAGCGCCGGGACCGTCGAGCGGTCCCTCCGCCACGCGGGTCTCCGGGGTGCAGCCGTCTCCGTCGTGGAGCCAGGCGTCGAGCGCCGCCTCCGGCGCTTCGACGACGAGGACGCCGGACCCCGCGGTCAGGCCCGAGATGTCGTCGTCGTCCCAAGGATCGACGTCTTTGGTGAAGCCGTCGCGCCGCACCACGACGAAGCGGCTCTCGGCGAACGGCTCCGGCGAAAACGTCGGAAGGTCGTCCGCCTGGCAGCCCGCGGACGGATGGACAGCGAGCGCGATCACCTCGTCGGGCACCGGACGCTCGGCCGCGAAAGTGGCGTGGAGCGCATAGTCGGTTAGAGGTACGCCGGGGTCCTCGGAGGAAACGGCGACGAAGAGGTCGCCGGGCTCGCGGATCATGAGATGAAGCTCGCGCGGAGTTTCACGGATGCGCGCCCAGGAGGCGTCCTCGCCCGCGGGCGAGCTGCAGCCCGTCCCCAGGAACGAGATCCGCGGCGCAACGGCCTGGACGCCGCCCGAGACGTAGAGCTCGAGGACGCCGGCCTCCGCGATCGGTACACGGACGAGGTCGGGCTCGGTAGGCGGCGTCTCGTGGTGACGGCGCAGGATCGAGCCCGGTGGAAGCGTCTCGGCGGCGGCGCAGGCCGGGTCCTGCGCCACGGCGGACGCCGCGGCGAAAATCGCCGCGGTCAAGGTCAGCAGGGTGAGGAAGGTCAGGCGATAGCTACGTTCTTTCTTGGCCTGTCGTTCGGACATGGCTCTCCCTTCTCCCGGATCACCGGGACAGACGTCATGCGTCTTTTTCTGGTCGGGAGCCCCGTCGGGAGCACACCTCCGGACAGGGCGGGAGGGGAACTGGCCAGCACGCCTCAGACAGGTCTTAAGCAGCCTCTCGGGACTCGGTGGCTGGGTTTTGGCGAGAAACTTTGAGCCTATGGCCCGGGGTTGACCTGTGACCCGGGTCCCCTGCGCGTTTCCTTAAACGGGAACGTCGATTCTGAACCCAAAAGCCCGGGGTAAGTCCGCGAACCCCGGGAGGAATGTCGACGCGGAGTTGAGCAGATCCCACAGGGAGTGGCAGAATGGGCAGAACGAGATGAGAGCCGCCGAAAGGAAACCCGTCGTCGAGCAGCCGGCCGCGTCGCGGACGAAGCCGCCCGACCCGGCCGCCGGATCGCCGGCCGCCGGATCGCCGGCCGCCGAAGGGACGTTCACCCGCTACGTGCAGGCGATCGCTTCCCGCAGCGAAGCCGTGGGCGAGCTGGTCGAGGAGCTGCGAACGGAGCTGCGCAAGGCCCTCGTCCGGGAGATGCGCTGGCGCTCGTTGTGGGCGAGCTCACCGAGCTATGTCGGCGTCCTGGGCTGGCCGAGTTGGACACCGGGCGACACGGAGGGGACGGCCTCGCCCCTCGAGGACCTGCTCTCCGACTGCTACCTCTTCGTCTTCGGCAAGCAGCTGCGCCAGCTCCTCAACCAGCTGCTGGTCCATTCGAAGATCGACGGCCTCGTCGTTGTCTACCTGCGTCACTTCCTGACCGACCGCCAGAAGCACCACGATCCCCTCGGCTACCGGCTTTTCGAGATCCTGTGCGCGGCGGTGCGTGGCTCGGTCGCCGCCGGGGAGCTCCACGTCCTGCGCGGGACGCCGGCGATCCGCAACCAGACGGTCCTCGGCGCCGAGTCTGACGCCGACCCGGCGAAAGCGTCGCCGATCGAGGACCTGCGTCCGCTGGTGGCGCGCTGGAACGACGAGCTTTTGCCGGGACTCGTCACGGCCGAGCGCACGGCGCGCCGCAAGGTGACAAAAAGCCTTCGCGACCACCTCGCCGACCTCGAGGCCGAGGGCGTCGCGGTCTTCCGTTTCAAGGACCTGCTCGACGCCCTGAAGGAGGACGTCCGCGCCCGCTGGGGCCGTCTCCACCGGCAGGAGGACGGCGAGACGGTCGTCGAGGAGGACGACGAGGGCGTCCGCCGGCTGGTGCGGATCCTGCGGCCGGCGACCCGCGTCGAGGACCTCGACAGCTTCAAGAAGCTCGTCCGCTGCGTGTCGAACCTGATTCCCAAGGTCGACGCGCGGCAGAAGACGCGGGCTTACCTCGTGGAGCTGTGGAACTTCCTGCGGCGCTGGTCGCTCGGCGGCCGGCGGGAGACCTTGCCTTCGAACCGCGAGCTCGAAGGGGAGCTGAAGATTCCGCGGGATCGTTTCCCAGGTCTCTACGAGACCCTCGGCCAACTGACGCGGCGCTGCCAGGGAGAGCTCTCCGGAGCGGTGGTCGGGATCGAGGCCGGACGCCACCGCGCCGGAACGTCCGCCGGAGCCGTATCCCTCGGGGAAGACGATGGCTGAGCCGAAGAAGCTGACGGATCTCGTCGCGGCGTCCTTCGAGGCGCTGGACCGTTACGAGGAGGCGCAGGAGGCCCTGGACGAAGGCGGGGAGCGTCCGCCGGCGCCGGGCGACGTCTACGTCCTGGAGGCGACGAAGGACTTTGGCGTCGAGTGGGCGGTCGTGGCGCACGATCCGGCGGATCTGTCGCGTTTCCTCGTCGTCCCGGCCGACGGCCACGTCCTCGCGGGAAGCGCCGACGTCGAGCTCGAGGAGGACTCTCCAGTCGGAGCCTTGAAGCTCCGGTGCCGTTTCGGGACCTGGACCGACGCGAAGCTTCTCCGTCCGGAGCTACGGGTGGGCGTCCTGGGGACAAAGGGCCTGGTGCAGGCGCGGCAGCGATGGCTCGACGTCGGGGACGGCGAAGTGACCGGGGACGTCCTCGGACGGGAGGTGGACGACGATCCCGGATACCAGGACTGGGTGGACGGCGTCCTGGTGGCGGCGCGGCGGGCGTTGATCGAGGCGCAAGGGGTCGAGAAGACGCCGAAGAAGAAGGAACCGATCGCTCCTCCGGTGCGGCGGTCCCAGACCTCGATGATCTTTCGGATCGCGGCGTCGATCGCCGTGGCGGTGGCGAGTGTGCAACTGTGGCGGCTGAGCGAGCGGGTCCAGGATCTGGAGACGGCGTCCCGGGGGGCTGAGGAACGTCATGGCGCGGCGGTTCGTCAGCTCGAGACGGAACGGGATCGGATCGTGGCCGAGCGCGACCGCTTGCAGGTGAGGCAGCAAGAGCTGGTGGCAGCAGGCGCGGAGGACGCGCAGGAGGCCAGGGAGCTTCGCGAACGTGTTGCCGTTCTCGACCGGCGTCTCGTCGAGGCGGAAAAGGCGTCGGAGGTGGTTAATCCTGCCCTCGCCTTCTTCAGTCCGCCGGAAGAGGCCCGACGGGGCAAGGTGGAGGTGACGCTCCGCCCGGGGCAGAGCTATGTCGTCGTGTTCCTGCCGTTGCGGGAACCGTCACCGGCTCCGAGGTACCAGCTCAAGGTGCGGGTGAAAGGCACCGAAGCGCCGATCTGGACGACCGACCGGTTAATCTTTCAAAAGCCTGGCGAGATCCGCGCCGGATTGCCCGTCAAGGTCTTGAAACAAAGTGAGTACGAGCTCGAGCTTTTGGCTCTGGAGGGCGATACGTTCCGCCGGGTCGCGGAGTACGAGATGGTGGTGTTTGCAAGGTCCGATACCCCGGAAGGCTAATTCCTAACAGCCCAGGGTGAGCGCAGCGCCACCCTGGAAGATGAAGCGCCTCTTGAAGAAAACCTCATAATGGAAGGAGAATGACATGGGACTTTTTGGCAGCAAACCCTGGTGGAAAGACAAGAAGGACGGATGGCCCGGACATGGCGTCCGTGACTTCTTCGACGAATCGAAGGTATACTACCAGGACGGCGACATGGCCACCGCGATCGAGGTGCTGGAGTGGGGGAAACGCTTTTCCCGCGAGTTCGGCTCCGGTGGCGGTGCCCACCGCTTCGACGAGATGATCCAGAAGCTGCGAGAGGCGTAGATCCAGAGGACCCGTGGCGGTCAAGGACAAACATCGCGGGATGCTGGAGAAGGTCGCGGACGACGACGCCTGGAGTCTCGGATTGTCGGCCGACTGGGAAGGCCGGCTGGCGGCGGATCCTCGCTCGACCTTGGCGACTCTTCGGCAACTCTACGGCAAGAGCGCGGCGAAGACGCCCGCGGTCGAAGGGCTTTACTGGCGGGCTCTGCTTCAGCACGTCCGCTCTGAGGAGGAGATGGCGGCAGCGGTTTTGAGGCGGCTCGACCCTATGTCCTCTGACCAGGAACGCCTGCTCGACCTGAAACCGCGGGAACGTGACCTCTTGTTCGAGCACCTCAAGAAGCTCGCCGAGCAGCTTCTTGAGGACGCTGACGCGGATCCGGACGAACGACGGCGAGCCGTCGCCGAACCGCCGCTGCTCGGGGAGATCGCGTTCGAAGAACAGGGACGGCGCGGCGAAGCGGCGGCCTTCTATGCTCTCGCCCACGACCGGGTCTCCGGTCAGGCCCCGGAAAACCGCTTCCGGCGGCTGCTCCTCTGTTTCCTGCTCTGTCGCTCCCGAATTCCTCGCGAGGAGAGACGAGAACGCAAGATCCAGCCTTTTGTCACTCTTGCCCGCCGCGCCGTCGAAGCCGTGGACTATACGCTGCGCGACGAGAAAGTCCCGGACGGCGCGCGGCAATACCTGAGATTTGAGCTTTACCACTGGCTCGGCGACCGACAGATGATCCTGAAGCAGCACCAGCAGGCGGCGGAGGACTTCCAACGAGCCTCTTTCAACGCGACGAACGACGAAGTCAAGGTCGACAGCGTGCTGCGCTTGGTTGCCGCCTTGGAAGCTCAAGGTAAGCTGCAGGAAGCTTATTCCGAAATGCTGGAGGTCCAGGAGGAGGCCGACCGCGTGAAGGATGCGTCGCTCCGGCAATGGTGGAGATTTGCCGACAAGGACCTGAGAGGTCGGCTGGGCGGCGGCGTGGTCGTGCCGGATCTGTCCATACCCGACGAGGGAGGTTTTCTCGAATCGCAGGAGGTGTTTGAGCATGTGCTGAGCGGCGACAAAAACGCGGACGACATGGCGGGAAACCTGGAGGAAAACCTGCGTCACATACTGCAAACGCCACCTGCCAACCCGGTCAGCCGTCATCGGGTCGTGCTTCAGCTTTCCCTCGTCGTGCTGGCGCGAGAGCAATTCGCGGAAGTGGACGCGTTGTTGCAACAGGCGGAGGAGCTGGAGACGCAGCTCGACGACGAGAAACCGAAATTTCAGCGTCAGCTCCTCCTGGCCCGGCGCCATGCCCACGCTGGGGACACAGGTCGCGCCGCGGAGATCTTCGCCGACCTTTTTCCCCAGGCCCAGCAGGATTCCGAGGACCTACCGGTGTTCCTGGGACACTACCTGGAAGCCCTGGTCGGAAACCAGGATTCTTCGAGAGTCGAAGAGTTGGTCGATCCGCTTCTGATTGCCCTCGAAAGGTTGCTGCGGCGTCAGCCTACTGATGGTGCGCGTCGCTCCATTCGCCGCCTCCATCAACGACCTTTCGAAGCGGCGGTGAATGCCTTGACACAGACGGCTATCCGAATAGGTATTACCAGCGATGCCGGGCAGAGCTGCCTGGCAAAAACCTGGTCTGTGCTTGGCGCCGCGCGAAATCTGGAGCTTCACTGGAAGACTCAGATGCAAGAAAATCCAGAGCATGCGGCCCGTCTGCGGCAATTGGAGGGGGCCTTCCACGGCCAGCTCCGCCGCAACCTGACTGGCGATACTGGGCGGTCAGAATGGACACAGGCTCTCAACAAGATCTTCCAGTACGAGGCCTCAGTGAGCCGCGACTTCAGGCTACCGGGCTTCGATTCTCAGAAGCCTTCGGCCAACGGGATCTCGGTGGCGTTTTTCGAATATTCGGACCTGTTCCACGAGCGCCAACTCTTGGTGCTTGGCTACTGCCAAGGGACCTACTACCTCGGTCACGTCGATGCGGACATGCAACGCCGTTTGGTCCGATGGCGTAACCGCTGCTCTGCCGCTGCTTCCGTGCAGCCCCGGACGTTGCGGGATTTATACAAAGGTCCACGCAAGCCGTCTCCTAGCAGGAACCACAACACCGAACCACCGACGATCGCGGATGTCCTCCCGAATGATCTGCGCCGTTTTTTTCGACGCATTTCTGAGACCGAATTTGAGACTTTCCGATCGCCAACGACACCGGAACCCGTGGAGGCGGGTCCATGGTACATCTTTCCTTCTGGTGTCATTCACTCGTTACCGTTCGAGATGCTGCCCGAGCCAGGCGTTCGGTCGGACTATTTCGGGAACAGACGAGCGGTACACCTGTGCCTGCGCGCTGCGCCAGCAGATTCGGTGCCGGTGAAGCTCAACGCGGGGTGGCTCGGGCTCGGAGGTGTCCCGGGGTTGGAGGGCAGCCCTGATCTCAAGGGAACGTTGGAGGAGATCGACACCCTCGCTTCTTGGCTCCGAGAGCAGGGTTTCGGAAATGTCGAGAGGTTAACCGGCTCGGGGGCCCACGGCCGTGCACTTGAGGAGCGGCTCACCGCCGAACGGCCCACAGTCTTGCACCTGGCAACGCACGGCATCAAAGACGAGGAGCACCCGGAGGCCTGCACCCTGGTCCTGGCACCGGCTCCGGGACGCCCCGAAGGGGATCTCCTGCCTTTCCGGCGAATCCGCCAGCTACCCGCCGACGGGATCGAGCTGGTCATTCTGTCGGCGTGTTCCAGCCTCATCGGCCGCTCCGACCACAGTGCCGGCATGGAAGGACTGGCCTGGGCCTTCCTCCAGGCCGGAGCGAAACAAGTGATCGCCAGCCGCTATCCGGTGGAAGACGCAGCGGCCCTGGAATTCATGCGCAAGCTCTACGAGTCTCTGCTTGAGCGGGCCCCCGCCGAGGCTCTCGGCCGCACCCGCGACGAATGCCTGCGGCAAGGAATGAATCCGGTGCAGGTCGGAGCCTGGTCGCTGTGGTCTTGAAATCCTCAAAAGGAGAAGTCTTGGAAAACGAAGCTGAAGTCCCGACGACCGGAGAGCCTCAAGCTCTGCTTGCCACCCTCGCGGCGGACCTCCGACGCCTGGCGACGGACGAGACGACGGACGACGTCCGGCTGGCGCGGCTCGCCCTCCGGACGGAAGAGGCCGCGGCGCGGGCCCGGTCCGACCCGCGCACCCTCTTCGCCGAGGTGAAGAGCGCCCTGCCAGGCGATCTCCGACCGCTGCGCCGGGCGATGAAGCATCTCACCTCCCTCGCCGAGGAGGATTTCTTTCGCGGGGCTCTCCTGTTGCTGATGATCGAGACCGATCGACAGCTTTCCTGCGCCGTTGAGGACCGATCGCCGGCAGGTGCCGAGGAGGTCCTGGAAGCTTTCACGTCGTACCGGTTCAGCACGTCTTTTTCCGCCGGCCGGTTCCTGGCCCCTGAGCTTTTGGCCTGGATTCTCTGTGAGCTCTCGGCGACGTTGCCCAAGCTCGACGCGACGCTGCTGCTACACGGCACGACGCAGGCGGGGGAGTTTCTCGAAAGCTGCCAGGGGCTGCTGCGCGCGCACGAGCACCTCCGGTCTCAGGACGCCCTCTGGAGCGTCCTCGAACAGTGGCTCCACGAAAACGAGAGCGAAGACGCGCTCGGCGAGTTGGTCGCTTTGCTCACCCAGGCGGGGGACCTCGACCGTGCGGCATCCCTGGTCGAACGCCTTCCGGACCCGTACAGCTGCGCCCAGGCCGGTGCCACCGTGGCGAGTGCGCTCTTCGCGCTGGGACGCGACGAGGAGGCCCTGGCTTGGTTGCGCCGCGACACCGAATACCCGCACGTTCAGGCGGAAGCCCTAAACGCGGAGGTCGGCCGCCGGATCAACTCGGT
Source organism: uncultured bacterium (assembly GCA_965371445.1). Taxonomy (GTDB): domain Bacteria; phylum Acidobacteriota; class Thermoanaerobaculia; order Multivoradales; family J023; genus DASWIG01. The sequence continues at coordinate 14,586 of CBDUYN010000040.1, read as the reverse complement.
GAATCTTGCCAGCGCCCGGTGGATCGCGTCGTCGATCGAGGAGGCCGATCACCGCGCGGCGCAGTTGGCCGAGGTGGCCCTGGCCTACCTCTCCAACCGCCGCCCGCGGGACGCCGTCGAATGTCTGACCGCGGCGGTCGCCGCCGCCGAGCAATGCGCCTCACTAGGCCCGCTGCTCGATACGCTGGAGACCATCGCCGACCAGCGCCCTCATGTCGCGGAGGTCATGGCCGAGCTCGACCTGCTCCTCGAGCGCATCTGGAAACTCGCGGAAGGAGTCGACCATCACCGAAGCCAGCTCCGAATCCGAAGCGCTCTGGTCCGTGCCTGGGCGGCTCTCGGAAACCTGGGGGAAGCCCGGCGGCACGCCGACCAACTGGGAGAGCCTGAGGAAGCCCCCGCCGAACGTTTCGGGGACGTAGAACGCGTCGAGTGTCTCGCCGCCATCGCCCGGGAGATTGGGAGCCGTTCCACAAAGAGCTCCGACAGCCGCAAGGTTCTCGATCGGGCGCTACGGGAGGCCCGACAGATCCCCAGGGGCCGGAATCGTTGCCCGGCGCTTCTCGCCGTCGCCCACGGACTGGCGGCCACCGGTGTCGAGAACGCGGCTGCGATCTTCTACGAAACCTTTGCGGCGGCCCGCGAGACGACGGCCGACGGTGAAGGTCACCCCCTCGCCCAGATGCTCGGCAACATCTTCTGTTGTCTGGCCTCGACGCCGGAATTTCCGGAACGTCAGAACGTCTTCGCCGAGTCCCTGGTCGTGATCGCGGAGCTGACCGAGGATTGGTGGAAGTCCCGAGCGTTGGTCAAGGCGCCGGCCCTCTTTACGACCCTGCGTCAGGACGACGATGCCAGGGAATGGGTCAAGGGCTACTACCAGGCTGCCGCGACCGTCACCCATTCGGCGTACCGTGCCGAGGTCCTCGAAGAGATGGCGCGGGCACTCGCCCGCCGCGGCTGGCTCGCGGAGATCCCCTCCTGCCTCGAAAAGATCGACGGCGAGGATCGGGCCACGGCACAGTTGCGCCTTGCCGAGGAGCTGTACGGTGGACATCGGGCGAGAGCCTTGCCGCTCCTGGAGGCTGCGGCGGTCATCGCTCGGGAAGCCGCGCGGCGGCATCCGACCGGCCTGGAAGAAAACGTCACTGGGACGCTGGCGAGATGCGCTCTCACGGCGCGCGCCCTGGACTTCGCCGAGGGGATCGAGGATCCCCGACAGCGGTCCCTGGCGCTCTCCGGGGTGGCCTGCGAGGCGCTGCGACAGGACGATCGTCGCTCGGCTCGCGAAGCCCTCTTGCGGGCCATGGTTCGAGCCGGGGCTCCGGAGGTCGAGATCACGCTCGCCTTCGACCCCGCGGCGCTCACCGTTCTCGCTCGAGCGCTGACGCCACACGATCCCCACGGGCATCTCCGACGACAGCTTTTCGGGGTAGCCCTCGAGAGGACGACGCGCCTTGCCGACCCGGAGCGGTGGGACGACACCTTCCTGACCTGGACCCGGCTGCTCACCGGGACGCCCTTCAAAGGCCGGGACGCCTTGCTCGATACGGCCACGTCGGAGATCCACCACCTGTCTCCGGAATGGCGGCGGGAGCCTCTCCTCGCCGAGGTCACCGAAGCTCTGGTGAGCGCGGGGGAGAGGAAGCGGGCGCTGAGGCTGGCCGAGACCCTGGCCTCGAAGTTTCGCTATGCCAAGCTCCTCGCGGCAGTGGCCCGCGACGAGGCGCGGGAGGGTCAGGACCGCACGGCTCACGACGTGCTTTCCCGAGCCCTGGAAGCGATCGCGGCGACCGAGCCTTCGTCAAGCGGTCGACCCATGCAGTCGGGCCTCCTGGCCGCCATCTGCACCCTGGCGGACGACGACCTGCGCGAGGACCTCCTGGGGCAGGCGAGCGCCCCTCTCCATCGGATCGAGCTCGACACCAGGCGCGCCGAGGCCCTGACCGACTTCGGCAAGACCCTCACCGAGTCGACGGACGGAGTGTGGATCGCCGAGCCCCTGAACCGTCTCGTCCGAGCCGTCGAACGGGCGGAGATGCCGATGCTGGCCCTCGACCTGGAAGAGCGGCGAATCGCGGTCCTCGCTCGCGCCGGCGACGTGGACGAGGCCCTGGCCAGCACGAGGCGGATCGACCCGAAGCATTGGCAGCATCCCAACGCGCTGGTCCGCATCGTGCGCGAGCTGGTGGCCAGGCAATGGATCGGACCGGCTTTCCAGGTCTTCGACCTCATCCACCCGGACTCTTCCCGCGTCGAGGCCCTTCGCGAGATCGTCACCGGCCTCTCGTCGTCGTCGGCCGACGAGCGGGCGCTTTTCCTGAAAAAGCTTGCCGGAATCGAAGACGTCGAGAGCCGATCCGAGCTGCTCACAGCATGGGTCGAAGGGTTTGCGCAAGCCGCTCTGACGGCGGATCTCCAGACGACGGCAGATTGCGAGCTGGCGGAGCTCGAACGGCGGATGTACCATGCCGACACCTGGGACGCCCGTGCCACGACGCTGGTCAATGTGGTGAAATGCCGGGCCTTGCTCGGCGAGATCGACCGCGCTCTGGAGATCCTCGACACCGCCGACGCCGGTGAAATGGTGGCGCCGGCCCTCACCGTCCTGGCCGAGATCGCTGCCGAGCACCCGGACGTCGCGGAGAAGCGACGGATCTTCCAGGCGATCCGAGCTCTGGTGGAGACTTTTGAAAACGAAGAAGCCCACGTCGCCGGGCTCGCCGACCTGGCCCAGACCATGGCCCGGGGCGGGCTTGTCGAGCAAGCCCGCGATCTGCTGACGGAAGCGGTGGCCGCGTGTCTGGAGATCCGGCCTGTCTGCAGCCGATCGTTCGTCGAGCTGGCGCGGCCCCTGGCGGCCGGGGTGGCCGTCGACGATCCTCACCTCGTCGCGCGGTGGCTGGCTCTGACGACCGAGATCGAATCCGAGGAGGAGCAGGTCGAGGCTCTGGTCGCTGTCGCCGGAGCCCGGCCGCGGCTCCAAGACCTCCGCGACGTCGATTCGGAAAAGATCAGCGGCAACGCCCGGCGTCGTTTCCTCACCGCCTGGAGGCAGGCCCTGCTCGACTGCGACGAGACGCCGCTCGCGGCGCTGCGCGCCACCCTGGCCTGTTTCCCGGAGGAGCCGGGAGCGGGCTTTGCCGGGGTCAGCTGCCTGGCCGCCGCATTGCTCAAACGCGGCGAGACGGCGGCTTACGACGCCCTGGCACGCAACTGTCCGACCGCGGGTCTGCCGCCGCTCGAATAAAAGGTCACGCTCTCCCGGGTGGCCGGAGGTCGCGGATTCCGCCTGACGTCTCCGGGTCGGTCCGGTTCCAGAAGCTACAATCTTGGATGGCGCCGGGGTAGTAGCGGTTGATGCGACACGGGAAGAACCGGCAGTCGGGGCAGTTGCTGGTGCCGGTGAACTTCTCGTCGGTCGAGATGAGGATGCCCTCCGAACCGGGGTCGACAGAGATCGAGACCCGCTGTGGGTCCACGTCTGGAGGAAGCTCACAGCCGAGAGCTTCGAGGGCTTGGACGGTGGTTGAGGGAGTACAGAAATGAGCATGCTCCCGTAGTGCTTCAAGAAGTACCGGAGCTCAACGATCGTCGCCCGAGAACCCCAGAAACATGACGAGCCAATAACGTCCGTCCTTGCTGATCTTCGAGGGCTCCCAGGATGTGGCGCCAAAGAGGAGCTCACGGAGCAACGTGTCCTCTTCGGCGCAGCACGCGGCAACGCAGAAGGCCGCCGCCGTGGCGAGGGCCGCCTCCTTCGACGCGAGCGCCGCCAGGAGCGCCTCGCGCTCGGGTTTGGCGTTCAGGCCGGCGAGCAGCAGGAAGGCCCTGGCCTGGCGAGAAGGGTTGAGGCTGCGGGTCTGCTTCACCACCGCGGCCTCGTCGAGGCCGGCACTGGCTGACTGTAGCCGCGCGGCCAGCCGCGCGAAGTCTTCCTGGGTCTCCAAGTGTTCACAAGCCTGCAGGTCTTCGTCCGTAATCCGCGTCCGAGTGCTCAAGGTTCCAACCTCCATCACATTCGATCTGGTCGTTTCACCGGATGCCGAGAATGTCCGCCAGGCTCAGCCAGACGACACCACTCTTGCTCCCTTCGGCACGCCGCCTGCGTGCGATCTCAAGATTTCGCTGACCGTCGATGACATTTGGCTCGAGCTCGAGGGCCTTCTCGAAGCTCTCGACAGAACGATCATGGTCGTCTTCTCGACCGAAGGTAACTCCGAGGCCGGTGTAGACGGCCGCCAGATCCTGAGGGCTCAAGGCAAGCTCGCTGCCGGCCCCAAGCGCCTCGTGGAGCCGAATCGCTTCTCGTAGATGAGCCACTGTACGGAGGTGGTCTTCTCGGCCGCCGCCCCGCATCACATGCATGTTCCCAAGCAGATAGTGAGCCTGGGGTATGTCCGGGTCGGTTTCGACGATCCTCTTTGCGACTCGAATCGCGCAGTCGAAATCGCTGCGGCCGGCACAGTTCTGGACGATACCGATGTTTTCGTTGGCCCGGCTCCAGAAGAGATTGAAACGATAGCTATCATTTCCTGGATATTTCTTGACCAGAGTCCGGCAAAAGGGTTCTGCCTCGCCAAAGCGCTCCTTGACGACGTTCAAGAGACAAAGGCGGTAAAGGACTCCCTCGTGACTTGGATCGAGCTCCAGGGCTTGCTTCAAGAGAAAGAACGTCTGGTCAGTGCGGTCTGCGCGGTACTCCTCCATAGCCCGTTCCATCAACTCCTCGGCGTCCTCGGCGTCCGCTGGCATGGCAAGACTTGCGGTGATGACTGCGAGAATAAGAATGCAATGGCTAAAACGGTTCACTTTTGTTTCTCCTTGTTTGTACTGAGTCAACGTCAATCATCACTCCGCAGGAGGAACGACCGGGCGACGGAGCCCCAGCTCGGGTCACCCAGATCTTTTTCCGACGGCAGCGTATTCTCGCTCAGAATCGAGGCCAGAATTCGGCCGAGAGCGCTGGACTGGCGTTCAGCCCTCGGCGCCTTGCCGCCGAAGAACGGGTCGAGATCCACCGGCTCGGTCGAGCCCAGCAACATCAGCGTCTCGTGTCCGCCGGCCGGCCGTTGCCCTGGCGCGTCGAAGGGAAACTCTGCCGGCAGCCCAAAGCGCAGATCGTCAAGGATCATCAGGTCTCCTGCCGCTATCGGATTGCCGACGCCGGAGTCGGGATGGATCGGATCGAGGGATCCACTCACGCCAAAATCGAGCACATAGGGCCACAAGGGCTGATCCCAGTGATTGCGGATTTCGATCTCCAGCTCCTCGTTCTCGTGAAAAAGTACCTCACCTTCCGTCCAGCTCGTTGCGGTGGGCCGTAGAAACTCCCGCGTTCGCCGTTTGAGGATCAGGTCCATGGCCGAGTCGTCGGAGCGTCGCGCCAGCTCCATCAGCAGGAAGCGTTGGGCTCGGCGCAGCAAGATCTCGAACGCTGCCGCCGGAGCCGGGCACGCCGGACTGAGGAGCTGTCCGGCCCTGTCGGTCACAACCCAGACCGCCTTGTCGAGTGGACCGAGGACCGCCGCCGGCTCATGGTGCCCCGTCGCGCCGCGGGGGCCGAGTTGGTAGACGCGAAGCCTCGCCGCCCGCGGATCGTCGACCGGACGCAAGAGCTCACTCTCGGCGAGCCACATTCTCATCTCCGGCGAATCCGAATCGTCCCGAGCGTCGAGAGCGATCTGGATCGGCTCCGGAACGTCACGCCGGCGCTTCGTGGATCGTCGGTTCGGCTCGGTCGAGCTCCGCGGCGCCAGCTCCGCCTCGAGAACCTCGTGGACCCAGGAGCTCAGGTCCAGATCACAGGACAATGCCATCGAACGGGCGCGCCGTGCCAAGTTGCCTTCCAGGTAGACAGGCTGGGCATAGTCCGGGCCCGGCGGTACTTGCCTTTCCGTTGGTGGACGCTTCTGTGGGCCACCGGCGTAGACCGCCGGATCTCCGAGGACGACGTAATTGCGTGCGTCGAGAAACGCAGTCCAATGCCGGGCTGTTTCCACCTCGTCGGGATTGCGCTTGTTGATCAGGGCCTCGACGAGAGGCAGGAGATGAGCGGCGATATTAGAATAACGTCGGTAGATCGGCCGCAATGCATGGCCCAGGCGATGTCCCTCCAGCACCTGGACGATGGAGTCCTCGAGACTACGAGCCGCCGCCGTCTTCTTGTCCTTGTACAACCAGCGGAAGGACGCCGTCCAACCACGGTCGACGTGTCCGACAACCGCGAGGGCTCCCCGTGCCAGAAGGGCCTGCGGCAGTCGGGCCACGAATTCTGTCTCGGCGATGACCTCCGGTTCCTGAAGCGCTGCCTCCAAGATGCCGCCTTCCGGGAAGTTGTCCTCGACAGGAGTGCCGACGCTGTGGCAGGCAAAGAGCCCGGCGATGAGGCCGTGCAGCGGCCTGCCCTCCGGTTCCAGATCCGCCAGGTCGCCGGCATGAACGAAGCCGTCGTGGCAGACCAACGCTCCCTGCAACGCCTCCTGCCGGGGATCACCGAACGGCCGCCTTTTGCCGTGGCAGGCGACGAGCAGAACCCCCGGAGTCTCTTCGCCACCCCGCAACAGACCTTCCAGGATCTCCTTGCGGTCCCGCCAACTCTCGACCAGCCAGTCGGGAGCCCGTTTGGGAAGCTCCCGCGCCAGCGGCTCGATAAGGAAGCGCTGCAAGACGTCGGTGGTTTCGTCGCCTCCACCGACGGAGAACAGCCCGACCTTTTTCGGCCGGAGAGTGCGCTCGGGGTTCTCCGCCTCGACGACCGCTTCGGCGTAGCGGGTGTAATCGTCCAGATCGTCGAAGTACAGACGACCTACAGCGTGATTGACAGCGAGCTCGTACTGGAACTCAAAAGGGATCTGCTCGGGACTGCCGACGAGCAACAGGTAATACGGCAGAGCCGAGGGTCGATCGTCCCGGGAGCCTCGCCGTGTTTGTCCCAGAGAAACGTGCGCCCCCGCTGCTTCGGATAGGGCTCCTTCCGGAACAGGCTACCCGCCTGATCGCGGCGCATGTCGAACAGGAGAGAGAGATGGTCTTCGGCACCTCGGTTCTTCTCTTCGGGAGCGACGAGCGCCCCCCAGCCGGTCTGGGCGAGATCATAGGGATCGAGCCCGCTCGGCAACTCCCGACGTTTCCGCTGACGTTGGCGCTGGATCGCGTTCTCATAATCGAGGCACAGCCGCACACCATCGGCGAGCCGTTCTACGTCGCGCAAGGCTTTGGCGAAGGAATGAATCGATGCCTCCTCCGTCATGCTGAGCTGTTCTCGTCGGGACGATCGAGCTCGGCATCGCGATGCCGAGCTCGATCGCGGGCCCGTTTTTTGCGTTCACGAAGCTCCGGATCCTCGCGCTCCGCCTGTCCGTCGTCGTCCGGATCGGGCAAATCGGTGTGCGACGACGACGCGGGCTCCTCGGCCAGATCGTCTTCTTCGATCGGGTCGTAACCGAGAGGCTTCTTTGATTTTTCGGACATCGGATTTTCCTCAGTTTCCTTCAAGTATGGGATCACGTTCGTTTACCGCCAATCTCCCTGGATCATAAAACCGGCCCAGTCAACGGGCATCGCTCCCGGTTGCTCGGACATCGTCAGCTGCGCCTGACGCAGGGCCGCGGCCGGGGAGAGCCCATGTTGCAGATACTCTTCGTAGAGCGCCGTCATGAGCTCTGCCGTGCGTTCGTCGCTGACTTTCCACAGGCTCGAGACCACCCGCGCCGCGCCGGCGTCGAGAAAGGCCCAGGCCAGCCCCAGGACGCCCTCGCCGCGCAGCGCCGTTCCGACGCCGGTCTCACAGGCGCTCAACACCACCAAGTCGAGCGGCAGATGAAGCCGGGAGACCTCGACAGCGGGGAGGAAGCCTTCCTGGGGCTCACCCTGCTCGTCCACCAGCGACAGCAGCAGGCCCGAAAGCTCCGGCTGCGGATGCATCCAGGCATGGGTGGCGATGTGGAGGACGGCGAAACGCTCCCAATCGGTTCGGTGGAAAGTCTCGAGGCTGGCCGCAAAGCCGAGCGCCAGCAAGTTCTCGTTGCCGCCGGCCAATTCGAGGATCCTCCGGCCTTCGTCACCGCTGGCCGGCAACCGGACCGGGGGGAACGCGAGGCTCAGATCCTCTGCCGAACGGCCGAGGGCCTGCGACCTCTCTGCCTCCACTGCCCCCTGCGTGTCGCCAGGCTTGGAGACGCGCGGATCATCAGCCTCGAAGACCGGATCGGCGAATACGGCGAAGCGCCGTCCGTCCGGACGCTCGCGAGCTAGCCGGCGCAACTGAACCAGAGTGGAGATCGAAGGCAGGAAGACGATCTCGTGACGGCGCACAAGAAAGGTCTCGTCGCCATCTGTCCCTGGCTCAGGCAGGGTCGCGAAGGGAAGGGTCTGAAGCTCGCCGTCGGCAACGATCACCACTCGGCGGTTGGCAAGCAGGTCGGCCACCGGCGCCAGCAGGATGCGGGAAAGCTCCTGGCCGAGCTCGCGGCGTTCATCTTCCCTGTGTCTGGACCACCTGACCAGGAGGTCGTTGAAGCGTCGGACCAGGGATTCGACGGATTCGCGATCTTGCAAAAAACTGTGCCGCAGCTTGTCGCGGGTCACACTCCAAACGACGCTCCCTTCTTTTCCCATGCTGTAGACCAACAGCAAAGTGGCGTCATCGAGCAGCTCTTGCTGGACGTGGTCAAGGTCGGTCACCGGCGAGCTTTCGACCAAGGGCACAGGATGTGTTTGAGCCCACAGCCGATGGAGCTCGCCGATCACCCGACTTGTCTCGCGGCTGACGTCGCGCGACGATCCTCCGGCAGCGTCGCGAAGCTCCTGCACGAGGTGGCGCTCGCGGTCTCGCAGCTCGGCAGCCTCAATGTCAGGCTCGGCGCCCCGGAAGGCGAGGCTGTCAAGCAACTCTCGAGCCCGGCGCCGCTCGTCGATGTCGAAGGCCTTGCGATCGTACCCAGCTTCGGGGTCCGCTGTATGGAGGCGGAGCAAGATCCCGCGTGCCAGCTCGAAGTAGTCCTGCCGGAACGAACCGAAAAACGACAGGCGATGATCGCGCCGCAAAGTGGCCGCCCTGAAACGCTCGACTTCCTTGAGGGCTGGTTCCAGGCGTTCCCAAGCTGCCTCGGGTCGATCCAGGGCGAGGAGGGCCTCGGCGGCGCGGGCTCGGCTTGAAGCCATGCCAATGGCCTGTCCAGCGTTCTCATAGAGCTCGAACGCACGGTCGTGGAATCCAAGCCCGCGCTGCGGTGACCCGATCTTGACCTCAAGATAGCCGCGATTGAGGAGGACTTCGGCTTCAATTTGCGGATCTTCGGCCTCCTCCGCCACGGTCTGTGCCTGCTCGAGGACGCTTCGGGCTTCGTCCAGCTCCTCTCGAAGGCGGTGGACGTGGCTGCGGGCGATGAGCAGCGCGGCGTGGATCCGCGGCAAGCCTTCCGCCCCCAGCGCGTCCATCGCTTTTGCAAGCTCTTTCTCGGCGCGATCCGGATCTCCCAACTGGACGGCGGCGTTGGCGATGCCGATCAGGGCAACCTCCAGGCCTGTTGAACTCTCCGTTTGGCGGTAGAGCTCGGCGGCCTGAGAATAGCGCTCCAGAGCTTCCTGAGACCGGTGAAGCGTCAACAACGCTTTTCCCATGTCGGTGAGCAGTGACGCCCGCAGGCTGGCGCGTCCGAGATCCTCGGCAATTGCCAGGCCTTGCCTGAGATGATCGAGGGCTTCCCGAGGGCGTCCATAGATCAGATAGGCGAACCCGAGGCGGGAGAGGCTAAGGCTTATCCCCCGCCGGTGGTTCTGGTCCTTGAAAATCGGCAAGGCTTCCTGGAGCCGAGCGATGGCCCGCGCCGTGTGCCCTAGCTGGAGATCGTACGTGGCGGCCTTCTGAAGGTTGTTGGCGAGCTGACGCTGTTCGTCGAGGATCCGGAACCAGGAAACCGCACGCTCGTACGCGTCGAGAGCGGCGGCGGGGCCATCGGAACGTACGAGGGCCTTTCCCAGTTGCTCATAGGTCGCGGCCTCGCGGTGGCCCAGCGCAAGGTCCTGCCAGACGGGCAGGGTCGACCGGAAGGCATCGCGAGCGGTGGTGTACTCTCTCGCCTTCAACGACTTGCGGCCCCCGCGATAAGCTTCATCCGCATCGATCCAGCGGCGATCCGCAGTCGTGGCCAGACGTCGGTCGAGCGCCACCACCGAGTACTCACCCGGCTCGGCGTTGGCGGGGGCTTCCACCATGAGCCGATAGCGTCCGGGCCGGGTCGCGATCACGACGAGCTCTTCCAGGCCCCGAGGTCCGGACGGGCTGTCGACCTCAATCATCGTCTCGCCGTCTGGGTCGAGAAGCCGTAGCACGACGTCGAGGCCATGCTGCCGGACAAGGAGGCGCAGGAACTCGCCCTCCGCGAGGTCGAGGTCGCGGTTGTGCGACGCTCCGCCCTGGAGAGTCGCGGTGCCGTCGGGATCAGGTATCTCCATAGTCGCCTCCCTTGTCTGACGCTGGCCATCGGGCGTTTCCTCGCGGGCTGACGCCTGGACGTAGCTTCCCAAGACGAGGAGCCCAAAACCAAGCCCCAGAACCGCACCCTGTACCGTGCAGGAGGCTCTCCAGGGCCGTGAATCCGTCGCAGAGGCCCCTATCTTGAAACGCGCTAAATCACCTTGCATCGGGTCATCTCTCGTTCATCGACATCTGTCTCCCGGCAGCCTACCTGCTCTGCACCCCCGTCTACAAGAGCGGCTGGAGGTCTCTTCGACCGACTCCGGATCGCGCCAGCGTCATCAGCTCTCGGATCGGGCCTGGGCCAGGAGTTGGGGGCGAGGGCCTGATCGGCCTGATCTGGGCATCCAGTACGTCGGGAATGGCGAGCGGCTGGAGTTGGATGCCTCTGCGCCCTACTACTGGGCGGCCTTTCAGGTGTACGGCGACTGGCAGTGAGCGCCGCCGGACCAGCGAGAAGCAGAGATGGTGACGCGGCTAGGCGCTGGCACCAAGAAATCTTGATCCCGATGACCTTGAGAGCCTCTCTCTCGCGTTTACCTAGTGAAGGCCTCCAGGTCTTTCATCAGTCGCCTAGACCGCAACCATCCATACCGACAAGGAGAAACCATGAGAACGAAAGCCATTCTGTTACTGCTGATCTGCATCCTTCTGGCCGACACGTCGTTTGCCCGCAAGCGGAAGAAAAAGAACCGTGACGGATATCCCTATGATCGATCGACGACCGGGTGTGTCAAAGGTGACTGCGTGAACGGTCCAGGTGTCTACGTGTTTCCCGATGACGACATCTTCGACGGCTACTGGCGGAACGGGAAGAGGCACGGGCAGGGCGTGTACTATCTCGTCGACAAACAAAAATGGTCACAGGCCGATCGCCGAATCGGGCGGTGGATCGACGGCAAGAAGCATGGCAGGTTCACGTATGTTTATTCTAACGGTGGAAGAGAATATGAGTATTGGTATTTGAACCAGGACGTCAGAGATCGGGTGCATAAGTGCCGCAATGCGGAGACGTTGACCAATGCGTACAAGGGGTTCGTGGCCATCTTGAACGGAGCCGTTGCGGCATCGCGCGGCGATGACGTGCTCGAAAGCGCCGCGGAAGGCTATGGCGCTGCCGACAGACAGCTGGTGCCGCGTGCCGTGGGCTTGACTTGCTCTCAGTTCTTGAAGACATTCGAGTAGATGCATGCGCCTCTGGGATGACAAGGGTAAGCACCAGCCACCGATCCTCCCAGCGCGCGGTCGCGGCGCGCGCAGCATGTCTCGCGGGGCCTGCGTCGCTCATGGGCGCCTCCTCTGTACCCGTCCCCAAGGCGGCGGCGGGTCCGCGTCGCCCATCGGCGTGTCCTCGATGACGGCCGAGGGTCTTCGACAGCTCCAGCCCGGCCGCCAGCTCCCCAGGGTCAGCTCGCCATGCAGAAAAGGCCGAGCCTCGTCCATGTGCGCCAAGAGCTGCCTCAAGGCTTGCTCCGCCCGCTCCGGCGTCAGACCCGAGCCCTGGTACTTATGCCGTTTACCGTCAGTGGCCGAGAGCAGCGCGCCGCGGATCGCGGAGAAAGTGAAGGCAACCAGCAAGGTGCCGGCGCAGGACGTCGACCTTCGAGCTCATGATCCGCTTCTACCGTCACCTACGCTCGGGGCTCCCCAAGGACGCGCAGATTGAGCTCATCCGTGGACCGATCGAGGTGACGTCCGAGAGCGGCGAGCGGCTGGAGCTGGACGCCTCGTCGCCCTACTACTGGGTAGCGTTCCAGGTGTTCGGGGACTGGCAGTGAGGAGAGTGTAAGCCCGGATCTGCAAAGACGTCGGCCTGTCTCGCAGAGGAGGAACTCCCGGCGGGCAGCAGGTTACGGCCGTAGGGCTATGCCTCGCTCAGGAAGACACTCCGAGGTATTGTCAAGAGTTGTGGATCACTTTTTTGGTCCGCGAACCTGAGATCGGCCAACCTCATGCCTGGATCAGGCGGCGATCCTCTCCTCCTGGGGTTGGTGGACTCGCTCAACGCGAGCTCCGTTGACAAATTTCGCTCCCTCGCGGACGAGGGGCAGCAACTCCGATCCGTTGAGGCGACGCCATCGCTGCTGTGCCATCTCCAGGAGCTTGAACGTCATCGTCAGCCCCTTGCTGCGCGAGCCCGGCCCCTTCGTGACCCGCTGACGCAGGCGCACGGTTGAGAACGGCGACTCGATGACGTTGCTCGTGCGCAGGTGCTTCCAGTGCTCGGCCGGGAAGTCGAAGAAGGTCAGCAACGACTCCTCGCCACCGTGGAGAAGCGACGCCACCGCCTTGGGATGCTTCGCCTCGTACTTCTCGACGAAAGCCGCGAGAGCCTCCTCCGCGTCCTCGCGCGTGTCGGCGTACATGATCTCGTGCAGCGCCTCCTTGGCCTTCCCTTGCAGTCGCTTCGGCAGCTTGTCCAGCACGTTGCCGAGCCGGTGGAACCAGTCCCGCTGCACTCGGGTCTCGGGCCAGACCTCTCGCAGCGCCGCCCAGAAGCCGAGAGCGCCGTCGCCGACGGCCACCACCGGGGCTTGCATCCCTCGCCGCGAGAGGTCGCGCAACATGTCGCTCCAGCTCTCCTGGCTCTCCCGGTAGCCGTCCTCGATCGCCACGAGCTCCTTCGTGCCGTCCGGACGCGCGCCGATCATCACCAACAGGCACAGCCGGTCCTCCTCCAGGCGCACGTTGACGTGGACCCCGTCGACCCAGACGTAGACGTAGTCCCGATCGGCCAGGTCGCGCTTCTGGAAGCTCTGATACTCCTCCTGCCACACGCCGGTCATCCGCGCGATGTTCGTCGCGGAAAGCCCGGAGGCCTCTTCTCCGAGAAGCGCCGGCAGGGCTTCCTGGAAATCGCCCGTCGAGAGACCGCGTAAGTACAGCACAGGCAGCACTTCGGCGACCTTCGGCGAACGCCGCATGTACGGCGGGAGAATCTTGCTGGTGAAACGCTGGCGCTCGCCGTCCGGGCTCCGTCGGCGGTCGTCGACTCGCGGTGCGCGGATCTCGAGCGTCCCCGAGCCCAGTGTCACCTTGCGCGCACGAGCTTTGCCGTTGCGCACCACGAGGGCGTGCCCCTTCTCGTCCCGCGCCTGGTGACGCTCGATGTAGGCCGCGACCTCCTCGTCCAAGGCCGTGAGCAGCATGCGCCGGGCTCCTTCGCGCGCGATCTCGCCCAACGTCGGCGAGATCCCGGCTTCCATCTCGGGCGAGTTTTCGACTAGTCTGAGCATGGCGGTGTCTCCTTCCTTCCGGCGTCGTTGCCGTGTTGTTTTTGGAAGGATATGCCGCCCACCTCCGAAGCGCGTAAGAACCGCTGACGCAGGGAGACGTCGCTCTGGCGAACCGCTCGGAGCAAGGTGTCGATCGCGTCCTGGAGGCAGTCGGTGCGCACCGCGTCGATCGCCGCGCAGAGGTGGGTCGGGAAGCTCTCCGGGAGCCGTGCTTCCCACATCTCGTCGGCGTCGAGCGGCAGCGACAAGCTCTCGGCGAGCTCGGCCAGCTCGTCGTCCAGGCGCTGCAGACTCGACACCGCCTCGCGGATCCGGCCGCGGATCCGGCTCTTCTCGCCCGGGGCGTTCATCGGCTGGCCTCCGGACGGGCCTCGAGCACCAGCCGGCCAGGGCGGGCATCGACCTTCAGACGAACGCCTCCCGCAAAGCCGAAGGCGGCGAGCCAACGGCCGCTGAGCCGCACCATCGGGGAATCCCCCCGACGATGCACTTGAAGGCTGCGAACCAGTCGACGAGGATCCGAGCCGCCGGCGCGGCGACCGAGGCGTCTCTCCAGATCCGCACGGTCCGGGAAACGCAACTGACCGCAGTGCCAACTCGGCCGGCGACGCACGCCAGCGGGCTCGCAAGCCGGCGCCGAGAACGCGATCTCCTCGAAGAGGTTCTCCAAGGAGGGGCGGGGGCGGGTTTGAGCCCAGCCGTAGCGCCGACCTGCCCAGTCGACATGAAACCCGACCTGTTCCGCCTGCCGGCGAAACGCCTGGGTGTGGTAGCTCCCACAGGTGCAGTCTTGCCGCCAGCGGAAGGCATGAAAGGCATGGATCGTCTTGTGGAGCAAGACCGTGAGGATCTCCAAGGGCGAGCCGCTGA
>CBDUYN010000039.1:0-62447 GCA_965371445.1 uncultured bacterium | reverse complement strand
TGAACTTCTACCGCTCCGGCGGCGGCTGCTCCAACACCGGTGAGATCGCGGGTGTCTTCGACCACGAGTGGGGCCACGGCATGGACCAAAACGACGCCACGCCGGGCATCGCCAGCCCCTCGGGCGAGGGCATCGCCGACATCTACACGGCGCTGCGCTTGAACACCTCCTGTATCGGCCGTAACTTCCGCCCCGGCATCCAGTGCGGCGGCTTCGGCGACCCGTGCACGGAGTGCACGGGCGTGCGCGACATCGACTACATGAAGCACCTGTCGGAGCAGCCACACACCTACAGCTGGTCGAACGCCAACTGCGGCGGCAGCGTCCACTGCGTGGGCGGCGTCTACTCGGAGGCCGTGTGGTCGCTGTGGAAGCGCGAGCTCCAGGGCGCGCCGTACAACTACGACAACAACACAGCGCACGAGATCGTGACGCGTCTGACCTTCATCGGCGCCGGCGCGACGGGCACCTGGTTCTCGGGCGGTCCGCCCAACGGCGGCTGCGGCGGCTCCAGCGGCTACATGAACTACCTCGCCGCGGACGACGACGACGGCAACCTGGGTAACGGCACGCCGCACATGACGGCGATCTACGCCGCCTTCAACGACCAGGAGATCGCCTGCCAGACTCCGTCGCCCACGGACTCCGGCTGTGCCGGCGTGCCGACGACGGCTCCGAGCGTTACGCCGACGGCCTCCGACAAGTCCGTCGACCTCTCCTGGGGCGCGGTGACGGGCGCCACCTCCTACGAGGTCTTCCGCACCGAGGGTGTCTTCGCCTGCGACTTCGGCAAGGTGAAGCTCGGCTCGACCACCGGCACGACCTGGAACGACACCGGCCTCCAGAACGGCCGCACCTACTCCTACGTCGTGATCGCGAAGAGCGGCGCGTCGTGTTTCGGCCCGGCCTCCTCCTGCACCAACGCCACCCCGGCGGCGGGTCCGGACCTGACGATCAACACCGGCTCGGAGTCGACCTCGATCTCCGGCGGTGACGGTGACGCCTACCTCGACAACTGCGAGGACGGCACCACCACCTTCACGGTCACCAACACCGGCCTCGGCACGTTGACCAACGCCCGCATCACGAGCGTGACGCCGTCGAACCCGGGTGTCGTGGTCAACACCAGCCTGCCGGCGGCGATCTTGCCGTCGACGCTGGCCCAGGGCGCGGACGGTACCGGCAGCTTCTCCTACACCGCCGGCGGCCTCTCTGCCGGTGAGGTCCTGACCTTCACGGTCTCGGTCACCGCCGACGAGATGGCGGCGCCGAAGACCTCCGACCTCTCCGCGGGCACGACGGAGACCGACCTGACGTTCACCGCCTCGCAGACCTACACCTTCGAGGCGGGCGCCGAGGGTTGGACGACGCTGCAGGGCACCTTCAGCCGCGCCTCGGCGGGCGGCGGTGCCGGTGGCTCGACCTGGTACGAGCAGTCCTCGGCCTATCTCGACAACCAGTGCGACCAGGTCCAGTCGCCGGTGATGGTGCTGTCCGAGACCTCGACCCTGACGCTGTGGACCAACTACGACATCGAGCCGCAGTACACCAACGGCGAATGGTACGACCGCGCCAACGTCGGCATCGTCGACGTGGCGACAGGCGTCCGCACGCTGGTCAGCCCGGACGGCGACCGGCTCTACAACGCCACCGGTGTCAACGGCACTTGCGGCACCAACGGCCAGGACGGTTGGGCCGGCGGGGAGACCGAGGCGGGCAGCGGCTGGGGGATCAGCTCCTACAGCTCCAGTGCCCTCTTCGACCTCCCGCCCCAGCCCCCCAGCTTCGCCGCCGGTCAGGCGGTCCAGGCTGGTGAGCCGGTCCAAATCGACATCCGCTACGGCACCGACGCCGCGATCAACGGCTACGGCTTCCGCTTCGACAACGTGACTGTGACCGACGTCTACTTCCAGGGTGCGGACACCCAGGGCGACGCCTGCACGGGCTGCGTCGTCGATGCGGACTGCGACAACGGCCTGTACTGTGACGGCGCCGAGACCTGCGTCGCCGGCTCCTGCCAACCGGGCACGCCGGTGGTCTGCGACGACGGCGTCGCCTGCACGGACGACTCCTGCAACGAGGGGACCGACCAGTGCGACAACGTCGCCAACGACGCCAACTGCGACGACGGTCTCTTCTGCGACGGCGCGGAGACCTGCGACCCGGTCCTCGACTGCCAGACGGGGAGCGACCCGTGTCCGGGTCAGCTCTGCGACGAGGCCGGTGACGTCTGCTACGAGTGCAACGTCAACGCCGACTGCGACGACGGCCTCTTCTGCAACGGCGCCGAGACCTGCAACGCCGGCTCCTGCCAGGCGGGCAGCGATCCGTGCGGTGGCGCGGCCTGTGACGAGGTCAACGACGAATGTCTCGTCTGCTCTCCGAAGGGCGCCAGCTGCACCCTGGACAGCGACTGCTGCGGCAACAAGTGCCGCGGCAAGGTCGGCTCCAAGACCTGTAAGTAGGAACCGGTGTCGTCTTGCTTTCGCGGGGGTCCCGGGAGGGACCCCTTTCCCACGCCGGCTACGAATCCGGTCCCAGGCCGAGCTTGTGCATCTGCAGCTTCAGGCCGTGCTCGGAGACGTCGAGGTGCTCGGCCATGGCGTCGAGCCGGCCACCGCAGCGGCGGACGGCGGCGGCGATTTCCCCGCGGCTCAAGTCGGACGCCTTCCGCACCCGGTACTTCTTCATCAGGGAGTAGAACGAGCTCGACGACACGTTGAGCTCGTCGGCCGCCCGCCGGACGTTCCAGCCGTGGTCGCGCAACGCCTGGCGCAGCTCCGCCTCGCCGACCTCCCGGGGATGGCGGTGGCGAGCGGCCGGCGGCGGCGCCTTCGCGCGGAGCAGGCGTTCGACCCTGGCGGGCACGCGTAGCTCGGAGAGGCCGCGCCCGGCGACGACCAGCTGGCGCACCACGTTGCGCAGCTCGCGGACGTTGCCCGGCCAGGCGTAGCCAGCCAGGTCGGCGACGAGCTCGGCCGGCACCCAGGACGCGTCGCCGGGATCGCGGACGTCGAGGCGCCGGAGCTCGCCGACGGCGTCGAGCTCCTGGCGCAGGAAGTGGAGGAAGAGGCGGCCGAAGTCGTCGCGCCGGGCGCGTAACGGCGGCAGCTCCAGCTCACACGTCGACAGACGGTGGTAGAGGGCCGCGCTGAGCTCGCCGGCGTCGATCGCCGCCGCGAGGTCGGCGTCGGTGGCGGACACGACGCGCACGTCGACCTCGACGTCCTCGGAGGCGCCGACCGGCCGCACCCGGCGGTCCTCGAGGGCCCGCAGCAAGAGCACCTGGACGTCGGCCGGAGTGTCGCCGATCTCGTCGAGGAAGAGGGTGCCGTTTCGGGCCTGCTGGAAATGACCGTGGCGCTTCTGCTCCGCGCCGCTGTAGGCCCCCTTCTCGGCGCCGAAAAGCTCCGCCGCGGCCAGGGTCGCGGGGATGGCGCTCACGTTCACAGAGACCAGCTTGCCGCGGCGGGCTCCGGCGTCGTGGAGGGCGCGGGCCACCAGCTCCTTGCCGGTGCCGGACTCGCCCCGCAGGAGGACGGGGTGGTCGAGGTCCGCGAGGCCCCGGATCTCGTCGCGCAACCGGAGCATGGCGGCGCTCTCGCCGAGCAGGCCGGCGAAGACCGGCGGACGCGGACGCGGCGACGGCGACACGTGGAGAAGCAAAGCGACGCGCCGGCCGAGCAGGAGGACGACACCGGCTTCCAGCCGGGCACGGCCGACGTCGTGGGGAGCCCTCAGGTCGACGCCGTCGACCGTGACCTGGAGGCGGGTGCCGCTCGGATCGAGCCGCACCCCGCCGTCGGGGAGGCCGGTGAGGCAGAGCGGCTGACGGCTGAGGTGGGGGTCGGCCAGACGGCGCGGCGTAGCGTCGCCGCCGGGCATCGCGAAACCGGGCTCGAGACGCGAGAGCCTCTCGCCGGCCGCCGACCGGAGACCGGGGAGGCCCGCCTCCTCGCCGACCCGGGAAGGATCCGGGTGCCAGAGGACGGTGAGACAGGGGACACCGTCGTCGCGGCGGCGGCGTCGGCGTCCGCCGTGCTGGACGACGGTCGAGATCTGGCTGGCGTCGTCGGCCTGGGGCATCCGGGAATTGTAGCCGATCGACGCCCGCAGGTCGTGCGGGGACCGTCGCCGACGGTGGCCGACGGTGCGTGACGGTCCGGAAACGACACCCGGAAGCGTCCGGACCGCCCGGCCGGCCCGAAAAAAGGACTGGCATGTCGTTTGCTCTGGCCAGAGGTCATCAGCCAGCGGACGACGGGCCCGACGCCGCTTCCCGGTGACGCGTGGCCGCAGCCGGTTGTCCCAAGTACGAAACAGAACCACTCATTTCAAGGAGAAACAACCATGTTCAACCCACGAGGACTCATTCTCACTCTTACTCTGGCACTTCTGCTTACCGTGCCGTTGGCAGCAACGGCTCAGGACCAGCCCCTGCCCTGGCAGGTGCTGGAACAACTCAAAGCCTTGACCGGCTCCGAGGAACTGGCCAAGGTCACGGCCTCGGATGGCGCGGCGAATGACGAGCTCGGCTATGCCGTGGCGATCAGCGAAGACGGCAACACCATCGTGGTCGGGGCTCGCTGGGATGATGACGCGGGTAGTGCTTCTGGCTCGGCCTACATCTTTGAGCGGGATTACCCGAGTCCGGATAGCTGGGGTGAAGTGACCAAACTCACGGCCTCGGATGCCGCGACGGGTGACGAATTCGGCTATTCCGTGTCGATCAGCGGCAACACCGTGGTCGTCGGGGCGAATAGAGACGATGACGCGGGCAGCATGTCTGGCTCGGCGTACGTGTTTGAGCGCAACCAAGGAGGCGCGGACAACTGGGGACAGGTGACCAAACTGACGGCCTCGGATGCCGCGACGGATGACTGGTTCGGCGCTTCCGTGTCCATCAGCGGGGACACCGTGGTCGTCGGGGCGAGCGGAGACGATGACACGGAAATCCTTTCTGGCTCGGCGTACGTGTTTGAGCGGAATCAAGGCGGCGCGGACAACTGGGGCGAAGTGAAAAAACTCACGGCCTCTGATCCCACGTTTGGTGCCGAGTTCGGCATTTCCGTGTCCATCAGCGGCGACACCGTGGTCATCGGGGCGTACTTCAACAGTGGCCCGGCCACTTGGTCTGGCTCGGCGTACGTGTTTGAGCGGCATTACGGAGGCGCGGACAACTGGGGCGAAGTGAAAAAACTCATGGCCTCTGATGGCGCAGAGATTGACCTGTTCGGCACTTCTGTGTCCATCAGCGGCGATACCGTGGTGGTTGGAGCTATCTTGGGCGATGGCGTTGTTACGGATTCCGGCTCGGCGTACATCTTTGAGCGGGACTACCCCACCACGGACAACTGGGGTGAGGTGACCAAACTCACGGCCTCAGATGGCGCGGATGGTGACTGGTTCGGCTATGCCGTGTCCATCAGCGGCAACACCGTGGTCGTCGGGGCGTACTACGACGATGATGCGGGTGGCAGTTCTGGTTCTGCGTACATCTTTGCTCGTAATCGAGGTGGCGCGGACAACTGGGGTGAAGTGACCAAGGTCACGGCTTCAGATGCCGCGGCTGGTGATCAGTTCGGCATTGCCGTGTCCATCAGCGGCAACACCGTGGTCACCGGAGCTCGCTTGGGCGATGGCGTAGAGAGCAATAGTGGCTCCGCGTACCTCTACCAGGTGACTCCGGAAGAGCTCGCCAAACTCACGGCCTCGGATGGCGCGGTTGATGACCAGTTCGGCCTATCCGTGTCCGTCAGCGGCGACCTCGTGGTGGTTGGGGCTCCCGAAGCGGGCGGTTGGTCTGGCGCGGCCTACATCTTCGAACGGCATGAGGGAGGTGTAGACAACTGGGGTGAGGTGACCAGGCTCACGGCCTCGGGTGGCGGCACTGCTTACTACTTCGGCTATGCCGTTGGAATCAGTGGAGACACGGTCGTGGTCGGGGCTCCCTTCGACGCGAGCAGCATGTTTGGCTCGGCGTACATCTTCGAACGGAATGAGGGAGGTGTAAACAACTGGGGTCAGGTGATCAGGCTCACGGCCTCGGATGGCGCTGCTAGTGACTACTTCGGCATTTCCGTTGGTATCAGCGGCGATACCGTGGTGGTTGGAGCTCAATGGGGTGATGGCGTTGTTACGGATTCTGGCTCGGCCTACATCTTCGAGCGGGATTACCCCACCACGGACAACTGGGGTGAGGTGACCAAACTCATGGCCTCGGATGGCGCGGATGATGACTACTTCGGCGCTTCGTCGGTGTCCATTAGCGGTGATACCGTGGTGGTCGGGGCGGACGGAGACGATGATGCGGGCAGCATGTCTGGCTCGGCGTACATCTTCGAGCGGCATTACCCCACCCTGAACAACTGGGGACAGAGAGCCAAGCTCACGGCCTCGGATGCCGCGACGGGTGACTACTTCGGCCAATCCGTGGGTATCAGCGGCGATACGGTTGTGGTCGGGGCGGGCGGAGACGATGCCCCGGACCTTGATTCCGGCTCGGCGTACATCTTCGAGCGGGATCAAGGAGGCCCGGACAACTGGGGTCAGGTGACCAAGCTCACGGCCTCGGATGGCGCGGCTTATGACGACTTCGGCGTTTCCGTTGGAATCAGCGGTAACACCGTCGTGACCGGAGCTCGCCTCGGCGATGGCGTAGAGAGCAATAGTGGCTCCTCGTACCTCTTTGCGCGGCATGAGGGAGGCGTGGACAACTGGGGCGAGGTGGGCAAGCTCACGGCCTCAGATGGCGCGGCTGGTGACTGGTTCGGCGCTTCTGTGTCCATCAGCGGGAACCTGGTTATGGTCGGAGCTCGCTTAGACGATGATGCAGGCAGTGCTTCCGGCTCCGCGTACCTCTTTTTCTACACTCCGCAGGGCGTGCCGTGCGTCGTGGACGCGGACTGTGACGACGGCCTCTGGTGCAACGGCTCCGAGACCTGCAACGGGGGCTGCGAGGCCGGGAGCGATCCTTGCCCGGATCAGAGCTGTGACGAGGTCAACAAAGTCTGCGGCTGCACGATCGACGACGACTTCGAGGCCGGTGCCCCCTACTGGACCAACGACCTGGCGTCGACCTGCACCGCCGGCGACTACGTCACCGGGAACCCGACCAACCCGGTCAACGGTTACCAGATCGTGGGCTCGCACTCCGGTACGACCTCGATCTTCACGGCCACCAACACGAGCGCCGGCGTCGACGACGTCGACGGCGGCAACTGCATCCTCGGCTCGCCGAGCTGGCGGGTGACGAACGACTCGACGCTCTCGGTGTGGTACTGGCACGGCCAGCGCGACGCCGGTGACGACCCCCAGAACGGTCCGCAGGACGCGGTCTACGACTCCGGCCTCGGCGCTCCCAAGTGCGCGGTGGCGGGCAGCGAGTGCGACTCGACGACGCTGCTCGACAGCCGCGACAGCCTGACCCCGGCGGAGCCCAACCAGCCGAACACCCTCGACACCTGCACCGACGGCACCTTGGGCACCTACCACTTCGACGAGTCCAACGACAGGATCGTCGTCAAGACTCTCGACGGCAGGGACATGGTCGTGGGCGCGACCGTCCAGGTCGAGGCCACGGTCTACGCCTGGTCGACGGGCATCGAGGACCACCTCGACCTCTACTACGCCGAGGACGCCAACAGCCCAAACTGGCTGCCGATCGAGCTGGATATCGGCCCGTCGGGCGGTGTGCAGACGCTTTCGGCGCAGTACACCCTGCCGGCCGGCAGCCTCCAGGCCGTGCGCGCCATCTTCCGCTACCAGGGGAGCTCCAGCTCGTGCGGCATCGGCGGCTACGACGACACCGACGACCTGGTCTTCGCGGTCGGCGACGACCCTGCGGGCGACTTCTTCATCCTTGAGTACTCCACCGACGACGGCATGAAGTGGACGCGGCTCGCTTCCAACGGTGACTCGACGTCGAACCCGGCGTGGCTCAACGCCACCGCACAGGTTCCGGCGGTCTCGACCGTGCAGCTGCGCATGCAGTGCTCGGACGGTGCCGGCCCCGGCGACCTCGTCGAGTGCGGCATCGACGACGTCTCGATCTGCGACAACTGAGGCCCGGCGTCCACGGTGGGAGCCTTTCCCACCGTGGAACGCTTCCCCATGGATTGCGCCGATTTCAAATGGTCGCGATTCTCCCGAGCGCCAATGCCACGAAGCGAGACCGCCACGTGCTAGTATGGCGTCGTCATGATGGATCCGCCCGCAGAACCAGGCCGCTGCACCGGACGCGGCGGGTCGCCGGCGGCCCCACTCCGCCGACCTCGGGAAGGAGAGCATGCGACGGCTGGGACGCTTCGAAGAAGCCCTGACATGGACCGACGAGCACGCTCCCTTAAACGCCGTCGCCGTCGTCCGGCTCGCCGACGGCCCGGCGCCGGAACTGCATCCTCGACTCGCCGAGCTGGATCGTGCCGAACGACTCGACGCTTTCGGTCTGGTTCTGGCACGGCCAGCGCGATGCCGGCGACGACGCGTCGGGTGACTTCTTCCTCCTCGAGTACTCGACCGACGCCGGCGCGAGTTGGACCCCCCTGGTGTCGATCGGTGACTGGACGTTGAACGCGACGTGGCTCCCGGCCACCGCACCGATTGCGGCGGGTTCGACCGTGAGGCTGCGCACGCAGTGCTCGGACGGTGATGGCCCCGGCGACATCGTCGAGTGCGGCATCGACGACGTCTCGATCTGCGGGCGCTAAACAAAATCTTCTCCGCTGGGTCTAAGCGAGTTCCTGCGGGGAGACGAGTGCGAGAGCTGCGGAGCCGCCCTCCGGCCGTTTGCCGCGGCGAGGTAGAGGGACTCCTCGCCGCCTCGAAGTGGTAGCTTCACCGGCGTGGAGAACGCCTGGATGAAGCTCGGTATCGTCGCCTATGAGATGGAGGGAGCCCGGACCGGTGTCGGCCGCTACCTGGAGGGGCTCCTGGCGGGCCTTCGGGAGAGCGACGGACCCTGGCGCTTCGAGCTCTTCTTGAAGGGCGAGCCTTTCGAGCATGAGCTCTGGGGCGGCAAGGTCGTGCCGGTCTTCGACCGGCGAGCCGGCACCCATCCGATCCTCTGGGAGCAGCTGCGGCTGCCGCGGCTCCTGGCCCGCCACGGGGTCGACGCGGTCTTCTCGCCCGCCTACAGCCTTCCCCGCGGCCTGTCCGTACCGAGCCTGGTGACGGTCCACGACCTCTCGTTCGAGCGCCTCGGCGCCGAGTTCTCCTGGAAGGAGAGGTGGCGGCGCCGGTTCCTGGCGCGCTCGGCCGTCCGCCGGGCGACGAGGGTCCTGGCCGACACCGGGCTGATCGGCCGCGAGCTCGAGGTCACCTACGCCTTGCCGCCGGAGAAAGTCGGCGTCGTACCGCTCGGCCTCGACGACAAGTTCCTTGCCGGCGGCGACGCCGAAGCCGACCTCGCGAAGCTCGGACCCTATGGGATCGCGCCGCCTTATCTCCTCTACCTCGGCTCGATCCTGCCGCGCCGCCGGGTCGACCTCGTGATCGAGGCCTTTGCCGCGGTGGCGGCGGAGAATCCGGAGCTGCGGCTGGTCCTGGCCGGGTCGAACCGGCTACGCCAGCCGGAGGACCTGCCCAGGTGGATCGAGGGCTCTGGCTTCGCGGAGCGGATCGTCGTCGTCGGCTACGTCGACGAGGAGGCCCTGCCGGCTCTCTACCGCCGCGCGGAGCTGACTTATTACCTCTCCTCCTACGAGGGGTACGGAATCCCGCCGCTCGAATCCCTTGCCGCTTCGACGCCCGCCGTCGTCACCGACGGCCTGGCGCTCGACGACCTGTGGAGCGAATACCCCTACCGCTGCCGTGCCCTCGACCGCGACGCCGTCGTCGAGGTGACCCGGCGCGCCGTCGGCGACACCGAGGAGCGCTCCGCGGTGGGGATGGAGGGCGCCCGCCGGATGGCGGAGCTCACCTGGCAACGTTCGGCCGAGCTGTTCCTGGCAGAGCTGAACCGGGCGGTCCGGCCATGATCTCGGTCGTCGTCACGAGCTACAACGCCCGCGCTCACCTGGAGGGGTGCCTCGCCAAGCTCGCCGAGCAGCGCGACACCTGGGGCGAGGTCATCGTGGTCGACAACGCCTCGGACGACGGCTCGCCGGAGGCGGTCGAAGAGTCCTTCCCCTTCTGTCGCCTCCTGCGGCTCGACGAGAACGTCGGCTTCGGTGCCGCCACCAACCGCGGTGCCGCGGTGGCGACGGGTGAGCACCTGCTGCTTCTCAACTCCGACGCCTGGCTCGCCGACGGCGCTCTCGACCTCCTCGCCCGGCGCCTCGACGGCGACCCAACGCTGGCGCTTGCCGCGCCGCGGCTTTTTTATCCCGACGGCCGCCCGCAGTTCGTCTGGGTACCGTCGAGCGGGGTGGTGGGGGAGGCGGTCCAGATGCTACGCAATCGTTTCGAGCACCGGGCGTTCAACCACGGCCTGGTGCCGTCGGTGCTGCGCTCGTTGCTCGGCCCCGGCTGGTACACGGCTGCCTGCCTCCTGGTACGAAGGAGCGCTTTTGACGGCGTCGGAGGCTTCGACGAGCGTTTCTTCCTCTACTTCGAGGACGTCGACCTCTCGCTGCGGCTGCGCCGCGCCCGCTGGAAGCTGGCCGAGGTGGTGGCGGCGAAGGCGTTTCACGTCAAGGGAGGGTCGCGTTCCGGGGCGGCGGAGGTGGCCTACCGCCGCTCCCAACTGTTGTACTACCGATTGCACCGGCCGGGCTGGGAGAACCGCGTCCTCCGGCGGCGGCTGCGGCGAAAGCTCGTGGGGATTGCGGATGCGGAGCTGCGCTCACAGATCGGCGCGCTTCTCGACGAGGAATAGGACAATCTCTCAAGAGGCGACCCATGGCCTACGAATTTTTTCACCGAGGCGCAGGGTCGGGGACTCGGAGTGAAGCTGGTCGAACCCGTGCTCGAGGAAGCGGAGAACCGGCCGAGGCGCCTCGCCTCTAGGAAAAAAGCCCGCGCCGGGGCGCGGGCTCTTTCTTCAGGGGTCCTGAGCGGCAGGTCAGGGGTTCGGCCAGGACGACCAGACCGCGCACATTCCGGCGTGGTCGATCGCCAGGGGGCTGTGGCGCTGACCGGCGTAGATCGGGTTCATCACCGCGTCGGGCGGCGGCCCGAAATGACCGATCCCCAGCGAGTGGCCGTTCTCGTGCAGGGCCACGGTCTCGACGTCGATGCCGGGCAGGTCGATGTCGATCCCCCAGGGGTTGCCCGCCCGGTCGTCGCCGGGGTCGCCGAAGGTGATGTTGTAGAAGACCTCGTTCAAGGCCGTGTCGAGGTAGTTGTCGCCGTTGATGTCCGTGGGCGAGCCGTCAAGGTTGGTGAAGATGAACGTCACGGAAAAAGCCAGAATCCCGCGGCCGCCGCCGGGGCCGCCGACCGCTTCGAAGAAGGCCCGCGGCAGCCAGCCGGCGTTGACGATGTCGGCGAGGAACGGGTTGCCGGAGCCGCCGAAGCCGAAGAACGAGTCGAAGATGTCGGGGTCGCTGCCGTCGTCGGCCCGCTCCACGAGGTCGACCTTGTCGAGGCAGGACTCGGCGGTGTCCCAGGAGTCCATGGCGCGGCGAATCGCGTCGCCGGTGTCGGCCGAGGAGAGGCCCCTCACCCTGCCCCGGCTAGCGGTGGCGCCGTCGCTCTCGTCGATCAGGAAGGTGATGTCGTCGCCCTGGGCGAGGCGCCGCGGGTCGTTGGGCACCCAGCGGAAGGTCTGCTGGTGGATGCGGGCCGACGGACGTCCGAGGCCGAACGTGAAGAACTCGATCTGCTCGACGGCCATACCCATCCCCATCGCCTCGAGCTGGGCGTTGATCTCCTGCATCCGGACGAGAAGCTCGTCGTTCTGAGCGAAGACGTTCGACGGCACGAGCAAGGCTGTGACCGTCAGGATAGCGAAGACGATACCTACTCCCGGTCTGTGGTTTCTCATAAGACCACTCCTGTGTTGTGCGGCAATTAGCCGCAAGTTCATGTTGTCGCTGGGAGTCACCGGCCACGGGCCGAGTAGTTCTTCCCCCTGCTTTCTCTGAATGCTACGTAATCTCTATCAGAGATTGGAGCGGATTGCAAGTCGCGACACGCGGCTCGTCCCCCGGACGGGGTCGTTCATCCCAGTCCTGCGCCTCAGGGCAGGACGAAGGTGCCGCCGGCCTCCGGCGCGAGGGTGATCTTCTGCGGCAGGTGGGTGCCGGCGAGCCAGACGATCCACTGGCGCTCAAGGACCTCGAAGAGCTCGGCGGCGGCGGCTTCGAGCTTCTCCATGGAGGAGATGTCGACCGGCGCGCCCCACGCGGCCACCTCCTTCGCCGGCTTGTGGTCGGGGCTCCAGAGGAAAAAAGGCACCTTCAGGTGCTCGAGAAAGCGGCGGCTCTGCGCCGCGGTGAGCTGCTGGGGAGCCCGCTCGTAGATCTCGTCGTGGACCACGAGGACGACCGCCCGGCGGCGGCGGTGCTCGTAAGCGGCGAGCCCGGCCACCGCCACGGCGTCGTTCAGGCGTTCGTTTCTCTGGTTGCGGTAGTCAGGGATTTCGATGCGGCTCAGAAACAGATACATGCCGCCGTTCATGTGGTCGAAGTTGGGCGAGGTCGGGAACAGGTTGTAGGTCGCGCCCGAACCCTTCTGCTTTCTCGGCACGGGAGAGAGAAGACGAAGCATCAGCCGCTTGGGCAGCGCGACGCTCTCGCGCACGAGGCTGCGCGAGGTCTCCAGGGCCAGGGTAAAGGTCTGGTTGCGCACCACCACGACCTCGGCGTCGCCGTGCTCGACGGCCACCACCTCCAGGACCTCGTCGGCTTTGCGAAACAGGCCCTGAAGCTCGGCGAGCCGCGGCGGCTCGCGGCGCCCGCCCACGAGCTCGATAGGGATCGCCGTCAGCGCTGTGGACACCTCGTCGGCATAGGCGCCGCCGAAGGTCACCTCGACCTGCGACTTGGCGTCTCTGCCGAAGTCGAGCTCGACGCGAAAGAAGTGCAGGCTCACGAGGTCATGAGGCGGCAGCAGGATCGTGTGTGGATCCTCGATCTCGAGCGGCATGCCGTCGAACGTCGCCCTGACCTTGCGCGGCTTGGCCCGCGCCAGGCTCTCCCAGGACACGTGGGCGATCCGCGGCTTCCCGGGCTCGTGGGGCTCCAGGGCCACCGACGCCACCGCCGGCGGTTGCGGCAGGTTCAACCACTGGAGCGCCCGGCCCGTCTCCTCGCCGGCGGCGTCGTAGGCCACGGCCTCGAGCCGGCGAGGCTGGAGCTCCTGGCCGAAGTCGTGCTGGAACGTCCACGGCTCGCCGCGTAGCACGCCCAGCTCTTCACCGTCGATCAGGATGACCACGCCAGCGATGTCTTCTCCCACCGTCAAGGCGACCGTCTGGATTCCAAGGATGAGGCCGATGAAGAGCGAGGTGAAGGCGATCATCGTGGTGTGCTCCTTGCCCGACAACATACCACGCGGCTCCCCGGAGCTGTGCTAGGATGCGCCTATGCCGCGGTGCGGCGTGACGTCTCAAGAGCCCTGGACGGAAAACCCGAAGGACAGGACCGATCCGTGATCATCCTCCGCATGGCTTCCCCTCGAGGGGGCGCTCGATGACGCTCGCCGAACGGCTGGCGAGCCTCAAGCTCGTCGTGGTCACCGGCAAGGGAGGCACCGGCAAAAGCGTCCTGGCGACGGCGCTCGGCCACCGGCTCGCGGTGGCCGGCCGGCGCGTCCTCCTGCTCGAGGTCGACCCGCGCGAGAACCTCCACCAGCTCTGCGGCGTGCCGCCTTCGGGCGGAGAGATCGTCGAGGTCGAGCTGTCTTCGCGGGGCGGCGCCGGGGCGCCGTTTTACCTGCAAAACCTGAAGCCGGCGGGGGTCGTCGACTGGGTCGTGGAGCGACAGGTCAAGATTGGCGCCATCGTGCGCCGCGTTCTGGCGAGCCCGGTCTACAAGCGCTTCGTGGAAGGAGCCCCGGGAGTGACGGAGATCGCCGTTCTGGGGCACGTGCTGCGTCTGGTCCGGGGCGACCTGCACCGGGCGCCGGCGATCGACACGGTCGTCCTCGACGCCCCCGCCACCGGCCATGGGATCTATCTCCTGACCGCGGCACGGCTCTTCGGCGAGACCGTTGGACACGGACCGTTCGCCGAGCTCGCCCTGGAGGTGGCGGACTTCGTCGACTCGCCCGAGAAAACCGGCCTGGTGGTCGTCACCATGGCAGAGGAGATGCCCGTCCAGGAGGCGGTCGAGCTCCTGGAGGCCTGCGAGGAGAAGCTCGGACGCGAGCCCGAGATGGTGGTCTCGAACTGCCTTTTCCCGGCGTTCGGCAACGGCGGCGAGGACGGCTCCGACCAGCTCTGGCGACGGCGGCGTGAGGTCAACGACAAGGAGCTCGAGCGCCTGGAACGACACTGGCACGGTCCCCATCTGCGGCTGCCGTTGCTGGCCATCGACGACGGTCCGGAGCTCGTCCGGGCCCTCGCCGAGCGGTTGGCACCGGGGCTCGAAGAGACGGTGGACGGCAACGGGGAGAAAGCTCATGGACCTGCGTCAGCCTGATCCGCCGCTGGTCGTCGTCGTCGGCTCGGGCGGTGTCGGCAAGACGACGCTCGCCGCCGCCATGGGCCTGGTCTCCGCCGACGCCGGGCACGACACCCTGGTCATGACTTTTGACCCCTCGCGGCGCCTGAAGGACGCGCTCGGTGTCGACGAGGGCGCCGACGCCGAGGTCGAGGTGGCACACGACCGGAACGGAGGCGGACGGCTCGCGGCAAGCCTGCTCGACGCCCGCGCCACGTTCGACCGCCTCGTCGAGCGCTACGCCCCCGACGAGGCGGCCCGCGACCGTATCCTCGACAACCGCTACTACGACCACCTCGCCGGACACCTCGGCGGCCTCCTCGAGTACATGGCCGTCGAGCGCCTCTACGAGGTCGCCACAGAGGGACGCTACACGCGGCTCGTCCTCGACACGCCGCCCACCCGCGAGGCCATCGACTTCCTCGAAGCGCCGCAGCGGATCGTCGACTTCCTCGACTCCGGGGCGCTCAAGATCGCGCTGCGCCACTGGTTCGACCCGCAAGGACACCTGCGCGTCGCCTCCGGCATGGGCTTCGTAGGCCGCTCCCTCGAGGCCTTTCTCGATCGCATCGTGGGTCTCCAGCTGCTGCGCGACATGTCGGAGTTCTTTCAGGCCTTCGAGCCGCTCTTCAAGGGCTTCCGGGGCCGTGCGGTCAAGGTCCGTGACCTCCTGGTTTCGCCTTCGACGCTTTTCGTCCTGGTCACGGGGCCGGGCGAGCAGCGCATCGGCGACACGCTCTTTTTTGCCCGGCGCCTGCGCGAGGCGGGCTACAACCTGGGGCCCGTGGTGGTGAACCGGGTCCACCCGGAGCCCGGTCCCGGCAAGACGCACGAGCTCTTCCACTGGCTCGGCGGGCGCCACGCCTTGGCCTTGGCGGAGCTGCGCCGGCGGCTCACCGACCGCCAGACCCTGGTGGCCTTGCCCCTCGTCCCCCACGAGCTCACGGACCTCGAATCGCTGCTCGCGGTGGGCGAGGACTTGCAGGCGCGGCTGCAAGCCTGACGAGATTTTGCCGCAAAGCGGCAAAAAGTTCTTGACCTTCTTTGCCGCACCGCGGTACGATGATTTTGCCGCGGCGCGGCAAAGGTCCCGCGACTAGACGGGACTCCACGGCGCGGACGTTTTGAGCGCAGGCCAAACGCCATGCGCGCAGCAGGATCGAGCCGATAGACGGCTCGCGGACCAGGAGGCCAAGCATGATACGGGTCATCAAGCGTTACGAGAGCCGCAAGCTCTACGACACGGAAGAAAGCCGCTACATCTCGCTCGAGGACATCTCGCGCTGGGTGCGGGACGATCAGGAGATCCAGGTGATCGACAACGCGACGTCGGAAGACGTGACCGCGCAGATCCTGACCCAGATCATCCACGAAGAGGGCAAGCGCGGCACCTCGTTCTTGCCGACCGACCTGTTGCACGACCTGGTGCGGGGCGGCGAGCGGATCGTGGCGAGCGGCGTCGAGCACGTGCAGGGCCGGGTCGACCGGCTGGTGCAGAGCTCGATCGACCACCTGGCGCCGGTACGCCGTGCCCGCGAGGAGATGTCGCAGCTACGCGACCGGTTGACGGAGCTTGAGCACACGCTCCAGTCGCTGGAGACCGAGAGCGAGCCGAAACCGGCGAAAGCCCCGCGGCGTCGCACCGCGCCACCCAAGCCGCGAGCCAAGAAAGCGGCGACCGCCAGCTGATTCATCAACGACTTTGGACCCGGGCTCAAGGCGAGCCCGGCCACATAAGGAGAAGCATCATGAGCGACAAGAAAGCCCAGGAAGAGCTGAAAGAATCCGTCCACAAGGTCTGGCTTGCGGGCCTGGGCGCGGTGGCGCTGACCGAAGAGAAGGGCTCCGAGTTCTTCAAGAGCCTGGTCGAACGCGGCGAGTCCTACAAGGTTCCAGGCGAAGGGCAGCTCAAGGAAGTGAAGGAGCGGCTCACCGGCGCCCGCGACAAGGCGAAGGAGCGGGCCGGCTCGACGTTCGACAAGGTCGAGGGCAAGCTCGACGACGCCGTCTCCGCCGCGATGCGGCGTCTGGGCGTGCCGAGCCGCGACGAGATCGCCACCCTGACCAAGCGCGTCGAGGAGCTCACCAAGGTCGTCGAGCAGCTGCGTCCCGCCCCGGCCAAGAAAGAGCCGGCCAAGAAGGGCGCCTCGGTGAACTGACGCTTCATGGGACGGGACTGGTCAGATGGCGACGAAGAAGCCGCATCCTCCAGGTTCCGACCCGCCGGGGACGCGCCGTAGGGCGGGGGGCAGGGTCTCCCCGTCCTGCCGGCCGCTTACGAACCCGGTCGGGATCGCTCTCGCTGGCGGCGCCGCGCAGGGAGCGATCTACGAGATCGGCGCCCTGCGCGCCCTCGACGAGGCCCTCGACGGCTTCAACGTCCAGGACGCCGGGATCTTCGTCGGCGTGAGCGCCGGGGGGTTCCTCGCGGCCTGCATGGCCAACGGCCTCTCCTCGGGCCAGATGTGCCGGGCGATCGTCAAGGCCGAGCCGGGCGAGCATCCCTTCGTCCCGGAGATTTTTTTCAAGCCGGCCTTCGGCGAGGTGGCCCGCCGCCTGGGGAGCGTGCCCAAGCTCGTGGGGCGCGCGCTCATGAGCTACGTCACGCGGCGCGAGAAGCGTCTGATCGACGCCTTGACCGGATTGGGACCGGCGTTACCCGTCGGGATCTTCGACAACGAGTCGGTCCGCGAGTACGTGGAGAAGGTCTTCTCGAAGACCGGCCGTTCCGACGACTTCCGCGACCTGCGCCGGCGTCTGGCGGTCGTCGCCACCGACATCGAGTCGGGCCAGGCGGTAATCTTCGGCGGCGTGGGCTGGGACCACGTACCGATCTCGAAGGCCGTCCAGGCGACGACGGCGTTGCCGGGCCTCTACCCGCCGGTCGAGATCGAAGGCCGGCGCTACGTCGACGGCATCCTGCGGCGCACGATGCACGCCTCGGTGGCGCTCGAAGCCGGGGCGAAGCTCGTCTTCTGCATCAACGCGGTAGTGCCGGTCGACACCCGCCTCGCCACCCGGCGCCAGGAGCTCGAGGAGGGGCACCTGATCCGCCAGGGTCTGGTGTCGGTGCTCTCGCAGACCGTGCGCACCATGATCCACTCGCGGATGAACCTGGGTCTCAGGACCTACGACCGCCGTTTCCCCGACGCCTCGGTGATCCTGATCGAGCCGCGCACCGACGACCACGAGGTCTTCTTCTCGAACATCTTCAGCTTCAGCTCCCGCCGGTCGGTCTGCCAGAGCGCCTATGTGAAGACCTGGCGCCACTTGAAGCGCCGCCGCGACGAGATCCGTCCCGTTCTGGAGCGCTTCGACATCGGCTTGAACGACGACTTCCTCGACGGTCCCGAGCCCGACCTCTGGCGCAGCGTCGGCCTGCCGGAGCTCTCGCTCGTGGGCTCGAACGACGCTCCGGCGGCGCGGGAAGACGTGATGGGCGAGATCGACGCCGTCCTCGGGCGGCTGGAGAAGCTCGTCGAGAAGCGGCGGGCCGCCGTGTCGTCGAATCCCTCCTGAAGGGCCTTCGGCGGGCTCCTTTCCGGCGTCTGGGCCGTTCCAGGGCGCAGGGGAGGGGTCTTTTCTGCGTAGCCCTTGCCGGCATCTGCTCTGGTGGCATGCCGCAGAGCTTCCGAGCCCGCCACGCGGAGGCATCGACGGGGCGGGCCGCGAGGGGACGTGGTTGGCTCTGGGCCTGGAGATTTCCAGATTCTTCGGGATCCGGGGTTGACTTCGTCTTCAGGTTGCGAGAGGATTCGACTTCGAGGACGAATGATGCTAGGTTCTCATCGAGCTGAGGATACCAGAAGATGCTGACTCTCGTTCCAGACCACCGGGCGCCAGAACCCGAGGAGGAGCGCCGGATTCCGGAGGCGGCCTGCGAGCCCTGCGTGGCCGACGATGACGATCTCGAAGCTCGCTACGACGAGCTTCGGGACCGGGGGAAGGCCGAGGTCGACGCGGGGAACCTCGAGGAGGCTTTGCGGATTCTTGACGCCGCCCACGCCGTGGCGGAAGGGTCCGGCGATCAGGAAAGGGTCGACCTTGCCTTCTGCAACCGCACGGCAGTGGCGATTATGCTGGGCGAGTACAACGGGATCTGCGAGCCCTTGCGTGAGGTGCTTGTCCGTAACCACGGCGTCACGACGAATCGGCTGGCGGCCTACAACCTGTCGCGTGCCTACGAGTACTTCAAGGCGATCAAGAAGGCGCTCTTCTATGGCCGGATCGCCCTCAACCATGCCAAGGCGGAGGGGGAAGAGACGTGGATCGCGGTGACCCACAATCAGATCGGCAACTGTCTCCTTGCCGAGAGCTACTTCAACGAGGCCATCACCGAGTACCGGCAGGCTCTGGAGCTTCTGGGTGAGGAGCTGTCGGTGATTCGCGTCGGGTTGTTGAACAACCTGGCCTACGCCAAGATCGTCGTCGGTAGGCCCAAGGAGGCCTTTCGGCTACTCTTCACGTGCCTGCGCTGGTATCGGCGCTCCGGTGCCCGGCTCTACGAGCCATGGCCTCATCTCGACCTCTGTTACGCGTACCTCGAGATCGGCCGGCTACGGTGGGCGTGGAGTCATGGCCGCAAGGCCATGCAGCTTGCCGAGGCGGTCGGCGATCAGAACGCCGTCAAGTTGGCTCTCTTCCTGCTGGGCTCCGTCGAGAAGGCCGGGGGCGACCTGGGAGCCGCCTACGATCATTACCAACGATTGCAGCGCGAGTTCTACCCGGAGGTGGCGAACCTCCCGGAAATGATGCTCGTTTACGACGCACGGAAAGTCGTCAACCTGAGGGCTTAAGTCATGGATAGCGCTCGAATCCGTCTCAGTCTCCTGGTCTTCTCGCTCGCGGTGTGCTTGGCCGGAAGCGCTGTCGCCAACGACGTCACCAGTGTCGTCGGTTCCGGCGGTGCGCTCCTGCGGATCCACTCGGGCACCTACGGCGAGCTCTTTCCGCAAGGCACCGAAGCGATGGCCGACTCCCAGGTCCTGGCCCTTGACGTCTCGCGGCCGGGTCTTGACGAGCGCTTCCTCGTTCCCCACACGGAGTCGCCCTACGGGGAAGCCTTCGCGACGCTTTACTACGAGAAGACCACGGATCTGACGTTCCTCCTGTGGGAAGGCGTTCTGAACGGCATCCACCCTCTGCTTTACGTGGCGACTTTCGATGGCGCCCGGTGGCTCGACGTCGTCGAGATCTTCGGTGGCAGCTTCACCTCCAAGAAGGATCCGCAACTGGTCATCCGCGGTGACGAGATCCCGTCGTTCAAGCGGTCGGCGGGCACCAACATCCCGAAGCGTACGATCATATTTCTCGTCTGGTCGGAAGACGTAGGGGCCGTCAACCGCAAGCGGATGGTGCCCCTCGTCATGGAGAATGGCACCTTCTTCGGTCTTGAGCAGCGTCTCATCCTGGATGATTTCCTCAAGGCGGCGGGTCCTCACGTTTCCGTAGATCCAGACCTCCGAGACGTCCTGCGCCTGCAACCGGGCTCCCGGGGTACGAGTGCCGTGGTCGGGTTCCTCAGCGAGGACGACAACGAGATCGTGACGCTGGGTGTCGAGCTTCTGCCCTACGAGCTCAGCCTCCTGGCCGAACGTGTTCAGGAGGCTCTCCGGAACGTCGATCCGAACCTGCCGGTCAACGCCGTCGTCGCGCAGGTCCGGGGGCTCATCCTCAACCAGGGCACCGAGTTCAACCAGGGGAGCCTCAGGTACCTGGCCGACCAGATTGAGGCTTTGATCCGCTCGGAACTCGCCCGGAGCTTCCCGAAGCCGCCGGATCTTCCTGGCAAGGCGCGGCTCCAGATCGTGATGATCGGATCGCGGTTCGACGCGAACGGTCTTGCGGGATCGGACACGGCAGAGATCATTGAGGTCGGGGAGCCGGACCACAACGGCGTCGTTCAGCACATCAAGATCACGACCCTGTCGAGACGGAAAGCTCCCGACGTCGGGGGCAAGGCTTTGATTTTCCTCTCCAGAGCCGGATACGACGTCCTGGTGGCGTGGGAGCGCGACGGTAGCGTCTACTTCCAGGAGAGCGAGGCCAGCACCTGGGGGAGCAGGGAACAGATCGAGCTGAGCGACACCTTGACCCGCGACAGCGTCTTCGAGCTTCTCGCCAACCGAATCCTGAACCGTTGATTCGCTCTCGGGGGTCTACGCCGACGGGATGCTCTTCGCGAAGTTGGCGGTGGTGATTCAGGTCTGCACGGCGCCCGCCGGCGTTCTGACCCTGCGCAGGCCTTGATTCGGACCTCGGATGCCTGAGGTCTTTCGAAACCATACGTGTACTCGTTCTTGCCCTTGATCTGGCGGGCTGAGAGCCGCCGAAGACAATGGCAAGCATGTTCTACGTAGCACCGTCTTGAGGAACCCTCTGCCGCCCAAAGCCCGAGCCAACACGCTGTCAAGTGTCCTCCCAAGAAACAAACCCATTATCGCCTTGTTTCCGCCTCTGCTCGACGCTCTCTTCCGAGAGGCGGCTTTAGCCGTCTTTTCATCTATAGCACGGGCCTTTAGGCCCGTTGCGGACGCCGCCGTGTCTCGACCGACCGACGTCCCTCGACGCACCGCCGGAACTCGTGCCGCGCCCACTGGCTGGTCCGGAGGCCTTTCAGATCGTCGAGATAGATTCTCCGTACGGCTTAGCGGTTCATCACGTGAAGATTTCTACACTTGCTCGATGGCAAGCTCCTGATGTTGGTGGTAAGGCTTCAATCTTTCTGGCTAGAAGTGGCTACGCCATGTTAGTTGCCTGGGAGAGTGATGGTTTTGTCTACTTTGTGGAGAGCGAGGGTGATACCTGGAGCTAGCCCAAGACGATTGAGCTCACTGGAGCGTTGTCTCGTAGTAATGTGTACGATCTTCTCGCTGATCGTATATTGAATCGTTAAATGGAGGCTTGGTCGACCTCACTGAGCGATGCTAGTGCTAGTGAGGCCGATGTCCGGGGTCGATCAGCCACAGTCAAGACGATGGTCCTCTCGCTTGTAGGGGCTGATCTCTGAGCTGTCGGCCGTCAGCCGATGTGGACGATGGAGAGCCTGGCTCAGGCTTGGAGTTCGGTCTTGATCTTCATCTGCTCATCTCCTGTTAGACGTTCTTTGATCCCGCAATTCGGGTTCTCCTCAGCCAATGAAGACGACTGAAAGCCTGGCGCCAGCCTTGACGGTACTCTTGACCTTCATACTCTCACCTCCCTTCTTTTCGCGACTTGCGGGCAGGGCCGCAGTGAGTGATCTCCGGTCGACGGCGAAGCCACATGCTGACATCCGGCAACGGAGCCCTGGCTCAGCCGATCATCACGATATCAAGCCTTACACCAGCCTGGACGGCAGTCTCGACCTTCATACGCTCACCTCCCTTCCTCTCTCTTCTCGCGTCGATGGTGGGTATGCCGCGGAGAGCGATACTCACCCGACGGCACAGCTGATTTGCGTGTAGAGGTACACTACTCGCCCCGAGGCTCGCCAGTCAAGAGTCCCCCTGACTTCTTTTGGACCGTATCTCCGCGCCGTTCCACTCTCGTGTTAGGATCCGTCCTTCCGGCGCTCCGGCGCTCACCCGTCAGGACACCAGAGTGACCCTTCCGCACCCGAAACCCGCAGCCGTCCCCCATCTCCTCGCCGCCTGCCTGACGATGGCAGCCTTCGGCTGCGCCTCACCGACGCCTCCCGAACCGACCGCCAACGTCCCCCGCACCACCCGCGGCTACGTCCTGATCTCCCTCGACACCCTGCGCGCCGATCGTCTCGGCTGCTACGGCTATCCGCTGCCGACCAGCCCCTTCCTCGACCGCCTCGCCGAGCGCTCTACGCTTTTCGAGCACGCCTACGTCCAGTACCCGAGCACGCTGACGTCGCACATGTCGATCTTCACCGGGCTCTACCCGGCGGAGCACGGCGTCTACCCGCCGGCCGCCGTGCTCGGTGATGGCGTCCTGACCCTGCCGCGGGCCTTCCAGGACGCGGGCTTTTCGACCGCGGGCTTCACAGAGGGCGGCTTCATGCAAGGACGCTTCGGCTTCCGTCACGGCTTCGACCTCTTCCAAGCCCGCGACCGCGACGGTTCAGAGGCCGTCGAGAAGACCTTCGAACGCGGTTTGCGGTTCTTACGGGACCTCGGCTACGACGAGCCCTTCTTCCTCTTCCTTCACACCTACGCCGTCCACGCCCCCTACGACCCGCCGCCGGCCGAACGCGCCCTCTTCTGGGACGGCGAGGCGCCGCCCGGCGTCTTTCCTCCGACCGGGCGGGAGCTCGCCAGGCACAACAACCGGGGCGACCTCCTGACGCCGGAGGTCCGTGACTACTACTCGGCCCTCTACGACGCCGAGATCCGGCATCTCGACGGCGTCCTCGAGCGCTTCTTCGACTCGATGGCGGAGCTTGGGCTTCTCGACGACACGACCGTCGTCATCACGGCCGACCACGGTGAGGAATTCCAGGAGCATGGACGGATGAACCACACGCAGCTCTACAGCGAGGTGCTGCGGGTGCCGCTTCTCTTCGTCCATCCCGACGCCGCGGCGACGCGTCATGGCGCGCCGGTCGAAAGCGTCGACCTGGCACCGACGCTCTATGAGTTGGCGCGGATCGAGCCGCAAGCGGAGCTCTCAGGCCGCAGCCTTGCCCCGCTTCTCGGCGGCGGGAGCGTTGGCGAGGGCGAGGCCTATGCCGAGACCTCGGCCGGCTCCTGGTCGCTGATCCACTACGAGTCCGGACGGCTCCTCCATCTCCTCCTCTACGATCCGCCGCCGAAGCGTTGGGTCACGCGGCGTCTCAAGCTCGACACGAGCGAGACGGCGCTCGCCTTCGACGTCCGTAGCTATCGCGACGGGCGGACGCTGGAGATCTGGGACGCGGGCACGCGGCTCCAGGCCCTGGAGATTGGTCCCGCGTGGACGCCGGTTCGCCTGCGCTTTCCCGAGGCGGCGCCGCGCACGCTGGATTTGGTGACCCCCGACTGCACCGTCGCTGAGGACGATCCGGGAGGGAGGTTGCGGTGCTTCAGCTTTCAAGTGCGAGGCGTTCCCTTGACGCGGGCCGAGCTCTACGACCTGGGAAGCGATCCGGGGGAGCAAACGAATCTCGGTGGCGGCGACGGGGTGGTCCGTTCTCTTTACGCGCGGTTGGCGGAATACCGTGGCCGGGCGGGTCCCGGGGCCGGCAGCGGCGAGCTCGACGAGGAGCTGCGCAAGCGTCTTCAGGCGCTGGGGTATTTGGACTAGGTGCGCTAGGAGCCCGTAGGGCATAGAAAGTCGATGGGAGGCGGGCTCTTCTACTGGGACCGCCGGCGTCTCGCCGGCCAGGCCGCGCAGCGGCCTCGTCGTCCCGAAGGGGCGACGGTCCGCCGAAACACGCCCCGGCGGGACACGAAAAGGTCGAGTCACGGCCTGAACGTCGCCGTGGCTCGAGAGCACTGTCCTTCCCTGGCAGCCAAGCGCATATCTCCCCATGTCCTGCGCCACACCGCCGCCATGGAATTGCTTCACAGCGAGGTGGACTGCACCGTGATCGCCCTGTGGCTCGGTCACGAGTCGGTCAAAACCACCCAAATCTACCTGCACTCCGACCTCGACCTGAAGGAGAAAGCCCTCGCCAAGACGACCCCACCGGGCCTCCTATCGGGGCGCTACCGACCCGACGACCCCCTCATGGCCTACCTCCAAGCCCTATGATTATGGCGAGAAGCACTCACTGTCGAGCCCGAGATCCGCCTGCTTCCAGTGGCTTGCCGGGGTCCTGCGTAGCGAGACTCGGCATAATCCGGGACTCGGCATTACACCTCAGACCGACGAGCACGTAGCTGTCTTCCACTGGGAGCGCCGGCTCGCCGGCGCTCCCAGTGGAAGAAACGCTCGACTGCGAAGTACGACGGCAAGTGGAAGATCGTCAACGTCTTGTGGCAGCTCCATCCGCCGGAGAAAGACTGACGAGGACCGCCTCCGAACGCCTCAAGGGGTCTCTTCCCGGATCCCCCACGGCCGGATAAAGTCCTCGGGCTCCACCCCCAGGCCGTCCGCCACCTTGGTGACGTAGTTGAAATACCCGATCACCTGGACGGCGTCGTGGATGGCCCGGTCGTCGAACCCATGGGCGCGGAGCTCGTCGAGGTCCTCCGGCGACATGCCGTGCTGTTGACGGGTCAGCTTGACGGCGAAAGCACACAGCGCCCGGTCGGCCTCGTCAAGCGGCGCTTGGCGCCAGTCCCGAGCCACCGCATGGACGTAGGCGTCGGCTTCCTCGTCGTCCTCGATCGTCTTCGCGACCTCTTCCCGGAGGTCGTGCGCGTGCGACTGCGTTCAGTAGAAGCAGCCCTGCTCCTTGGAGACCACCGTGGCCAGCATCTCCCGCTGGATCCGCGAGAGCGGGGAGTCGCCGAACATCAGGGCGCCGTAGAGCTTCATGCTGGCGTCCATCGACCGTGGGTTCAAGCTCATGACCTGGACGATGTTCCACACGCGGCCCGCCCGCTTTATGGCGGCGTCGAGCTGTTTCTTGAGGAAGCCCGTGGATTCCTCGACGGAGATCTGTCGGATCCAGGCCATGGCGGGATCCTACCTCAAGTCCGGTGTGAGACACCTGCCGCCGTCACGAACAGGGAAACGCTTCCGTGTCGGTCACGGTCTCGAACGCTCGCCCCAATGGATTGTGGTAGGTCTTGAAGGCCCAGTCGCCGAGGAAGCTCGTCACCTCGACGTCGACCTCGACGTTGGTGGTGGCCGACATGAAGACCCAATAGCGGTCGTTGATCCGGCAAGCGTCGAGGACCTTGATCATGAGCTCCCAGTTGGAGACGCTGAAAAACCAGAAGAGCGCGCTGTCGTCGCTACGATGGCCTACCGCCTTGCCAAAAGTCCGGGTGCCGTCTTGCGTCCGAGCAAAAACGACGATGCAGAAAAGCCCGCCCTGGACGCTTTGCGCCCCGAGCGGGATCTCGTCGTCGTAGTAGGGCTCGTCACCGATAAAGCAAGCCGCCGGCAGGCTCGTGCCCACGCCTTCGAGCCGGCCCCGGAACTCGCCGCGGTCGTCCGGACCGCGGCCCGAGGTCACCAGGTGGTAGATGACGCCCTCGACGAGGGGATGGGTGATCTCGGTGCCGCCGGCCACCAGGTCTTCGAGCGGACGGTCGGGATCGAAGCGGCCGGCATAGACGAAAAGGACCGCGTCGAGCTCGATTGCGTCGACGGAGAACGTGTACTCCCCCGAACGGTCGGCATAGACCGCCAGGGACGTAAAAGAGACGGAACCAGGCTCGATGCCCGACAGGTCTTCGGAGGGACGGCGCCAGCCGCCGGTCGTCATCCCCGGCCACGACAAGCCGTGGGCGGCGCCGGCGACGGCGGCCAAAAGGGCGAAGATACGGACGCATCGCTTCATGGCGACCTCCTACGGTGGTTTCCTCCAGGATACCACCACGGCTTCAACGCTGGCTCTGCAGCTCCGCCAACGCCCCCACCACGACGCCGAGCTCGCCCTCCGTGTTGTAGTAATGGGGCGAGAAGCGAAGCGCCCACTCGACGTCCTTGTCGGCAAAGTCGAGCCGGGCGTGGGAACGGTAGGCGATCGACGCGTTGATCCGCCGCCGCCGGAGCTCGTGAAGGAGCTTCTCCGGCTCCCAGCCGTCGACGGCAAAGGTCGCGATGGCACCGAGCCAGGCACCGCGGTCGAGGACGCGTACGCCGTCGACCTCGGCGAGCCGGCGCCGCAGCTCCGCCGCCAGCTCCCGGGAACGCCGGCTGACCAGCTTGCCGTCGAGCACGTTGGCGTAGCGGGCCGCCGCGCCGAGGCCGAGCACCAGCGCGTAGGACAGCTCCCAGGTCTCGAAGCGCCGTGCCGTGTCCAGAGTCCGGAGCTCGTCGCCGTCGCTCCAGTCCACTCCCCGCAGGTCGGCGAGAAGCGGCACGGCGCCTTTCGCGAGCCTGCGGTCCGAGACGTAGAGGAAGCCCGTTCCCCGCGGGCCGCGCAGGAACTTGCGTCCCGGCGCGGCCAAAAAGTCGCAGCCGAGCTTCTTGACGTCGAGCGGCAGCTGACCGACGGTCTGGCAGGCGTCGACGAGGAGCGGGACGTCCGCTTCGCGGCAGGCCGCGGCGATCGGCGTCACGCTTTGGAGGACGCCGCTCATCGATGGCATCTGGGTGATCGAAACGAGCTTCGGGCGCCGTTGGCGCACCAGCGCCGCCGCAGCTTCGGGATCGGCGCCGCCCTCCGGCAGATCCGGGGCACGCACCACCTCGATCCCGAAGCGACGCCCGAGCGAGAGGTACATGATCTGGTTCGAGACGTAGTCGGCGCGCGTCGTCAAGAGGACGTCGCCGCGCTCGAAGGGGATCGCCGAGAGGGTGCGGGCGAAAGCGTCGGTGGCGTTCGTCGTCATCGCGACGTTTCTCGCCTCGCAGCCGATGAGCCGGGCGACCTGGGCGTAGGCGTCGTCGATCGCCTTGTGCCGCGCCTCGGCGGCCTCGTAGCCGCCGGAGAGGCTCTCGAGCTCCAGGTGTTTCGTGACGGCGTCGATCACCGGCCGGGGCATGAGGCTGGCGCCGGCGTTGTTCCAGTGGACGCGGTTCTCGCACCCCGGCGTCTCCCGGCGGAGCCGTCCGACGTCGAGGCCGTCGCCGGCTTTCGGCGATTCCTCGGGCGCGAAGGTCGCGGGGGCGTCGCCGCGTACGTAGACGGTGGCGAGGGAGTCGGCGTACTCGTTCCAGCGCGAGCCGTTGTGCGCCTTGATCCACTGGAGCGAGCAGCGCGGATGGAGACGGTGCAGCTCGTAGGCCTCCTGGACGAGGTCC
This sequence comes from uncultured bacterium, assembly GCA_965371445.1. Taxonomy (GTDB): domain Bacteria; phylum Acidobacteriota; class Thermoanaerobaculia; order Multivoradales; family J023; genus DASWIG01. Next base: position 35,109 of record CBDUYN010000039.1, on the reverse strand, counting down.
AGGTTCTCGACGGGACCGGTCTTTCGCTTCCAGCCCCGGCGGCGCCAGGACTCGGCCCATTCGTTGAGCGTCCGGACGCAGAGGTCCGAGTCGCTGTAGAGGTCGACCTCGGCGTCTTTGGGCAGGAGCTTGTAGGCCTCGACGAGCGCTGTGAGCTCCATGCGGTTGTTCGTGGTCCGCGGCGCGTCGCCATAGGCCTGGGCACGGACCTCGTTGTTCTCGACCCAGACGAAGCCCCAGCCGCCGGGCCCGGGGTTGCCGGTACAGGCGCCGTCGGTGAAGACGCCGTCGAAGGGGCCGTCGGTGAAGCGTTTGAGAACCTCGGCGGGTGGCAGATTCAGCTCAGGAGCCTTTTTCTTCTTCCGTCGGGCGGGCTTTTTCTTCTTTGGGGGTGCCATGGTGCTCGCAAAGTTCGTTTTCAGGTTGCGGACGGCGGCTCAAGGTATCACAGCCGCCCTTGACCCCTGCGGCGTCCTCCGACAGACTGTCCCCCTCGGGGGGGATCAAGGGGGGGAGACACTGCCCGGCGAGAACCACGACCCGCCGAGGAGAGACCGATGAAGCTTTTTCGCGTCCTCGTTCCCATTGCCCTCGTCCTCGCCGCCTGTGCCGCTCCGCCGTCCGCTCAGGAGCCGGCGCCGGCCGAGGCCGCCGCCGAGACGGCTCGCCTCGACTACGCCCTCGCCATCCACGGCGGTGCCGGCGTCATCCCGAAAGACATGGAGGAGGAGCGCAAGCAGGAGTACTTCGACGCGCTCGAAGAAGCGCTGCGGCTCGGACGCGACCGGCTCGACGGCGGCGGCGCGGCGCTCGACGTCGTCGAGGAGGTAGTGCGCTTCCTCGAGGATGTACCGCTGTTCAACGCCGGCAAGGGTGCCGTCTTCACCCACGAGGGCCGAAACGAGCTCGACGCTGCCATCATGGACGGCCGCGATCTCTCCTGCGGCGCCATCTCGGGCGTGACGACGGTCAAGAGCCCGATCACCCTGGCGCGCAAGGTGATGGAAGAGTCGCCTCACGTCTTCTTCACCGGGGCCGGCGCCGAGGTCTTCGCCGACGAGATGGGCGTCGAGCGGGTGGAGAGCGACTACTACTTCACGGAGCGCCGTTGGGAGCAGCTCCAGAAGAAGCTCGCGGAAGAAGAGGTTGGCGACGACAAGCACGGCACCGTCGGTGCGGTGGCCCTCGACCGGGAAGGGAACCTCGCCGCGGCGACGTCGACGGGTGGCATGACCAACAAGCGCTACGGCCGCGTCGGCGACGTCCCGATCATCGGTGCCGGCACCTACGCCAACAACAAGACGGCGGCGATCTCCTGCACCGGCTGGGGCGAGAAGTTCATCAGGAACAACGTCTCGCACGATGTCTCGGCGATCATGGAATATAAGGGTCTCGGTGTCGAGGCGGCGGCCAAGGAGGTCGTCCACGGCAAGCTCGATCCCGGCGATGGCGGGCTGATCGCCGTTTCGCACACGGGTGAGATCGCCCTCGTCTTCAACTCGGACGGGATGTTTCGTGGCGCCGCCGACTCGGGCGGCCGGTTCGAAGTGGCGATCTGGGAGTAGGGTCCGTCGTCGGGCAATCAGGTACAATCTCTGTCATGAGACGCCTGATCCCCCTCGCCACCCTTCTCCTCGTCTTCCCCTCCGTCACGAGCGCCGAGTGGAGCGACGGCTCCGGCTGGAGCGTCGTCGAAACGCCCCACTTCACGATCTGGACCAACGCCGATCCCGGGCGCGGCGCCGAGATCGCCGAGAGCTTGGAGCTCTTTCGCGCCGTATTCGCCAGGCTGGCTCCGGAGCTGGAGCTCAAGTCGCCGGCGCCGACCAAGATCCTCGCCTTCCGTGACGCGGCCGCCTATGCGCCCTACAAGTCGCGTGCCGACGCGAGGGACGCCCGCATCCTGGGGCAGTTCTTGAGCCACCCCGACGGCAACTACCTCACCCTCGACGCCGACACCGAGCGCCTCGTCGGCTCTTTCGCCGTCATCTACCACGAGTACGTCCACTACTTTCTACGCCACAACTTCCCGCGCGTGCCGCTCTGGTTCAACGAAGGGCTGGCCGAGTACTACTCGACGTTCGCCGTCGAGGACGGCGTGGTCCACGTCGGACGCCCGGCCGAGCGTCACGTCCGCTGGCTCAGAAAGGACGGCGAGATCGCCCTCGACGAGGTCTTGGAGGTGACCCGCAAATCCGCGTCGTACCGGGAGGGCGAGAAGGCGGGACGCTTCTATGCGGTCTCCTGGGCGCTGGTCCACTACCTCTTCTCCGGCGACGCCGAGCGGCTTGACCAGATGGCGGACTTCTTCCTCTTGCTGCGCGACGGCGAGGACGCGGACAAAGCTTTCGAAGAGGCCTTCGACATTCGCCTGGGACGGATGGAAGAGCTCCTGCGCGCCTACGTGACGGCGGGAGAGTTTCCGCAGGCAAGCCTGCGGGTCGAAGACCTCGGCGCCGGGCGGTCGCGCCTTTCAGCCGCGGCGCCGAGCGACGTCCTCTTTCACCTCGGAGACCTGCTGGCGCACATGAAGCGCCCTGCCGAGGCGCGGTGGCATTTCCGGCGGGCTTTCGACTTCGCCCCGGACCATCCCGAGGCTCACGCCGGTATGGGCTACGTCCTCGACCTGGAGAAGCGCTTCGAGGAAGCGGAGTTTTTCTACCAGGACGCCATCGAGCGCGGCTCGACGGCTCCCTTGACCTACCTGCTCTACGGACGTCACCTGCTCGAGCGCCTGGCGAGCGGCGGCGAGCCCGAGCTCGCCACGACGGCGCGTGAGGCTTTTGCCGCGGTGACCGAGCTCGATCCGGGCTTCGGTGAGGGCTGGGCTCTCTTGGGAGCTGCTCACCTCCTCGACGAGGGCGTCGATCCGGGCCCCGGTGTTGCGGCCCTGGAGAAAGCCCTCAACTTCTTGCCGGAGCGTGGCGACATCGCCATGAACCTGGTGAGGCTACATCTGCGCCGCGCCTCTTTCGAGGCCGCCCACCGGGTCGTCGAGACTTCGCTGGCCGGCCGGGTCGACGAGCAGAAGTTGGCGGCGGCGCGCGAGGAAATCGAGCAAGCCAGGCTCCTGCACGGCGCGCACGAAGCTTTCGCGCAAGGCGACTCCGAGCGCGGCATGGAGCTCTACGACCAGGCCATCGCCGCGACGAGCGATCCGGCGGTGCGGGAGGTCATGGAGGGACGCTTGAAACGCCTTCAGGAGCGCTTCCAGTAAGGAGACAAAGCGAAGAGGACGGCCCGTGTTGCGAGGCGCGTGCCGCCGCCGGGCTCGACCCTCCGGCGGTCGCCACGATCTACGAACGGATTCGAAATGAAAACGATGATCGATTTGAGCGTGGTTCCACTCGGCGTCGGGGTCTCGGTTTCGAGCTACGTCGCCGCCTGCCACAGAGTCTTCGAGGAATACGACGTCAAGACGACGCTCCACGCCTTCGGGACGACGATCGAAGGCGAATGGGACGAGATCTTCGCCGCCGTCAAGCGTTGCCACAAGGTGGTCCACGAGATGGGGGCGCCGCGGATCGCGACGACGATCAAGGTCTCGACGCGGACCGACCGCGAGCAGAGCGCGGCGGAGAAGGTGCGGAGCGTCGAGGAGAAGCTCGGCTAGCGCCGCTCTACTCCGCGTTTCGAGCCCCGGAGCCCAACACATACCGGTCGTACCAGCCGAGGGAACGCTCGAAGAGGTCGATGCGGTAGGAAGGGCGCTCGATCGAGTGGCTCTCGCCCGGATAGACCACCAGCCGGGTGTCGATCCCCAGCCGCTTCAGCGCCTGGTAGAGCTGCTCCGAGTTGATCACCGGGACGTTCCAATCCTTCTCGCCGCAGACGACGAGCGTCGGTGTGGTGACGTGCTCGACCCGGTTGAAGGGCGAGAGCTTCTCCCACAGCTCCCGGTCCTTCCACGGCAGGCCCAGCTCTCCCTCCCACCAGCGCTGGTACTGATCGTGGCCGAAGTTCGAGACGTAGAGGGTGGCGCCCGCTTCGGTGATCGCCGCCTGGAAGCGTCCGGTCTTGGTGATGACGTGGTTGGTCATCATGCCGCCGTAGGAGTGCCCGCCGACCCCGAGACGCTCGGGATCGGCGTAGCCGCGCTCCACGGCGTCGTCGACCGCCGCCATGACGTCTTCGTAGTCGTCCTCGCCCCAGGCCTGCCAGATGGCGAGGCCAAACTCCTGGCCGTAGCCCGAGGAGCCCCTCGGGTTGGGCATCACGACGACGTAGCCGTGGGCGGCAAAAAGCTGCTTCTCGAAGTCGAAACGCCCGTCGTACTGGCCCATGGGGCCGCCATGCATGCGGAGCAGCGTCGGATAACGACGTCCAGGCCCGAAGTCGGGGGGCTTGACGAGGAAACCCTCGATCGACGTGCCGTCCCGGCTCTTGAAGCGCACCTCCTCGACCTCTCCCAGCTGAAGCTCGCCGAGGAGCGCCGCGTTCGTGTGGCTCAACTGCTCCAACTCGCCTTCCCGGAACCGGAAGACCTCGGTCGGCAGATGAGGACGGCTCACCGTCAGGGTCAGGGTCTTCTCCGGACCCAGGGCAAAGCCGGTGACGACGTCACGGCCTCCGACCAGACGTTCCAGATCGCCGACCCCGGACGACGGAAGACGGGAGAGGACCTGCTCGCCGTCGTCCTCCAGGACGAAGTAGACGAAGCGGCCGTCGGCCGAGAAACGCGGGTCGAAGACGTTGCGGTCGATCTCCTCGCGGAGCAGCCGCTCGTCGGCGCCCGTGGCGGAAACCGTCGCCAGGTAGGAGACGGCATAGTGGGCGACCGGCATGTCCTTCGTCGCCAGGTAGACGATCCGTTCGCCGTCGGCGCTCCAGGCGGGAGTGGCGTCGATGCCGGGATTGCTCGTCAGGCGACGCGGCTCGCCGCTGGCGGCGGCAACCACCCAGAGGTCGGTGTTGTAGTTGGCGTCGGGGTCCGGGGTGCGGTTGCTGGTGAAGACGATCCACCGTCCGTCGGGGGAGAAGGCGGGCTCCGAGTCGTCGTAGGGACCCGAGGTGATCTGCTTCGTCTCCTTCGACGCCACGTCGAAGACGTAGAGGTGGGTCCGCCGCTCGTCGAGATAACCGACGCCGTCGGTCTTGAACTGGCGGCGGTCGAGAACCCAGGGCCGCGGGGTGTCGTCCTTCCAGGCTTGCTTGGCCGGATCCGGCTCGGCGTCGCGGACCACGAGGACGAGCTTCTTGCCGTCTGGCGAGTACTCGAAGGACTCGATGCCCTGGGCGACGTCGGTCAGACGCACCGCTTCTCCGCCGTGACGGAAGAGGGTGTAGACCTGGGTCTTTTTCTTGCCGCGATCGGCCAGGAAAGCGAGGTGACGGCCGTCGGGAGACCAGCGCGGACGATAAGCGTCGCCGCCCGGTGCGGTCATCGGTACGGCGTCGCCGCCCTCGGCTCCGACCATCCAGATGCGGGTTTCATTCGTGTCGCGTTCCTCGACGGCGCGCCGGACGGTGTAGGCGACCCAGCGTCCGTCGGGGCTCGGCTGCGGATCGCCGGCTTCGCCGATTTGCAGGAGGTCCTGGACCTCCAGCAGCCGGCCGCCCGGAACGGCTGCAGCGCTCGCCGACGCCAGAAGAAATGCGATCGACAGAAGGCCGACGACCTTCCTCATGGTCGGTCCGCCCCGCCTCCGTTCATGTATTCCAGGTACCAGGAGTCGAACGTAAAAACGCAAAGCTCCATGTCGTGGTACGGCCCCCGGACGTAACCGCGAGAACCCGTCCCCTGCTGGACACGAGCGCAAAGCTCCCAGTCCTGACGGTTGGTCAGGTCCCAGAGCTCGATCACCTCGCTCGGATCGAACCCTTCAGCCGACGCCTCGGGAAACATCCAGTCGCAGACCACCCGCGTGTGGTTCGGTGCGATCGGCCACAACGTGTGGGTCATGGCGTAGTCCGGAGCGATCGACAGAAAGAAACCCGGGTAGAAATGGAAGTAGTGGACGAAATTATGGTCCTCGGCGTCTTCCGTCAACAGCGGGCGCTGGCTCTTGCCGCTCGTCGAGAGGGTGTTGAACTCCTCGTTCAATCGCATAGGTCCGCCGTTCCAGAATTCGCCGCGCATCGACCAACCGATGTTTCGAAAGTCGCTGACGCGGTTGAGCTGCGGATGAGCCAGCGGACAGTGGTAGCACTCGCCGTAGTTCTCGCAGAGGATCTTCCAGTTGGCCTCGACGTCGTAGACGATCTGCTCGACGCGACGCAGCCCCGCCAGCGAGAAACGCGACAGGTCCGGGAGGCCCGCGAGCTGCTCCCCGAGGGCCGGGGCGTCGGCGTCGAAGTTGACGAAGAGAAAGCCCATCCATTCTTCGAGTCGCAGGCCGACGAGGCCGTGCTCGTCACGCTGGAACCCTGGCTTCTTGTCGGTCAGCGGGGCTATCTTCAAGCGTCCGTCGAGGCCGTAGGCCCAGGCATGGTAGGGACAGAGCACACGGTTCAAATGCCCCTGGTCCTCCAGGACGAGACGCGAGCCGCGGTGCCGGCAGACGTTGTAGAAAGCCCGGACCTCACCGTCCTCGCCGCGCAGCAGGAGGATCGACTCGCCGCCGACGATTCGGGTCACGAAATCGCCCGGCGTGGCAAGCTCCGCGCCGCGCCCGAGGCAGATCCACAGCCGCAGGAAGACGCGCTCCATGTCGGCGGCAAACGTTGCAGGCGCGCAGAAGAGGTCCCCGGGCAGCGTCCGGGCTCCCTCGGGCAACTCGGTGACAGCGGTAGGAGTCGTCATCTCGTTTCCATCCTAGAAGTCGGCGAGGACCCGGGTCGCGGCGTTCTTGCCCGGCAAACCGGTCACGCCGCCGCCGGGATGGGTGCCGGGACCGCAGAGGTAGAGGTTCTCGATCGGCGTCCGGTATTGGTACCAGCCCGCCATCGGACGCAGGTAAAGCGACTGGTCCAGCGCCGGCTCGACGTGGTAGAGCGAGCCTCCGGTCATCCCGTAGCGATCTTCCAGGTCCTTCGGCGTCAGCACCTGCCGGTGCTCGATGATTTCGGCGATTCCGGGCGCCACCTCGGCGATGCGCGCCACGATCTTTTCGCCGAGCTCGTCGCGGCGCTCGTCCCACGAGCCTTCCGCCAGGTGGTAGGGCACCCACTGCGCCCAGACCTGCATCACGTGCTTGCCCTCGGGCGCAAGCCCCGGGTCGGTGAGCGACGGTACGGTGATCTCGAGGAAGGGACGCTCGGGAACCTCGCCGTACTTCACCGGGTCGAAGGCCTGCTCGATCTCGTCGAGGGTCGAGCCGACCTGGATACGTCCCGCCAGAGCGGCTTCGCCGTCGGCTCCGGCGAAGCTCGGGAGCTCGCCGAGCGCCAGGTGGACGAGCGCGACCGTGCCGCGGGCGCGGATGTTGCGCACCGCGAAGGCCACCTCGGGATCGAGCCAGCGCGGATCGGCAAGCTCCAGAAGGGTACGGCGCGGGTCGGCGTTCGAGACCACCCTGGTGGCCGCGACCTCCTCGCCCGAGGCGAGAACGACACCCGCCGCGACGCCGTCCTCGTCGTGGACGACCCGCTCGACGGCGCATTCGGTGCGGATCTCGGCTCCGGCGGCGCGCACCGCGGCGGCGATGGCGTCGGCAAGGGCGCCGAGGCCCCCTTCGACGAAGACCGGCGGACGCAAGAGCCCCGCCGACCACCCCGGACGCTCCAAGAGAAGCTGAAACGCCGAGCCCGCGGAGCGCGGTGCCAGGTACGAGGCCCGAAGCGCCGGGCCGGCGACGAGCGCCTTCAACGGCTCACTCGCGAAATGGTCGTCAAGGACGTCCTTGACCGGCATCGGCAGGTAGCGCATCGCCTCGGGCATCTCCCGTTTGCCGAGGCCGCGCAGGCGCCAGCCGAGGGTCAGGAGACCCAGGACGTCGGAGAAACCGCGTGGGGCGACCTCTGGCAGCGGCTTCGTCAGGGCCGGCTCTAGGGCGCCGGCGACTCGCCCCAAGAAGGCGTCGAGGCCGGCGAAGGCCGCCGCGTCGTCGCTGGGGACACCTTCAGCGGCACCCCGGATCGTGAGACTGTCACCGTTTTTACCCGGCAAGAAGGCCGAGCCCTTCGCCGGCAGAAGCTTCAGGCCGTGCTCGGCGAGCTTCAGGTCCTTCTGGATCGACGGATGAAAATTCTCCGCCGAGGCGTAGGTCGACGAGACCTTGAATCCCGGTGCGATCTCTTCGGTCCCCACGGCACCGCCGAGCGCCGCGCGGCGCTCGGCGACGAGGACCGAGCGTCCGGCCCGGGCGAGATAGGCGGCAGTCACCAGGCCGTTCAAGCCGGCGCCCACCACCGCGACGTCGTATCGTTTTTCAGACACGGCTAAGCTCCTTTAGGTCGTCCGCAGGATTTCCTGCGCCGCCAAGTGCGCCGGGGCGCCCATGACGCCACCGCCCGGGTGAGCCCCCGAGCCGCACAGGTAAAGACCGCGCACCGGGCTCTCGTAACCGACGTAGCCCGGCGCCGGACGCAGGAAGAAGAGCTGCTCCAGAGACAGCTCGCCGTGGAAGATGTTGCCCTCGGTCAGACCGAAGGTCGACTCCATGTCGGCCGGAGTCACCACCTGGCGGTGTAGAATGACGTCCTTGACGTTCGGCGCGTACTCGGCCACGGTGTTGATGACCGTGTCGCCGAAGGCCTCGCGCTTCTCGTCGTCCCAGGGGCCGTCCGCCAGCTCGTAGGGGGCGTACTGGACGAACATCGACATCACGTGCTTGCCCGGCGGCGCCATCGTCGGGTCGATGAGCGACGGGATCACCATGTCCATGTAGGGATGGCGCGAGAAACGTCCGTACTTGGCGTCGTCGTAGGCACGCTCCAGGTAGTCGATCGACGGGCTGAGCGAGATCGCCCCCGAGAGGTGCGCGATTTTTTCTTCCCGGCTCTTGCCCTCGAGGCAGGTGAACTCCGGCAGTGCGTCGAGCGAGAGGTTGACCTTGCCCGAGGAGCCCCGGAAGCGGAAGCGGGAGATGCGGCGGCGGAAGTCCTCGTCAAGGTGCTTCTCCTCGACGAGCTTGCCAAAAGTCAGCCGCGGATCGAGGGAGGAGGCCACCACGCGGGCGCGGATCTCCTCGCCGCTCTCCGCCAGGACGACGCCCGCGGCCTGTCCACTCTTGACCAGGAGCCGCTCGACCGACGCCTCGGTGCGGATCTCCACCCCCAGGCTCTCGGTCGCCGCCCGTAGGGCCTCGGCGAAGCCGCCCATGCCACCGCGCGGCAGGCCCCAGGCGCGGAACTGGCCGTCGATCTCGCCCATGTAGTGGTGCAGCATCACGTAGGCCGAGCCCGGCGAGCGCGGCCCCAGGTAGGTGCCGATCATCCCCGAGGCCGAAAGCGTCGCTAAAAGCGGCGGCGTCTCAAAAAACTGCTCGACGTAGTCGCCTGAGCCCATCGTCATGAGCTTCGCCAGCTCCCAGACGTGCTCTCCGCCGTGGCGGCCGAAGCTTCGGCCCACCCCGGCGAGACGCGCCAGGTTGCCCGGCGCGAGCGATGTCGGGTCCGGCGGCGGCGTGCCCAGGATGTCGCGCACCGCCATCGCCATGTGGAACATCTTCTTCCCGAATCGCTCGTAGGCCTCGGCGTCCTTGGCCGAATGGCGCATCAGCTCCAGACGCGTCCGGTCCGAGTCGTGCCAACGCATCAGATACGGCTCGCCATCTCTCGACGGCGTCATCGTCCCGTCGAGCGGCAGGAGCTCGAAGCCGAAACGCGGCAGCTCGAGGTCGCTGATGATGTGGGGCCTCAAGAGGCTGATCACGTACGAGCAGACTGTGTACTTGAAGCCCGGGTTGAGCTCCTCGGTCACCGTCGAGCCCCCCACCAGGTGGCGGCGCTCCAGCACCAGCACCGACTTGCCCGCCTTCGCCAGGTAGGCGGCGCAGATCATCCCGTTGTGACCGGCGCCGACGACGACGGCATCGTAGGTCTTGGCCATGTCGCTCCCGTCTCGTAATCGTTCCCGCGGGAACGGGGTCTTAGAAGTTGCAGGTCTTCGGAGTTGCAGGTCTTCGAGCTTGCACTGTCGTTCGCGTTGTTCCATAATGTGGGCTCTCGGTCCACAATGCGGAACGAGCAGAGTGTCTCACCGATGGAAGGAGAAAGCAAGCCCATGGCCGCACCCACACCGTTTCACCCCCGCACGTCGGAGCTCTGCGAGAGCCAGGCCTGGCGCAAGTGGGCGGGTTACTTCAGCGTCTCGAGCTACCGCGACTTCGTCCAGCCGGAGTACGCGGCGATCCGCAACTCCGCCGCCCTGATCGACGTCTCGCCGCTCTACAAGTACCGGGTGGAGGGCCCGGACGCGGAGAGCTACACGAACCGCCTGATCACCCAGAACGCGGCCAAGATGGCGGTGGGCCAGGTGGTCTACACGCCGTGGTGCGACTCCGACGGCAAGGTGCGCCAGGAGGGCACGGTCTTTCGCCTGGCCGAGAACGCCTACCGGATCTGCGCGGCGGAGCCGGCGCTCGGCTGGTTCGAGGAGAACGCGCCGGGCTTCGACGTCACGTTCACCGACGAGTCGCCGCGCCTCGCCGCGCTCTCGCTCCAGGGTCCCCATTCGCGGGCGATCCTGCGCGAGGTGTCGACGGCCGACGTCGACGAGCTCAAGTTCTTCCACCACACCGAGGGCGAGATCGCTGGCGCCCGCCTCGAGGTCTCGCGGACCGGTTACACCGGGGACCTGGGCTACGAGCTCTGGCTCGACGCCGAGGCGGCGGTGCCGGTGTGGGACGCTCTGATGAAGGGCGGCGAGCCCTACAACATCACCCCCTGCGGCATCCTGGCGATGGACGTGGCGCGGGTCGAGGCGGGCTTCATCCTGATCGGCGTCGACTACGTCAGCTCCGAGGTGGCGCTGGTCGAGGCCGACAAGTCCTCGCCTTACGAGGTCGGCCTGGGCTGGACGGTGAAATTGAAGAGCGGCCCGTTCGTAGGACGCCGGGCGCTCGTCGAGGAAAAGAAACGCGGCAGCGCCTGGCAGGTCGTGGGCCTTGAGATCGACTGGGGGCCTCTGGAGCAGCTCTACATGGCCGTCAGCCTGATGCCTGACCTGCCGTACCAGGTCTGCCGCGATCCGGTGCCGCTCTATGCCGGGACGTCGGGCCCGCAGGTGGGACAGGTGACGTCGAAGGTGTGGTCGCAGCTGCTCAAGAAATTCGTCGCGTTGGCGACGGTGGAGACGGCCTACGCCCGGCCGGGTACGGAGCTGGCGATGGAGGTCACGGTGCGCTACAGCCGCAAGCGGGCGCCGGCGCGGGTCGTGAAGACGCCGTTTTTCCGTCCTGAGCGGATGCGCGCCTGAGCAAACCGATGAGCACGCCTCGCAAGGAAGCGCCCGCCGGCACCCAGGTCGTCGTGCGCGCGGTGCGGATGTTGAAGCTCTTCACGCCGGAGCGGCCGGAGTGGCAGCTGGCGGAGCTCGGCGACGCGTTGGGGCTCAAGAAGACGACGACCCATCGTTTGCTCGGAGCTCTGGAGAGCGAGGACATGGTGGTGCGTCATCCGGCGCGGCCGGGCTATCACCTGGGAGCGGCGGCGGTCGCCCTGGGAGCGCAGGCGCTGCGCTCCAGCGAGCTACGCTCGCGGGTGCGTCCACTCCTGCGGGAGCTGGCGGCGGAGACCGGGGAGACAGTGTCGCTGGAGATCCTGGTCGACCGCGACGTCCTGATCCTCGACGAGGCCGCCGGCCACCACCTGATCGGAGCCACGGCCGAGAGCGGGACTCGGTGGCCGGCCCACGCCACGTCGACGGGTAAGGCTCTGCTCGCGGCGATGACGTCGGAGGAGCGGCGGAAGCTTCTTGGCGAGGGTCCCATGACGCGTTTCACCGAGGCCACGATCACAGATCCGGCCGAGCTCGAGCGCGATCTCCAGGAGGTCGCCGAGCGGGGCTGGGCGAGCGCCGTCGAGGAGCTCGAAGCGGGCTACGTGGCGGTCGGCGCGGCGCTGCGGAGCCCCTGGGGCGAGGCGGTCGGTGCCTTGAGCATCGGGGGACCGGCGCAGCGCCTCGACGCGAAGCGGCTCACCGTCCTGGGCGAGCGACTCCATGCCGCCGTCGAGGACGCGGGGAAGATCGCGGCGAGCTGAGGGAAAGCTAGAACGGCGAATCGCCTTCGCGGGCGAAGTAGGGATTGGCCCCGGTCGAGTGGTCGGTCGAGTCGAGCACCCGCGTGATCTCCGGAACGGCGTTTAAGATCGACGTCTCGACCCCCTGCTTCAGGGTGACGTCGACCATGCCGCAGCCGTGGCAGCCGCCGCCGAAGGAGATGATGGCCGCGTTGTCCTGGACGTCGACGAGCTCGATGTGTCCACCGTGGCTCGCCACCGCCGGGTTGATGTCGCGGTCGAGGACGTCCTGGACGGCCTGGGCGAGCGGATCGTCCCAGCGCGTCTTGGGGTTGTCGAACTTGAAACCCGACTCCAGGCCCCGGTTGACGAAGTCCATGGTGGCGCCTTCGGCGTTCTCAGCGCTCTGCGGGTCCATCCAGAGCTCGAAGTCGTCGCAGTCCTGGACAACGTCGTCTTCCTTCTTGTCCGCGGGGTCCTCCAGGTTGAGCTCATACTGGAATCGGCGCGGGCCGCGCTGGAGGACGATCAAGCGCAGGGCCCAGTCCTGCTTCTCTTCGGCCTCGAGGAACTCTACGGCTTTTTCTCTGGCGGTCTCGGTGACGGTGATCATCACTTGGCTCCTGGTGGTTTCAGATCGGAGGCCAGGATACCACCTTTGGCGGCGCCCTTCTAGCCCGCCAACGGCTCGACGCTCTTCTCACCCAGGGCATCGGCCAAAGCGGAGGCGACGGCATAGGTGGCAAACGCCCAGAGAGCTCCGACGGCGAAGGCCGTAGCGAACCCTCCCCAGGGTATCCCGCCGTGAGCGGCCAACTCTTGCGCAAGTCGAACGACGTCGTCGCCACGAAGCGCCTCGCGGAGCCCCGGGTCCGACCAGGGCGGCAGCCGGGTCACGAGTATCGAACCGAATTCGTAGGCGTCGCCGGTCAGCGACAGGAAGGGCGCAAGCGCAAAGGGTAAAAAGAAGCCGAAGGGCGTGGCGCTCCCTGACCGGGCGGCACGGCGCAAGGCCCAGACTCCGGGGAAAAGAGCCAAGACGAACGGAGCGAGGACGGTCGTGAGATAGACGGCGTCGCTCCCATGGGTGTCGAAACCCGAGAGGTGTCCGGCGTACTCTCCTCCGGCCACGACGAAGGGCACGAGCCCCTCCAGCAAGGTGCCGAAGTAGAGGGGATCGATCTCCAGCCGGCTCACCGAGCCGCCGGCCGCGAGGCAGCCGAAGGCGTGGGCGAGCTCGTGAAGAGGCACGTAGATCCACCAACCCGCGACGAGCCCCAGGCCGACGAGGCCGAGCTCCCGGTAACCCCGGGCGTCGTCGGCCAGACAGCGCTCGAGGCCGTTCAAGACATCGGAAAAAGGCCGCGCGAGGAAGGAACGCAGCGTTCGGTAGGTGTGTTCTCGGGTCCAGGTCATCGTCGCGTCCTCTCAGCGTCGGGGAGCGCCAGCCTAACGCAAGAGACGCCACGGGAGTGAGCCCGTGCTCAGCGATGCGGAGCACTTCCTACCTCAGGGATCAGCCACCCGCGCCGCCGCCGGGACCCCTTTGGCGGCGACGGCGTAGCTCGTCATGGGTCAGGGTGCCGTCGCCGTTCTTGTCGTGCTCGGCGAAGATCGCCTCCAGGTCGGAGGTCTCGAGCTGGCCGTTGCCGTCACGGTCGAGGAGCTGCTGAAACCGCCCGATCGTGTCCTGCGAAGCTCCTTCCGGGGGCTGCCGATGGCCGAAAGGCAGGTTGTCGACGACACCGTCGCCATCGCTGTCGGCCTGGGCGAGGAACTCGAGCCACTCGCCTTGGGTGATCTCGCCGTTGTTGTCGGCGTCGGCCGCGAGGAGGAAGCGGCCGCCGGCGGCGCCGCGCATCCTCAACGACCGTTCGCGCGTCCGGCCGCGGCCGGCGAAGTCGGCCTCGGTCAACACACCGTCGCCGTCGCTGTCGAGACGGGCGAACAAGTCAAAGCCGCGTTCGAGCTCGCCGCGGCTCACGACGCCGTCGCCGTCCTCGTCGAATTGGCTGATGCGCTCCCAACCCATGAGGCCGCGCTGGTGGCGCATGCCGCCCATGCCGTCCGGAGGACCGCCGGCCGGAGGTTGGGCCGCCGCCGCAACCGCGAGGAGGGTCAGGAAGAGGGTTGCGAAAAGGATCTGGAATCTCATGATGTCTGCTCCTTCACTTCGTTTTTCATCCTCTTACGGCCCGCCTTAAGGCCCGGCCGTTTCATGCTGAGGATCAACCTACCGGGCCTGCTATTGGCGAGTCTTCAAGAAAGTGCAAAGGGTTTGTAAGGTATGTAAATTCGCTCCGGCGAATTCCTCACTGCAAGCCTGGGGGCTATACTGAGCGGTCATGAGACGCGTGTCGAAAAAGAGCTGGACCCCGTGGTGGATCGCCGCTCTGCTGGTGGCTTCGCTCGTCCTCTTGGCTACGTTTCAGTACCGCTGGCTGGGCGAGGTGAGCGCGGCGGAGCGCCAGCGCCTGAGCGCGGTGTTGGAACGTGGCGCCCGGGGCTTCTCGGAGGACTTCGACCGCGAGCTGACCCGGGTCTACGTCTATTTCCAGCCGGTCACGATCAGCCGCATGGACCTTCTGGGAAGCCTCGCCGAAGCCGAGCGGCGCTACCGCGCCGAGGCTCCCTGTCCGGAGCTCCTGGAGGAGGTCCTGGTCCTGCACGGGGCGCCGTCCGAAGAGGCGGAGCTGCAGCGCTTCGACCCCGCGGCCGCCAAGCTCGCCGACCTGGCCTGGCCACCGGAGCTCGTGGGCCTGGGTAGGCGTCTTGGCGAGCTCCGGCCGAGGCCGCCCGAGGCCCTCCTCGAGCACCTGCTGGCCGATGACGTCCCCGCTCTCGTCTTGCCGCTTTTCTCAGGCCCCTGGCGGGCCCGGATGAGCGAAACCGGACGCCGCGACGCCTCTTTCGGACGGCGCAGCCGCGAGCGGACGCCCCGCGAGCGTGGACGCGGTCTCGGAGGCTGGCTGATCCTCCGCCTCGACGCCGCGGCCGTCACCGAACGGTTCCTGCCGCAGCTCGCCGAGCGCCACTTCGCCGGCGAGGGAGGGGAGCTTGCCTACCACGTCGAGGTAGTGTCGCGCCAGGCCCCGGAGCGCCGGATCTTCGCGGCCGGCCCGCCACTCGCCAGCGGGAGCGCCGATGTGCGAAGCCCGCTTTTTGCCTTTCTCGGCGACGAGGAGATGCGACAGCTGATCGCCGAGGCCGCGCCCCCCGCCAGGCAGGAGCCTCCCCATCCGCCCGGGGCTCGTTTCGCGCAACGCTGGTATCCGATGGCGCTTGCGGCGCACAACGCAAACGCCCCCCGCTGGAGCTTGCGGGTGACCCATCCCGCCGGCTCCCTCGAGGCCGCGCTGGGCGCCGCCCACCGCCGGAACCTGGCGACGAGCGGTGCCATCCTGGCGGTGCTCGCCGGGGCCCTCGCCCTCGTCCTCGGCGCCACCCGCCGGGCCCAGGCGCTGGCCCGCCAGCAGCTGGAATTCGTCGCCGGCGTGACTCATGAGCTGATGACACCGCTCGCCGCGATGCGCTCCGCCGGCCAGAACCTCGCCGACGGCGTCGTCACCGATCCCGAGCAGGTGGCGCGCTACGGGGCGCTCGTCGAGCGCGAAGGACGCCGGCTCACCGACATGGTGGGCCAGGTCCTGGAATATGCCGGAATCCAGTCAGGCCGGCAGACCTACTCGCTCCAGGAGATCGACGTCTCGGAGGTCGTGGGCGAGGTCCTCGTGGAGAACCAGCGGCTACTGGCGGAGGAGAGCTTCGACGTCGAGACGAGCCTTGCGCAGGGTCTGCCAAGCGTCCTTGCCGACCGCGAGGCCCTACGCCGTGCCGTGACGAACCTGATCTTAAACGCCGTCAAGTATGCCGCCGAGGGCGCCTGGCTCGGCGTCAGCTCCACGGCCGAACGCGGCGGCGTCGCGCTGCGCGTCGCCGACCGGGGGCCGGGCATCGCCCAGGCCGACCTGCCGCACCTTTTCGAGCCTTTTTACCGGGGCCGGGAGCTGGCGGCCGGCAACGTCCCCGGCAGCGGCCTCGGGCTTGCCCTGGTGCGCCACGTCTCGGACGTCCATGGCGGGCGCGTCTCGGCGGAAAACCGCGCCGAAGGCGGCAGTGTCTTCACCCTCCTCCTGCCCGCCGCGCGCCAGGAGGGAGGAGCTTGACGAGCCTCGAACGCCGTATCCTGCTGGTCGAGGACGAGCCGAGCCTCGTCATGACCTTGAGCGACCGCCTGCGCAGCGAAGGCTACGCCGTCGAGGCCGAAGCCGACGGCGAGGCGGGCCTGGCGCGCGCCTTGGCCGACTCTTTCGACCTCCTGATCCTCGACGTCATGCTGCCGAAGAAAAACGGCTTCGACGTCTGCCGCGACCTCCGCCAACAGGGTGTCGAGACCCCGGTCCTGATGCTGACGGCCCGCTCCCAGGTGGTCGACAAGGTCGTGGGCTTGAAGCTCGGTGCCGACGACTACCTGACGAAACCCTTCGAGATGATCGAGCTTTTGGCACGGGTGGAAACGCTCCTGCGCCGCGTCCGCACAAGCGGCTCGCGTACGGCTGGCAGTTACGTCTTCGGCGACGTGCGCGTCGACTTCCAGCGCGACGAGGTCCGCCGCGACGGCGAGCTCGTAGAGCTCTCCGTCCTGGAGACGAAGCTCCTCGCCTTCTTCATCGAGCACCGCGGCACGTTGCTCAGCCGCGACGAGCTCCTCGACAAGGTCTGGGGCTACGACGCGACGCCGACGACGCGCACGGTCGACGTCCACGTGGCGGCGCTGCGCCAGAAGCTCGAGCCGAAGCCGTCGCGTCCGCGCTACATCGTCACCGTCCACGGGCGGGGCTACAAGTTCGTCGGCTAGGGCTCACGCGGGCTCTCAAGGGGGGCGTGAGGCCCCCCCGGAGGGCGAAGCTTCGGGCTGGGTATATTTCTCCAGCCTGCTTGCAACCCTAATGGATCGAGGGACCTGGTGGCCGTTCGTCTCGCCATTGTGCCAGCGCACAGCCACAGATCCGTTCCGGAGAAGGGCAACGCTCCATGGTCGGTGGAGCCGAGCCTCACCGCCTTCACCCTGCAACGCTTAGGAGGACCATGACATGGCCAGACATTCCAACCGCTACTTCCCGTTCCTGTTGATGACGATGCTTCTGCCCGCCGCTCTCGGAGCGGCCGCCGTTCCCTGCGTCGGCGGCACGGCGGACATCTACGACTGCAACGGCGTCGACCTTCTCTCCCACCTGCCCCTCAACTCGATGGGCGGCGGCAACGGCAACGACATCTGGGGCTGGACCGATCCGGTGACCGGCACCGAGTACGCCTTGGTGGGACGCTCCAGCGGCACCGCCTTCGTCGACTTGAGCGACCCCGAGAACCCGGTCTACGTGGGCAACCTCCCCACCCAGACGACCAACTCGTCGTGGCGCGACATCAAGACCTACGCCGACCACGCCTATATCGTCGCAGATAGCGCCGGCAGCCACGGCATGCAGGTTTTCGACCTCACGCAGCTGCGTAGCGTGGTCAGTCCGCCGGTGACTTTTTCGGCCACGGCCCTCTACACCGACTTCGGCTCGTCCCACAACATCGTCATCAACGAGGACACCGCCTACGCCTACGCCGTCGACTCCGGGACTTGCTCGAACGGGCTCCACATGATCGACGTCTCGACGCCCGCGAGCCCGGTCTTCGCCGGTTGCCACAGCGCCGACGGCACGATCCACGACGCCCAGTGCGTCAGCTACGTCGGTCCGGACCCCGATCACCAGGGCGCGGAGATCTGCATCACCGCGACGCTGACCGGCGACACCATGGACATCATCGACGTCACCAACAAGGGCGCGACGGTCACGCTCTCCAAGAACACCTATCCCGGAGCGACGACCTCGCACCAGGAATGGTTCTCCGAAGACCACCGCTTCGTCTTCCACGGCGACGAGAGCGACGAGACCTCCTTCGGCCACAACACCCGCACCTACATCCTCGACGTCACCGACCTCGACAACCCGGTGCTCCTCGGCGATTTCACGAACACGACGGCGGCCATCGACCACAACATGTACGTGCAGGGGGATTTCCTCTACCAGGCCAACTACACGAGCGGCCTGCGCATCCTCGACATCACCGACGCCGCCAACGCCAACCTTACCGAGGTGGCCTTCTTCGACACCCGTCCGGAGAGCGAAAGCGCGGTCTTTCAGGGCGCCTGGGGCAACTATCCCTTCTTCGCCAGCTGCTCGGTGGTCGTCAACGACATCCAGCGCGGCCTCTTCGTGCTCCGGCCCTCGGTCGGCTGCGACTGCGGCAACGGGGTACTGGACGCCGGCGAGGAGTGCGACGGGACCGAGTTCGGCGGCCTGACCTGTAGCGATTTCTCCTGCTCCGGCGGCAGCCTGAGCTGTGACTCTTCGTGCAAGATCGACCCGTCCGGTTGCACCGGCTGCGCCGCGTTCTGCGGCGACGGCACCTGCGACGCCGGCGAGGACTGCAACGCCTGCCCCGCCGACTGCCCGAGCTTCCCGATCAGCGGCGCGTCGTGCGGCAACGGCCTCTGCGAGGCCGGCGACGGCGAGGACTGCACCACCTGCGCCGCGGACTGCAACGGCGTCCAGGGCGGCAAGCCCTCGGGACGCTTCTGCTGCGGCTTCGGCGGCACCAACCCGGTGGGCTGCGGCGACGCGGCCTGCACGACGGGCGGTTTCAGCTGTACCGAGACGCCGGTCGGAGGAGGCAGCAGCACCTGCTGCGGCGACCTGACCTGCGAGGCCCCGGAGGACAGCTTCAACTGTGAGCTCGACTGTGGTCCGCTACCGGTGTGCAACGACGGCGGCTGCGACCCGGGCGAGGACAGCTGCTCCTGCGCCTCCGACTGCGGCGCGCCGCCGGCGAACGAGGTGGGGCTGTGCACCGACGGCGAAGACAACGACTGCGACGGCGACGTCGACTGCGCCGACGCTGACTGCGCCGGCGACGCGGCCTGCCAGGTGGATTGCTCGACGTTCGCCAACAAGTCGGCCTGCAACGCGGAGCCGTCCTGCCGCTGGGACAACAGGAACAAGGTCTGCGTGCCCAACTAAGGGCTGACCTGCACCTCGGGTCCCCACGCTTTGCGTGGGGACCTTCCCTTCACTGCCGAGATTGTGTAGGATCGCTCCACGAGCCTGTTTTCCGAGGTTCCCGGACACCGGTCGAGTCCCACACCTTCGGATCCGTACGCCCGGCCACGACGGCGTCGATTCCACCTGCCATGGGGTGGCGAGCCCGTCTTGTAGCCAGCCGGTCAACGAAGGCACCGATTCGTGCGACAACGTCGCCAACGACGCGAATTGCGACAACGGCCTCTTCTGCGACGGCGTCGAGACCTGCTCCGCGACGCTCGACTGCCAGGCGGGGAGCGATCCCTGCGGCGCCTTCGGTTGCGACGAGGTGGGCGATGTCTGCCTCGAATGCAACGTCGACGCCGACTGCGGCGACGGTCTCTTCTGCAACGGCGCCGAGACCTGCAACGCCGGCTCCTGCGCCGCGGGCAGCGATCCCTGCCCGGGTCAGAGCTGCGACGAAGGCGGCGATGTCTGCTCCAGCCAGAACGGTCCGCAGGACGCGGTCTACGACGCCGGCCTCGGCGCTCCGGCCTGCGCGTTGGCGGGCAGCGAGTGCGACTCGCTGGCGCTCCTCGACGGCCGCGGCACCGTCGGTCCCGAGCCCAACCAGCCGAACACGATCGACGCCTGCACCGACGGTACCTCGGGCACCTACCACAGCGACGAGTCGAACGACCGCCTGGTCGTCAAGACGCTCGACGCTACGGACATGACCGAGGGCGCCATCGTCCAGGTCGACGCCACGGTCTACGCCTGGTCGACGGGAACGTCGGGCCACCTCGAGCTCTACTACGCGGCAGACGCCAACAATCCGGTCTGGACGCTGATCACGACGATCGACCTGACCGCGGGCGGTGTCCAGACCCTGTCGGCCCAGTACACCCTGCCGGCCGGTAGCCTCCAGGCGGTACGCGCCAACTTCCGCTACCAGGGCAGCCCGAGCTCGTGCTCGACCGGCAGCTTCGACGACGCCGACGACCTGGTCTTCGCCGTCGGTGGCGGGACCCCGGAGTGCACTGTCGACGCGGACTGCGACAACTGCCGCCGTAGGGCGTCAGTCCTGCCCCTGAGAAACTGGCACCAGCCTCTCCGGGGCGTCGGCCAGCACATAGCCCATGACGCCGAGCATGGCGATCGCCTTGCGGAAGTCCTGGAGGTCGACCTTGTCGAGGGTGTCGCCGTGGGTGTGGTGCCAGTCGAAGTAGTGCTCGCCCACGGTCCGCAGCCCGAGCCCCGGAACCCCTTCGCGCATCAGCGGTCCGATGTCGGCTCCGCCGCCGCCGCGCCGGATCTCTCCCGCGTCGATTCCCTCCAGGAGCTGGCCAATCTCCTGAAGCTTCGCGTAGGCCGCTTCGTAGACCGGATCCTCGCCCTCGCGGTCGGCATCGGCGAGGCCGAAGCCGAAGCCGACGGGCCGTTCGACGCCGCCGTCCATCTCGATGGCCGCCACGTGGCTCATGACGTCGTCGCCGAGCGCCTCGCGGTAGGCCCGGCCGCCGCGCAGGCCGTTCTCCTCGTTGGTCCAGAGGACGAGGCGCAAAGTGCGCCGGGGCTGGAGCCCGAGGCGGTGGATGATCTTCAAGGCCTGCCAGGCGGCGATGCAGGCGGCGCCGTCGTCGTGGGCGCCTTGGCCGACGTCCCAGGAGTCGTAGTGGCCGCCCATGACGACGACCTCGTCGGGAAGCTCGCTTCCCCGGATCTCGGCGATCACGTTGGACGACTCGACGTCGTCGAGCATCTCGGCGTCCATCTCCAGACGCACCGTGACCTCCCGGCCCAGGGCCTTCATGCGGGCAAAGTAGTCAGCGTCCTCGACGGTGATCGCCGCCGCGGGGATCTTCGGCTGCTCGTCGTCGTAGCGCAGCGCGCCGGTGTGGGGGCTGGCGACGCTTAGTCCCGTCGCCGAGCGGACCAGAGCCGCCACCGCGCCGAGTGCCGCCGCCCGCGAAGGGCCGCCGCCGCGATAACGAACGGTGCCGCCGTAGCCCATCCACGGCACCGCGTAGACCACGATCTTGCCCTCGACCGCCTCACGGCCCAGGGCTTCGAGCTCCTCGAAGCTCGAGACGACGACGACCGGGGCCTCGATCCCTCCCTCCGGGGTGCCGACGCTGCCGCCCAGGCCGAGCATCGGCAGCTCCCGCGGCCGCGGCGAGACGACGTGAAGGCTCTCGTCGCCCCGCACCCAATGCGGCACCATGACCGGCTGCAACCGGGTCTCGAGCCCCTCTTCGGCCATCCGGGCATGGGCCCACTCGATCGCCTCCTCCAACTGCGGCGAGCCGCTTAGACGGTGACCGACGACCGTCGTGAGATAGGTGAGCTTTTCCCATCCTTCGACGTCGGTCATCGCGGCGCCGAGGATCTTGCCTGCGGTGTCGCGGTAGCTTTCCGTCAAGTCGTCCGCCGTTGCCGGCAGGATCAGGGTCAGAGCGATCGTCGCGGCGAAGAGCGTGGCGCGGAGCCAGCGCGGCGTTCGGTGCATGAGAACCTCCTGAATCGTGGGCCGAGCCCGTGAGCGGCCGATCCTAGCAGGCCGCGACGACGAAACGCCCCCTGGGCTAGAATCGCCGCGTCTCGGCCAGCACGACCCGGCCGTACCCTTCGAACGGATCTAGCAAGCGAGGACTGGAATGAACGCAAGAAACCGCGCAGGAGCCCTCCCGTGCCTGCTGACGATACTGCTGAGCTTCCCCGCGGCGGCCGTTGACTTGACCGGCGTCCGTCTTCTCCCCCTGGCCGACGGTTTCGACACCGTGACCGCCATCACCTCGGCCGGCGACGAGCGCCTCTTCCTGGCGGTCCAGGGCGGGACGATCGAGATTGTTGAGAACGGCGAGATCCGCCCCGAGCCGTTCCTCGACCTCCGCGACCGGGTGGGAAACGGCGGCGAGCAGGGACTCCTGGGCCTCGTCTTTCACCCGGGCTACGCGGCGACCGGCTTTTTCTTCGTCAACTACACCGACCTGGCCGGCGACACGACGATCGCCCGCTTTCGTGTCTCCGATGACGACGGCGACCGCGCCGAGGCGGCGAGCGAGGCGGTGCTGCTCAAGATCGAGCAACCTTTCGTCAACCACAACGGAGGCGCCCTGGCTTTCGGCCCCGACGGCTACCTCTACGCCGGCACGGGCGACGGCGGCTCGGGCGATCCGGAGTGCCGCGGCCAGAATACACAGGTTCTGCTGGGCAAGATCCTGCGCCTCGACGTCGATGCGAACGTCTCGGAAGCGCCGTTTCACGCCGTCCCGCCGTCGAATCCGTTCGTTTCGGGCGGCGGCTTGCCCGAGATCTGGTCGTACGGGCTGCGCAACCCGTGGCGGATCAGCTTCGACCGGCTGACCGGCGACCTCTTCATCGCCGACGTCGGCGAGAAGGTGCGCGAGGAGGTCAACCGCCAGCCGGCGTCTTCTGTGGGCGGCGAGAACTACGCCTGGAAGGTGATGGAGGGCACAAGCTGCCACGCCAACCTGAACGGCTGTCCGGCCTCGGTGCGCCGTTGCGGCGCCGCGGTCTACACCCTGCCGGTCCTGGAGTACGACTACGGCCAGGCCGGCGCCGACTTCCACTGCTCGGTGATTGGCGGCTACGTCTACCGCGGCGACTCCATGGCCCAGTTGCGCGGCGCCTACGTCTACGGCGACTTCTGCAGCGGGACGCTGTGGGCGGCTTTCGGCGCCGGCGCGGCCTGGGAGAGCGAGGAGATCGGCGTTCAAGCCCCTGGGCTGACGACCTTCGGCGAAGACGCCGACGGCGAGCTCTACCTGGCCGCCAACGGCACCCTCTACCAGATGGTGGCCGACGCTCCTGAGCCGTGTCAGGCCGACGCCACGACGCTCTGCCTGAACGGAGACCGCTTCGAAGTGACCGTCGACTGGGCGACGAGCGACGACGGCGGCCAAGGCCAGGGCAGCGAGCTGACCGAGGACGGCGGATACTTCACGTTCTTCGGTCCCCGGAACCCGGAGGTCTTCGTCAAGGTCCTCGACGCTTGCCAGTCTTCGAACCGCTACTGGGTCTTTGCGGCCGGGCTCACCAACGTCGGCGTCGTCCTGACGGTGCACGACACCTTGACCGGCGAGGTGCGCGTCTGGGAGAACGACCTGGGGGAGAAGTTCGAGTCGATTCAGGACACCTCGGCATTTACCACCTGTCCTTGACGTCGATTCCGACGGCAGGGCGGCCGGAGCCGAAGGCGTCAGCTCTCCTCGTAGCCCTCGATCGGCGCACACGTACAGACGAGATGCCGGTCGCCCCAGGCGTTGTCGATCCGGCCGACGAAGGGCCAGAACTTGTTCTCCTGGACCCAGGGCGCCGGAAAAGCCGCCTCTTCGCGGCCGTAGGGATGGCTCCAGTCGTCGGCAAGAACCGCCTCCTGGGTGTGGGGAGAATTCTTGAGCGGGTTGTCGGCCTTGTCGGCGCGTCCTTCTTCGATGGCGCGGATCTCTTCACGGATCCGGATCATCGCCTCGCAGAAGCGGTCGAGCTCGGCCTTGGACTCGCTCTCGGTGGGCTCGACCATGAGCGTCCCGGGCACCGGGAACGACATCGTCGGGGCGTGGAAGCCGTAGTCCATCAGGCGCTTGGCGACGTCCTCGGCCTCGATCCCGGCGCTTTTCTTGAACGGCCGCAGGTCGAGGATGAACTCGTGCGCCGAACGGCCTCTCGCACCCCGGTAGAGGACGGGATAGTGCGCCTCCAGGCGATGGGCCATGTAGTTAGCGTTCAAGACCGCAAGCTGCGACGCCTTCTTGAGGCCCGCGGCTCCCATGAGCGCGATGTAGACCCATGGGATGGGAAGGATCGAGGGGCTCCCCCACGGCGCTGCCGACACCGCCCCGATCGCCTGCCCGCCGCCCGTCGCTACCACGGGATGACCCGGCAGGAAGGGAGCGAGATCGGCGGCGACGCCGATCGGCCCCATGCCCGGACCGCCGCCGCCGTGCGGGATGCAGAAGGTCTTGTGGAGGTTCAGATGGCAGACGTCGGCGCCGTAGTCGCCCGGCCTGCAGAGCCCCACCTGGGCGTTCAGGTTGGCGCCGTCGAGGTAGACGAGGCCGCCGTTTTGGTGGACGACGTCGCAGACCTCACGGATCGCCTCCTCGAAAACGCCGTGGGTCGACGGGTAGGTCACCATCAGGGCACCGAGCGACTCGGCATGCGCTGCGGCCTTCCTCTTCAAATCGTCGACGTCGATGTTTCCGTTCTCGTCGCAGGCGACGATGACCACCTTCATACCCGCCATCACCGCGGAGGCCGGGTTCGTGCCGTGAGCCGAGATCGGGATGAGACAGACGTCGCGTCCGTCGTCCCCCCGGGAGCGGTGGTACTCGCGGATGACCAGCAGCCCCGTGTACTCGCCCTGGGCACCGGCATTGGGCTGAAGCGAGATGGCGGCGAAGCCCGTGATCGACCGAAGCCAGCTCGCAAGCCGGTCCATCATCTCGTGATAACCGGCCGCCTGGTCGACGGGCGCGAACGGATGGATCCCGCCGAGCTCGGGCCAGGTCACCGGCACCATCTCGGTCGTGGCATTGAGCTTCATGGTGCACGAGCCCAGCGAGATCATCGAGGTGGTGAGCGACAGGTCCCGGCGCTCCAGGCGGCGGATGTAGCGCAGCATCTCGTGCTCGGTGCGGTAGAGATGGAAGACCGGATGGCTCAGGTACTCGGACTCGCGCCGCAGCGCCTCGGAAAGCTCGGCGAGCTCCGTGTCGAGGAGCTTGCCCAAAGGCGGCGCCGCGGCGCCGTTCACGGCGGCGAAAACCGCCAACACGTCGGCGACGTCGGCAGCCGACTTGGCCTCGTCGAAAGCGACGGTGACGGTCTCGTCGTCCAGGCGGCGGAGGTTCATCCCCGCCTCGACGGCACGGGCGCAGACCGCCTCGGCCCCGCCCGCGCCGACGCGGACGCGTACCGTGTCGAAGAAAGGCTCGTCCGCCGTCTCGTAGCCCAGCCGTTCGAGGCCCGCGGCGAACGCCGAGGCCAGGCCGTGGACACGCCGCGCGATCCGCCGCAGCCCCTCCGGGCCGTGGTAGGCGGCATACATACCGGCCATGATGGCCAGCAGCACCTGCGCCGTGCAGATGTTCGACGTCGCTTTCTCGCGGCGGATGTGCTGCTCGCGGGTCTGCATGGCCATGCGGTAGGCGTTCTTGCCGGCGCTGTCGCGGGAGATGCCGATGATGCGTCCGGGAAGCTGGCGCTTGTGCTTCTCGGCGGTCGCGAGGTAGGCGGCGTGCGGCCCGCCGTAGCCCAGCGGGACGCCGAAGCGCTGCGTCGAGCCGACGGCGACGTCGGCTCCGAGCTCTCCCGGCGGCTTCAAGAGGGTCAAGGCCAGGAGATCCGCCGCCATGACGACGACGGCACCGGCCTCGTGGGCGCGGGCGATCGCCGCGGAATAGTCGAAGACACGACCGTCGGTCGATGGGTACTGGAGGAGGATGCCGAAGACGTCGTCGTCCGAGTAGTCGAAGCCGTCGACCTCGCCCACTACGACGTCGATGCCGATGCCGTCGGCCCGGGTGTGAAGGAGAGCCAGGCTCTGGGGATGGCAGTCGGCGGCGGCGAGGAAGCGGCGCTGCCTGCGCTTCTTGACGGCGTGGGCCATCGTCATGGCTTCGGCCGCGGCCGTGGCCTCGTCGAGGAGCGAGGCGTTCGAGACCGGGAGGTCCGTCAGGTCGCTCACCACCGTCTGGTAGTTGACGAGCGCCTCGAGGCGTCCCTGGGAGATCTCGGCCTGGTAGGGCGTGTACTGGGTGTACCAACCTGGGTTCTCCAGGATGTTGCGCTGGATGACACCGGGAACCAGGCAGTCGTAGTAGCCCATGCCGATGAAGGAGCGTAAAACGCGGTTGCGTCCGGCGATCTCGCGCAGGCGCACGAGGACCTCGTGCTCGCCGAGAGAGCGCCCGGCGAGCCCGTCCAGGGTGAGCTCCTCGGCCTGGCGAATCGCCGCCGGGACGGTCTCGTCGACGAGCTCGTCGAGCGAGCCGAGGCCGAGCGTGCCAAGCATCTCGGAGGTTTCGGCGTCGCTCGATCCCAGGTGACGGTGGACGAAAGTGTCGGTGGGATCGAGAAGCTCCCGCAGCGCGGGAGTGCTGGAAGTCTCACTCATGTTCTAGGGCCTATGGACGGTTGTGGATGGACGACGCCGCGCGAACGGCCGATGGACCGCCATCATATCCGAGGGTGTCCGGCGGCGGGAAGGCGCCGCGGGGCGGGGCCGCGGCCTACCCTTTTGGGGCTGTTCGGCTAGTGAACGCCCCCCTCGTTCCCCCCAGGGGACGGTAGGCACCGAACGCCCCCTCCTGATACCCTCAGGGCTCTCAGGAGGGCAGGACCATGTCGCGAACGCGCAAGCTCGATCCGACCGAGATCCGCGTGCTGGGAGCGCTGCTCGAAAAGGAGCAGACCACGCCGGATCAGTACCCCATGACGGCGAACGCCTTGATCGCCGCCTGCAACCAGAAGTCGAACCGCGACCCGGTGACGAGCCTCACCGAGACCGACGTCGTCGAGGCGCTCGACCGGTTGCGCGAGGACGTCCTGGTGTGGCGTTCTCAGGGGACCCGGGTGGAGCGCTGGCAGCACAGCCTCGACCGGCGCTGGGAGCTCAACCGCAAGACCAAGGCGATCTTGACCCTGCTCCTGCTGCGCGGTCCGCAGACCGTCGGCGAGCTTCGCACCCGCAGCGAGCGGATGTGCGCTTTTGAGTCGACCGCCGAGGTCGAGGAGGCGCTTCGCTCGCTTGCCGAAGGCTTCGACGCGCTCGCCTGCGAGCTGCCGCGGCAGCCGGGCAAGCGCGAGACGCGCTGGATGCACCTCGAAAGCGCCGCGGGCGATCCGCGGGAAACGGCCGCCGCGGCCGCCGCGCCGGCTCCCCCCGCCGTCGCTCCGGCGGGCGCCGAAGCCGTCGCGGCGCCCCGGAAGTCTCCCTACGACGAACGGCTCGAACGGCTCGAGGAGAGCGTCGACGAGCTCCGGTCGACGGTCTCGGAGCTGACGGAGCACCTCCAAAGCCTGCGCGACGACCTGGGGTACGAATGAGAGCCGGTTCCGACATCGGCCCCCTGGTCGATCCTCAATGCAGGGCTCACTCCACCCAGCTCAATCGGAGCTGGTTGGAGCGTCGTTTCAGCGA
Organism: uncultured bacterium; assembly: GCA_965371445.1. Taxonomy (GTDB): domain Bacteria; phylum Acidobacteriota; class Thermoanaerobaculia; order Multivoradales; family J023; genus DASWIG01. The sequence goes on along the minus strand of CBDUYN010000039.1, from coordinate 7,809 downwards.
GACTTCGAGCTGCCGGGTCTCTCCGGCGGAAAAAGAGGCCCGGATGCTCTCGCCAGCGTCGACCTTCATCGACTTCTCGGAAATCCGCACCTCGATCAAGTGCCTTCCGGCGGACGTGGAGATCGTGGCTCGGACCTTCTGTCCGAGGGCCCGCTTGAAGACACTCTTGGGACCGATCATCTCCTCCGACCAGACCCGCTCGCCGTCGATCCAGACGGACATCCAGGCTTGGCGGAGGTGGTTTTCGTGGCGCAGCTCCAGGGTGGCGGCCGGGGCGCTCGCCGCCGCGGGCTCTTCAGGCGCCGCGACCTCCGGCAGATCCGCGGGCTCTTCGGGCGCCGCGGCCTCCGGCAGATCCGCGGGCTCTTCGGGCGCCGCGGCCTCCGGCAGATCCGCGGGCTCCGGGAGCGGGTCTCCCTGGTCCTCGGTCTCGCCCGCCTGCTCTTCCTCCTCACCCGGCGGCGGGGTGGTCGCCCGGTCATCTGCGACGACGGCCGAACCGCTTTCGCCGACCGGCTCGGGAGAGCGTCGGACGAGGGCCGGGCCTTCTTCGCTTTCACCGACCGGCTCGGGAGAGCGTCGGACGAGGGCCGCGCTTTCACCGACCGGCTCGGGAGAGGGTCGGACGAGGGCCGGGCCTTCTTCGCCAACCGGCTCGGAGGAGCGTCCGACGATGAAGGCCGTCAAGCCCAGGCCGAGCAGCAAGACCGCGAGAGCAGCCCCGGCGACTCGCCAGCGGATCTTGGGTACGGCCGGACGGCCGTCGGCGTCAGGTTGACCCGGCGAGGTCTCCTCTGTCCGGCCCGCCGCGACGACCGTGGCGCCGAGCTGCGACGGATCACGCTCCGCAACCTTGCCGGCATCCGGCTCCCGCGCCGCGCCCAGGGGGGGCTGGGACTCCGGCAGCGTGCCGAGGGAGGCGAGAGCCTCGGCGAGCTCGGCGCCGCTCTCGAAGCGTTCCTCCGGGAGCTTCTTGAGAGCCCGGTCGACGACCGCCGCAAGAGCGTCCGGCAGGTCCGGGTCATAGGCCTGGACGGGAGCGGGATCGGCATTGACGATCTTGTAAGATATGCTGGCGATCGAGTCGGCGCTGAACGGGTTTTGCCCGGTCAGGCATTGGTAGAGGACGGTTCCGAGGGAGAACAGGTCCGAGCGCCCGTCGATCGGTTCGCTGCGTACCTGCTCCGGCGACATGAAGGCCGGGGTGCCGAGGATTTGTCCGGCCATCGTCTGCGACCCCACGCCGAGCTTCGCGACGCCGAAATCCGTGACCTTGACCTGGCCTTCGGCGCCGAGGAGAATGTTCGCCGGCTTGATGTCGCGGTGCACGACCCCCTGCCGGTGGGCGTAGTCGAGGGCACGGGCGACCTCGGAGGCGACGGCGACCGCGGTGGCGGCGGGAAGCCTTCGCTGCTGCCCCAGGAGCTCTTCGAGCGGTTTCCCCTCCACCAACTCCATGGCGATGAACGAGTGACCCGTCTCCGGATCGGTGCCGGCGTCGTAGACCGTGACGATTCCGGAATGGTTGAGCCGTCCGGCGGCCCTCGCCTCGGTGACGAAGCGCTTCCGGAACTCCTTCGTCGCCTGGATGTCCATCGCCTCCGGATAGAGGACCTTGAGGGCGATCCTGCGCCCGATATTCGGGTCTTCGGCCAGGTAGACCCGCCCCATCGCTCCTCTTCCCAACTCGGAGAGCACCCGGTAACGACCGACCTTGCCGGAGACTCTTGGGACGATCGTCATGTTCTCGGGCTGCATCGGTGTGCCTCGGCCGGGATCAAGAGGGCTTGTTGCGCTCCTACGCTCCGTTTCCGTCAGCGATTGGGTTTGGCGACGAACTTGAACTTGACGCCTCCGAAGGCGATGACGTCGCCGTTGCGCAGACGCGTGACTGAGATCGGCCGGTCGTTCACGGTCGTCCCGTTGGTCGACGCGAAGTCTTTCAGCGCGTACTCCCCGGGACCGAGAACCTCCAGCTGAGCGTGCTTCGCCGAGACGAGCTCGTCGGGAATGACGAGATCGCCCGCCGTGCGGCCGACCAGGATCAGGCTCTTTCTCACCCGAAAGCTCCTGCCCTTGTACGGACCTTCGATTCCGATCAGGGCGATGTCCACGCCCTGGGCGGGACTGCGGCTTCTGGATGCATAGGTGCTGGCACCCAGGTCGAGCGTCGTCTGCTCCAGGCTGGCGGACCGAGCCACGGGCGCCAGCTGGTCCCGGATGTCGGGCTGCGGGAACGGAGCCGTCTTGGGAGCCAGCTTTTCGAGGTCGGCGATCGCCTCGCCCGGCGCGTCGCTCGTCTCGAGGACCACCTGGTAGGGATCGAGCCGCAGGGTCAGGCTGGATCCGGGCTTGATCTGGCCGGCCTGGATCGAGATCGTGTCCAGCGGGACGGAGAAGTCGCCGATCCCCTCGAAGCCCAGGCCCTTCTCGCCAGCACGGATCCGGATGGCCCGATCCGGAATCGAAGCCTGCGCCAAGTCGAGGTGGCAGCCGCGGCGTCCGATGAGGAAGCTTCGCCGGCCGAGATCGTAAACGCCGCTGTGCTCGAGATCCGGCCCGTAGGCGAAGATCCGGAGCGAGGAAGGCGGCGATACCGCGGTCCTGGCAGGCTCGGCGAGGAGCTCCGAAGAGAGCTCGGCAGTCGAATCGGATCCCGGATCCGGACCCGAAAGGGAGAACAGGTCTTCCGCCCCCAACTGATAGGGCGTCAGGTCGATGCCCAGCTCGCGCGGCTTTCCCCGCAACTTCGCGAGCAGCCCCGAAGCCGGCAAGGGAACCCAGGGCTCAGCGCAGCTCTCGCAGGTGACGGATTTTCCCTTGAGCCCCTCATGAATGGATGCCGGAATCGCATACTCTGCCTGGCACGAGGGACAGCGGATCGTGAACGTCTCACTCATCGTTGGAATCCCGAAGTACTCTCCACAGGGCGGTGCCCGGTCCTCACATTCTTAGCATAGATGGTTGCCTCCGTGAACCCTCGCCGCGCCCACGTCGCACCCACCGCGAGGAGAAAAGCGGCGGCGACGCCGACGCCGACGAGGAAAGGCACGTCGACGTAGCGCACCTCGACGACCTCGACGCCGGGCGGCACCTCGAGGACGACGTGGCGCTCGTCGTCGTAGGCGACGGCCCCGGCGTCTTCGCCGTCGAGCGAGTACACGTACCAGGGAAGCGGCGCGACGGCGAGGCGCAGCAGCCCGCCGCGGCCCGCGGTCCGAAGCCGTACCGAGCTCGGACGCCACTCGACCTCGACCGGCACCACCGGGCCGCCCGGCTGGATCAGGTAGGCGAAGGGCTCGGCCAAGGTGTTCTCGTAGACGACGATGCCGTCGTCTTGTGAGATCCGCCGCAGCTGCGGGAAGCGCGCGAAGGTCGGACCGAAGCGCTCTTCGTCGGGCGCGACGAGGAAACGCACCGACCAGGAGCTGAGATAGGCCAGCGCCTCCTCGGTGAGCTCGTAGCGGAAGATGTTCGAGTACTCGAGGTTCACCGCCAGCTCCAGGTGCTCTTTGGAGATCATCGGCTCGTAGCCTCCGAGGTGAAAGCCCCGGACCAGCGTCGCGTAGTTGAAGATCAACAGGCGATGGATCCGCGGTTGCGACGGGTTCATCCACAGAGAGACGATGCGGCCCGCCGAGAGCGGCAGGCGCTCGGCCGCCTCGCGGCGCATCTCGGCGACGCTCCGGTCGACGCGGTTCGGACCGAAGACGCCGCTCCAGGCGGGAGAAAGGGCGAAGACCGCGTGGGTCACGAGACCCGCCAGCAGAAGCCCCGCTCCGAGGAGGCGAACCACGGGTCGCCGGTGCCGCCACAGAGCGTCGAAGGCGCCGGCGAGCGCCACCGTCAGGAAGAGGAGGCAGAAGAGGAAGCTCTTGAACGGCCAGCGGAAGCTGGACAAAAGCGGCAGGTGGTACATCATGCCGTAGGCGCGGGTCGAGAGCACCAGCGCGACGAGCGCCACCGCCGCGGCGATCAGGAACCGCCGCCGGTCATGGCGCAGGGCGAGCGCGGCCAGAGCGGCCAGGCTCGGCAGGCCGACGTAGAAGAGCACGCCCGACGCCTCGTGGATCACCCGCGGCTCCATCTGAAAGACCTGCGCGGCAAAAAACGCCTTCCACGGCAGGGAAAGCGAGATGAACTCCGAAAAGGAAAGCGCCCCGGTCCGGTAGGCCGAGACGGCCTTGGCGTGGAACATCGGCACCAGGAGCGGCGCCGCCAGGGCGACGCTCGCCGCCTGCGCCGCGGCGTAGGAGAGCGCCTGGCGCCACCAGGACGCCTCCTCCCGGCGGTCAAAAACCCAACGCAGCAGGAGGAGAAGCCCTTCAAAAAGCACCAGCAAGACGGCGTACTGGACGTAGCCCTGGTAGACGAGCAGCGCCTTCACCGCCGCCAACGCCAGGATCCGCGACGCGCCGGGCCGCTCGCAGAGCCGGTCCAACAACCACAGGTTCCAGGGCAGGTAAGCCGCCACGTAGGCCACCCACAGCCAGTTGCGCGCCACCTGAACGACAAAGGGGAAGCTCATCCACAGGAGCGCCGTGCCGACGGCCACCAGCGGCGAGATCCGCAGACGACGCAGCAGGACGAACATGCCGAGCGCCGAGGCGAGCAGATGCAACACCACCAGGACGTCGACCACCGCGCGCAGGTCCCCGGTGAAAAGACGCGCCAGGGCGAGACCAGCGTAGAGCGGTGGATAGAGCACCGCCGGCTGGCCGCTCGCCAGGTACGAATGCCCCAGGTACTGGTGGTAGTTGACGTGCGGTAGCTCCCCGAAGCCGACGAGCGACTCGTAGTTGTGGACGTAGAAGGGCAGGAAGTAGCTCGAGTTGTCGTCCCAGAGGAAGTAGTAGGGCTGTACGGTCTCGAGAGCGGCGAAGTAGCCCGCCGCGACGAGCAACAGGACGCCGGCCGCCACCCATTCGTGGCGCAGGGACGGGGAGGGTCGGCTGTCGGTTGCGTAGCTCAAGGCGCAGCGATCTTAGCAGGCGGCGGCCCACTTGCCTGGCCTCCGGGATCTCTATATCCTCGAAGGCCCTATGTCGGATGGACAAACGACCTCACCCGGCCGCCGCGAAACCGGCCGTGCCTCGCCCCTCCTCCTGATCCCCGTCTTCAACGAGTGGGACGTCGCCGCAAAGCTCCTGGCCGCGATCGACGCCGTCCTGGCGGAGCACGGTCTTGAGGCCGGCGCGGTGCTCGTCGACGACGGCTCGAGCGTGGCCCACGAAGAGGCGTTTCGCCCTCCGAAGCTGCGGGTGGTAGGGAGCCTCTCGATCCTCGAGCTGCGGCGCAACCTCGGCCACCAGAGGGCGATCGCGATCGGCCTCGCCTACGTCCACGAGAGCTTCGCCGGCCGGCCGGTCCTCGTCATGGACGGTGACGGCGAGGACGATCCACGCGACATCCCGCGGCTCCTTCGCCAGCTGCGGGAAAACGGCGGCCGGCGGATCGTCTTTGCAGCGCGCCAGAGGCGTTCCGAAACCTTTTTTTTCCGCTTCTTCTACCTCCTCTACGTGCTCTTGCACCGCGTCTTGACCGGCCGTGGCATCAGCTTCGGCAATTTCAGCGTCATTCCGCCGCGAGCCCTCGACCGGCTGGTCGTCACCTCTGAGACCTGGAACCACTACGCGGCGGCTGTCGTCAACTCGCGCATCGAATACGAGACGATTCCGACGCACCGCGCGCCACGGCTCGGCGGACGCTCGACGATGAGCTTCACGGCCCTCGTCGTCCATGGGCTCTCGGCGCTTTCGGTTTACAGCCACGTGATCGGCGTACGGTTGTTGATGGCGATGGTGCTCTTCACGGCCCTCCTCGGCGTTGGGCTCGTCGCCACCGCCGTCGCCGTCGTCTCGGCCGAGGCGGTGGTCTCCGCCTGGCTCTATCCGCTCCTCCTGGTGCTTGCCGTTCTGTTGCAGCTGCTCGTCGCCACGGCCATGTTCGTCTTCCTCATGCTCGCCGGCCGGCAAGGCGCGTCCTTCCTGCCGGCCCGCGACTACGGCTACTTTGTCGCCCGATGCCTCGAAGTGACGCGGGAGCCATGAGCGATCCTACCTACGTCGGCGACGAGCTCGGACTCTTCGCCGAGGCGACGCGCTGGAAGGCCTACTACAAGTCGATGGTCCGGCCGTACCTCGGACGGCGGGTGCTCGAGGTCGGCGCCGGCATCGGAGGGACGACGGCCGTGCTCTGTGAGGCAGAGCAGGACCTCTGGCTCTGTCTCGAACGGGATCCGGAGCTGCTTGAGCAGATCGACCTCCAGGTGAGCCGCGGCGAGCTCCCTCGCTGTTGCTCGACGGCGACCGGGACCCTCGAAGACCTGGACCGCGAGGAGCTCTTCGACGCGGTCCTCTACATCGACGTCCTGGAACATGTCGAGGACGACGGGGCGGAAGCGAAGCGGGCGGCCGAGCGTCTTGCGCCGGGAGGATGCCTCGTCGTCGTCGCGCCCGCCCACGGCTGGCTCTTCACGCCCTTCGACGAGGCCATCGGTCACTACCGCCGTTATACCCGCCGTACGCTGGACGCCGCGGTCCCGGACGGGCTCGAGCGGGTATGTCTGCGCTACCTCGACGCCGTGGGCATGCTGGCCTCGTCGGCCAATCGCTGGCTCCTGTCGCAGAGCATGCCGACGCGCCGGCAGCTCTGGGTCTGGGACAAGTGGATGGTGCCGCTGTCGCGTCTCATCGATCCGCTGCTGGGGTATCGGGTGGGGAAGTCGGTGCTTGGGGTGTGGCGGCGTCCAAGGCTCACGCAACCACCATTGAGGTCGAGATGAAGCGCAAGGTCGAAAAACGCGGGAGCTCAAAGGGTTCCGGCAAGAGCCGCCGGATCACCTGGCTCCACCTCTCCGACCTCCACGCCTGTACACCGAAATTCGCCTGGGACGCCGGACGCGTCACCGAGACCCTGATCGACGACTTGAAGCGCCTTCAGGACGAGGACCTGCGGCCTGACTTGATATTCTTCACCGGCGACGCCGCCTTCGGCGAGATCGGCTCGGAGCCGGCGAAGACCGTCGCCGGACAGCTCGAACGCTTCGCCGAATTCCTTGAAGCCGTCCGCACCGCCTTCCAGCCCGAGATTCCGCTTGCGGACGTCTTCCTCGTCCCCGGCAACCACGACGTCAACCGCCGCCGTGTGATGACCGAGCAAACGTTCTGGCTCGACGGCCAGACGGAGCTCGAACCGGTTCGCCGGCTGATCGCCGACGAGCCCGAACGCTGGCGTTTCTATGCCGAGCGGCTCGCCGACTACCGGAGCTTTCTCGAACGCCACGGCTTCAAGCATCTCCTCGACGACCCCAAACGGCTGATCTACGCCGCCGTCCGCGAGGTCGGCGGCCTCAGGATCGGCGTCGCCGGCTTCAACTCCGCCTGGTCCTGCTGCCGCGACGGCGAGCACGGACGCCTGTGGATGGCCGGAGGCTGGCAGCAAGGTGTCCTGCGGCCGAGACTCCGCGACGCCGACTTCAGGATCGCCCTCGTCCATCATCCGCCCAACTGGCTCGCCGAGGCCGAGGCCGGCGACTTCGGACGCGACCTGCAAAAGGACTTCCGCTTCCTCCTCCACGGCCACGAGCATCGCGACTGGGTCCAGGCGCTCGACACCGGCTACACCGTCGTCGCCGCCGCGGCCTGCTACGAACGCTCCGACAGCGAGCGCAACGGCTACAACTTCGTACGCCTGGATCCGGACGGCGGGCGCGGCGAGGTCTGGCTACGCCGTTACGACGACGCCGGCGGCGACTGGATTCCACGCGTCATCGCCCACCACACCGACGAGCGGGGCGTGCGCCAGCTC
>CBDUYN010000038.1:0-63552 GCA_965371445.1 uncultured bacterium | reverse complement strand
GGGGGGTAGAACAACCCCCCCCCCCACACCACGCCCCGCGCCCCGCCGCCGGCGGTGGGGGGGGGGTCGCGCGCCGGCGCCGTCCGCGACCTGACGGCCGCGGACGTCGAGAGCCTCTTCAGCTGAGCCCTCCTCGCTCGGGCCGCTGATCAGACGGTGCCGGTCAGGCGGTTACTGCTTGAGCTCCTTCAGGCATACCGGGACGAGGAGAATCGCTCGGATGACGTCGACGATGAGATAGCAAAGGAGAAATGAAAGGTAGACCAAGAACGGCATCAGGGCGACGCCGAAGAGGTAGCCGGTCGCCATGGTCGCGGCGCCCTGCAGGGCAAGACCCTCGTCGCCGAACGACTTGACGATGAAGTAGAAGGCCGCGCAGACGCCGCCGACCATTCCCAGGCCGTAGCTGAAGGCCACGGTCCGTAACGGTAGCTTCAACAGAAACATCAGGATCCCGATGAGCTCCTCGCCGGCCCCCACGTCCTCGCCCATGCCGACGTTTAGGGAGCTCAGGTTCAAGGCGGCACCGACGGCGTAGAGCAGCACCAGAAACTCGACCAAGCCGAGGCCGAACTGCAGGAGACCGCCGCCGGCGCTGCCGAAGCCCATGAAAGCGAAAATCAACGCCGCGACCGCGCCGATGGCCCCCAGCAGAGCGTAGCTCGTCGGAAAGGCTTGGGAAGACAGGGAGCTCGGCGCTTTCTTGATCTGCGCCGACACCGCGTCGAGGAAGAGAACGCAGATGTAATGTGCCAGAATCACCCCAAAAACGAGCGTCAGAAACGCCCAGGCGAAGAGCTGAAAGCTGTTAGCCCGGATCGCGATGATCAGGTAGAACAACAGGAAGAGGATGGCCGCAAACAGGAAGGCGACATGCCCGAGCTTCCTCGCGTTGCAGTCGACCGCGTCGAGAAAACTCTCGCTGAGCATCCTGCGCAAGAATCCCACGAAGGCCTCTACGAGGCGCAGATGGGGGAGGGTCGCGGTAGCGCCCGCTGCATCGTCGAGGCGGCTCGTGGCGTCCCCGATCCTCTGCAGAAACGGCTTGCCGCCGCCGACAGGGGGCGGGGGTGGGGGCACCGCCGCCATCTCCTCCGGTACGAGATCGGGCACCGTGCGGGCCGCGACCCAGTCCTTCATGCTCTGTTCCCAAACCATGTCGTCGGAGCCGACGTCACCGGCCCTCACCAAGTCCTGGAGCTTGGCAAACGTAGTCGGCCCCTGCCGTTCGTCGTCCTTGAGGTAGTACCATTTCTTCTCAGCCATTTCTCTGCCTCCTTACCGTGCTCGACGCACGATTGGCCACCTAGGAAAAACAACCCGCCTCGGCTCCGTTTCCACTTCGACCTGATCACCGTTGGAAGCAGGGTAGCACCTTCGCCGGAAAGAGCCAAGCGCTCGTCGCCACGGTGGACGCGTGGGTCTGCCTCGTGGTTGGCGCTGTACACCGATCCGTGTACAATCCTCCCGTGAAGCGTCGAGACCTCGAGAAGCAACTGCGGGACCAAGGTTGGACGCTGACCCGCCATGGCGGGAACCACGACGTGTGGAGCAACACCGACGGAAGCCGGAGCGAGTACGTCCCGCGGCATTCCGAGATCAACGAGCACTGGCCAAGGACATCTTGAAACGAGTGAAGGAGTAGGAGTATGCGGTTCGAAGGTCGCATCTGGAAGGACGGCAAGTTCTACCTGATCGAGGTCCCGGCCCTGGAGGCGACGACCCAGGGCCGGACCCGCAAGGAGGCCTACGCGATGATCAAGGACCTCGTCGAAACGATGGCCGACGTCCCAGGCTTCGCGGTGGAAGCCGAGGCGGGCCCGGGCGATCGGTTCGAGCTCGGAGCCAACGACACGAGAGTCCTGGTGGCGCTGCTCCTGCGCCGGCAACGGGAAAAGCACGGCCTCACCCTGAGCGAGGCGGCGGAGCGCCTCCACCAGAAGTCGCGCAACGCGTACGCCCGCTACGAGCAAGGGAAGACGGCAGCGTCGGTCGAGAAGATCGAAGAGCTCCTCGACGCCATCGCCCCCGGACAGCACCTTGTCTGGAAGCTGGCCGGGTAGACACCCGACCGCCTCGGTGCCCGGACAGGGGCCGGCGAGGCGGATCAGGGGTAGTAGCCGCTCATCGTCCGCACCTCGGCTTTCTTGCCTTCCGGCAGACGGACCTCGACCTCGATGCGCCGGAACTCCGAGGAGTCCTTCGACGAGGTCGACTGGTAGGCGAAGAGGTACTGCGAGCGGAGCTCCTCCTGGATCGAGGCGTAGATCGATTCCAGCTCCGTCAGCTCGGTGACGAAAAACGCCCGTCCTCCGGTCTCGTCGGCCAACTGGCGCAGCACGCGGCGGGCATCGCGGTTCTCCACCGCTTCCGTCAAGCCGATCGTGTAGACCGTGACCCCGGCGCGGCGCGCCAGCTCCATGGCGGCGTCGAAGTCGAAGCGGCTCGACTCGTCCTCGCCGTCGGAGAGGAGCAGCAACGCCTTCTGCCCCTTGACGCCGTTGAAGTAGTAGAGCGCGAAGATCAGGCTGTCGTAGATCGACGTCGAGCCGTTGGCCCTGAGCGCCTCGAGCTCACGCGCCAAGACCTCGGTGTCGGAGGTGAAACGCGCCGCGACGTGGGGCAGGTGGTTGAAGGGGATGAGCGTCACCCGGTCGCGGGGCTTCACGACGTCCTCGACAAAAGCGAGCGCCGCCTCGCTCACCGTTTCGAGGCTTTCCTCCATCGACGCCGACGTGTCGATCATGAGCGCCACGTGGAGCGGGAGGTTTTCGACCCACTCGAAACGCCGCGCCTCCTGCGGCTCGCCGTCTTCCAGGACCTTGAAGTGGCTTGCCTCAAGCCCCCGCACGGGTTGACCCTTCCGGTCGTAGACCGTGGCGAAAAGCTCGACGAAATGGACGCTCACCTCGTCGACCTCGCCGGGCGCGTTGACGAAGACGATGTCCTCGGTCGAGTTGCCGTCGGTCAGGTAGGCGACGGCCCGCAGGTAGGCGGTCGAAGCGTCGGGCAGCTGGATCGGCTGGACGTAGGGCGGCTGATAGAGGGTCGCGACGCGCATCTCGTTCAAGAAAAGCTCGATCCGCTCGAGCTCGTCACCGTCGGGCACGGCCACCTGCACCGCGGCCCGCAGGCTCTGGCGGTAGGTACGGTCCGAGCGGGGCTCCGAGAGATGGACACGGAACCTCTGCCCCCCGGGGTTGACGAGGATCTCGTCGGTCGCGAGGCGCAAGCCCTCGGCGTCGAAACCGTCGACGCGCAGGCGATGCGCCTCGGGGATCTCCCCCAAATCGAGCTCGACGCTGTAGGGCGGCCGGTGCTTGGCGAGGATCGTCTGGTCGTCGATCGAGAACTCCACCCGGTCGTACTCGCCGACCGCCAGCGCCTGGAAGCGCACGAGCCCCGTGTGGACGACGCCGGGCGGCGGCAGGAGCCGCAGCGCTCGTTCGCCGCGCGCCGTCGCCTGGTTGGCCTCGTCGAGGAAACGGAAAAGCACCGAGTCCGCGAGCCGGGGCCGCGGAACCTCCGGCGGCGCTTCTTCGGCCATGTGCGGGACCTCGATCCGCCGGTCCATGCGGGCGAAGCGCCGGCCGAAGAGATCCTCGACCTTGAGCAGCAGCCGGAAGTCGCCCGGGCGCAGGTAGCGCTGAAACACCAGGGCCAGCCGCTCGGACGACGACGAAGAGGGCAGCTCGAAGCGATAGCGAAACGACTCGAAGAGCTGGTCGCCGCGCACCACCTCGCCGATCAGCAGGAACTGGTGATAAAGCTCCCCGGACTCGCTGCTCATGGCGACGACCTCCTCGGGGGCAAAAGAGACGATCCCCTGGACGACGGTGCGCTGCTGGTGGCGTCCGGGGTAGTCGAGGACGAGGTCGGCGGGCAACCTCATGGCGTCTGCCTCGACGTCGGTGGTGTCGGCGGCAAAGGCCGCCACCCACTCCTTCGAAGGCTTCGGGATCTCGAGCGACTCGTCGGTCCGAGGCTCCCCTTCCCCCCGCACCCCGCTCTGAAAGGTGCCGGGCTGGCGGCTGCCGCCGCACATCTCGTACATCGGCACCTTCGCCGGGGTCCGACGCACCACCGGGGTGAAGAGCTTGCCGACATGCCAGCGCTCGTAGGGAGACGAACGCGTCCGGGCGTAGAAAAGCACCGGAAAGAGCAGGCTCGGGTCGATCATCTTGGCGTCTTTGGAGCCCTCGTAATAGGTCCAGATCTCGTACTCCCGGGTCCGGTGGAGGCAACGGCTCAGCGGCTCGCCGTGGAGCATGAAGAAGCGGGACCGCTCGTCTTCGAGGGTGCCCCAGCGTGAGCGGGCCTCGGCGGAGCGCTCGTCCCAGTGGACCTTGAGCTCGTTGAAGGCCGGAGTGTCGGGGAAGGGGTCGCGCTCTCTCCAGAAAGCCGCGACGAAAGAGCTCCGGCGAAAGTCCTCGTCGAGGGTCAGGAAGTAGGCCTTCTCCTCCTCGGTGATCAGGATCTCGACCCGTTCCAGCCATTCACGAAAGCGGGGTGGAAGCTCTTCCACCGCCCGGAGGGAGGATTCCTCGGCGTCCGCTTCGGCGGGAAGAGGAAAGGCGCCGGTCCAGAGCACGACGGCCAAGAGGACGGAGAGGGGCCTGGCGTTCATCGCCAAACCAGGATAGCAAGATCGGGGCCAGCTTCGAAGCCGACCCGCTCGCGGCCTCGCCCTGGCCGCGCGTCTTGCACGAGGGACACCGCGTCCGGCGGGGAGGACGCCGGAAGCCGCCTGCCCGGGATCCGATCAGCCCTACGCTTCGGAGCGCAGCGTCTTCAAGTGCGAGAAGCCCACCAGCTCGCGCGTGTCCTCGTCCCAGAGCTTCATCCCCAGGCAGCGGAAGCTCTCCCAGAGCTTCAAGCGGGTCACGTGATGAAGCTCGGGGACCTCGGCAAAACACTGCCGCAGCCGGTAGTTGGGGATCTGGCTCGCCAGGTGGTGGACGTGGTGGTAGCCGATGTTGCCGGTGAACCAGTGGAGCCAGGCCGGCAGGTCGTAGTAGGAGCTTCCCTGAAGGCACGCGAGCTTGTAGTCCCAGTCCTGCTGCCGCTCCCAGTAGGTGTCCTCGAACTGGTGTTGGACGTAGAAGAGCCAGATGCCGATCGTCCCACCGATGAGCGTGATCGGTGCCTGGACCAGCAGGAAGCTCTTCAGACCGATCGTTTGCCAGGCCGCGACGACGACGGCGGCGATCGCCAGGTTGGTCCACACCACGTCGAGCCACTCGCGCTTCCAGGTCCGCGGAGCGTCGAACGGCAGGCGGTGCTTCAGGACGAACTGGTAGAAGGGACCCAGGACCAGCAGCACGAATGGATTTCGGTAGACGCGGTAGGTCAATCGCCGCCAGAGGGGCTTCGCGAGGTATTCGCGCACCGTCCAGGTCTCGACCTCGCCGAACTCACGCCGGTCGAGGTTGCCGGAGGTGGCGTGGTGGATGGCATGGCTCCGCCGCCAGTACCGATAAGGCGTCAGGGTGACGACGCCGAGGAGGAAGCCGACCGCGTTGTTGAGTCGTTGCGAAGCCAGGAAAGATCCGTGGCCGCAGTCGTGCTGGATGATGAAAAGCCGTATCAGGAGGCCGGCGGCCGGCACCGCGAGGAGAAGTGTCAACGCGTAGCTCGTCTCCAGGCTGCGAAGCATCAGGTACCAGAGGAGGGCCAAAGGGACCCCCGTGTTGAGAAGCTGAACGACAGCGGTCTTCGTGTCCGACTTCTTGTAGGGGGCGAGGGTACGATTCCAGAACGCGGTAGAGGTGTCGTTCACGTTCGGCTCCGGGGTTCGGGGCCTTCCGGCGGAAAGGCCGGCGGCCGAGGTGGTGAAGGGGGTGGATCCGGCGGGTGGATCCGGCGGCCGGATCCGTCCCGGACAATCTACGCCACTCGGCGGAAGGCTATGTCACCGGAGTGTAAGAAGTCACCTCCGTTGTGTAAATCCTGGGCTCGAAGCCTCGGCCACCTCCATCCTGGTCCGAAACGCGATCGCCACGAGGCAGGGCGCCGGCTGCGTCGGCTCACCGCAGCGGCACCCGCGCCTCCGTGACTGGCCCTGGCCCTAAGCGCCCTTCTTGTTGAAGACGGCGACACCGATGATGGCGCCGATCATGGCGAAGATCGTGAAGAGGACCAGGTTGAACACCAGGCCGATCAAGATGGCACCGATGGCAAACCCGCCGGAGAACATGGCTTCCATGAACTGCTGGACGATCGGTGGAATCTCCTGGTCGCCGAGCGCCTCTTCGATCTGGCTGATGTCGGGCTGGAAGCCGAGGCTGGAGCTCAGGAGCTGGAAGGGGATCGAGACGATGGAGGCCGTAAACGCGCCGATGACCCCCGCCATGGCACCGAGGACGGCACCGTCGCCGTAGGGCGGCTGCGGCGCAGGCACCGCGTCCTTGAAATAGAGCGCGGAGGCGAGGAAGCCGCCACCGATCGCGAGCGCGCAACAGGCGCAGTTGAGACAGTTGAGAAACGGGATCGCCGAGGCGACGCCAAGCGCCACGCCACCGATCAGGGCGGGTTGTAGCTTACTGGGACTGGCTCCATTCATGGTCTGCCCTCTGCATTGAGTGGTTGTTGCGTCGGTAGAGCTGCGCCGCCGCAGCCCATACGAAGAGTCCTACCGGAAAAGCCGCCAAGAACCCGGTCATGAAGCGGCTCGTCGCCACGTTGTGCCCCTGGAGCAGGACGTCGATCACCATCGGCGCAAACCACACCAGGATCTCTCGCGGCTTCTCCAGCAGTCGCTCCCGTAGCCTATGGAGATACGGTAACACGAGTAGCCCCACGGTGAAACCCAGATAGAGGCCGAAGCAGCGGTGACAGACACCCAACGGCGCCGCGAAGCAGTAGTAGCTACGCCCCGGGATCTGGTGGCAGACCGGGGCGAAGAAGGCGTAGAAGAGCCCCGCGGCGCTCCAGCCCTGGCTTCGCGCCCAGGGCGCCGCGAGGACCAGGGCGATCCACAGGAACGAAGCGCCGACGAGCGCCCAGTAAGGGAGGTTCCTTCGCAGCTCCATCGTTCTCGGCCTCAGACCTTGGCCACTTCGACCCGCGCGTCGTTGAACGTCGCGCCGCCGGCGATGTCGGTCAACGCCGAGGGGCAGAGGGCGTTCGACGTCGCACCGTTTAGAGTGTGGTGGCTCCAGAGGCCCTTGGGCAGATGGAGGACCCCGGGCCGCACGTCGCGCGACACCCGCGCCGGACAACGGACCTCGCCGAGGTCGTTTGTGACCCGGACCTCGTCGCCCGTCGAGACCCGGCGCGTCGCGGCGTCTTCGGGGTGGATCAGGAGAGCCACGGTGTCGCGGTAGAGCTGACCGAAGCTCGAGCTCACCGTCCGCGAGCTGGCCGGCGAGATCAACGCCAGCGGATGACGCTCGGTCGCCGGGTCTTCACGGAACGAGTAGAGACCGCCGGGGGCTTCCTGGTCGAGCGCCTCGGGGACGAGACGGACCTTGCCGTCGGCGGTTCGTGGACGCACGTCGACCATCTGGACGGGGCCGTCCTCGAAAGCGAAGGCGATGCCGTCTCGATCCAGCCGTTCGCGGGTCTCGTCGTCGACGAGCGCCGCGAGGAGCTCCTCGGCGGTCTCCGGCTCGCCGGGACGCGCCAGGCCGAGCCGGTGCAGCAGGTCGGCGAAGACCTCGTGGTTCGAGCGCGCCTCCCCCACCGGGTCGATGACCGGCGGCGCGTCCTGGAGCACCATGGCGCCGTAGCCTTTGCGCAGCTCGCGACGTTCCAGAAAGGTCGTCGCCGGCAGCACGACGTCCGAGTAGCGGGCGGTGTCGGTCAACACCTGCTCGAACGTGACGACGAAAAGGTCGTCCCGGGAAAGGCCGGCACGGACCTTTTCCTGGTCGGGGATCGTAGCGAGGGGGTTCGCGTTGTAGACGAAGAGGAGCTTGACGGGAGGCTCCGCCTCGTGGAGCACGTCACCCAGCAGGTTCATGTTGACGAGGCGGGTCGAGGGCTCCTCCTCGCCGACGGCGTCGCGCAACGTCCAGGCGGCGGCGTTGGACAGGGTGTAGCCACCGCCCCGGACACCGAATTTGCCCGTCACCGCGGGAAGAGCCAGGACCGCGGCCACCGCGGAGCCGCCGTTGCGGTTGCGCTCCAGGCCCCAGCCGCAGCGCACGACCGCCGGTGTTGAGCCGGCGTAGAGGCGGGCGAAGCGCTCGATGTCCGCGGCCTCGAGGCCCGCCACCTCCGCCGCCCGCTCCGTCGTCCAGGGCTCGGCACGTCGCCGCAGCTCCTCCCAGCCCGTCGTGTGCTCGCGCAGGAAGCTCAGGTCCGCCCACTCTTCGGCGAACAAGGAGCGAATCACGGCGAGCGCCACCGGCAGGTCGGTACCGGGACGCAGGGCGAGATGGAGGTCCGCTTTCTTGGCGAGCGGCGTTCGTCTCGGATCGACGACGACGAGCTTCGCGCCGCGCCGCTGTGCCTCCTGGACGATCGGTACCAGGTGGATCCCCGACGCCGAGGGGTTGACTCCCCAGAGCACGACGAGCTCGGCATGGACGTAGTCGGCGAAGCCGACGCCCGGCATCTTGCCGTAGAGCCCCTCGGCGGCCCGTCCGGTCGGCGCGGCGCAGACCGTCCGGGCGAGGCGCGACGCTTTGAGCCTGTAGAAGAGCCGAGCGTCGGTCGTGTCTTGCGAGATGCTGCCGTTCGAGCCGCCGTAGGAGAAGGGGAGGATCGCCTCTCCGCCGTGGCGCTCCGCCGTCGAGCGCAGACGCTCGGCGACGAGGTCCAAGGCCTCGTCCCAGGAGACGTCCCGAAAATCGCCGCTCCCCGGCGGTCCCTGGCGCACGGCGGGACGCAGAAGCCGCTCGGGACCGTAGAGATGACGGTCGAAGCGCCTGACCTTCGAGCAGATGAAGCCGGCCGTCAGCGGGTTCAAGCGGGTGCCCTCGACTTTGGTCACCCGTCCGCCGTCGACGGTGACGGCGAGGCTACAGGCGTCGGGGCAGTCGAGGGGACAGGCGCTGCGGTGGACCTCGGGCGAGACGGTTTCCATAGGAGCATCATCCCCCGCGACGCAAGAGATCGTCCCAGCCGTCGCGGATCGCCGCGACGAGGTCGTCCTCGCCCATCCCGGCCTTGATGGCCCGATCGTCGGCGGTAAGCTCCGTGTATTCGACCGCCTCGCTCCAGCCGCGTCCCAGGCCACGCTGGGAAGGCAGCAGAAAGGCACGGGTCCGGAGACGGGCGTTGGTCGCGTAGGAATAGCCGCCGAGGTGACGAAGCTCCCGCTCGCTGACGAGCTCGACCTCGACGAGCACCAGGACGTGGAACCCTTCGGCATCGAGCGCCGGCAGGATCTCGTCGACGACCACGACGTCGTCTCCCCAACGCCGCAGGAGGTCGTTGACGGCGAGCGACGACCGGGCGTCGGCGACCTCGAAGCCCTCGCCCTCGAAACGCAGGCCGAGCTCCTCCGCCAGGGGATCGGCGAGCATCGGGTCGCCGAGGGCGAGGATCGTCACCACCGGGTCGGCAGGCAGCGGTGCCCTCGGGGACTCCCAGCGCTGGCGCGGGCCGCCTCTCGCGGACACACTCCCGGTGCTCTCGGCCATACGGCCTGCCGCTTCCGCGGCCGTTGCACGGCCATCGTCCGGCGCCGGAGTGGCGTCGTCCTCCGCGGACGGTTTCGAATCCCGGAAGGCCCGCTGCGACGAACCGGACGCGGACGTCCCGGAAACGGCGGCCGCGGCACTGTCGATCGACGGCGCTCCTGTCTCGGAGGCGTTGTCCTCCGCCGCGTCCTCTTGGGCTGCCGTCTCTCCGACGGCGGCCTCCCTCGCTACTGCCTCACCGGAGGTCCCTTCGCCGGACGCCTCTTCGCCGAACGTCCCTTCTTTCGACATGGGATCCAAGGCGGCTTCGTCGGTCCCCGCCTCGGCGACTTCGATCCCCGCGGCCGGCGAACCGGCGGCCGGCGGTCCGGCGACCGGCGTCTCGTCGTCCCGGCCCTTCCACCACAACCACGCTCCCGCCGCCGCCGCCACGAGGGCGCCGAAGGCCAGAAGGAGCACCACCGCGATCACCGCGAGGGCCGGAATCGGACGCGATCGTCTGGCGCTCACCGGTGCCGAAGCGTCCGACGGCGGTGGCGCGGCGGCCACCGGAGCCGGCGGCGGAGGGGGCGGCGGCGCGGCCTCGGACGGAGCCGGAGGCGGAGCGCTCACCAGGCCTGCCGAGCTCGGCGCGAGGAGGGTAGGCTCCATCGACGGGTCGGGCGGCGGCGGCAACGCGGCCGCAACGACCGCGGAAACCTTGTCGCCGCGCTCCCAGGCTTCGAGGTCGCTCGCCATCTCCTCGCAGCTCTGGTAGCGCTCGGCCGGCGACTTGGCGAGCGCCTTCAACACGATCGCTTCAAGCGCCTCCGGGATCTCAGGATTGTGCTCGCGCGGCTTCGGCGGCTCGGCCACCACCACGCGGAACATCTCGAACGACGAGGAGAGCTGAAACGGCACCCGCCCCGTCAGGAGCTCGTAGAGGACGACCCCCATGGAGTAGACGTCGCTCCGGTGGTCGAGGTCCCCTTCGCCGGCGATCTGCTCGGGGCTCATGTAGGACGGCGTGCCGATCGCCATCCCGGTCGAGGTCAGCCGCTGGTCGCCGATGGCGAGCGCCAGGCCGAAGTCGGTCACCGCCACCTCGCCGCGGTCGTTGATCAGGATGTTGGCCGGCTTGACGTCGCGGTGCACGATCCCCTTCTCGTGGGCGTAGCCGAGCCCCGCGAGCGACTGCCGGGCCCACGCCACGGACTGCGCAATCTCCGGAAGGCCACGCTCCAGGACGTCCTTGAGCGTGCCTTTTTCCATGTACTCGATGATGAGGTGCCAGCGGCCGTCCTGCTCGACGTGGTCGAGGACCTGGGCGATGTTGGGATGGCGCACCTGGGCCTGGGCCCGTGCCTCGCGCGAGAAGCGCTCGCGGAACTCGTCGTCCTCGTTGAAGTTGAGCGACAGGACCTTGACCGCCGCCCACGTGCCGAGGCTCTTGTGGCGCGCGAGGTAGACCTCGCCCATGCCGCCCTTGCCGAGCTTCGACTCCAGGATGTAGCTGCCGACTTCGCGTTGCTCTTCCATGATGATCTCCCGGGTCTTTCACGCCCTTCGTGTCGGAGTGGATCCCTCTGCGTCGAAGACAAGCGGATCGATTCAGGGCAGGCCGACGCCGTGGCCCTTGCGGACCTTGGCCGCGCTGCCCGAAATCACGTCGCAGATCGAGAGCTTCTCCTTGACCGTCGTCGCCTTCAATCGGGCGATCTCGGTGACGCTCTCGTCGAGCACCTCGCCGGTGTCGGGGTCACGGAGCACCTCCCTGGTGCCGACGACGAAGATCTGTCCCTGGCTGACGCCTTCGCGGGTACCGCGGTTGACGTAGACCTTGCCGTCCTTGACCATGACGACCGAGCCTGACCACGGGACGCCGCCGAGCTGTCCGGTGAGCCAGTCGACGCCCTGGGCGCAGGCGTCGGCGACGGCCTTGCCGAGGTTGTCGTCCTTGTGGCCGCCGAAAGCGGCGCCCCAGCTGCCGGTCGAGTAGCCGACCTTGGCTCCCTTCTGCTTCGCCGTGCCGACGACGCTCGTCGACGCCACGACCTGGCCGGTGGTCGAGTCGACCATGTAGATCGTGACGTTGATCTCCGACTTGCCTTTCTTGCCGCCGACCCGGAAGCCCTTGATGCGCACGCCGCCGCCGCCGCCCGCGACGTCGTGCTGGACGTGGGTGATGGCGCCCTTGACGAGGAGCTGGGCCGGGGTCATCTGGCCGGTGACCGGGGTCTTGCCGCCTCCGGCCGTGCGTCCGGAAGCGCCGAGGTCCTGCTCGCGCATGGACTCGCCGCGCATGTCGCTCTCGGCGAGGACGATGAACTTGCCGCTCTGGTTGAGCAGATCCGTGAAGACGGTTCCCCAGGCGTTGCCGATGTCCCAGCTGCCGTGCCAGCCGGCCTTGTTCTCGAACTTGGTCACGGTGACGGTGTAGCGCAGCCCGCCCTGGGCCGCGGCCGCGACAGGCAGCAGGACCGCCAGGACAAGGATCGGGACGATTCTGTTCAGGATAGGACGCATCGCTTCTTCTCCTTCATGTGAGTGTTGGGTCTCGAGAAAGCCGGCGACACCGGCCCGAGCTCTCTGGAGTGATTCCTCTTCCTCGATTATAGAGCATCCGGGAGCCAACGTCGCCCCGCTCGGGATAAGATTCCTTCGATGCAACTGCGTACCCTGGCTCGCGACTGCCTCTACCTCAACTGGGCGCTGCCGCTCCCGGCCGCTCCGGAGCTGCCTCACCCTCTGCGCTACGAGGTCCACAGGTGGGAGGAGGAGGAGTGGGTCTTCGCCTCGGCGCTGCTCTTTCGGGTCAGCGGCCTCCATCGCTCCGCGATGCCCTTCCCGCGCCTCTCCTATCCGCAGATGAACCTGCGGCTCTACGTCTTCGACGACTCGGACGTCGCCTCGGTGCTTTTCCTGCGGACGCTCGTCCCCTTCTGGGTGGCGCCGGTGTCGCGCCACCTGGGACGCCAGCCGGCCACCGCGGCGTCGTTTTCCTATCCCGCTCCCACGAACGATCCGCATCGCGACTCCTGGAGCTGGTCGGTCGAATGCCGCCGCCGCCTCGAGGTGGTGGCCCGCCTCGGCAACCCTCCGACGGGACCGGGACCGCGCTTCGGCTCCTGGGAGCAGACGGTCGAGCATTTCTGCCACCGCCGGCGCGGCTACGCCGTGTGGGACCACAAGCTGCGGCCGATCAAGACGTCACGTCCGGCGGCCGAGGCCTGGCCGCTCCGGGTGGAGCTCGGCGAGGTGGCGTTGATGGCCGAATGCCTGGGCACGTCCGCGGAAGGGCTGTGGAACGAGACCCACTCCGCATGGCTCAGTCCCGAGATCCCCTTCGTCTTCGAGCTCGGCAAGCTGATCGACCTGCCCCTGCCCGCGGGTGCCCGCCTGCCGGCCCCCGAGGGCTGCTAGCAGAGCTTGCCCTTGTCTTCGACGAAGAAACCCCGACCAAGGGCAAGCAGAGGCTCGCTGATCGGGGCGCTGGGAGACGCCTTCGCCGTCCCGGTGGACTTCATATGACCGCTGTCATGGCAGCCGCCGCACAGGCTTCGCTAGAAACGTGGCATGACCAGCGAGCAACAAGACCTGACCCCGACGCCTCTGGGCGAATACCACTCCATCCTGGTGGCCGTCGATGCCTCCGACCTCTCGAACCGCGGCGTCGTCGAAGCCGCCGCCCTCGGACGGTTGTGGGGCTCGGCGGTGACCGGCGCCCACGTCTACGCCGCCAAGATGCACGACCTACGCTTTCGGGCGATGGAGGGCGGGCTCCCCGAGAAATATCGCGAAGAAGAGGAGCTGGAACGTCAGCGCGACGTCCACGACAACCTCATCACGAAAGGCCTCGGGGTGATCACCGACTCCTACCTCGACCAGGCCGAGGAAACCTGCCGCCGGGCGGAGCTGAGCTACCGGCGGTGCTCCCTGGAGGGCAAGAACTATCGCGAGATGACGCGCGAGGCCAACTCGACGAAGTACGACCTCCTGGTGCTGGGGGCACAGGGCCTGGGGGCAGTGCCCGGCGCACGGCTCGGCACGGTCTGCCGGCGGGTCGTACGGCGCTCGGCGATCGACACGCTGGTGATCAAGGACGCCACGAACGACCTCGCAAGTGGGCCCGTCGTCGCCGCCGTCGACGGCTCGGCGCGCGCCTATGGCGGGCTCTTGAGCGCCCTCGCCCTGGCCCGGGAATGGGACGTCGCGGTCCACGTGGTCTCGGCCTACGATCCCTACTACCACTACGTCGCCTTCAACCGCATCGCGAAGGTTCTTTCGGCGGAGGCGGGCCGGGTCTTCCGTTTCGAGGAGCAGGAAAAGCTCCACGAGGACATCATCGACGCCGGGCTGGCGAAGATCTACCAGGGCCACCTCGACGTCTCGCGCTCGATCGCCGCCGACTACGGCGTCGAGGTTGTGACCGAGCTCCTCGACGGCAAGCCCCACGAGGTGATCGGGAAATACGTCGATAAAACCGAGCCGAGCCTTCTCGTCCTCGGCAAGCTGGGCATCCACGCCGACGACGAGCTCGACATCGGCGGCAACGCCGAGCACCTCCTGGAGGACGCCGGCTGCGCGGTGCTCCTGAGCCAGCGCGAGCACGTGCCGCCGGTCGAGCGCATCGCCCGGGCCACCACGAGTTGGACGCACCAGGCGGAAGAGCGTATGGAGCGCATCCCGGAGTTCGTTCGGGGCATGGCACGCTTGGCCATCCTGCGCTACGCCCAGGAGCGGGGCCATACCGTGATCACCGAGAGCATCGTGGCGGCGGCCACCGACAAGCTCTGCCCGGCGGGCCACGGCACGAGCGCCGAGGGTGGAGCCGGTCCCGGCCAGGCCGCGGACGGCCTTCGTCCGAGATGGAGCCCGGAGGCGACAGAGCTGGCGGCGACGATCGACGACGAGACGTTGCGCGAGAGCGTGCGGTTGCGGGCCGAGAAGAAGGCGCGGCAGTCCTCGGTCGGCGTCGTCGCAGCGGAGCACGTTCGAGCGTTTCTGGGTGAGGGAGCGTCGGCGCCGCGCCGACGCTGCCCGTTCCACCCGGCGGGTGGCGCCGGCTCTCGTTGAGCGCCTCGCCCGCGAGCCCTCCTCAAGGCCGCCGAAGAGGCTGCCCTACACCGGATCCAATGCAACGCTGGGCTTCAGCCCTTCTCCGCTCCCACCTCCTCTCCCGTGAGCGTCAAGAGAAAAGCCAGCAGATCATGAAACTCGCTGACCGTGACGAGCTCTGCGAAGTTGTAGGGCATCGGCGAGCCCGGCTGAAGCGACCTGTCGTCGATCTCGTCCTTGGAGATCGTGTGCAGCGCCCCCGTCGAGTCCGCGAGCACCAGCTCTTCGTCGGTCTCGCTTCTCACCACTCCGCTGATCTCGGTCCAGTCGGCGAGCGACAACGCCGTCTGCTCGAAGCCGCTGGCGATCACCGCGGCCGGATCGAGGACCGACTCCACGATGTACTTGACGCTCCGGGTGGCGGCGATCGACGACAGGTCGGGACCCACAAGCCCGCCCTCGCCATAGACCACGTGACACTTGTCACAATCGGCCGTCTCGCCGAAGAAGATCTCGCGTCCCATCTCCGGATCGCCCTCGAGGTAGGGCTCGAAAGGCTCGCCCGCCGCGGCCTCGGCCGCTCCCGCCGCCACCGCCTGCCAGAACGGCGACTGCTCGATCTGGGCGCTCGCGGCCTCGCCGCCCAGCGACTGCAAGTAGGTCACGACGGCCTGGACCTCCGTCGCCGCGAGCGCGATCGGCGGACGGATGATCACCGGCATCTCCGGCTTGAAGCCCTCCACCACGTAGGCGTTGGGATCGATGAGGGACTCCAGCAGGTAGTCGGTGGCGCTGAAGCTGGCGCCGGTGGCGGCGGCGCGCTCCCTGGCGCGCTCCTCGGCGCGCTGGCCCATGGGAGTGCCGAGAGGACCCGGCTCCCCGAGGTTGGGTCCGCGGATCGCCGAGCCCTTCTCCCCCACCGAATGACACGTGTAGCACTTCGCCTTGCCGAGAAACAGGGCCTCCCCGGCCTCGGGTGTCGCCTCGGCGCCGGCGCCGGGAGCGCTCACGCCACCGCCGCCGCTCATCGCGGTCAGGACCTCGGCGACATAGACGAAAACGCCGAGGATCACCAGGACGAACAAGGCCACCTTGGCCAGAGAGCTCTTCATCGTTTCCCTACTGCGACAGCGAAAAATCCACGCCGGCGCTGCCGCCCGAGGCCACCTCGACCTCCTTCGTCTGCTCGACCGGGTCCTTGAAGTCGTAGCCGGTCACCACGCCGTCTTTTTCGATCTTCTCCGCCACCTCCCAGCTCTCGTGCCACATCTTGATCGTGTACTTGCCGGGGGGAACGTCGGTCAGGGTAAAAGCGCCGTTCTCGTCGGTGAGCGCGTAGTAGGGATGACTGATCACCCAGGCGTAGGCGCTCATCCAGCCGTGGCCCGCGTCGCACTGGATCCGCACGAGGCCGCCCTTGCGCATCTTCTTGGCCACCGTGTCCTGGTCGGGGAAGGGGAGGTTGTAGACCGCGGCGCCGAACATGTGGATGTTGTGCAGGATGGCGTCGCTACTGCTCATCGTAAGCTCGGCCTTCTTCGGCACGAGGACGATGTGGGGATCGTAGCGGCAACCCTTCTGGTCGAGCGTGACGGCTTCCGCCGGCATGGGCTTGCCCGCGGTGACTCCCTCGAGATAGACCACCGCGTTGGCGACGCCGCCGCCCTTGCCGATGACGAGCCGGTTCGACGAACGTTTGCCGCCGCCGCCCGTGTCGCACACCTCGGGGTTCTTGTTGATGGCGAAGGCTTCGAGCGCCGGCTTCGCTCCCGACCACGTCACCTTGCCGGTGATCTTGGCGCCGCCTTCCACGTCGCCGCCTACGTAACCGGTCGTCTGGGCGGCCGCGGGAACCGCCGCCGCGAGCAGGAGCAAGCTCAACAGTACGATCTTCAGTCCTTTCATGGGGTCTCTCCTTTCGCCGATGATTCAGGTTCTTCGGACGCGGACGCCACGGCTTGCGCCTTGCGCACGCACCCGGCCATCAGGGCCAACGTCAGCACGGTCCCGAGGAGGGCCCAGCCGTAGCCCCGCGGATCGGTCCTGCCGACGAGCACCACGTAGTACCAGGACGAGATCGAGCCCAAGAGGCCCTCCTCGCCGTTGCCGCCGTCCCAGGCGTGGACGGCGAAGGGAATGAGGCGGTCGGTCTCGAACTGGGTGTCGCCGCGCACGTCCTCCGTCCTCCGCCAACGCTTCAGTACCAGGCGCCACTGACCGTCCTCGTAGACCGCCCGTCCGGCGAGGGCCTGGCTCTCCTCCGGCTGGCTCTCAGGCCCCGAGCCGTAGCCCCGCGCCCCGCGTTCCTCGGCGGTTCTCTCGTCCTCGTTCCAGTCCGCGTTCCAGGTCCACAGGTGGACCGGGGCGCTGGGCGAGCCCATGTAGAGGAAGGGCTTGTCGGGGCCGTCCGAGGGTTTGACCGGGAGCTGGATCTCGAGACGGTCGCGGAAGGCGCCGCCGCGGCGTCGCCAGATCTCCCGCGCGGTCACGAAGGCGCCGGGTTCATCGAGCTCCGGTACCCAGCGGTCCTCGTCCGGAGCGGTGACGTTCTTGAAGCGGTCGTTCCAGGTGAAGTGAAACGCCATCTCGTCGTCGTTGTAGGCGGCACGGACGCTCACCAGGTCGATGGCCGGGAGCGCCAGGCGCGGCGTCGCCACCACCTGGCCCGCCAGGGGGACGTCGAGCACCAGCTGCTCCTGCCAGAACGCGTCGTCGGGGTCCGCCGGCAGCTCGCCGTCGGTGCGGCGCGCCACCAGGACCACCTCGCCGGCCGACTCCGAGTGGTACATCAGCGACTCCACGTAGCACACCACGGCCCAGCGCTGCTCCACCGACAGGGTCTCGCCGAAACCCGGCATCGGGGTACCGTTCAAACCGGTGGAAAACGAACGGAAGAGATCGCGTCGGCTGGTGCCGTTGCGCATCGTCCACGGCCGCGACTGGTCGGTGGGAAAGATCCGGTCTCCCCAGTCGTCACGCTGCGTTCCGGCCTCGGCGCCGTCGCCACGTCCGCGCACGCCGTGGCACTTGCCGCAACCGCCCTTGGACTCGTCGCTGTAGATGGCCTCGCCCTCAGCCGTGCGCTCGGGCGTACACTCCGGAACCTCGGACGGGATCTCGACGAGATAGTCGTAGGGGTTGAAGTCCGGGTCCTCGAAGTCCTCGGTGGAGATTTTCTTCAAGTAATGGACCACGGCCCAGCGCTCGGCCTCCGGCAGCACGAACGGCGGCTCGCCCCAGGCCGGCATGGTGGTGCCCGGCAAGCCCCGCGAGATCGTGCGGAAGAGGTCCTCGTCGGTGGGCAGCTCGCCGGTCTGGGTGGAACGGAACTTGAAGAGCCCCAGGGTGAAGTCGCGGGGACGCGGCTCGAGGTAGGGCGCCGCGCCGCCGTCGCCGGCGCCTTCGTCGCCGTGGCAGAAGGCGCAGCGCTTGCGGTAGACGTCGGCGCCGAGCGCAAGGGCCGCCTCGCCGGCCGGGAACTGCTCCTTGCGCTCAGCCAGCCGCGTCATGTCGTAGGCGTCGCTCTCCTGGGCGGGGAGGGGGGGAGCGGCCAGGAGGAACGCGAGGCAAATCCCCCCTAACCCCCCTTTCCTAAAGGGGGGGACAAGAGGGCTGGCGCTGTGGTGGTTTGGTGCGCCTCCGGCGCAACGGTGGCTCATTCCAGCTTCTCCGGAACACGCGGGGAGACCCCCGCCAGGTCGTACTCCGCGAGCAGGATCTTGTAGATCTGCTCGTCGTCGAGATCGTCCTTCCACTTCGGCATGGCCGAGTCCCACGGGGTGCCGGCCGTGGGCAGACCGATGCCGCCGTCGACGATGCGCTGGTAGGCGTAGCCTTCCACCAGGGTGGCGATGGTGCCCGGGTCGGTGAAGTCCGCCGGCTGCAGGCGAAAGCCCCTTGCCATGAGGCCCGTGCCATCGACCTTGCCGCCGTGGCAAGGCGAGCAGTACTGGCCGTAGAGATGACGCCCCTCGCCCAGAGCCGCCTCGCGGAAGCGTTCGACAAGCTCGTCGCGCGGCGCCTCCCCGAGACCCTCCCGGGCGGCGAAAGCCTCCAGGCGCGCGCTGTCGGGGTTGCGCAGCGGGTTCTCCCAGGTCTCGTCGTAGCGCAGGGTGGGATGGGCCTGGCGCGGCTCGATGGGGGCGCCGGCCGAGGGCATGAAACCCCGGAGAATCAGGAAACCCACGCCCAGGGGAATCACGGCGTAGAGCACCCCCAGGCGGACCGGATCCGGGATCGCCCCGACGTCACCCCGCAGGAAGCGGAGGATCGGGGCGAAAAACGCCCGCATCCAGGCGTCGTCGCTGGTCACGGCCACCAGGCCGGCGATCACGATCAGCCCCATGAAGGTCCAGAACGCAGTGGCCGGCAGCGGCAGCGGGTAGGGCGAGGACGCGACCGCCATGGCGATTCCAGGCAGCACCAGGCCGCCGGGCAGGGCGTAGCCTGGAAAGATCACCTTGAAAAACACCGCCGCCAGGACGATCACGGCGACGACGATGCCCAGGGGACCGAAACGCTTCGACCAGCGCAAGGCCACGACCGTGAGGACGACGAAGACCGCGGCAAGGATCCACGCCATCAGTCGACCCCTCCCCCGCCGGCCACTGTCCCCTGGGGGGGAGCAAGGGGGGGAGACACGGCTTCGGGCTCCGGCAGGGGGGCTTGCTCGCCAGCCTTCTTGTCGCCCAGACCGGCGAGGTAGAAGACGAAGGTGACCAGAGCGAAGAAAATCACCGTGATCAGCGCCACCACCCAGGCCATGGTCGCCAGCGTCGGCGTGTAGGCGCTGGCCGACGTGTCGCGCAGCACCCCGTAGATATGCCAGTCTTCCCGCAGGCCCGAGCGAATGAAACCCATGAGCCCCATGAGCAGCACCACCGAGACGCAGGTGAGGACCAGGGCGTACTGGGAGCGCGACGGAATCGTCCCCCAGCGGATGCTGCCCACCTCCGGGGCGTCGCGGAAAATCACGATGTCGATCACCGTGTTGAGGACGAGACACGTCAGCACCATGAGCACCTGACAGACCGCAACGTTGCGCAGGAACGGGTTGGCCTCCACCATCGTGACGAAGCCCCACACTCCGAAAAAGCCCGCGACCAGGACGGCCGTGGATCCGAAGTAGAGGAACTGAGCCAGAACCCCGCGATTGCGGAAGGTCAGGATCACCACCACCGGCACCGTCACGGCCTCGAGGACGAGGGCCCACGCCGCCCAGTTAAAGACCCAGAGCTTCTCCACCGGCACGGAAATCTCCGCCGGGTCGATCCCGCGGGTCACCCCGGCGTACCACAGGAGAAGGGCGATCGAGGCCGCCCCCGCCGCCGCCACGATCACCTTGCCGGCGAGGCCGTGATTGCGGAAGGGCACGACGTCGCCCTTGTTCGCCCGGCGGTACATCAGGAAAGAAAAGAACGTCGAGAGGATGATGAGGTTGACGACGGCGTTCTTTGCCGGCATGAGCCCGAAGTACTTCAGCACCGGATGGTACTGTGCTCCTCCGAGAAGCGCCCGTTCGCTACCGGTCAGCGGCAGGTTGTGCGGAATCAGCCAGATGGCGAAGCTGACGAAGAGGATCACCGTGTTGACGGGAATGAGCTTGCGGTAGCGCTCCGCGCCTTCGATGCGCTGCATGCCGACCCATAGGTAGTAGTTGGCGCCGATGAAGAGCATGCCGATCAGGACCGCCTGCATGATGAACGTCCAGGAAAAAGCGCCGCCCATCATGTTGTTGCCCATCACCGGGCTGAAGGAGTAGATCTCACGGCCCAGGTAGTAGCCGGCGAAGGGCAGGGTCACCATGGCGGCCATGCCGACGAAGTTGCCGACGTAGCCCATCCAGTCGTAGTGGGCGCGCTCTTCGGACGTCGTGCTGCCCAGGAACCTCACCGCGGCGTAGGCGGCGGCCACGAAGCCGCCGAAGACGACGTTGGCGAGGAGCCGGTGGATGTTGAGCGGGTTCCACAGGGGATTGTTGACCGCGTCCCAGGTAGTGCCGCCGAACTCCAGCGTCGCCGCGTTGATCCCCGTGGGGGCCATCATGTAGGTGGCCCAGGAGTTGGCCACCAGCATGAGGGCGGTGCCGAAGAGGTTCAGGAGAAGCCCCAGGTAGAGGTGCAGGCCCTTGAGGCTCGAAAGATAGCTCCCGACACCAAGGACGACGGCAAGAGCCAGCCCCAGCCAGGCCACCTTGATCCAGCGGGCGAGCGAGTGATCCGAGGCCTGGTTCGCGAGCTCGAGCCGCACGTTCTCCGCCGCCTCGTCGAGACGGCGCCCGTAGGTGTCGGCGAGAGCCGGATCCTCCCGGAGCCATGCCGCCGTGGCGGTGCGCACCAGCTCCGCCGCCTCGTCGAGGGTCTCGCCCGCCTCTGCGTCGCCGGCTCCAACCGCGGCCTGCGCCGTGGCCTCGACGGCCGCGGCGAGAGCGTCCTCGTCGGTGCGCTCACCCACCGCACGGGCGGCGACGGCCCCTTCCAGGTGGGGCGTGAGGCCCTGGCCCAGGAGGCGGGCCTGGTCGGCCACGCTGTGGCCGTGGCGACGCAGGTGCTTCTCCTCCTCGCCGCCCGAGAAGATGAAAAAAACCGCGACCACGGCGAGGACCGCCGCCGCCGCCCACAAGCCCTTGCGCAGTCCGGGCGAGCGCGAACGCCGGTCCTCCATTCGGTGCCAGGCGTAGTAGTAGAGGTAGAGGGTGAAGGCCTCGCCGAAAAAGAGGGCGGCATAGACGTAGAAGGAGGAATGGACGCTGTCCCCGAGAACCCGCATGAAGTCGGGATAGAGGCCCACGAGGAGGAAGGCCAGGGTGCCGCCGAGCGCCGCGGTGGTCGCGAACGCCGCGGAGAGCAGCCGGGTGAACTCGTGGGCCAGGCGGTCGAAGCGCTTGTCGCCCGAGCGCATGCCGACGATCTCGATGATCACCGCGAAGATCGGCACCCCCAGTACGAAGGCGCCGAACATCAGGTGCAGCTCGGCGACGATCCACACCACGAGGCGCGGATCGAGCCCAAAGAGGTCGCGGTAGCTCACCGTCGTCCGTCCTTCCAGCGCCGAGGGCGCCCGACTTCCACAAAAGGAGCAGTTCCAGGAGCGCCTTGGGCCGCTGGAAAGGCGGCTTGGGGTCGGGTGCCCCCATGAAACAGATCTCCGGCGAATTGCCAGGGCTGACGCTAGCAACTCGTGAACGGCCCCTATATGACGACGGTCACATGGAGGGGGGCAAGAAACCCCTGACCGTCTCGGGGTCAGCCATCGTGGCGTCAAAGGGATCGCGGGCCACGCAGGACTTCCAGATCTTCACGACGAGCCCCATCTCCGACTGCGACGACGGGTGCGACCCGTTCTACCCGCCCGGGGGGCTTCAGCCGAAGCTGAGCGACTACCTCGCGAATCCCCTGCCGGACCGCTGGCAACGGGTGGTGATCCCCCTGCACGCCGGGAGTTGCGGCAGTACGGCGATCGGCCGGAAGCCTGGATGAGCTGGGAAGCGTTCGAAGCCGAGCTCGCCCGCGTCGAGGCCGAAGATGAGCTACCGGATTGAGATCGGCCCGACCGGCAGGAAGGAGCTCAGGGCCCCTGCCTGGATACGCTCGCGCTCAGGCGCGGCAGATCATTCGGGGTCTTCTCGACAGCGCTCTTCCGTATTGCATATGAGATGCACACGTGATATGCATCCCCTTATGGAGTTCGAGTGGGATGCTGCCAAGGCCGTCGAGAATGAGCGGTAGCACGGTGTGAGCTTCATGGAAGCAGCAAGCTGCTTCTGGGATCCCCACCAGGTGGCGTTCTACGATCCGGACCACAGCGACGACGAGGATCGCGAGATCCTGATCGGGCATTCCCACCGGGGCCGGCTGCTCATGGTGGTCTACACGTTGCGCGGGAAGGCGGTACGGCTTATTTCAGCGCGACAGGCAAAGCGGAAGGAGGCGACGGACTATGAGAGAGGAGTATGACCTGACGAAGCTCAAGGTGAAGCGTCGCGGAGTGCTGCCCGGACTCGACCCCGCGGGTGAGCGGCCAGCCAAGGTGCGCATCACGATCGCTCTCGACCAGGATCTGATCGACCACTTCAAAACAGAAGCGGCCAAGCCGGGCGGGCTGCCCTACCAAACCCAGATCAACCAGACGCTCCGCCGAGCGCTCGATCTGGAAGAGCCCTCTCGGGCTGTCGACGTCAAGGCCGTCAAGACGGTCCTGCTCGAAGATGCCGAGTTCCTCCGGAGCCTGGCAAAAAAGGTCCGTGCCGCATGATCTGACGGCTGCGAGCGGCGGCCAGCCGTAGCCGCCGACACGCAGGACGTCCTCTGGCGCGAGAGCACCGAGATCGCCCAACAGGGTGGGGCTGAGCAGGTAGCTTCGCGCCGTCGCCTGAAAGATGCGCTCCGTGAGACCGGCATGACGACGCTCCGCGGCCAGCCGCACCAGCCCGACCTTCTCCAGGTTGCGCAGGTGGTGTCCGAGGTGTTGGCGGGGCTGTTGAAGACGGCGCGCAAGGCCGCTCGCCGAAGCGGGTGTCCGCAGCGCGGCAAGGACGGCGGGGCGAGGAGGTTTCAGGAGTACCGCAGCCGTGTTGGGGTCGCGGATGATCTCGACGAGCGGGAGCTTGATGCCCTCTTCGAGGTTCTGGGGGCTCTGGGTGTCCACCTTGACAGAGATTGTTGTCAAGACAGCGGATGCTGTCAAGGGACGGACGGGAGGGAGACGGAGACGGCGGACGCTGAGGGCGACTCCGTGGCACGGAAGGCCACCCGCTCCACTAGGGTCCACCCTTCAGGGTTCAGATCTTAGTTCTGGTCCATAGCGACACTATGCTCGCTGTGCCTTTTCGAAGCTGTTGGTTCGCTAGCCTACAAGGGCCGGAACGAGTCAGGGGCGCAGAACCGACAGCACCCGGATCTCGTCCCTGCTACCCGTCGCCTTCTTTCTCGCCTTCCTCAGCCGCGGGCGGGGCCGGCGGGGTCAGGGTGAAGCCGAGCGACGTCATGAGGCCGAGCTCGTCAAAGGACATCCAGGACTCGGCGATCTTGCCGCCTTCCAGGCGGTAGAAGAACATGCCTACGGACGAGATCTTCTTGCCCGACTGTTTGTGGTTCCCGGAGCCGCCGACACGCACCGCCACCTTGTCCCCCGACGCGATCGAGTCGTGAACGGTGAACTCGAAACCGTCGAAGGTCTCCTCCCAGAAGGCTACGGCCTTGCTCGCCCCCGAGGCGCCGGGGTTCTTCTTGAGGTTGCCGTGCTGGTCGTGCCCCACCGTGTCCGCGGTGAAGAACTGCTCGTAGCCGTCGGTCTTCCAGTCGGCTAGGGCCTGGAGGTATTTGAGGACGACCTCCTTGTTCTCCTCGGCCGATGCGGCGGCCAGCAAGGTCGGCGTCAGCAGTGTGACGACGGTGACCCAGAGGATCGTCCGGACGTGATTTCTGATCGGGCTCGTCATGGTGAGGACCTCCTACGCGGCACAGAGAAAAGGGAGTCGTCCGCCATCGCGCCGGTCGCCGCGGTACCAGTCATGGCTTCTCGAGGCTCTCGGCGCAGCGTCGAGATCGGCGTGTCCGGGCCTCCTTGTCGAGTGGTCGATTTCCCGCTTTTGAGCGCTGCTACCTTATCTACCACACGACCCGGGGGCGTATGACGCCCGTCATATATGGCCCCAACGGCCCGGAGCGTGTCCTCCTGCCCCGAGACGCTGATCTTCGCTCCTGGCGGACGTGAGGGGCGCCCTAATGTCGGGGGGGCTGATCGTGATCATCCTGCCGGCGGTGATCATGGCGCTGAGGAATCAAAGGAAAGGTCTCTAGACTTGCGTCAAATGCCCCGCAACCCCGCACTCGACTGGCTTTACGTCATCGTCTCCGGCCACATCCTCATGAACGCGGTGGCGCTGGTCGTGGTCCTCTTCTCTCAGTCCGCCAAGCCCATCTTCTCGAGGAGGGCTGCGTGGCGCGGGTCGTCCTCGAGGCTGACGAGGAACGGGTCGCCCTTGAGCAACCGGCCGAGCCCGGCGTCGCGCTGCTGATACGCCCGCTCCAGCCACTCGAAGGCCAGGTCGGCTTCGCCGCGATAAGCGTAAACCTCGGCGATCTGATATGCCGACGCGGCGTCCCCAAAACCCTCGATGAGTGCGTCGAGAGTCGTGTCGGCCTCCTGCGCGTGGCCCAGGGCGTGATGCGCCATCGACAGACCTGTCAGTTGGAAACCGAGATTCGTTTCTCGTTGCATTTCCCGGAGCGCTTCCTCGGGCCGGGATTGCCTGAGGTACACCAGTCCCAACATCATGTGAGCAACCGCTCGTTCCGGGGCGAGCACCAGCGCCTTTTCGAGCGCGGCGGTCGATTCGTCCAGGAGGCCGGCGGACAAGGCCGGCACCACCAGGCTCTGATACGCCATGGGGTTGAGTGGATCGAGCTCGATCGCCCGGCGGCCCAGCGCGAGCGCCTCGTCGAAGTGCCCTACCGTGGACGCCAGGGCCGAGGCCTCGAGGAGGACCGCGGCGTTGTTCGGTTCGAGCGCCAGGGCCCGCTTGAAAGACGCCTCCGCACCGGCCCAGTCCCAGTCGTAGGCCCTCCTTATCGCTCCAAGGACCGCGTGGGCCTCGGCCAGGCCTTCATCCAGCTCGAGCGCCCGCTCCACCGCCCGCCGCGCCATGGCGATGCCCTCGTCATAAGGAACGCCTCCGAGAGAAGCAGCCAGCTTAAAGTAAGCGTCGGCTGTCCCTGTCCAGGCTGGTGCGTAGTTGGCATCGAGGGTCAAGGCCTCCTCGTAGTAGCTGAGCGCCCGCTTCAGATTCTCTTCGGTGAACCGAGCCGAGAAGTATCGGCCCTGGAGGTAGGCGTTATAAGCCTCGATGTTGGTACCGCCCGAAGCCAGAGCCGTTTCGCCGCCCAGGCCGAGCTCCCCCTTGAGCGCTTCCGCCACCGAACGGGCGATGTCGTCCTGCACGGCGAAGATGTCGTCAAGCTGGCGGTCGTAGTTCTGCGACCAGAGGTGAAAGCCGTCCTCCACATTGACCAATTGGATGGTGATCCGCACCCGGTTGCCCGCCTTGCGGACGCTGCCCTCGAGGATGGTGGAGACGTTCAGCTTGGCTCCCACCTCGGCGATCTCCGGCGTTTTTCCCTTGAAGGAGAAGGAGGAAGTGCGGGCCGCCACGCGAAGACCCTCGACTCTGCCCAAGACGTTCAAGAGCTCCTCGGTGAGACCGTCGGTGAAGTACTCCTGATCCTTCTCCGGACTCACGTCGGCGAAGGGGAGCACGGCGACAGAGGTCGGAGCCGTCTCCGGCGCAGCGGCAGTCGGTCTCTCCACGGTCGGGGCCGACTCCACTCGCGGACTCCGGCCGATCTGTACGGCGACGATCAAGGCGGCTACCGATGCGGCGAGGACGGTCACCAGGCCCATCCGGCGCCGCGAGGACCGCCCCTTCAGACCGTCCAGATCCGCGCCCAGCTCCCGCGCCGACTGGTAGCGCCTGTCCCGCTCCTTCTTCAGACATTTCAGGATGATCCGTTCCAGCTCCTGAGAAACGCGGGAATTGATCTTTGAGGACGGGGTCGGCTCGCTCTCCAGGAGACCGGCCATGACCTCGGCCGGGCTCTCGCCCGGAAAGGGCCGCGGCCCCGTGGCCAGCTCGTAGAGAATCACCCCCAGGGAAAAGAGGTCGGTGCGGGCGTCCAGCTCCTCGCCCCGGGCCTGCTCCGGCGACATGTAGGCAAACGTCCCCAGCACCCGGCCCTCCTGCGTGGCCATCAGCTCGGTCGAGGCCGTCATGTCGACCTGCGACGGCGCTTCGAGTCGCAGCTGGGCAAGGCCGAAGTCCAGGATCTTCGTCCTGCCGTCCGCGCCGATCATGATGTTGGCAGGCTTCAGGTCCCGGTGGACGACTCCCTGCTTGTGGGCCGCGACGAGGGCCGCGACCAGCTGCTCGGCGACCTCCAAGAACGGCTCCTTTTCGAGACCTCCAGGATGAATCAGGCCATTGAGGGTCTCTCCCTCCACCAGCTCCATGGTGAGGAAGTGCATTCCCTCGGCTTCCTCGACCGCGAAGATGGTGACGATGTTGGGATGGTTGAGGGTGGCGACGATCCGCGCTTCGCGGCGGAAGCGCTCCAGCCGTTCCCGATCGGTCGCCATCTCGGGCGGCAGCACCTTGAGAGCCACCCGGCGGCCGAGCTTCTTGTCCTCGGCGAGGTAGACCTCCCCCATGCCGCCCGCACCGAGCTTCTCCACGATCCTGTAGTGCAACAGGTTCGTGCCCTTTTCCAGTGCGTCCGCAGGATCGAGAACGCGGTTCAGCCGCTCGTATTTGCGGATGTGCTCCAGAAGCGTCCCGAGCATCTCCGGGCGGTCCCGGCACAGCTCCTCGGGATCCGGGGCCTCGCCATGGAGCACCTGCTGCTCGACCCAGCGCGCGAACAGCTCCTCGGGATCTGGATTTTCGGTGTCGCTCATCGCGTGCCTACATCTTCAGTGCCAGGGCTGCCTTGGCACGGGCGAACAACATGCGGCAGGCGTCGGGACTCTTGCCCAATCGTTCCCCGATCTCCTGGAAGCTGAGCTCCTCGAAGCTGCGAAGAAGGATGATCTCGCGGTAGGTCTCGCTCAGCTCGTCGAGTGCCCGCTCCATACGTTTCATGTCTTCCTGAATCTGCAGACGGCTCACTTCCGTGTGCACCTTCATCGCCACCGGGTCCAGCTGCGAGTGCAGCGTGGCGTCGCGGGCCGCATCGCGCTTCTGCCGTCCGTAGAAGTTGGTCTGGTCGCGGATCTCGCCGACGGCGATCGTCCCCAACCAGGCCATCAGGGAGCGACTGCCAGAGCCCTCGAATCGGCCGAGGCCTTGAAAGGCACGGAGCATCGTCGCCTGGAGGATGTCTCGCGACTCCAGACGGCGCCTGAGATGGGGACCCAGGCGGGCGCGGATCAAGGCGTGAAGGCGCCCACCATAGCGCTCGAAGAGAGCGCTGATCGCTTCTCGGGAGCCCTGTCGGGCTTCCCGGAAGAGGGAGATGTCTTCCGTCGGAGCCATCGTCTCTCAATATAGCACCCCCAGATTCGTTCGGTCTTGCCGCCGATCTCGGTTCCAAGGAAACCACCCCTTGACCGGAGGAAGGCAAGATGCGAACACTTCGAGTACTCTTCACCATGCTGGCGCTGACACTGACCGGCCTCATCCCTTGTGAGGCCGAGAATCCACCAGATTCGGCGCCGACGGCTGCCCATCTTGAGCCTTGGATGACCGAGACGATGTCCCCGAAGATCAGTCGTAAGCTCGCCACGGCGTTCCCGGTGGCGGTAGAGCGACTTCGCTCAGAACCCGGGTGTCTGGGTCTTTTCGAGGAGCTCGATGCGGATGGCCTCGAGAGGCTGGTCTATAGCCTGTACGTGGAAGTGACTCTCCGGCAGGAGCAGCGTTTTTGTCGGGGAACATCGGCTTTCACGATGGTCGGCGGTCGCCAGACGCGCCTTTGTCGTGGCTTCGGCAGGCTCGCCGACAGCCAGGCCGCGGTCGTTCTGATTCATGAAGCTCTCCACCAAGCAGGTATGAGCGAGAAGCCCCTGGATCCACAGGCGCTGGACTCCTCGCAGATCAACCAACTGGTCAGGACGAGCTGTGTTCTGTGAAGTGCGGGCGGCGAACCCGACGAGGTGACCTTCAGAAGCGGCACGTAGCTACTCGTCGCGAAGCGCCGCCGCCGGGCTGATCCGGCTGGCGCGCCGCGCCGGCATGTAGGCGGCCTCCAGCCCCGTGGCGAGAAGGACGAGGGGCACGACGATGAACGTCAGCGGGTCCCGACTTTGAGGTGCCACCCACTTCATG
The DNA here is from genome assembly GCA_965371445.1 of uncultured bacterium. Lineage (GTDB taxonomy): Bacteria > Acidobacteriota > Thermoanaerobaculia > Multivoradales > J023 > DASWIG01. Next base: position 35,106 of record CBDUYN010000038.1, on the reverse strand, counting down.
TGGAGGTCACGGCCTCGGCCAGCACGACCGTGACTCTGCCGTCCTGGTCCATCGATACCGGCACCATCTGGGAGGCGCCCATGGCGCTGAACACCTCAGTCGTGCCGTCGCGAACGTCTTCGTAAGCGGGGTAACAGACATCGGCGAACTCGATCGCCGGCTGATGCATGTAGAGGTTGACGATCTGCTCGGGCCGGTCGATCCCCGGATCGCGGAGGATGATGGCGTTGACGAAGCTGAAGATCGCCGTGTTGGCGCCGATGCCGAGGGCCAGGGAGAGGACGGCCACCGCGGTGAACCCGGGCCGCCCGGTCAGGGCCCGCAGCCCGTCGCGCAGGTCGCGCCGGAGGTTATCGAGAGCTGGCATTGCGGTCATGTCCGAGTCTTGGCGAGCGTTGTTCCAGATCAGCTCATCCAGCCGCCGTAGCTACTCGTTGCGAAGCGCCGCCGCCGGGTTGATCCGGCCCGCGCGCCGCGCCGGAAGGTAGACCGCCTCCAGCCCCGTGGCGAGAAGGACGAGGGGCACTACGATGAACGTCATCGGGTCCATCGTGTCAATCTCGCCCAGCAGCCCGCTCAGCAGCCGGGTGGTCAGCAGCGCGATGGTGAGGCCGATCGCCTCGCCGACGATCACGAGCTTGAGGCCGCCGGCGGCCAGGTGCCGGACCACCGTGCGGCTGTCGGCGCCGAGTGCCATTCGGATCCCCATCTCCCGCGTGCGCCGGGCGACTGAGTAGCTGACCACTCCGTAGAGGCCGATCGAGGCCAGCGCCACCGCCAGCGCCGCGAACGCGGACAGGACGAAGGCGGTGCCCGCCGGCGCTGCCAGAGTCTGCGACAGGTGCCGGGTCATCGTCGTCGCTCCCAACACCCAGAGATCCGGGTCGACCTCACGGCCGGCGGCGATGAGGGCCTGCGCCGTCTGGACCGGATCCGCCGACGTCCGCGCGACGACGGTCAGCGGGGTCACCTTGGTCCACCATTGCGAGTAGGGGAGATAGATCATGTCGCGCGGCGCCTCGTCGAGTGTCCGCACTTTGGTGTCGCTCACCACACCGACGACCGTTACCTCGAGGGAGCCGATACGGAACACTCGGTCGACCGCAGCGCCGTCCTTCCAGAAGCGCTGGGCCATCACCTCACTGATGATCACGACCCGCTGGCTGTCTGACCGGTCCCCGTCGGAGAAGTTGCGACCGCGGACGATGTGGATCCCGGCGGCGTCGAAGAAACCCGCGTCGACCTCTACGGTTTCCGCCCAGAAGGCATCGTGATCGGCCGGCGGCTCGTGGCCGTCGACGTTGAAGGGCCAAGGCCGCCCGCCGCTCAGGTGCAATGTGTCGATGACCCCGATCGCCTCGACCCCCGGCAGCCGCCGCAAGCGGTCGAGCAGCCGACGCGTATAGACTCGTGCCTCGTCGACGGTGAACCGCGGGGTCGGGACCTTGAAGGTCATGAGGGCGGTGGGCTGGCGACCGAAGCCGGGGTCGATCGACTGCATTTGCTGGAAGCTGCGAAGGAACAAGCCCGCGCCAACCAGGAGCACGAGCGAGACGGCCACCTGCGTGATGACCAGTCCGTTGCGCCACCGCAGCTGGCCTGGCTGGCCGCCGCCCGCGCTCTCGCTCTTGAGCGTGGTCGCCACGTCGGGGTGTGTCGACTGCAGGGCGGGCACCAGACCGACCAGGACGCCGGCGACCACGGAGATGCCAAGCGTGAAAGCGAGCACGTTCCAGTCGAGGCTGAGATCAAACGTCACCGGCGGCAAATCCCTGCCTCCTTGATGGCCCGATCGTAGGCCGCCGCCGGTACGCACATTCCCCAACAGGTCGAGGAGCCAGAGGGCGCTGCCGATGCCCACGGCGCCGGCGAGCAGGCTCAACAGCGTCGTCTCGGTCAGCAGTCGCCTCACGAGCGAGGCGCGCGAGGCGCCGAACGCCAGCCGCACGGCGATGTCCTTGCGCCGATCGAGCGAGCGCGCCAGCAAGAAGCTCGCCAGATTGGTGCAGGCCAGGAGCAACACGAGCCCGACGACCACCATCAGGAGCCAGGCGCCCGGCCGGAGGAACACGTCCACCGGCGGGCGGAACAGGACGTCGGTCAGCGGCACGAGCTCGAACTGGAAGTCCGGCTGCCAACCGGTGATGCGATCCTCCGTCAGCTGGGTGGCAACAGCCGCGACGGCCGCCTGTGCCTGGGGCAGTGTTGTGCCCGGCTTGAGGCGCGCCTTCGGCATCATGAAGGCGTCGCCAGCGTCGAACATCCTCGATCCGAGGATCTCCTCAACCATCATGTACGGCACGTAGAACGCCGGGATGAGGGGGGGCACGCTGCCCCGAAAGTCGGGTGGCCCAACGCCGATGACCGCGTAGCTCCGGCCGCCGAGCCGCAGCTCCTTGCTGAGGACGTCCTCCTCACCGCCGAAGGCGCTCTGCCAGTACCTGTAGTCGAGCATCACGACCGGATGCCGACCAGGGGAGACGTCGTCAGTCGGGAGCAGCGTACGGCCGAGCACGGCGTCGATGCCGAGCATCGGCAAGTAGCTCCCGGTCATGGCCTCGGCCGCCACAACCACAACACTGCCGTCCTGGTCCATCTGCACCGGCACGTGCTGGGAGGCGCCGATGGCGCTGAACACCTCGGTCGTGCCGTCGCGCACGTCTTCGTAAGCGGGGTAACAGACATCGGCGAACTCGATCGCCGGCTGATGCATGTAGAGGTTGACGATCTGCTCGGGCCGGTCGATCCCCGGATCGCGGAGGATGATGGCGTTGACGAAGCTGAAGATCGCCGTGTTGGCGCCGATGCCGAGGGCCAGGGAGAGGACGGCCACCGCGGTGAACCCGGGCCGCCCGGTCAGGGCCCGCAGTCCGTCGCGCAGGTCGCGCCGAAAGTTATCGATCATCGTCTCATCGCGCCGAAGACCCTGCCATCGCCAGCTCCATCCACTGCGAGATCACCTTCTGCCCGTCGCGGTCGCCGGCCCCACCGTCCCACACAGCCACCGCGACCGTATGGGTCCGTCCACGCTGCAGCGCAGGCAGGGCGTCCGACTCGAGCTTCCGGCGTATCACCACGGACCAGACACCATCATGCCACACGCCCCGTCCCTCGACGGTCTGCTCGTCTTGCGGGAGGCTGGTGAGCGTGCCGAAGCCCTTCGCCACCAGCGCCTCGACGGGCGTCTTGCGCGTCTGAGCGGAAAAGGCGTTCTCTGCCGCAAGCCCGGTGAGGAAGAGCGGGGCCATCGTGTTGTCAGCCCGCGGGTCCAGCTGGTCGACGAACATGGCCGCATATTGTTCTCCGACCTCGCGGAAGGTCCCGGTGGCGACGTCGGCATCCCAATCGGCCTTCCAGTGCCATACAGTGACCGTGGCGTTGGCGTCTCCCATCCCGATGAAAGGGAGGCCCACGTAGTCTCCCGGCTCTCCGTCCGGCGCGAACTGGACGGCCACGGCATCGCGGAAATCCTGGTGCCGCACCAGAGACGTGTTGCTTTCGGGGTCGCGCCATTCGAGCCGCAAGGCCACCGTGTCCGCCCCGACGGCGGCGCGGACCGCCACCGCTTCCACGCGCTGGTCGCGGGCCCACAAGGGCCGCAGGGAGACCAGGGTTGCGGGAATGCTCTCCCATGCCGCATCGTCCGGGTCGAGCGGCAGGTCTCCCGTCACCTCGACGGCGCGGAGAGCGGGAGTGCCAACCGGTACTGCCGGTGCGTCCGTCGCCGCCCACAGCGACTGCACGAAGTGGACGAGCTGCCAGCCCTGCTCGGAGCTCAGCAGATCAGCGTACGCCGGCATCGGCGTCCCGGCCATGCCGGTCATGAAGGTACGGTAGATGTCGGCTGCCGCGGCACCGCCCTTCATGGAGGTTGCACCGCGGCTGAAATCGTACGGCCGGATCGGCCGCCGCCAATCGTCGCGAAGGGTGGCGGCGGAAGGCCCGTCGCCGCGACCTCGCGGGCCATGGCACTCGGTGCATTTCATCTTTTCGTAGACCTCACCCCCCGCTTTCAGGCTCTCAGGCGTAGCCGCAGGCGGTGTGCCGATGGCGATCGGCGGCTCCGGATCGTCGTCCTCGAACCACTCCGGCGCGAAGGACTTCAGGTGCTCGACGATCGCCGCGAGATCTTCGTCCGCGAGGCGGTCCCAGGCCGGCATGGCGGTCCCGGCCACGCCGCGGCGCAGGGTCAGGAGCAGATCCGCATCGGTCGGCGGCGATCCGGTCGGCGTACTGCGGAGCTTGTAGAGCCCGCCGGTGAAGTCCCGCGGCTTGGGTGAGAGCAGGTAGGCGGCTTCCCCTTGGCCGTCGCCGTTGATGCCGTGGCAGGGGGCGCAGTGCTGTTCGTAGAGGGTGCGGCCCCGATCATTGGCCCACCCGGGCGCCGCCACGGCGACTAGGATCAGGACGGCCAGCGCGCTGATGCTCAATTGCCCCGGAGGGGCATCAACGGAACACTGCCCCGGAGGGGCATCAACGGAACACTGTTTGTTGATCATGAGTTTCCTCCTGTGCCGATCTCCGCCAGCGAACATCCGAAGCAGCCATCCTCCGGTCCTGGCGGCGGTTGGGCGACGAAGTTGTGGCGCTGCCGCTCTGCGAGCGGGATGCCCAGGCGGACGCAGTCTTCCTCGACCAGCGCCGAGGCCAGACGAAGCACCGCGCGGTAGAACGAGGAAGCCCCACGCTCGACGACCCGACGGTGCAGTGCCGGCACGAAGCCAGCGAGGTGCTCGGCGAGGAACCGGCGCTGCGCGTCTTGCGTGACATCCCTCTGCGCGGCCAAGCCATCGCTGATCGCATTCGCTTCCTTCACGTACAGCAGGCCGAGAAACTCCATCTCGATGCCGACATGATCAGGTCGCTCGTGGGAAGCAGCTGGCACATCCACGCCGAAGGCGCGGTAAAAGCCGCTGACGTCACTCAGGTTGTGCGACTGCTGAAAGAGGTTGTCTCCGGCGTACTGCATCTCATGGGGCGGATGGTCCACGGCCGCCGCATGCCCGAAGGTCGTGTCGTACTCCTCTTCGAAGCTCGCCAGACCGGCGGCTGCGACCGGCTGCGCCTCGCATTGGAGCGCTTCGAGCGCCGCGTCGGCCTCGCCGCTCGTCGCGGCGTCCAGCAAGGCACCCCGCACCTGCTCCACTTCCGCGAGCAACGCGCCGCAGGCGAGTCGGCGAAAGAGCGCCTCGTCGGGTCGCAGCAGCAGCTCTCCAACGCGGTTGTAGCAGACGCCACGCGCCGCGGCCCCGCCCAGCTCTGCCGTCACCTCAGGGCACGATGGCTCAGATGGAGTTGACATGCTTGTCCGGCCTGATGTAGATGGGTTCCTCGACGCTGACCCGCGTGACTTCCTCGCCCGCCTGGTCAAAGCCGATGATGGTGTCGTTGTACATCGCCCATGTCTTGCCGTCCACCGTCCGCTCGTAGACTTTCTCCCCCTCTTCGATCTCGTAGCGAAACACGATGCGCTGCGTCGTCCTGAAGAGCTGAAGAACCGCGAGCAGCTCGCGTGACGGCATCACGTAGCTGTCGATGGCCTGGTCGACGCCAGGGCCGAACATCTGCCGCAGATAAGGGCGCGGCACCCAGCGCGGTGGGATGTAGTAGCCGTTTGGCTGGGTCCCGAACTGGGGGTAGAGCGGCAGTGCGACCTTCGCCACCTTCACCAGGTAGTAGAGCGGATGCCAGCGATCCTCGGCCCAGGCGCCGTCCTCACCGATCTCTACTAAACCCTGGAGTCGGATCTTGCCGACGCAGGCGGCCATGCAGCGCGTCTCCATGGGCTTGCCGCCGCTGAGGGGATCTTTCCCCTCGATGCGTGGGTAGCAGGCGATGCACTTCTCGGTCACGCGGGTGGTCGAGCGGAACATCGGTTTCTTGAAGGGACAGGCTTCCACGCATTTCTTGTATCCGCGGCACCGCTTCTGATCGATCAAGACGATGCCGTCCTCGGAGCGCTTGTAGATGGCCTTGCGCGGGCAGGCCGCGAGACAGGCCGGGTAGCTGCAATGGTTGCACAAGCGCTGCAGGTAGAAAAACCACGTACGGTGCACGGGTAGCGCGGTGCCATCGGGATCGAATGCATCGCGGGAGCTGTGCGCCTGGCCGCCGGTTGCGGTGTCTTCGTAGAAGTTTGGGAAACGCCACTCTTCATCCGTGGGAATGTAGCCGAGAGCCCGTTGGTGCCCCTCGGGCCCCTCACGTGTGGCCGCCGCCTCAAAAATCGTTTTCCCCTCGAAACGACCATAGGGACGCGAGGCGCCGTCACTCGCTGCCGGGTTCCACGTCTGGCGGCCGGGGTTGGCCTCCTCGAGCATCCGCAGGAGCTTGACGTCCCAGTGCTGGGGGTAGCCGCCATACGGCTTGGTCTCGACGTTGTTCCACCACATGAACTCCTGGCCCCGAGCGAAGGTCCAGGTGCTCTTGCACGCCATGGTGCAGGTCTGACAGGCGATGCACCGGTTGATGTTGAAGACGAAGGCGAACTGCCGCTTGGGATGGGCCTCCTCGTAGGGGTACTCCATCTCCCGGCCAATCTGCCAGTTGTGGACGTTCGGCATCATGCGCCTCCTTTCCGGCCTGTCACTGCTTCGTTCATTTCTGTCACGTCTTCCACGGCCAGGCGTTGCCAGCGCCGTGCGACGGTATTCACCACGGCTCGAACCTTCTCCTCCCCCCACACCCGCCAGATCTCGTGAGTCATGCGGAAGAACGGATCGCGAAACATCTGCATCACCTGCTCCTGCGAATGGCCTATGCGCAGGAACTCGTCGGCCAGCGACTCCACCATCACCGCCCGGGCCGCCTCGCCTTCCGGACCGGCCGGCATGGCGATTCCCACCAGTGCCATCGGGTCTTGAGGCTCGGCGCGTTTTCTCAGAGTTGTGTCGGCCATCGTGCTACCTCAGCTCCGAACCTTGGTCAGGTCACCGGCGATGTACTTCTCCATCCACTCGTTCTCATGGCCCGGCGTCAGCCCCGTGGTCGCGGGCGCCCAGACCCCTTTGCCTCCGAGGCCGCCATCCTCGGCTTTGGCGACCTTGACCAGGGTTTCCTTGGGCACTGTGTTGACGGCGTGGTTGTCGGCCTCGCCGCCGAATAAGAACGACATGTAGGCCTTCTTCTTGTGAAACAGAGTGTCGGTCTGGTGCATCGGCATGTGCCAGTTGCGCGTCAGGCTCTGCTGCGAGCCGTAGCGGAAGTTCGCCTGATAGCCGGTGCCCTCGGAGACCGCCATGCCGTCGGGCCGCGTCTCGTGCGCCTTGACCGAGCGCTCGGTGGCGATGAAGGGAGCGTGCTTCATCATCACCACGTTATAGGGATAGGCCGGGTTGTACTTCGCACGCAACATACACCGGGCCACCCGGTAGAACGGGTCCGAAGGCTTCCAGCCCATGTACGGCCGGTCGGCTGGGTTGGCGTCCAGGAAAACGTAGTCGCCGTCCTCGATGCCGAGGTCTTTGGCGGCCTGGGGGTTGATGTGCAGCTGGTGCTCTCCCACCCCCGGGGATCGCTTGTCCATCCGGTAGGGGTCGCCGAAGTTGTTGTTCCAGATGAGGTTCCAGTCCACGTCGGACCACTGCGAGTGGACGCGGTGCCGGGTCTTGGGGGTAAGGAGGTAGAACGTGTAGCCTTTCTCCCACAGAAAGTTCTTGGTCCCCTTCACCTCCGTCCACGATTTCTTGATGTTGCGCACCGTGCGCTCGTCCCAATCCTTGGCCGTCTCCGGGATTCCATAGGAGTCTGGCCGGATATACGGATTGCTGCTGACGATCACGTTCGGGAGGTACTGCGTCGCTTCCGGACCCTCGCGATGGACGACGAAGTTCTCGCCGTACTCGATCGCTTCCGGCACGTCGGTGTAGGCCTGGATGCGGCCGTTATCGGTGTAGAAGGGAATCGACTCGTGCACCTGCTCCCAGAAGGCAATCCGCGGGTAGGTCCGGAAGAGCATCAGCGCTGAACCCGGCACGCCGTACTTGCCGGCCATGACGTCGTCGAGCTTGTAGTCGACGGTCGTGGTGCAGGTCTCGAGCATGCGTTGCATGTAGACCTCGCGTTTGCCTTCGAGCACGAACTTGAACATCTCGGCAAAGCGGGTGTCGCCGGTCACCTCGGACATCTTCCTGGCGATGAGGGCGAGGATGTCGAGGTCGTCTTTTGAGTCGTAGAGCGGCTTGATCCCGCCCTTCCAGATCTGCAGAAACGGGTTCGAGCACGAGGAGGTGACTTCCAACCCTTCGAACTCCATCCACGAGTTGGCGGGCAGGCCGAAGTCGGCGTATTCGACGCTGGCCGTCATTCCGATGTCCACGCTGATGATCATTTCGACCAACGGGTTCACGTTTTTGATCACCCCGTAGGCCCACTTGGCGTTGTTGATGAGGTTGACGTTGTTAAAGAAGATCACTTTCGAAGGCGTGGGCATGTGGGTCTTGCCGGTGAAGACCTTGCGGCCCTTGGGGGTGTTGACGATCAGCGGATAGTCCCCCTTGAGCGGCGTGTCCTTACGATCCACGCCGTGGTCCCAGTAGGCGGGCTCTTCCCCCTTGCAGCGCCCTGACACCAAAATGTCTTTGCCGTGGGCGTTGGGGTCGAGGTTCAGGTTGAACGGATCCTCGGCGACCCATCCCTTGAACCCCGGGCCCGTCCACTCGGAGCCCTGGAAATTGGCCGCCTTGTAGTTGCCCGCCCAGGTGTGCGAGCCGGCGCCGGGCTTGCCGATGTTGCCGGTGAGCATCAGCGGCAGGTAGGAAGCGCGGTTGGTCTGCGTGGCGTGGAACCAGTGGTTGACCCCCTCACCTTGATGGATGGCCACCGGCTTGATCGTGGCGATGTCCTCGGCGAGGCGCGCGATGAGCTCCTTGGGCGTGCGGGTGATCTCGTGGACCGTGTCGAGGTCGTAGTCTTCGAGGTGGATCTTGTACATCTCGAAAAGCGGCATGACCTCCACGTCCGTGCCGTCTACGGTCCGGACCTTGAACTTGCCCGCGAGGGCGGGATCGATCCCCTTGTTGGCAAAATTCGCCCCGATGTCGTCCCGGGTGATGGCGACCGCGGCGCCTTTTCCCTGGTCCCAGACGACGAAGTCACCGATCTGCTCGCGCTGCTCCGGTGTCAACCCCTGGATCTTGAAGCTCGGACCCTGCGAGATGTCCTGGTTTTGATAACCCTCGAAGATGTCGTTGGCGCGCAGGCGGCGCAGGTTGTCGGTGCGTACCAGCAAGGGAAAATCGGTGAAGTTCTTGACGAAGTCGGCGTCGTACTGCTTCTTGTCGATCAACAGCCGGGTGATCCCCAAGAAGAGCGCCGGATCGGTCTGGGGGCGGATCGGGAGCCAGTAGTCGGCCTTGGTCGATGGCGCGCCGTACTCGGGAGCGATCACCACGATCTTGGCGCCACGTTCCATGCATTCGATGAAGAAATGCGATTCCGGCATCTTGTTCTCGACCAGGTTCTTGCCGTCCATGATGATCAGCTTGGAGAAGCGCAAGTCGTTGAAGTCGCAGTCCGAGGTCTGCAGTCCGTGAACCCAGGGGTGTCCGGGCGCCTGGTCGCCGTGCCAGGTGTAGTTCGAGAAGTTGCGCCCGCCCCGCGCCTCGGCTTGCGGGACGCCGCGGATCTTCTGGTCAAGGTAGGCCATGGAATTGTTGAGCCGGTAGATGCCGTATTTGCCGAACACCCCGAGCAGGCCCATGCCGCCGCGGAACTTGAAGGTCCGGGTCCCGGCACCTCCCATGTCCTCGATCATCTCCGGCGGGTAGCCCTGCTCCTTGAGACGGCGGGCGCCGTCCGCGCCGCTGTAGCGCTTGGCGACGGCGACCAGGGCCCGGGCGATGTAGGTGCTCGCCTCGTCCCAGGAAGTGCGCAGGAGCTGGTCCTGGCCGCGTGCGTCAAAGCGGTACTTCGTGCGCAGCGCCGCAGAGAGCTCCGGGAACCCGTCGTCCGCCCATTCCTTCCATCCCTTGCGGATGAGCGGGTACTGCAGCCGGTGCGGCCCGTAGACCCGGCGGGGGAACGTCATGCCCTTGAGGCACATCCGCGGGTTCCATGCCCGCGTCGCCCTATTGCCGTACGAGTCCGCGGTGCGATGGACGTCATAGGGCTGCTCCGTGCGGATCACCACGCCGTTGCGGGTGAAGGCGCGAATGCGGCAGGAGTGTGTGTCGTTGGGCGAGCAGACGTAGGTGAAGCTCCCGTCGTAGCTGTACTGGTCGAGGTAGACCTTCTCCCAGTCGCGGTCGGGGTAGTGGGCGAGCGGGTTGTCCACCTCGAGCGGCGCCAGGTCCCGGGCCGCGAAGAGGGAGCTCGGGAGCGCGCCCAGCGCTCCGGCAGTGCCCATACCTTTCAGCAGATCTCTTCGGCTGATTTCCATGTGCCTTCCTCCGTTCGGATCTCGTAGAGCTCGAAACAGTGTCCGCAGAGTCCCTCATCCGAAGCCCATTGCGGGTAATCGACGCTGACGGCAGCGGTGACACCGGCCGCGTCGGCCGCTGAAGCCACCACCCAGGCCGAAAAGCCGCACAGCGGGCAGATACCACCAGGCTGAAGTCCCCGCTCTTGTCCAGCCCCCCGGCGGCGGGCGGCAGCGAGCAGCGCTCGATGGCCGCAGAGCCGGCCGCTCCAGGTTTCCTCGAAGAGACGATCGGCAGCGGTTGCGCCGAGCCCTGCAAAGGCCCCCCGCACCTCATTTCGCCGCGCCTCCTCGGTCGCGGGCAGGGTCTCGTCGCGGCGGGCCAGTCTGCCGTCCACCGACGCGTTCCACAGGACGCGGTAGCGGTCACGGACGAGGTTGGCCCAGGACCGCATTTCCCCGGGCGCCGGATCCTCGCGCCGGTATCCGAAGCCCGGATCGAGCAGGTCCACCAAGTGGGAGAGCTCGTGGAGCAGAAAGGCTCTCAGCCCACCCACGTCGCCGCGCACGCGTCCTGGGCACAGGCGCAGCATCGCCAGCTCACCCGTGGCGGCGAGGTCTGCGCCCTCCTCGCTGCCGCGGGCGCCCGTCACTCTCACCTCTTGCACACCCGGAAGGGGGCCGGCGTCGCGCAGTGTCTTGACGAAGACATCGTGCTGCGGCAGCTCGCGAAACATTCGCGCGTCCAGGGCAGCGAACGCCTCCGCCCGGCACTCAGAGGGGTACTTCTCGTAGAGCCCGTCCGACTCGATGTGATACCGGGTACGCAGTGCATTGCCGAGGAGGGGAACCACGACCTCGGCCAGCAGGCTCGGATCGTAGCGAATCGCTGGCACCGTGCTCATCATCAACCCGGCTTCCTGAATTCGTTCCGCCGCGCAACCGCTGGCGGGGCCTGCGCACGTGGCGGGAGGCAGGTATGCTTAGCGACGAGGCACACACGGCCACGCACACTCTTGACTTCTTGCTGTCCAGCTCGGTTTATAGCAACCGTGACTCGGCCCCCATATGACGGCGGTCATACGTTCAGAACTTTTCCACGTCCACAGCTCGACGCCCGTTCGATCCTCTACGCGGCGCTCTTCCTGGGCCTTCTGGCTCCTCTGGGCCGGGACGCCACCGGGACGCTTGACGTCCGGCGCCGGAGAGGCGTACAATCCGGGTCAACACAAGCGAAACTGAAGATCCTGTTGGCCGAGGCCCCACGCGTCACGGCTTCCCAGGCCCTCATGGGTGGTTTGGTGCGCCTCCGGCGCAATGGTGGTGCGTTGGTGCGCCTCCGGCGAGACGGTGGTTGGTGCGCCTCCGGCGCAACGGTGGCGCGAGAGGCGGCGCTTGCGGGTCCGTCCAACAGTCTCCACAGGACAACGGAGGTTGATATGAAACTGCGAGTCGTGTTCGTCGCCTTGCTGGGCTGTGTTCTTCTCCACTGCGCGAAGCCAACGGCAACGACCCCGAAAGGTGAAGACGATTTCCTCATCTTCATCAACTACGAGCTGGGCATGCACTGTACCGGGTTCGACTTCGAGTACTGCTGCGGTCGTCTTCACCAAGTCTCCGGTGCTTGACAACGTACCGATCGTCCTCACCAATCCGGGGATCTGGGAAGCCCTCGGCTTGCCGCTGACCCCGTTTCTCGACTCGGAAAGAGGCGGCAAAGACCTCAAGACGGTCGAGGAGGCGATGCCTACCCCATCGCCGCCGACGGCACCAACAACTACAGCGGCGCCGAGGGCTCGGCCGGCGACGACAACCGGCTCGCCGGCGGTGGCTGCTACGTCGGCCGCGACGTCCACTCCAATCCGCAGAAGGACGCCGACGGCTCCGGCAGCCCCGAGTATTTGAACGCGATCGGCCAATGGCTGAAGGACAACGTCTCCCGCACTGCCGACGGCGAGCTCCGGGGATTGTGGTGCACGAACTGCCACACCCAGGTGTCGCGCGAGCTCTACAAGTGGGACCGGCTGAGCCAGCAGGCCGCGTTCCGCCCCGAACCCGACGACACGATCCGTGACGACTCCCTGGAAGAGATCGCCGCGAAGCTCGGGATGAGCGTGGCGGAGCTCACCGAGGGCCTGGATCCCAAGGTGGTGCTCAACGACAGCGGCGAAGACACCGGCCGCACCTTCGACGCCTGGCGCTCGGCCGGCGAAGGCCGGGCCACGTCGCCGATCGCGGTCATCGCCACCGACGGCACCAACCCGCTCGTCACCACCGACGGCGACGGCGACGTCAACGTGGTCCTGCTCGACGCGAATCCGAACAACGCCGCGCTGCACGCCGATCAGTCGGGCTTCGCCGCCCCCTACGAAGCCGCCACGGCCGGCCGCGACTACTGGCTCTCCGTCGGAGTGCCGCACTGCGCCGACTGCCACACGGCCCCCTTCGTGGAATCCCAGGGCGGGGTCGCGTTTCCCATCAACCAGCCCGGCAAGTATTCCTCCATGCGATACGCGAAGGGTCATTCCGGGCTGGCCTGCCAGTCCTGCCACGAATCGACCCACGGCCTCTACCCGGTAACCGCCGAAGTCGACGTGACCACCTACGAGCAGGCGGCCGCGCTCAACCCCGACGGCAGCCACGGGCCGTTGATCTGCAAGTCCTGTCACGCCGACGTCAACGCCAACGGCGTCCCGCTCCTCGCCGCCGACATCAGCTACAAAGAGCGCAAGCTCGGTGACGACTACGACCTGGCGGTCGAGTACATGCACTCCATCGGCGAGGACCTGGGCGGCGCCGGAGGCGTGCCCCTGGGCGCCACAGAAGAAGCCAACGGCGAGGCCGGGGAGTAGCGGCTGCCACCTGATCGAGGGCTGGGGACAGGGGATCCGCAGCACTGTCGACGACCCCGGCATGCTGCCGCCGAACCTGAGGTCGATCGGTTCGCGGGTCCAGCCCGAGTGGTTGAAGGGCTCAAGGACGCCGACGCGGTGGTCAAGGCGACGGGGGACTACGTCTGGAGCCTCGGGCAGGCGGAGGCCGGGGAATCTCCGTACCGTTGACCGAGGGTGATGAAGACGCCCAGGTCCTGGTCGTCGTCGTCCTGGGCCGCGATCTTGTCCGCCCCCCGGGCCGTGGTCTCCTCGAAGCCGTCGCGGTCGGCCAGGTAGCGCCACAGGTTCACGGGCTTGTCCATCTGGCCGTAGAGGAAGTACGGCCGCACCGCGCCTTCCTGGGGCTTGACGGGAAACTGCAGGGCCACGGCGTCGCGGAAGGTGACCCGTCTGTCCTCGTAGTCTTCGACGTGCCGCGGGTGACGGTGCGGAAGAGGTCCTCGTCGAGCGGTAGCTCGCCGCTCTTGGTGGTGCGCAGCTTGAAGTTGGCGAAGGTGAAGTCGCGCGGCCGCCCCGAAAAGCAGCGTCCCGAAAAGCCAGACGAAAAGAACGTCCCGGAGCGTCATTCGCCAGCTTCCTCGTCCGCCGCTTCGTCCGCCGTCGCTTCGTCCGCGGTAGCCGTTTCGAGCTTTTCCGGCTCGCGCGGCGAGTTGCCGGCGAAGTCGTACTCGGCCAGGATGATCTTCCAGATCTCGTCGGCCGTGAGGTCGAGCTCCCAGCGCGGCATGGCCGACTCCTCGCGCGGCAGGCCGACGCCGCCCTCGACGGCGTCGACGACCACTCGGAGGTGTCTTTCATGACCGGGGCTGTTGAAGACGCCGCACAGGGCCACTCGCCGAATCGGGTGTCCGCAGCGCGGCAAGGACGGCGCGACGAGGTGGTTTCAGGAGGACCGCAGCAGGGGCGGGAGGGTCATTACCCAGGATCTAACGGCAAAACCTCGAAATCGAGAGCACGGGCGGCTGCGACCATCCGATCATCGAAGCTTGCTACGGCCCCTTCCACGTCCAGGGCAACGGCGAGATGTAGGGCGTCGAGAGCCCGCAGGCTGATTCCAGTCTGCTCCGACAGGTGACGCGTTGCAGCGACGTGTCCCTCATTGATGGCAACGCGTACAAAAATGTCGCGAACATGCTCGTCGAAGAGCGAGAAGACAGCTTCTGCCGCGTCAGCAGAAAGGAAACCCTCCTGGCGTTTGCGTGAGATGACGACGTTGAATTCCGCGATACCCAAATCGCTGAGAACCGGTAGTGTAGCTTGCTCGACGATCGTCCTGGCGTCGTCTGTCCGTTCTTCGATCGTGTAGTAGGCAACGAGAACCGAGGTGTCGATTTAGACGATCAACGCTCCTGCTCCCGCATGTCGACCACCGAATTGCCTGGATAGGGCCGGCCGTCCAGGCCGGCCCTGAATTCGGTCAGATCCGGCAGACGTCGACGCGCGGCCTTCTCGGGCCTGACGTCGTCGATGACGATCACGACCTGCCTCTTTCCCCTGGGTGCGGAAGCGGGTGCGCGAGCTGTCAGGGTGCCGTCTTCGTCGATCTCGGCAAGCGTCTCGATGGTCAGCATGGGCGAAGCTCCTCAGAAGTCCGTGCCTTGAACAGGCTACACCACCACGTCCCGAGCTTCAAGTCCTGAGCGGCCGAACTCGACGGCGCGCCGATGCGAACATGTCCGAAGCGATCCGCAACCGCTCTCGTCCCAGAAGGCGAAGCGGACCTGCGTCGGGACGGCCAGGGCGGCGATGTCGTCTCCCCGTTGCTCGCTGAGCACTGCGACGTCCTGGAGCATCCGTTCGGCGACGGCTGCGAGCGGCGGCCAGCCGGAGCCGTCGACACACAGGACGTCCTCCGGCGCGAGAGCACCGAGATCGCCCAACAGGGTGGGGCTGAGCAGGTAGCTTCGCGCCGTCGCCTGAAAGATGCGCTCCGTGAGACCGGCATGACGACGCTCCGCGGCCAGCCGCACCAGCCCGACCTTCTCCAGGTTGCGCAGGTGGTGTCCGAGGTGTTGGCGGGGCTGTTGAAGACGGCGCGCAAGGCCGCTCGCCGAAGCGGGTGTCCGCAGCGCGGCAAGGACGGCGGGGCGAGGAGGTTTCAGGAGTACCGCAGCCGTGTTGGGGTCGCGGATGATCTCGACGAGCGGGAGCTTGATGCCCTCTTCGAGGTTCTGGGGGCTCTGGGTGTCCACCTTGACAGAGATTGTTGTCAAGACAGCGGATGCTGTCAAGGGACGGACGGGAGATGGCGACAGCGGACGCCGAGGGCGACTCCGTGGCACGGAAGGCTCACCGCTCCACTTGGGTCCCCCCTTCAGGGTTCAGATCTTAGTTACGGTCCACAGCGGCAGCTCTTGGGGCACCCGATCTGGCTGTCTACTCCACTTCGGGATCACCGGAGCTCTTCTCAGCTAGGAGGGGTAAGGGCATGGCCCGGGAGCCTCGGAGCCGTCCCAGCGTGCGGAGTGGGTGGCACCTAACTGGCGGCTCGCGGGGCGTGTGCTTCTCGAAACCGTGACTCCGGCCCCGCGGAGTCAGTGCGTCGGAGCGCGGTCCGGCCTTGCGAGGCTCTGCCTGCCTCTGGGTCAGATACCAAACACCTTGTGCGATTCCGCATAGATCCGAAGAGCGGCGTTCATCAGGTTCTCGCAGCGATCACCTTGCGCCCTGAACCACTCGTCAACCTCGGGATCGACATGAATCGTCACCTCTACCGGCTCTTGCGACTCCTTCGGCATTCGCAGCCTGGCGCGAGCGAAGAAGGATTCCGTCAGAGGAGGGATGTCGGACGTGTCGATCGTCTCATCGGTCAGCGCGTCCACTCGTTCCCAGTCGGTTCCGGATGAATTCTTCATAGTCGCGTCGCTCATGGCTCAGTGCCTTTCGTAGAGAGAGGATCCGAATCGTGTCGTGGTCGGGTTCGGTGTACACGACGACAACGATCCGGTGTCCGAGCGTCCCCAGTCCGATCCAGCGATCCTCCCCGTAGTCCTCGCGGTCGTCCAGGCCCACAGCCATCGGCCCCTGGAAGGCCGCCTTCGCACTGGCGAAGCTCAGGCCGTGCCTCTCGATGTTCGCGCGATTCTTGCGATCGTCCCATTCGAACCTCATGAGCGTTTGGCCACTCGGTCAATCCTCCAACGTGCCGCTGGGCGGGGAGGATGTCGCTGGGACGGTCAGGGGCTTGGGTTTCTCCGCGGCATGGCTCGTCATGCCGCCATCATAGCACAGCGATCTCCGACTACACGATCGCCGCGCACCACGCCGAGTCGGAGCTCTGCCTGCTCTTGACAGCAGACGGGTCACGTCACATGGCTGAACGGCATTCCATTCGCCCCCTAATCGGCCTTCTGCTGGATCCGCCGCTGCCCGGCGCCCAAGGTCCCCGACTTCCACAAGAGGTAAAGCTCCAGCAGCGCCACGAGCAGCACTCCGGCCCCGGCCCGGGCATAGACCCGCCCTGAAATCGGCGCTTCGAGGATCAGGTTGTACCAGGACGAGAGCGACTGGCGCAGCCCCGACTCGCCGGAGCCGCCGTCCCAGGCCATGACCGCGAACGGTATGTAGCGGCCCGGCTCGAACTGGACGTCACCCTTCGTCGAGCCGGTGGTGAGCGGTCTCTTGAACACCACGCGCCACGCCCCGTCGTCGTACTCGGCTACACCGCCGAGGCTCTGATCGTCGTCGTCCTGAGCCGCGATCTTGTCCGCTCCCCGGGCCGTGGCCTCCTCGAAGCCGTCGCGGTCGGCCAGGTAGCGCCACAGGTTCACCGGCTTGTCCATCTGGCCGTAGAGGAAGTACGGCCGCACCGCGCCCTGCTGGGGCTTGACGGGAAACTGCAGGGCCACGGCGTCGCGGAAGGTGAGGCGCCGGTCCTCGTAGTCTTCGACGTCGATTTCGGGATAGCTCGTGGGCTCGTCGAGGATGTCGGGATCGGTGTGCTCGCGACTCGCCGTACGGTCGTGGTACACGAGGCGAATGGCGATCTCCGAGTCGTTGTAGAGGGCACGGACCCGGACGTGGTCGACCGCCGGGATCTGCCAGCGGGGACGGCGCGTCGCCTGTCCGAAGAGGCGGAAGTGGATCTCGCGGGCCTCGTCCCAGGCCGGGTCCGTCGGGCTTTGAGGCAGCTCTCCATCGACCTTGCGCACCTTCAGGAGCGTCTCTTCGCTCGCCGGCTCCGTCCTGGTGATCGAGCTGATGTAGTGGGCGACGGCCCAGCGGTCGTTGAAATCGGCCTCGGGGTCGTCCTGGTTGAAGGCGTCGATGAAGCTCGGCATAGGAGTGCCGTTCCAGCCGGCGGTGAGGGTCTTCCAGATGTCCTCGACGCGCGAGCCGCCCTTGAACTTCCAGCCCTTGGTCAGGTCGGCGGGGAGGATGCGCTGCTCCAGGTAGTTGAACTGCCGGCCCGCCGAGGTGCCGTTGCCGCGCACGTTTGAGCCGTGGCACTCCTCGCACTTGCCGCGCAGAAACGCTTCCTTGCCGCGTTCGAGGAGCTCCGGCGTGGCCTTGGGCGGCGCCGGCACCTCGACGAGGAAGGTCTCGCCGTCCTCGGTGCGGTGCGGATCCATGGTCTCGTCCTCGAACCAGTCGCGGGCCAGGAACTTGACGTAATAGACGAGCTGCCACCTCTCCTCCTCGGGGAGCAGCGACCATGACGGCATGGCGGTGCCGGGGATGCCGCGGGTGACGGTGCGGAAGAGGTCCTCGTCGAGGGGCAGCTCGCCGCTCTTGGTGGTGCGCAGCTTGAAGTTGGCGAAGGTGAAGTCGCGCGGCCGCGGGTCGAGATAGGTTGCCACCGGACCCTGGCCGTCGCCCTCCATGCCGTGGCAGGGAGAGCAGCGGAAGTCGTAGATCTTGCGGCCGCCCTCGATCGCCGCCTCGTCCTCGGGAGGCCGCGATTCGGGCGGCGTTACCTCGATCTCGAGCCAGCCGGGGGTGGCCGGCGCCGGCTGTCCCGTCTGCTGGGCGCCGGTGACGCTGGCGGCGAGGACGCCGAGGACGAGCGCGGCGCGGATCGTTCGCTCCATCATTCGCCCGCCTCCTCGCTGTCCGCCACTGTCCCCCTCGGGGGATCAAGGGGGGGAGACACTGTGAGCCTTTCCGGCTCGCGCGGCGAGTTGCCGGCGAGGTCGTACTCGGCCAAGATGATCTTCCAGATCTCGTCGGCCGTCAGGTCGAGCTCCCAGCGCGGCATGGCCGACTCCCAGGGCGCCCCTTCCCGCGGCAGGCCGACGCCGCCCTTGTTGACGCGCCAGAAGACCGCGCCCTCCACCAGGGTGGCGATGGTCTCGACGCCGGTGAATTCGGCCGGCGCGCGGCGCTGGCCGAGCGACATCGGCCCGTCGCCCATCGCCTTGGTGCCGTGGCAGGGCCGGCAGTTGATCATGAAAAGCACCCGTCCCTCCTCGATCACCCGACGCCGGTAGGCACCTTCGCGGGCCTCCGGCGTGGCCTGACCGTCGGCGAGCAGCCGCGCGTAGGCCCGAACCTCCGGCTCGGCGCTTTGCTCCGCCTCGATCTCACCGCCGGTAAGCGCCTGGTCAAAGGACGCCAGCATCTCCGGCGTCGGATCGCGGTAGGGGTTGGTCATCTTCGAGAACTCGTCCGGCGGCGTCGGATGCTTGATCGGGTTCGAGACCGGCTCCGCCCCGCCCATGACACTGCCCAGGAGAATCAGGGCACCGAGTAGGAACGGCAGACTCGCCAGCACCCAGGTACGGCCCCGGTGGCGCCAGCGCAGGAAGGCCCAGACCGGACGCTGAAACTCCTGCCAGCGCTCCTCGTCGTAAGACAGAAAGGCGAAGCAGCCCAGGGCCGCCAACAACATGTAGAGATTCGTCTCCCTGCCGGTCGAGGTGAGGCCCTCGCGGATCGAGAACCAACCTTCGGCGGCGAGCCAACCGCCGAAGGGCTCCAGGAAGAGGTTCAAGGCGACGTAGAAGCCGAGAAGAAAGGCCGCGCTGCCGCCCAGGGGATGCCTGAGACCGCGGACGAGGTCTCGCCGTTCGAGCTTCATTCGGCACCCCCCGTGGGCGCCGCTGCCGCCGTCCCTTTCTGCTCCGCGAGGTAGAAGACCAGGCGCAGCAGCCGGTAGATGTCGAGCTGGTCGACGTAGCTCGGCATCTTGGAGCGGCCCTCGGCGGCGTTTTCCGCCAGCGGCGGAACGATCATGGCGTCGGGGGTGAGGATCGACTCCATGATGTACTCGGGGGGCTGGATGGCGCCGATCGCCGAAAGGTCGGGACCGGTCTTGCCGGGCTCGGGAGCGCCGAAGTCCTCACCGGCGATTACGTGGCACTGCCAGCACTTGCGATCGGCGAAGACCTCCCGGCCCTCCTCCATCCATTCCTCGACGATCTCGGTGTAGATCTCCTTCTGCTCCTCGTCGAAGTTCTCGGTGCGGTACTCGGCGAGGGCCCGCTCGCCCACCAGCTCCGCGTATTCGGCCATCTGCTGGGGATAGATGATCTCCCACTCCGGGTTCGGCAGGGTGATCTTGCGCACCGTGGGCGCCTGGTCGGCGAGCCGGCTCTTGTTGAGGATCGGCTGGCCGTAACGTCCCATGGACTGCGCGATCAGCTCCAGGTCCACCTCGCCGGAGAGGCTCATGAGGTAGGCGACGACCGACATGACGTCGTCGGGCTCGAGGTCGATCTGGCCGGTGTAGACCAGCGGCATCAGCTTGTCGGGAAAGCCCTCGACGACGTAGGCGCCCGGCGTGGCGAGCGACTCGACGATGTAGTCGAGCTCCGAGTAGGGCGTGCCGGTCTGCTGCGCGCGCAAGGCGGCGCGTTCGGCGGCGCGGACGGCGATCGGCGCCCCCTGCTCCCCCTCCCCGAGGTTGGGACAGCGCCTCATGTTGCCGCGCTCACCGATCGAGTGGCAGGTGTGGCAGGTGCCGTCGCCCCAGAAAATCGCCTCGCCCCGCGCCGGATCGACCCCCGAGCCGACGCTGGAGACGGCCCCGCCCTGGAGGTCGGTGACGTACCAGCCGAGGCTCATGAAGATCACCGCCAGGGTGACGACGAAAAGAAAGGCGCTCAGGAGCCCTCTCGCCGTATCGCCGCCTCGCGGCTCAGCCATGCTCGACTTCCTCGCCCGCGCCGGGCTTCACCGGTTCGGTGAGACTGGCAATCCAGAAAACGAAGGTCACCAGCAGCAGGAAGGTGACGGTGATGCCGCTGACCACTACCGCCATGTAGAAGTTCGACGGCGTCGACGACCACTCGGAGGTGTCTTTCATGACCGAGACCACGTGCCAGCCCTTGCGCAACCCGGAGCGGATGAAACCCATCAGCCCCATGTTCATGACGAAGAAGACGCAGAGCAGGAGCAGCGCGAACTGGCTGCGTCGGTGCATGTGGCCCCAGCGGATCGGCCCGAGGCTCTCCGCTCCCCGGTAGAGGAGGAGGTCGAAGACCGTGCACACGATGAGGCACGAGAGCACCATCAGCACCTGGCAAACCGCCACCTGCCGCAACAGCGGGTTCGCCTTCTCCATGATGGTGAACCCGTGCTGAAAAAGCCACAGCGTGGCGTGGAAGGCGGTGACGCCGACGAGCAACCGTTGGGCCAGCTGTCCGCGGTCGGCGACCAGCGCCAGGAGGCTGGTGAGGACGATCCACAGCATCTGGTGGTAGAGGGTGAAGCGCAGGGTGGCCGCGAAGGTGACCCCTCCGCCCATTTGTCCCCCTCCGGGGGAACCCCTGAGGTCGAGGTTCAAAAACGCCACCGGGAGATCCTCGACGACGTACTTGCCGATCGCCGGATTGGCGTCCGAGAGGTCCTGCGACCCGGAGTACCAGACCAGGAAGGCGAGGGCGAAAGCCGCCGCGAGACCCACCGCCACCACGCCGCCGCGCCCCGCGCCGCGGACGGACACGGAGCTCGCCTTGTTGGAGCGGCGATACATGAGAAAGCCCACGTAGGTGGTCAGGATCATCAGCTGGATCACGGCGTTCTTGGCCGGCATGAGCCCGAACTTCTTCTCCAAACCACCGGCCGGCAGGTTGTGGGGGGTCAGCCACACCGCGAAGCAGAAGAAGAGGATCGTCAGCATGTAGGGGACGTACTTCCCGTAACGCTCACCGCCCGGAATCCTCTGCATGCCGGACCACAGGTAGTAGTTGCCGGCGATGAAAAGCGTGCCCACAAAAACCGCCTGCAGGATGAAGGTCCAGGAAAAGGTGCCGCCCATCATGTCCTGCCCCATGGTGGCGTTGAAGCCATAGATCTCGCGGCCGAGCCAGTAGCCGGCGAAGGGCAGCGGGATCAGCGCCGAGATGGCGATGAAGTTGCCGGTGTAGCCCATCCAGTCGTAGTGGGCGAGGCTCTTCTCGTCGCGGGCGCCGAGAAATTTCACCGCGGCGTAGGCGCCGCAGAGGGCGCCGCCAAAGGCGACGTTGGCCAGCAGGCGGTGGATGTTGAGCGGCATCCACAGGTGGTTGGCGAAGGCCTCCATGGCCGGTCCGATGTAGGTGGTGCCCTGCCAGTGGCTCTCCAGCATGCCGGCGGCGCCCTCCTCGAGGCCGGGCGGGCTCATCATGTAGGAGGCCCAGGAGTTGGCGACGAACATCAAGGTCGTGCCGACGACGTTTAGAGCCACGCCGAGGAAGATGTGCAACTGCTTCAACCGCCCCGCGGCCATCCGGTGCCAGCCGTAGTAGTAGAGGTAGAGCGAGAAACCCTCGGCGAAAAAGAGCAGGCCGTAGATGTAGAAGCTCTTGTGGAACACCCCGGTGAGGTGGCTCATGAACCCCGGATAGGCGGAAAAGAGCGTGAACGCCAGGAGGCCCCCAAAAGCGGCGGTGGTGGCGAAGGCGGCGGAGAGGAGCTTCGCGAACTCGTAGGCCAGGGCGTCGTAGCGCCTGCCGGCCGCGGGGTCTTTCTGGAAGTAGCCGACCACCTCGACGATCACCGCGAAGACCGGCACGCCAAGAACGAAAGCCGCGAAGAGCAGGTGGAGCTCCGCGATCACCCAGACCGCGAGGCGCGGGTTCACCCCAAAAAACGTCCGGTACTCGGCGTCCGCGCCCTGCGCGAGGGCCGGCCCGGCCCACGCGAGCACGGCGAAGACGCCGAGCAGCAGGGCAGGCACCGCCTGCCGATTCCGCGCACCACCGCCCATCACAGCCTATTTCTCTTCGTAGACGAAGGCCACCTCGGCGGTGCCGCCGGCGGCGAGCTCCACCTCCTGCTCCTGGAAGCCGAGGAAGGGATGGAAGACCTTCAAGGTATACGTCCCCGGCGGCACGCCTTCGAGGACGAAGGTGCCGTCGTCGGAAACCGTGGCGAAGGGATTCTCGGGCACGAAGATCCAGCCGGTCATGAAATCGTGGATGTCGCAGGTCAGCTGCACGACGTTGCCGCGGCGAGGCTTGATGGCCAGCTCCTTGGTATGACCCTTCTCCGGTTGGGAGAAGTTGAACAGATCCCTCCTGGCCCGGCCGATCCGTTCGTAGGTGTGGATGTTGTGGGCCAGCGGGTCGCCGTTGACGATCTTCAAGGTCCCGTTCTTCGGGACGTAGGAGACGTAGGGCTGGAAACGGCAACCCTGTTGCAGAAGCCCATAACCCTCGGCCGGCGGCGGCGGGGCGCCTTCGACCTCGCCGTCGATGAAGACGACGACGTCGCGCAGACCCCCTTGGTCGGTGGTCGAGATCTCGGCGATCTCCCGCTGCCCTGTACCGCAGGTCTCATGGTCCTTGGTGATCAGCATCTTCTTCGGCTCCGGCACCTCTCCCGTGTAGGTGACGGTGCCCTTGACCGCAGCGGTGCCGTCGGCCGAGACGCCGCCGGCGGCAGCGAGCCAGCCGAGTCCGCAGGCGATGAAAACAAGTCGTGAGAAAAACGACGCCCTGTGACGCATGGCTGTGTGACGCATGAAGATCCTCCTGCGCATGGTTTAGTCCTTTTAGGTTACCCCGGAGGGGGACAAACGGGATGTTACCCCGGAGGGGGACAAACGGGATGTTACCTCATCACCGCGTAGTCGGGCAGCTCCGGGGGGTCGACCAAGATCTCGTCTCCGGAGAGGCTCTCCAGAAGGGCCACCAGGGCCTCTTTCTCCTCTGCCGAGAGCCCCAGGGGCTTGAGCTTGTCGGTCTTCGTCCGGTGACCGAAGTTGCGCTCGATCTGGTCCTCGCCGCCGCCCTCGTCGTAGAAGTCGACGACCTCCTCGAGGGAGTAGAAGAAGCCGTTGTGCATGTAAGGCACCGTGTAGGTGAGATAACGCAGGGTGGCCGTTCGGAACTTACCCATGTCCTGCGGGCGTTTCATGCGGTAGTAGAGCCCGAGGTCGGTCTTGGTCTTGCGGTAGATCTCCTCGGTGACCCCCTTGGCGTACTGCTCGAAGCGGAAGGTGATCTGCTTGAGCGGGTCCTCCAGGAAGCCCTCGTTTTCCGGCACGCCGAGGTTGTAGTAGCTCTCGTCGGTCAGAAAGGGTCCGTTGTGGCACCGGATGCAGCCCGCCTTGCCCTGAAAGAGCTCCAGCCCCTGCTTGGCCTTCTCCGACAGGGCGTCCTCGTCGCCCAGCATGTACTCGTCGAAGGGCGTGTCGCGCTGCACGAGGGAGCGCTCGAAAGCGGCGATGGCCTTCCAGGCATCGGGCAGCTCCGGGCGCTCGGTGCCGAAGACCTCGTTGAAGCGCCGGACGTACTCGGGGACCTGACGCAGGCGCTCTTCCATCATGTCGCGCTCGCCGTTGCCAGCCACGCCGCCGCGGGCCGCCGACGGCGCCTGCGCTTCGAGGCTCGTCGTCGAGCCGGCCCAGAAGATCTTGTTGTAGTAGGCGGTGTTGACCACCGTCTGGCAGTTGCGCCAGTGGGAGGTCCCGGGATAGCCGCGGCAGATGTCGTTGCCGTCGGTCCAGCCGAACGTCGGGTCGTGACAGGTGGCGCAGGAGAGGCTGGCGTCGCCGGAGAGGCGGTTGTCGAAGTAGAGAAACTTGCCGAGCTCCACCTTTGCCGGCGTCTGCGGGTTGTCCGCCGGGATCGGCGGCGGTCCGAGCGCCGCGAGCGGCGGAAATTCTTCCATCCCCGCGGTCTCCTCTTCGCCCCCGACGACGCCGGCGCCCGCCGACAACACGAGGGCGAGGACCAGCAGGGAAAGGTGGTTTTGGAATCCCTTGTACATCTCTCGTCTCCTAGTCGTGGCCTCAGTTCTTGACCGCCAGCCAGTCTTCGATGACCTGGTACTCGGGTATCTCCGGCTTCGTCACCACGACCTCGTCGCCCGAGAGGCTCCCGAGAAAAGCGATCAGGTCGCTCTTCTCCTTCTTGGTGAGACCGAGGGGGACGAGGAGCGGATCCTTGTCGGGACTCTCTCCTCCTCCCTGGTCGTAGAAGTCCACCACCTCTTCGAGCGTCGCCAGGGTCCCGTTGTGCATGTAGGGCGCGGTGCGGGTGACCTCGCGCAGGGTCGGGGTCAGGAACTTCCCGCGGTCCGCGTTGTCTTTCGACACGATGAAGAAACCCGGATCCACCTTGATCATCTCGAAACCCGGAACCCCCATGAACTTGAGGAAGGAGCGCATGGTGAAATGACGCATGGGGTCGTCCAGAATGTCCGGGTTCTCCGGCACGCCGGTGGCGTGGGCCTGGCCGTCGGAGAAGTACGCTCCGTTGTGGCAGCCGACGCATCCGGCCTTGCCCTTGAAATGCAGCAGGCCCCGCTTCTGGGCCTTGTCGAGCCGGCCCTGGTCGAAGGGGACGTTGTTCGAGACCACGGTTTCGAGGAACGCGGCGATGGCGTTGAGCGTGCGGCCGAACGAGGGCTCGCCCCCCTGAGTTTCGTTGAACCGCTCCACGTACTCGGGGACCTGCTTGAGCCGTTCCAGCATGATCCGGCCGTCCATGTTGAGGAAGTGGGTCTCGGTGATCGAGTCGCGCACCAGGGTCTGCTTGTCGCCGCCGGTCAGGCGGCCGTCCCAGTAGTAGTAGCGGGCGTAGACCGAGTTGAGCAGGGTCTTGGAGTTGCGGAAGTACTTGGAGCCGGGATAGGCCTGAGACAACGGCTCGCCGTCGCCCCAGCCCTTCTGCGGGTCGTGGCAGGTGGCGCACGAGAGGCTGGCGTCGCCGGAGATCTTCTCGTCGAAGAAGAGGTACTTGCCGAGCTCCGCCAGCTTGGCGTCGGGAGCGTCCCTGGCGGGCAGCGGTCCGAGACCGGGAGCGTCGTCCCCGGCGGCGAAGCCGGGCGTCAGTGCGGCGAGGGCGAAAAGCACGAGCGCTCTTTTTTTCCTGTTCATACCTGAGCTCTCCTAGACGATCGTCCTGGTGGCGAAACTCATGCTCTCAAACGACTTCTTGTAGGGCGATTCCCCGGTTTTGGTGACCGTGCCGACGCCGAGCTTGAAACGGTAGTTGTTGCTGATCGGGTCGGTCACCCGTGGGACCAGGTTGTTGGCCACGTGCGTCGGGTGGAGGAAGTACATGAAGGCGACGCCGGGACGCGGTACCGGAATGACCACCGCTACCGCCTCGACGCTGC
Organism: uncultured bacterium; assembly: GCA_965371445.1. Classification (GTDB taxonomy): domain Bacteria; phylum Acidobacteriota; class Thermoanaerobaculia; order Multivoradales; family J023; genus DASWIG01. The sequence continues at coordinate 9,366 of CBDUYN010000038.1, read as the reverse complement.
CCTTGACCAGCTTGATGTGGCCCGCCTCCCGGAGACCGGAGAAGAAGAGGTCTTTGGTGTCGCGGCCGACGAAGCCGCCGACCTGGACCGGCACCCGGTCGCACTCCGCCATGATGACGTCACCGCTTTCGATGCCGCGCTTTGCCGCGTCGTCCGGGTGGATCTCGATGAAGTTGTCGGGCCAGCGCTGGCCGATGTAGGGCCGGCGCAGGACGTCGTCGAAGCACGACTGCCAGATCTCGTTGATCCGCCCGTTGGTGATCCACAGCTCCTCGCCCCTGGGCTCCAGGAACTCGTAGAAGTCGGAGAAATGGGACCACGGCGACTTGACGAAGTTGGCCTTCCCCGACTGGGTGTTGAACGAGGTCAGCCACTTGGGATGGACGGTCGGACCCTCGGGGCCGCCGGCGGGCAGCTCGAGGGTCGAGTCGTGCAGGCGCACGGTGCCCACGAGCTTGCCGCTCTCGTAGCGGATGGGGCATTGGATGCCCGTCGTGCCGTAGGTCTTGAGCAGGTCGTGAGCCCGCACGCCCTGCTTCTTGGCCATCCAGACCAGCGGGTGGTAGTTGGTGCGGCTCTTGCGGCCGAAGCGCGCCGACTCCTCGAAGACCGCGTTCGAGTCCTTCCAGTCGAAGCCCTCGAAACCCATCCGCTGGGCGATCTGCCCCACGATCCACCAGTCGGGCCTGGCCTCGCCGGGGGCGTCGTAGAACTTCTGGTAGAGGCGGATGCGCCGCTCGCCGTTGCAGCGCGTGAAGTCCTCCTCACCCCAGGTCGCCGCCGGCAGCACGACGTCGGCGAAGTCGCGGGTGATCGGACGCTGGTAGATGTCCTGGTGCACCAGGGCCATGCCGCCGCTCGCGATCCGCTTCTTGAGCGCCGCGACGGCCTCGTCCTTGCCGCTGCCGGAGATCTGGTGGGGATTGTCGGCCGTGAGGCGCCGGAAGGTCTCGGTGAGCCCTCCCGACGCGGTCATGGCGTTGAGCCAGGTGGTGCCGACCACGTAGGCGAAACGTACGTGGCCCTGCTCCACCCAGCGGTCGAGATCGAGCGGCTTGCGGCGCCGGCCGGCGAACTTCTCGGGCGAGCGCTCGAGCGGGTAGCGGCCGCCCTTGCGGCCGCCGCGCTGGTGACCGCCGAGGCGGGAGATCATGCGGCCGGGACGGTTGCCCGTACCGCACAGGAGCGCCAGGGAGGCGATCGAGGCCGTGTTGAGGTAGTTGTTGGACCAGTAGAGGCCCTTCTCGATGGCGATCGAGGTCTTGGGGCGCTCGCCGTCGGAGCGCGGCTTCGCCATCAGCTCCGCCGCCCGCACGATCGCGTTCTGCGGCACGCCGCTCACCTTCGACGCGAACTCGAGGCTCGACTCCTCCTGGGAGAGGACCCAGTCCTTGTAGTCCGCGAATCCCTTCGTCTGGAATTGGCCCCAGGTAGTGCGCCACTGCCACGGGGTGTTGCGTGTCCCCTGGCCGAAGCCCGAGTCGCTCTCCCACTTGTTCGAGGTGTATTGCTCGATCCACTCGCTGTCTTCCCAGCCGTTCTCGAGGATGACGCGGGAGATCGCCAGGTGCACCGGGGTGTCGCTGCCCGGATAGAGCCACAGGTGCAGGCCGCCGGTCTTCTCGGCGTAGGCCGGACCGGTGGTCTTGCGCGGCGTCGCCATGACGACCTTCATGCCGTTGCCGATGCCCTTCATGATCCACTCGTTCCAGATGATGGTCTTGGTCTCGAAGGGATCGGTGCCGGCGATGTAGAGGGTGTCGGCCTCTGACCAGTCCTTGTAGCTCGCCGCGAAGATGTCGAAGCCGGCGTCGCGGAAGCCCGGCGCCGACGGCGCCACGGTCGGGTTGTCGTGCCAGGCGAAGCAGGGCGTGCGGATCGAGGCGAGGGCGAACTTGGTCAGGGCGTAGGTGTTCTCGTAGTACTGGTAGGAGTACATCTTCTGCGCCCAGGCGTGGACGCCATGCTTCTCGATGACGTGCTGCGACACCTCGGCGACGACGTCGAGAGCCACGTCCCAGCTCACCGGGGTGAGCTTGCCCGAGACCCGCAGCATCGGGTGCTGCAGGCGGTCCTTCGTGGGCTTCTCGGGGTTGTAGCACTTCTGGGCGAGGCAGCCGCCGCGGATCGAGTGGTCGCCATTCAAGTTGACCGCCTCGGTGTCGGCATCGGGGACGACCACGACGTGGTGGGGCTTGCCGGCGACCGAAACGACGTTGTGCTGGTTGGGGCTCACCCACCGGCCGGTGAGCGGCGCGGTCGGGAAGTCGACGCCGAAGGCGTTCTGATCGGCCTTCGGACCGCCGACCTTGCCCACCGGCCAGCGGTAGACCTTGTAGCCGCAGGCGACGATGCAGTAGTCGCAGCAGGTGGTGAGGGTCTCAGCATCCGCCGGCGGCAGGGGGACCTTGTCCTGGGGAGGGAAATACGGTGTGCTCATGCTGTCCCTCCCTGGAAGCTATCGAAGGTGCCGAAGATCAGGCCCATCACCCCCGTGGCGTAGACGTCGCCGCCTTCGACCTCGAGGACCACCTGCGGCAGGCTCTCGGTGGCGTGACCGGCGATCACCATGCCGTGCTTCGTGAGATCGAAGGTGGTGAGGTGAAACGGACAGGGCCCCAGGGCCCGGTACTTGTGCTGGTAGGTGCCCATCATCGGGCCGCCGACGTGGGGGCAGAGGGAGTTGAAGGCCACGACGTCCTTGTCCGCTCCGACGCCGCCGCCTGCCGGGACGCCCAGCTTCACCAGGAGGCTGGCGGCGTAGAGGGGATCGTCGGTGGGGTACTTGAACTCGACGCACACTCCCTCGCGGAGATCCGCGAGGCGAGCGACCTTCCTCTTCGGATACTTCGCCACCACCGCCGGGACCTCCCGCGCCCAGGCCATCCCTGGGAACGAGGTAAGGACGACGGTGGTCAAGGTCGCCGCGCCACCGGCCAGGAGGAGCTCCCGGCGGGAAAGGCACGGGCTCTCTTTCTTCTTGCGGTCGCTCACTGCTGCGTCCTCCCTTCGCTTTCACCCTGGGTGGCCAGGGTCTCGATGTAGTGGGCCAGGGCCCAGGTCTCTTCGTGGGTCATGGTGTCCGAGAACGACGGCATGGGCGTTCCGTTCATGCCGGTCACGAACGTGGAGACGACGTCGCGGGCGCGGGCGCCGCGCTTGAAGTAGCGCTCGCCGGCGGCGAAGGCGATGACCCAGATCGGGTTCTCCCAGCTGTCGGTGAGCTCGGAGGCCGCCGGGCCGTCGCCCCATCCCGTCTTGCCGTGGCAGCGCCAGCACTCCACTTTTTCGTAGACCTTCTTGCCCTCGGCCACCCTCTCCGGGGTCGCGAGGAGCTCCTCTCCGAGGTCCACGACCGGATCGGGCTCCTCGTCGCTGAAGCGCGGCGAGAGGGTTTTCAGGTAGTACACGAGGGCCCACCGTTCCTCCGCCGTCAGGTGGCCGAACGACGGCATGCCGTAGGCGGGGAATCCCACCGTGACGCTCCGGAAGAGGTCCTCGTCGGTGGGCAGGGAGCCGTTGGGGGTGGTGCGGATCTTGTACTTGCCGTCGGCGAAGACCCGGGGCTTGGTGCGCAGGTAGCGCTCGGCCGTCCCCTGGCCGTCGCCTTCTTCGCCGTGGCAGTAGAAGCAGGCCTGGCGGTAGATCTCCTCGCCGTCCTTCACCAGCTTCGGGGTTTCCCTGATCTTCTCTTCCAGGGCACTCTCCCAGGATTTCTCCTGTGCCCGTCCGGGCGTCGCGCCGAGCGCCAGCAGCGGGCCCAAAACCGCAGCCGTCACGATCTCGAACCGTCGTCGTCTACTCATCAACCCGGCCTCCTGATTCGTTCCGGCCTCGCAACCGCTGGCGAGGCCTGCAGGTCTGCCTTAGCGACGAGGCACACGCGGCCACGCACACTCTTGACTTCTCGCTGTCCGGCTCGGTTTATAGCAACTGTGACCCGGCCCCCACTATGACGGCCGTCATACGGTCAGGCGAGACGCCTGCGCTCCCAGCCCTACGACGAAGACTGACGCGAAGGAGATGACGACGGTCATATGAGGTGCCCGGAGGCGGGTCTACCATCGCCGTGATCCAGGGGCATCTACCGGACTGGCGAGGAAGGGACGACAAGGAGAACCAAGGATGACGACGGCATCTCGCAGCGCCCGTAGGGTCCTCTACGCGGTGCTCTTCCTGGGCCTTCTGGCTCCTGGGCCGGGACGCTCGGAGATCTTCTCGAGCGACGGCTTCCAGCTCACCGGCGACTTCCGCGCCCGCCTGGAGGCCGACTTCGACTCCCAGACCGCCGGCGGCGCCGAGCGCGACGACCGGACCCGCGCCCGCTTCCGCCTGCGCCTGAACGCCGCCTACAAGGCGGGCGAGCGCATCGACTTCGGCCTGCGCCTGCGCACCGGCTCGGACTTCAGCCAGCAGTCGCCCCACGTCACCGTCGTCGACTTCGACGACAACGACACCGGCGACGTCCACTTCAACTTCGACAAGTGGTACGCCAGGTTCCGGAGCGAGAAGGGCTGGGCCTGGATCGGCCGCAACAGCCTCCCCTTCTGGAAGCAGAACGAGCTCTTCTGGGACGACGACGTCACCCCGGCGGGCCTCGCCTTCGGCTACAAGTCGGGGGCCGTGCAACTGAACGCCGGCTACTTCTCACTGCCGGCCGGCATGCAGCAGCTCTCGGGCAACCTGGCCCTCGCGCAGGTGGTCTTCTCGGGGAAGGATTTCACCCTCGCCGGAGGCTACTGGGACATCGACGCCAACCCCGGCGATCCCGACGCCGGCGACCTCTTGCGCGGCAACGGCTTGCGCGACTACAGGGTCCTGGTGGCCGACCTCCAGTGGAAGGCGGGCAAGACGACTCTTGGCGTCGACTACGCCCACAACACCGAGAGCTACCCCGGCGACCCCCTGGAGGACGAGGTCGACGCCTACGTGGCCTCGATCAAGTACGGCGGCGTGAAGGCCAAGGGCGACTGGCAGGCGGCCTGGTACTACGCCCACGTCGAGGCGCTTTCGGTCTCCTCGTCCTACGCCCAGGACGACTGGGTGCGCTGGGGGTCGGCGACCCAGACCCGGGGCACCGACATGGAAGGTCACGAGCTGCGTTTCGTCTACGGCACGGGCAAGGGTCAGAACCTGACGTTCCGGCTCTACGTCGCCGAGGCCGTCACCAACGACGAGGACGGCAACCGTTTCCGCATCGACTACAACTACAAGTTCTAAACAGACGTCACCAGGAAGGAACCCTTCGCCGTGAAGAGGAGGTGCCGCACCGTGAGCTCGCTACCCGTCCGCCAGCAGACGCTCCAGGAGCTCCGCCAGCTCGTCGGCGTCGACCGCCCCCACCCGGACGTCGCGCACCGTGCCGCGGTGAAGCACCGCGGTGATCGGAATGGCGCCCGGCGGCGTCGAAGCGAGCGACGCGAAAGGCCGCTCGTCGGGGACCCCGGGGTGCTCCCCGGTAGCAGTCCCCGGCGCGTGGTTTGAAGATCAGGCTCCCTCGGTTTCCGGCGTCTCGGGCTCGTCACTGACGGGCTCGAGGCTGTCGACCTTCTCCGCGGCGAGCTCGGCCGCGGCGGGATCGCCACTGGCTGCTGGGTCGTCGATGACCTGGTCGGTGAAGACCAGCTCCGTCTCGTCCTTCTTGAGGCGACGCACCGTCGGGCGCACCCGGCTGGCGAGCCCCGGCTTGCCGGCAAAGTGGCAGAGGTCCTCGAACATTCGCGACAACCTCAGCTCCTCCCGGTCGTAGATCTCGAGGACCTCGTACTTCTTCTCCAGCACGGCGTCGATACGCCGCTTGAGGGTCTCGATGTCTGTGAGGGCCTGGCGCACCTTGTCGAGCGGCTTTTTCAGCTCGGCGGCGTGGACCCCGGGATCGTGCGCCGTCGCGAAGAGCAGCGGCCCCAGCATCCGCTTCCGGTTTTCACTCCCGAGCTTCTCGGTGACCAGCTCCACGTTGCGCACGAACGCCACCGGCTCCGAAGGGGTGGGAGAACGCAGGCCGAGAGAGATGAGATCCGGATCGACGTACTGGCCGAGCGTGGTCCGGCGCAAGCCGACGACCCGGTCGCCGAGAAAGTCGATCGTCTCGTCGCGGATCTTCCGCTGGGCCGCTTGCTCGGAGCTCAGGTCGAAGAGTTGCCGGTCGTAGACGACCGCCTGGTAGATCGAGCCTTTGAGGCTTCGGCCGAGGGTGTCGAACGTCTCCAGGATGTTGGCGCCTTCGCCGGCCGGCGTACCGGCGGCCGGCGTACCGCCGGCCGGCGTACTGGGGGAGACGTCGACCTCCGGGTCGGGGGGTGGTGAGGGGGGTGCGGAACCCTCCACGGCGGCGGCCACCTCCGGTCCCAGCTCCGCGATGGCCGCTGTCAGGGACCGGAAGGCTTTGAGCCTTTCGGTGACCTCTTTGGTGAGTTTGGCAATCATGAGATGCCTCCTTCGTCGTGCCCGGCGAAGGTGCCGGGCGGTTTGAGAGACGGCCACGGCACCGTGCCGCGACCTGGAAAGAGGCTAAAACGGCAGAGGGTGTTTTAGCATGGCCGACTGGAATTTGCAGCCAGGGGCCGCGACGCCGCAAAACGGACAAAGTGGCCTGGAGCCTTACCGGGCGGGGCTCCAGGCCCTCTCGAGGTAGGGGAGGAAAATCGTCGGCCGACGGGAATTTGCAGCCAGGGTGTCGAAACGGTGATCGCCGCACCTCGATCTCGCTCTTGCGATACCATTCCGGAGGCATGTCCAGGAAACGCGATGTCCTCGAGCAGCTCAAGCGCGACGAGCCCGACCCCATTCACAGGATCTTCTCGTCGGACGACGGCGAGGCCGGAGCTCGCTACATGCCCCAGGTCGGCGACATCGTCCGGGTACGCCACCGCCAGTACCTCGTCGAGGACGTCGTCGAGCCCGACGCCGACGCCGAACGGCCCCAGGCCACTCTCGTCCGGCTCGTCTGCCTCGACGACGACAACCAGGGACGACGCCTCGACGTCCTCTGGGAGCTGGAGCTGGGCGCTCGCGTCCTTCAGCCCCAGACGCACGGCCTCGGCGACGCCCTACACCTCGACGAGCCGCGTCACTTCGCCGCCTACCTGAACGCCGTCAAGTGGAACGTCGTCACCGCCACCGAGGCCCGCCTCTTCCAGGCCCCCTTCCGCGCCGGCATCCAGCTCCTGAGCCACCAGCTGCCGCCGCTCAAAAAGGCCCTCGAGCTGCCCCGCGCCAACCTCTTCATCGCCGACGACGTCGGCCTCGGGAAGACCATCGAAGCCGGCCTCATCCTCCAGGAATTGCAGTTGCGTCAACGCGTCGACTTCGTCCTCATCGTCTGTCCGGCGGCGATCTGCCTCCAGTGGCGCGACGAGATGGCGCGGCGCTTCGGGCTCCGTTTCGAGCTCTACAACCGCGCCTTCGTCGGCCGACGACGCCAGGAGCGCGGCTTCCAGGTCAACCCCTGGGACACCCACAACCGCTTCATCATCTCGTACCAGACCCTGCGTCGTCCCGAGTACCGCGAGCCCCTCCTGCGTCACCTCGGCGAACGGACCAAGAAGAGCCTCCTGATCCTCGACGAAGCCCATACCGTGGCGCCCGCGTCGGCCAACAAGTACGCGATCGATTCCCGTCTGACCCGTGTCGTCCGCGATGTCGCGCCGCGTTTCGAGAACCGCCTCTTCCTTTCCGCGACGCCGCACAACGGCCACTCCAACAGCTTCTCGGCCCTCCTCGAGCTGCTCGACCCCCAACGCTTCACCCGTGGCGTCCCGGTCGAGCCCGCCGAACGCGACCGCATCATGGTCCGACGTCTCAAGGCCGACCTGCGACGGCTCGGCAGCAAATACCCCGAGCGCAAGGTCGTGCGCATCGAGCTGCGCCCCGAGTCCGCCCCCGAGCTTCAGCTCTCCACCCTGCTCGGACAGTACACGGACCTGATGAAGCCCCTACGCGGACGCGGAAAGCTCGTCTTCATCAACCTCCAGAAGCGTCTGCTGAGCAGCGTCGAAGCCTTCCGGAGGACGTTGGCCGTCCACGCACGCAGCTTCGGCGGGGAAAATCCCCCCAACCCCCCTTTCCTAAAGGGGGGCTCAGAAGGATCCCCTCCGACTCAGAACCCCCCTTTAGGAAAGGGGGGCAGGGGGGATTTCTTGGACGACGATGAATACGGCATGGACGACGACACCCTCGAGGCCGCCGGCGACGCCACCTCCGAGGCGTCGTCGCGTCTCATCAAGACGCCGCACCAACGTGCCCGCGATCTCCTCGACGAGATGACGAGCCTCGCCGAGCAGCACCACCTCGCGCCCGACGCCAAAGTCCTCGCCTTCGTCGACTGGATCCGGCGCCACCAGTGTCCCGGCGTCCGCATCGGGGGAGGCACGGAGGGGGACTGGACGGACACCCGCGTCCTCGTCTTCACCGAGTACGGCGACACGAAGCGCTATCTCTGGCAGCTCCTCTCCGCGGCGGTCGAGGACACCGACCGCGGTGACGAACGCATCCTGCAATTCCACGGTGGTATGTCCGACGAGCAGCGCGAGGAAGTCCAGAACGCCTTCAACGCCCTGCCCGACGAGCACCCCGTCCGCATTCTGCTCGCCACCGACGCGGCCCGCGAGGGCATCAACCTCCAGGCCCATTGCGCCGACCTCTTCCATTTCGACGTCCCCTGGAACCCGGCCCGTATGGAGCAACGCAACGGACGTATCGACCGCACCCTCCAACCCGCCGACGAGGTCCGTTGCCATTACTTCGTCTACCCGGAACGCGCCGAGGACCTCGTCCTCGACAAGCTGGTCGGCAAGGTCGACACGATCCTCGACGAGCTCGGCTCTCTCGGCACGGTCATCATGGAACGTTTCGCCGACGTCATGGACCAGGGCATCGACGCCGCCACCGGCGACGGGCTCGACGAGGCGGAAAAGCTCGAAGGCAAGCAGGAGACGACGAAGGACGAGCTCGAAGGCGTGCGCGACGACATCGAAGCTCTGCGTCGTGAGAACGACCAGGCCGGACGGATCCTGAGCCGTTCGCGGAACGTCCTCGGTTTCGATGCCGACCTCCTGCGCGACGCCGTGGACGTCGGCCTGGCGCTCGCCGGCGCCGGGGCGATGACGGCAAAGCCCTCCGCTTCTGAATCGGGGGACAACGGCGGGCCGCCCGCGTATGTGCTGCCCGACCTACCCGACGCGTGGAACGAGACCCTCGATTTCCTGCGTCCGCCGCGCGGACGCGACGAGCCGTTCTGGGAGTGGCGCAAGAAGGCTCCCCTGCCCGTCGTCTTCAAAGCACATGCCCGGGTCACCAACGCGCAGGTCCATCTGCACCTTCAGCATCCGTTCGTCCGTCGCATCCTGTCGCGTTTCCTCGCCCAGG